>JAIPUZ010000013.1 GCA_022833215.1 Mesorhizobium sp. | reverse complement strand
TCAACGATCTCAAGCCGGCTCACCGGATTCCGATATCTGTCCTTACTACTGTCCATAAGGACAAAGCGACAGATTCACATCACGACATCAAGGCGGCCCCAGCCGGATGCGTACTTTTCAGGGGAGGATCGGGCAAAGAAAAGGGGCGGTTCCCGTTTCCGGAAAGCGCCCTTTTTGTCCGTTGCCGGCTTGCGAAGGCAAGCCGGAGGTCATTCGTGTCAGGCCATCGCCTTCTGAAGGTTCTCGTCGACCTTGTCGAGGAAGCCGGTGGTCGACAGCCACGGCTGGTCGGGGCCGATCAGCAGCGACAGGTCCTTGGTCATGAAGCCGCTCTCGACGGTCTGGATGCAGACGCGCTCCAGCGTCTCGGCAAAGCGCTTGAGATCGGCGTTGTCGTCCAGCTTGGCGCGGTGCGCGAGACCGCGCGTCCATGCGAAGATGGAGGCGATGGAGTTGGTCGAGGTCTGCTCGCCCTTCTGGTGCTGGCGGTAGTGGCGAGTCACGGTGCCGTGCGCGGCTTCCGCTTCGACGGTCTTGCCGTCCGGCGTCATCAGCACCGAGGTCATCAGGCCGAGTGAGCCGAAGCCCTGCGCCACGGTGTCGGACTGGACGTCGCCGTCATAGTTCTTGCAGGCCCATACATAGCCGCCGGACCACTTCAGCGAGGAGGCGACCATGTCGTCGATCAGGCGGTGTTCGTACCAGATCTTGCGCTCCTTGAACTGCGCCTCGAACTCCTTCTCGTAGACTTCCTGGAAGATGTCCTTGAAGCGGCCGTCATAGGCCTTGAGGATGGTGTTCTTGGTCGACAGGTAGACCGGATAGTTGCGCAGCAGGCCATAGTTCAGCGAGGCGCGTGCGAATTCGCGGATCGATTCGTCGAGGTTGTACATGGCCATGGCCACGCCGGAGCCGGGCGCATCGAACACTTCATGCTCGATGGTCTGGCCGTCTTCGCCCACGAACTTGATGGTCAGCTTGCCCTTGCCGGGGAAGCGGAAGTCGGTTGCGCGGTACTGGTCGCCGAAGGCATGGCGGCCGACGACGATCGGCTGGGTCCAGCCGGGAACCAGACGCGGCACGTTCTTCATGATGATCGGCTCGCGGAAGATGGTGCCGCCGAGGATGTTGCGGATCGTGCCGTTCGGCGACTTCCACATCTTCTTGAGCTTGAATTCCTCGACGCGCGCCTCGTCCGGCGTGATGGTGGCGCACTTCACGCCGACGCCGTGCTTCTTGATGGCGTTCGCGGCGTCGATGGTCACCTGATCGTCCGTGGCGTCGCGGTGCTCGATGCCGAGGTCGTAATATTCGAGATCGATGTCGAGATAGGGGTGAATCAGCTTGTCTTTGATGAACTGCCAGATGATGCGGGTCATCTCGTCGCCGTCGAGCTCGACGACCGGGTTCGCCACCTTGATCTTCGCCATGAAAACTGCCTCGTCTTGGAAAATGGCCTTGCCGGAACGGTAGGGCGTTAAGGATGCGCCCCTATACCAAAGCAAGTGATGGGGCGCAAATCGTGCAGGGCTTTATCAGGAGTGTGCCAGTCTCGTCCTTTGGTCGGGTCGGTGGGCGCGAAATGCCTTCATTTTGCCGGGCGGATATGGCAGGGACGGCTACTGCCCTCCATGCATTCAATCGCCGGACCTCCATGCCTTCAGCGAACGCCCCAGACGAAGCAACACCCTCCACGGGACCGGTGATCATTCTGGTCGAGCCGCAGCTCGGCGAGAACATCGGCATGGTGGCGCGCGCCATGGCCAATTTCGGGCTGACCGAGCTGCGGCTGGTCAATCCGCGTGACGGCTGGCCAAGCGAGAAGGCAAGGGCGGCGGCCAGCAAGGCAGACCATGTGATCGATGCCGTGCGCGTGTTCGGCGACCTGCCGTCTGCGATTGCCGACCTGAATTTCATCTTCGCCACCACGGCGCGCGAGCGCGATGGCTTCAAGCCGGTGCGTGGGCCGGTGGAGGCGGGCAGGGCGCTCAGGGCACGTTGTGAAGCGGGGCAGCGCACAGGCATCTTCTTCGGGCGCGAGCGCTTCGGTCTCAACAATGACGAGGTTGGCCTCGCCGACGAGATCGTGACCTTCCCGGTCGATCCGGGCTTTGCGTCCCTCAACATCGCGCAGGCGGTGCTGCTGATGTCTTATGAATGGATGAAGTCGGGCTTCGAGGACGAAACGCGGACCAATTTCCGTGGCCCGGAAATGGAGCCGGCAACCAAGGAAGAACTGCTGGGTCTGTTCGACCATCTGGAAGAAGCGCTGGAAGCGCGCGGCTATTTCCGTCCGCCCGAGAAGAAGGCGAAGATGGTGGACAATCTGCGTTCCGTTCTGACGCGGGCCGGGTTTGCCGGCGCGGAACTGCGCGTGCTGCGCGGCGTCGTCACGTCTCTGGATCGCTTCACCCGCGGTTCGCCGCGCGGCGCGGCATATACCCGCCCGTCTTCAGGTCTTGCCGCGTCGCCTTCCCAACGATCCTCGGGCGCGGCAGAGGAGCCCGACGGTGACTGAACAGCCGATCCTGATGTTCGATTCCGGTGTCGGCGGCCTGACCGTGCTGCGCGAGGCGCGGGTGCTGATGCCGGATCGCCGCTTCATCTACGTTGCCGACGATGCGGGGTTTCCCTACGGGGCATGGGAGGAACCGGCATTGCGGGCCCACATTCTGGAGCTCTTCGCCACGCTGCTTGAGCGCTACCGGCCCGAAATCTCTGTCATCGCCTGCAATACGGCCTCGACGCTGGTGATCGACGATCTGCGTCGGCGCTTTCCCGGACATCCCTTCGTGGGCACCGTTCCGGCGATCAAGCCCGCTGCCGAGCGCACCCGGTCCGGGCTCGTTTCGGTGCTGGCGACGCCCGGAACGGTGAAGCGGCAATATACGCGCGACCTTATCCATCAGTGGGCGAGAAAATGCCATGTGCGGCTCGTCGGCTCGGAGCGGCTGGCGTCGCTTGCCGAAGTCTACATGCGCGACGGCTTCGTCGACGAAGAGCAGGTGAAAGCGGAAATTGCGCCCTGTTTCGTGGAGCAGGATGGAGAGCGCACCGACATCGTCGTGCTTGCCTGCACGCACTATCCGTTTTTGGCAAACCGCATGCGCAAGACCGCACCCTGGCCGGTGGACTGGCTCGATCCGGCCGAAGCCATCGCCCGGCGCGCGCTGTCCTTGCTGGTGAGCGACGCGCGCCCCCGGCAGGACGCAACCGACGCGGAGCCCGATATTGCCGTGTTCACTTCCGGCAAGCCGGATTTCGCCACACGGCGCCTGATGCAGGGGTTCGGCCTGACGATCCCGATGTGATGGAACATGCACAGAAGGCGGGCGTTTTCTCCTGAAAGGAGAACGCCATCATGCCAGCAAGATCCAAAGCCCAGCAGAAGGCAGCAGGGGCGGCCCTGTCCGCCAAACGCGGTGAAACGCCCAAGAGCAAGCTCAGGGGCGCTTCAAGAGAAATGTATGAATCGATGAGCGAAAAAGAGCTCGAGGAATTCGCCGAGACCAGGCACAAGGGCCTGCCTGAGCACAAGCAAGGCGGGTGAGGGCAAATAGCCCCCACCCGAAAAAGTCAGCCGGCCTGCGTCAGCACCGGGACGGCGTTGCTGGCGAACCAGTCTTCGAAAGACTGCGGATCGCGACCGGTCAGCGCCTTGAAATCTGCCGGCGAGCCGGCAAGGTTGCCGGCAGCAGCGGCCGCATCGAAGGAAGCGAACACGCGGGCCACGGGCTCGGGTAGTCCGGCCCCGATCATCCCCTGAACCAGCCCCTCGACAGGAACCTGCACGACCTCAAGCGGCTTGCCGGTCGCTTTGCGCGCAAGTTCTGCAACCTCATCGACCGTCCACGGCTTCGCGCCATAGAGGCTGAGCGTGCGTTTGCCGGAAAAATCCGACACGAGCGCGATCGCCGCAGCAAGGCCGAGATCGTCGCGGGCGATGTAGGAGGTGCCGCCCTTGCCGGCTGCGGTGAACCACTTGCCTGTCTCCAGTGCATGGGGAAGCGCGTGGAGGACGTTTTCGGAGTACCAGCTGTTGCGCAGCAGGGTGTGGCCTTCGATGCCGCTTGCCTTTATGGCGGCTTCCGTGCCGGCGTGATCGGGCGCAAACGACACCAGAGAGGTCTCTGCATCGGGCAGGGACGTGTAGACAATGTGCGATACACCAGCCTTGTCGGCAGCCTCGATTGCGGCCTTGTGCTGGCGCAGGCGCTTGCCCGGTTCGTCGAGCGCGTCGGTGCTGATGAGCAGCAGGCGACCGATGCCCGCGAACGCATCGCCAAGGCCGGAGGGGTCGTCATAATCCGCCTTGCGGACGGTAACGCCGTGCGCCGCCCAGTTGCCAAGGTCCTGCGGCTTGCGGCTGGTGGCGACGATGCGGCCGGCCGGCACGTTCAGCGTCTCGATGAGGTGGGTGAGCACGGCTTTGCCGAGATGGCCGGAAGCGCCGGTGACAAGAAGGTCTGCGGTCTGGGTCATGTTCTCTCCTGATGCCCTGCTATACAGGCACATTGCATAATCTGGTTATTAACGGTAACTATGTAGCAGGGAGCGACGACGTTTGTAAGAACGCATGATTTCGTGCCCAGGTTACACGGAAGGAACCGCCATGAATGCCATTGTCGGAAAGGTCGCTCCAGGCATGCCGGAAAGCGAGAGGCCCGCGCCGCTGTTGCATGCCTCTCCGGGTTTTGCGGAGGACGGCAATGGCAGCTGCCCCATCCGTGACGTGCTGGACCGTGTGGGCGACACATGGAGCCTGCTTGTCATCATCAACCTTCAGCCGGCCCCGATGCGGTTCAACGCGTTGCGGCGGTCCATCGAGGGCATATCGCAGCGCATGCTGACGGTGACCCTGCGTTCTCTCGAGCGTGACGGGCTGGTGAGCCGCACTGTGAGACCCACCACTCCGCCGGAAGTGGAATACGCGCTTACCGCGCTTGGGCGCTCCATCGCGGTTCCCATCGGTTCGCTGGGAGACTGGGCCGCGCAGAACCGCGACCGGTTGCGAGAGGCGCGAGCGGCTTTCGATGCCGCCGCAAACGGCACGTGCGCTTGACAGCGCAGGCCGATCCCTCTAGTGGAAACCGCGAAGCACCGGGCCGCAAGCCCGGTTGTTTCGTTTGACGTGTCCCGTGGATGGTCCGTCGCTTGGCGCGGACAATCCTGTCAGGTCTCGAAAAAGGAGGCCAGAGGAGGGCGCGTTTCCTTCCCCGCGGCCATGGGGCCGAGGGTATTTTGTTTGAAAGGGAATGCGATGAGCAAGCGCGAATCCGCAAAGTACAAGATCGACCGCCGTCTTGGCGAAAATATCTGGGGCCGCCCGAAGTCCCCGGTCAACCGTCGTGAATATGGTCCGGGCCAGCATGGCCAACGCCGCAAGGGCAAGCTGTCCGACTTCGGCCTGCAGCTCCGCGCCAAGCAGAAGCTGAAGGGGCACTACGGCGACATTTCCGAAAAGCAGTTCCGCAAGACCTATGAGGAAGCTGCCCGTCGCCGTGGCGACACCCCGGAGAACCTGATTGGCCTGCTGGAGTCGCGCCTCGACGCCATCGTCTACCGTGCCAAGTTCGTTCCGACGATCTTCGCCGCGCGCCAGTTCGTGAACCACGGCCACGTCAATGTGAACGGCCGCCGCGTCAATATCGGTTCCTACCGCTGCAAGGCGGGTGACGTTATCGAGGTGCGCGAGAAGTCGAAGCAGCTCACCATCGTTCTGGAAGCTGTTGGCCTCGCCGAGCGCGATGTGCCTGACTACATTGAAGTCGACCACAACAAGATGGTCGCCACCTATGCTCGCGTACCGAACCTGTCGGATGTGCCTTACGCGGTCCAGATGGAGCCGAACCTGGTGGTCGAGTTCTACTCGCGCTGATCGAGCCGGGATACGGTATTGGAAAGGCCGCCTTCGAGGCGGCCTTTTCTTTTGCCCCTCTTGTCAGGAGGAGCGATAAAAAACCTGTTTCCACTTGTCCGTTCGATGTTCTATTGCGGGCGTCCGACGTCGCATAAATGCGGCCAGGAAAAGAAGCCGGAGCAGGGGAGGCAGCGTTCGCCGGAACGCCCGCTGTTCCTGGAAAGATTGAAGGCACGCTCGTCATGCATATGCCGTTGCTCACCGAAGACACCGCACCGCAGGCCGACAATGGCTGCCATCCCATGTTCGCGTCGGTGCCGTCTTCCGTGGAGTTCAACAAGCTGCGCAAACGCCTTTTACGGCAGACGCGGCAGGCGATCGAGGATTTCGCCATGGTCAGGCCGGGCGAGCGGTGGCTGGTGGCGCTTTCCGGCGGCAAGGATTCCTACGGGCTTCTGGCTCTGCTGCTCGATCTGAAATGGCGCGGGCTTCTGCCCGTGGACCTGCTCGCCTGCAATCTCGACCAGGGCCAGCCGAATTTCCCCAAGCATATCCTGCCGGATTATCTCAACGCCAACGGCATTTCCCATCGCATCGAGTATCAGGACACCTATTCGATCGTTACCGACAAGCTGCCGGAATCGAGCACCTACTGCTCGTTATGCTCGCGTCTGCGTCGCGGCCATCTTTATCGCGTCGCGCGGGAGGAGGGCTGCTCGGCGCTGGTTCTGGGCCATCATCGCGAGGATATCCTCGAAACCTTCTTCATGAACCTGTTCCATGGCGGTCGCCTTGCGGCCATGCCGCCCAAGCTGCTCAACGACGAAGGCGATGTGATGGTGCTGCGGCCGCTGAGCTTCTGCGCCGAAGCGGATCTGGCGAAATTCGCCGCCGCCATGCGGTTTCCCATCATCCCCTGCGACCTGTGCGGCAGTCAGGACGGGCTCCAGCGCAACCTGATGAAGGCGATGCTCGACGATATCGAAAGAAAGATGCCGGGCCGCAAGGATACGATGATCCGGGCGTTGGCCAATGTGCGCCCCTCGCATTTGCTCGACCGGAACCTGTTCGACTTTGCGGGGCTGAACCTCGGTGGCGCAACCCCGCATTGACGGAATGTCAGACCGGCTTGTGGTGAGCCTGGAACAGCTTGCCGCGCTCCGCAATCAGAACGAACGCCATTCCGATCACCGAAACGCTGAGGAAGCCCAGCGCCAGCGGTGTCGTGGTGCCGTCGAACGCCTGTCCGATCAATGCGCCGATCGCGCCGCCGCCAGCCGTTCCCATGAAACCGAGAACCGAGGAAGCGGTGCCGGCTACGTGGCCGAGCGGCTCCATGGCCAGCGAGTTGAAATTCGAACCGATGAGGCCGAACTGGAACATCGCCAGCGCAAACAGGGTCAGGAACAGCGGGAAGGCGATCGTGCCGAACAGCGACAGGACGAACCAGATGGCGCTGACAGCGGTAAAGCCGATCAGTGCCGCATGGGACAGGCGACGCATTCCGAAGCGCCCCACAAGCCGCGAATTCAGATAGGACGACAGGGCCATGAAGGCCGCCACGGCGGCAAACACCACAGGGAACATCGTGCCGAGATCGTAGATCCCTACATAGACCTGCTGGGCGGAATTGATGAAGCCGAACAGGGAGCCGAAGATAAAGGTGCTGGCAAGCGTGTAGCACAGCGCCACACGGTTTGTGAGCACCACCCGGAACGCCTGAAAGATCGAACGCAGGTTGAAGGGACGCTGGTCCGCAGGGTCCAGCGTTTCGGGCAGGCGCATTGCCATCCATATGGTGACGACGATGCCGGCCAGGCCCATGAACACGAAGATCATGTGCCATTCGGCGAACAGCATGATGATCTGGCCGGTGCCCGGCGCGATCACTGGCACGATCATGAACACCATCATCACCAGAGACATGACCTCGGCCATCTGGCGGCCGCCGAACACATCGCGGATGATGGAGACGGTGATGACGCGCGTCGCCGCCGAGCCGATGCCGTGAAGAAAACGCATCAGGAGCAGGCTGGTGAAAGTTGGCGCAATCGCGCCGGCAAAGGCCGCCACGATGTAGATGCCAAGCCCCACAAGCATCGGTGTGCGTCTGCCGAACCGATCCGCGAGCGGCCCGTAGGCCAGCTGCGCTACGGCGAAGCCGAGCAGATAGGCAGAGATGACGTACTGCCGGTGGTTTTCGCTTTCGACGCCGAGGGTCGCGCCGATTTCCTGAAGCCCCGGAAGCATGATGTCGATAGCCAGCGCATTGAGCGCCATGAGCATCGCCATCATGGCGATGAACTCCATCTTGCCCATGCCGAGCAGCCGGGGCGGAGCCGTTTTGGCGGTCGCGTCCATAGGAAAAACCTTCAAATCTGTCGGGCGCTTCCGGGCTTGAAAGCGAGTGAAAACTCACCCGGAAACGCATAATTCCAGAGAGCAGCAAAGGCGCTGGGGGCACCAGCGCCTTTGAACGAAATATGCGGCGCTGCCGTGGCAGCGCAAAAAATCAGGTCAGGCCGCGCCTTTGACCTTGATGCCCTTCTCGTCGAAGAAGGATTGCAACTCACCGGCCTGGAACATCTCGCGCACGATGTCGCAGCCTCCCACGAATTCGCCCTTGACGTAGAGCTGGGGAATGGTCGGCCAGTTGGAGTAATCCTTGATGCCCTGGCGCAATTCGCTGGAGTCGAGCACGTTGATGCCCTTGTAGTCCACGCCGACATAGTCGAGAATCTGCACGACCTGTCCGGAGAAACCGCACTGCGGGAACCCCGGCGTGCCCTTCATGAACAGGACGACGTCGTTGTTCTTGACTTCGCTGTCGATGTAATCGTTGATTCCGCTCATGGCCAATCCTTTCAGGCCTGCAGGAAATCAGGCCACAAATTCACCAATCAAATAGCCCCGAGTGCGCTTCGAAACAAGTCCGCTATAGCCAGGGTGTCCGGCGCAGCGCATGTCTGCTGTCAGATTTCGTCATGAACGCATGAGAATAGTGTCGCTTTTCCTGTTTGCCGCCGTGCTGATCGTCGCCGGATTTGCCGCGACCTGGTGGATGCGCGCGGTAACGCCCCCGCAGGCGCCGCAATCCCTTGCCGTGCCTTTGCCTGAACCCTGCCGCGATGTGGCTTTCGAGGGCGGGACGCATATCGTGTGCGTGCTCGATCCCGCCGCCCATGACATCCGCATCGTGCACGAGGATGTGAACGGCAAGCCGTTCGGCTCCCTCCTTGCGTTCGAAACTGAAATGGCAGGGCAGGGAAACACGCCCCTGCTGTCCATGAACGCCGGCATGTATCACAAGGACCTGTCGCCCGTCGGGCTCCTTGTCGACGATGGGCGCGAGAAGACACCGCTCAATCTTGACGATGGCGAGGGCAATTTCTTCATGAAGCCGAATGGCGTCTTCATGGTCGGCCGGGATGGGCGCGGGGCCGTGATGGACTCTTCGGTTTATGCGCAAACCCTGCCGGATGCGCTTTATGCCACGCAATCCGGCCCCATGCTCGTCATCGACGGCAAGATACATCCGCGCTTCGAGCCTGACGGAGCATCGCGTTACATCCGCAACGGAGCCGGCATCGACATGCAAGGCCGCGTCGTTGTGGCCATATCGCGCAAGCCCGTAAGCCTTGGGAGCTTCGCCCGCCTCTTCCGCGATGAACTGGGGTGCCGCAACGCGCTTTTTCTGGATGGCGCCATATCGACGCTGACCAGCGCCGGCAAGGTCGTCATCGGCGGCAAGCATCCAGCCGGCCCCATCCTGACGGTCCTTGAGAAAGGGTAGGGCATCGGACCGGAAAGTGGAATCCGGTTTTCGGTGATTCCGATGCTCTATCGATAATTCAGATCGTCCTTTGTGCATCCGGATGGACGCACGGCGATCCGGCCCGCAGCCGCCCGTCCGGCGTCAATCCGGCGCGCTGGTCTGGAGCGCGAGCGCGTGCAGCGCGCCGCCCATATTGCCTTTAAGGGCATCGTAGACCATCTGGTGCTGCTGGACGCGGCTCTTGCCACGGAAGCTCTCGGCGACCACTTCGGCTGCATAATGGTCGCCATCGCCGGCAAGGTCGCGGATCGTGACCTGAGCGTCAGGAATTCCTTCCTTGATCAGCCTCTCGATCTCGCGTGCATCCATTGCCATGTCGTTTTCCCTGTCAGGTACCCATGAAGCGCGGGAACCACGATTCGTGCGTGGTCACCAGTTTCTCAACCGATATGGCATGCGCCTGCCCAAGTTTCAATTCGGCCCCGCCTGTGGTGCCGATGAGGGCTGCGGCGACGCCAAGCTTCTGCTGTTCGGCACGCAGGGCTTCCCATTCGGCGCTGTCCGGCCGGATCGACAGGGTCAGCAGATAGCGGCCCTGATCCTCGCCGAAGAAAGCCGGGATCGGGTCCGCGGAAGGGGTGTCGATGGCAGCACCGATGCCGGATGCCATCGCCATTTCGGCCAGCCCTACGGCGAGGCCGCCATCAGAAAGGTCGTGGCAGGCGGTGACGATGCCCGAGGCGATCAGGGCGCGCACATGGTCGCCGACGCGCTTTTCATGGGCGAGGTCCACCGGCGGGGGCGGACCGTCCGTGCGGCCATGCACGTCGCGCAGGTAGATCGATTGCCCCAGATGCGTACCCCAGTTCTGCGCCGCGCCGACAAGCAGGATCGGCTCTCCTTCGGCGGCGAAGCCGATGCGGACCATCTTGCGCCAGTCGCCGAGCAGGCCGACGCCGCCGATGGTGGGGGTCGGCAGGATGCCTTGCCCGTTGGTCTCGTTGTAGAGCGAGACGTTGCCGGAAACGATCGGGAAGTTGAGTTCGCGGCAGGCTTCGCCGATGCCTTTGATGGCATGGACGAACTGGCCCATGATCTCGGGCCGCTCGGGATTGCCGAAATTGAGGTTGTCGGTCGCGGCCAGCGGCAGCGCGCCGGTCGCGGTGAGATTGCGCCAGCATTCGGCCACGGCCTGCTTGCCGCCCTCATACGGGTCGGCCTCGCAATAGCGCGGCGTCACGTCGGAGGAGAAGGCGAGCGCCTTGCTGTCATGGCCATCGACGCGCACCACGCCCGCATCGCCGCCCGGCCTTTGCAACGAATTGCCCTGGATCATGGTATCGTACTGCTCCCACACCCAGCGGCGCGACGACAGATCGGGCCCGCCAAGCATCGTGAGCAGCGAATCGGCAATGTCAGCCTGCGGAACATCGCTTTCGGCCAGCGCGGCCGGCTTTGCGGGCTCCACCCACGGACGGTCGTACTCGGGCGCCTGATCCCCAAGCTCCTTGATCGGGAGATTGGCGACCTCCTCGCCCTGATGAAGAATGCGGAAGCGCAGGTCGTCCGTGGTCTTGCCGACGATGGCGAAGTCGAGGCCCCATTTGGTGAAGATCGCCTCGGCTTGCCTTTCCTTTTCGGGCCGCAGCACCATAAGCATGCGCTCCTGGCTCTCCGAAAGCATCATCTCGTAGGCCGACATGCGCTCCTCGCGCACCGGAACCCTGTCGAGGTCGAGTTCGATGCCGAGATCGCCCTTGGCGCCCATCTCGACGGCGGAGCAGGTGAGGCCGGCGGCCCCCATGTCCTGAATGGCAATGACCGCGCCGGACGCCATCAGCTCAAGGCAGGCTTCCAGCAGGCACTTTTCGGTGAAGGGGTCGCCTACCTGCACGGTGGGGCGCTTTTCTTCGATGGAATCGTCGAACTCGGCCGATGCCATGGTTGCGCCGCCGACGCCGTCACGGCCTGTCTTGGCGCCGAGATAGACGACCGGCAGGCCGACGCCCTTCGCCTCTGAGAGGAAGATGCCGTCGGTCTTCGCGAGGCCGGCCGCGAAGGCGTTGACGAGGATGTTGCCATTGTAGCGGGCGTCGAAATTCACCTCGCCGCCAACGGTCGGCACGCCGAAGGAGTTGCCGTAGCCGCCGACACCGGAAACCACGCCGGCCACCAGATGCCGTGTCTTGGGATGGTCGGGCTCGCCGAAGCGCAGCGCGTTCATGGCAGCGATGGGCCGCGCGCCCATGGTGAACACGTCGCGCAGGATACCGCCGACGCCGGTCGCTGCACCCTGATAGGGCTCGATGTAGGAGGGGTGGTTGTGGCTTTCCATCTTGAAGACCACGCAATCGCCGTCGCCGATGTCGACCACGCCCGCATTCTCGCCCGGACCCTGAATGACGACATCGCCCTTGGTCGGCAGCGTGCGCAGCCACTTCTTCGAGGATTTGTAGGAACAATGCTCGTTCCACATGGCCGAGAAGATGCCAAGTTCGGTAAAGGTCGGCTCGCGCCCGATAAGGTCGAGGATGCGCTGATATTCGTCCGGCTTCAGCCCATGGGCGGCAATCAGTTCCGGGGTGATCGGGCGGGTGTTCGAAATGGTCATCGTTCCCTGGCTCGGCTATCGGGCTGCGATCTCCGGCGAACCGGGATCATGGCGGCAGTTTTGTGTTGGCACCGGATCGGATCAGGTGCGGCGGTAAATCCAGTCAGGCTGCTGATGAGCAGGACGGATTGCCGCCCTGCCAGCGGGTGATGTCCGCGCTGATGCGCGAACCCAGCGCCTCGCCCATCAGCGGGCCGAAAACGTCCACGCGGCTCGAATTGCCGGTTGCCTGCACCACCAGCAGCGGCTTGCCGCCATAGTGCCTGGCGGGAACCAGCAGGAAGCGCGGAGTGCCGCCGAAATTGTTCAGCTCGTTGGCCATCTGGTAGGGGCGGAAAGCAGGATCCTTGCTGGCGATCCAGCATTTGTGCGCTGCGCTCGCCACTTGTTCCATCGTGCGCAGCGCGGCGCTCTTGCCGGTGGGCTGGGTCGGAGCCCTGGAGGCGGACTGGCAGGAAACGAGGGCGAGCAAGGTTGTCGCGAGAACCGCAAAGCTGACGATCTTGGAGGTAGCTGTCATTCGCCCGCCCGTCTCGAAGCTGCAAACCGTGTCAGTCTTTTCCTCGCCGGTCAGGGCGAGCTGGCCTCGTCATGCGGCTATGCCAAGCGCGCTTTCGAACAGGGCGCGTCCGTCTGTGCCGCCATGGGCCGCCTCGATGAGGTTTTCCGGGTGAGGCATCATGCCGAGCACATTGCCCTTGTCGTTGACGATTCCGGCGATGTCGTTGATCGAGCCGTTGGGATTGGTGCCCTCGGCATAGCGGAACACGACCTGGCCGTTGCCTTCCAGCCGGGCCAGCGTCTCTGCGTCGGCAAAATAGTTGCCGTCGTGATGCGCGACCGGGCAGCGGATGATCTGGCCGGGCCGATAGTTGCGGGTGAAGGCGGTGTTGGCGTTCGCCACCTCAAGCTTCACCTCGCGGCAGACGAATTTCAGCGAGGTGTTGCGCATCAGGGCGCCCGGCAGCAGGCCGGCCTCGACGAGGATCTGGAAGCCGTTGCACACGCCGATGACCATCACGCCTTGCGCTGCCTTCTCGGCCACGGCGCGAAGGGCGGGCATGCGCGCCGCGATCGCACCGCAGCGCAGATAGTCGCCATAGGAGAAGCCGCCGGGGATGACGATGAGATCGACATCGGGGATAGCCGTGTCGCTTTCCCAAACGGTCACCGGCGGCTGGCCGGAAATCCTTGTCAGCGCCGCGATCATGTCGCGGTCGCGGTTGAGGCCGGGGAGGAGGACGACGGCTGACTTCACCTCAGGCGATCTCCACCGCGTAATTCTCGATCACCGTATTGGCGAGGAGCTTTTCGCACATGGCCTTGAGGTCGGCTTCCGCCCTGGCCTTGTCGCTGTGGCCGAGCTCCACGTCGAACACCTTGCCCTGGCGCACCTGGCCGACGCCGTCGAAGCCGAGCCCGCCGAGCGCATGTTCGATGGCCTTGCCCTGCGGGTCGAGCACGCCGTTCTTGAGAGTTACGATAACGCGGGCCTTGATCACGGCTTCAGTCGCTCCTGTCGGAAAAGATCAATGCGGCTTGGAGCCCTTGGGCAGGCCGGAGGCGACCAGCACCGGTCCCGTGGGGCGGGGCGGCTCGTTCTCGTTCATGATGCCGAGCCGGCGCGCCACTTCCTGATAAGCCTCGACCAGCCCGCCCATGTCGCGGCGGAAACGATCCTTGTCGAGCTTGTCCTGGGTGGCGACGTCCCACAGGCGGCAGGAGTCCGGCGAAATCTCGTCGGCGACGACGATGCGCATCATGTCGCCTTCGAACAGGCGGCCGCACTCCATCTTGAAGTCGACGAGCTGGATACCGACGCCGAGGAACAGGCCGGAGAGGAAGTCGTTGACGCGGATGGCCAGCGCCATGATGTCGTCGATTTCCTGCGGGCTCGCCCAGCCGAAAGCGGTGATGTGCTCTTCCGACACCATCGGGTCGTCCAGCGCATCGGCCTTGTAGTAGAATTCGATGATCGAGCGCGGCAGCACGGTGCCTTCCTCGATGCCGAGGCGCTTGGCCAGCGAGCCGGCGGCGACATTGCGCACCACCACCTCAAGGGGGATGATCTCCACTTCCTTGATGAGTTGCTCGCGCATGTTCAGGCGGCGGATGAAGTGGGTAGGGATGCCCATGCGATTGAGATGGGTGAAGATGTGCTCGGAAATGCGGTTGTTGAGCACGCCCTTGCCGTCCACCACCTCGTGCTTCTTGGCGTTGAAGGCGGTGGCGTCATCCTTGAAGAACTGGATCAGCGTGCCAGGCTCCGGTCCTTCATAGAGAATCTTGGCCTTGCCTTCGTAGATGCGACGGCGTGACTTCATATCGGTGTTTTCTCTGGCTCGAAGGACGGGCCACGGTGACCGTCCCTTTCAGGCCGCTCGTCGCGGCAACCATGGGCTCAGCCGGGTCTCTAGCGCAAACGAACCATTTCCTCAATTGGAATCGCGGTCATGCACCGCTTTAGATACGCGATGCCGCAGGCCGATGCGGCATCGCGACCTGCAACAACACATATTGACCGCAGGCCGGCCTTTTGGTTTGTGCGTTCGCATTCCATATTCATGGTAAAATCGAATCGCTTGCACCCGGAGGGTAACGCCATGACCAACATGAAGGACCGGCAGGAGGGCTTCGAGCGCAAGTTCGCGCTGGACGAAGAACAGAAGTTCAGGGCGATTGCCCGCCGCAACAAGCTGCTTGGCCTCTGGGCCGCCGAGAAGCTCGGCAAGAGCGGCGCCGATGCCGATGCCTACGCCACCGAAGTGGTGAAGGCCGATTTTGAGGAAGTGGGCGACGAGGACGTGTTCCGCAAGATCCGCAAGGATTTCGATGCCGCCGGCGTCGAGCAGTCCGACCACCAGATCCGCCGCACGATGGAAGAGCTGCTGGCCACCGCTGCCGAGCAGGTCAAGAACGGCTGAGGCAGAGGTGTCGCGCGAGGTTGTCCGCTTCGCCGCATCCCTGAACCGTCGCCGAGAAATGAAGCCGCCCGGTCATGTCGGGCGGCTTTTTCTTTGAAATCAGATGTTTCCCGTCTTTTCCGGAATCAGATTGCGAGGAGATCATGTCGCTCAAACAACGTCTTGAAGCCGATGAAGTGGTGCTGACGAGCTGGTCCGGCGTTCCCGATACGCTGACCGTCGAGATCATGGCGGCGCAGGGCTTTGATGCCGTCACGCTCGACATGCAGCATGGCGGCCACAACGAAGACAGCGTTCTGCGCTGTCTCGCCCCGGTTCTGTCCGCCGGAAAAGCGGCCCTCGTGCGCGTGCCTGTGGGCCGCTTCGACATGGCCAGCCGCGCGCTGGATTTCGGAGCGGAAGCGGTCATCGCGCCGATGATCAACTCGCTTGCCGATGCGCAGGCTTTTGCCGCCGCAACGAAGTATCCGCCGCTCGGCCAGCGGTCCTGGGGGCCGACATATGCGTTTCCCCGCTACGGACAGGGTGATCATCAGGAATGGCTGCGCACCAGCAACGAGCGCATATTGTCCTTTGCGATGATCGAAACGCGCGAAGCGCTCGACGTTCTGGACGATATTCTGGCAGTGCCCGGCATCGACGCCATCTTCCTTGGACCCGGCGACCTGTCGATTGCATGGACCGGGGGGCGCCAGATAAATTCGACGCTCGAAGAGATGATGGACGCTGTCGCTTCCGTGGCGGCGAAGGCGAGGGCAGCCGGCAAGCATGCCGGGATCTACGTTACCGACACGGCCATTGCCGGCCGTTTCGTGGAGATGGGCTACCGGCTGCTCGCCACCGGCTCGGAACAGCAGCTCATCGCACAGGGAGCCGCCGGCCTGCTGTCGGGCCTGAGGCAGTCCATCGGCGCAAGATAGGCCGCCTTAAAGGCGGCTCATGAAATGGGCGAAGGTCATCGACCCTTCCGGCCATGGACCATGGCCGGAGGCAGCGTTGATATGTCCCGATTCTCCTGCATCGATGAACAGCGAGCCCCACGCGGATGCAATGTCCTCGGCGACCTCGAAGGCGCAATAGGGATCGTTGCGGCTCGCCACCGTGATCGACGGAAAGGGCAGCGGATCGCGCGGATAGGGCCCGAATGTCATCAGATGCTTCGGCTTGATCGCCGGATTGGCGACATCCGGCGGGGCTACCAGAAACGCGCCGGCCACCGGCCGCGTGAAAAGTGGAAGCGCATGCATGACGGTGGGCACGCCGAGCGAGTGGGCGACAAGAACCACCGGCTTTTCAGCCGCATTGACCGCGTTGGCGAGCGTATTCGTCCAGTCCTCGCGCACAGGTTTCGACCATTCCGCCTGTTCCACGCGGCGCGCGCTCGACAGCCTGGCTTCCCAGCGGGATTGCCAGTGATCGGGACCGGAATTGGTGTAGCCGGGAACGATAAGGAGTTCTGCGTCTTTGACTTTCATGCGCCGCATGTAGCGATGGAACGGGACTCCTGCAACGGATGCTAGGCTGTTTTGCTTTGGTGAACGATATGTTCCACGTTTGCGGTATTGTGTGAACGAATACGCCTGACGATATTGGCGGGGAACAATGAACCGGAGGCGTGCCTTGAACCTCACACGACGCAGCTTTGCAGGTGCGGTCTGTGCCCTGCCGCTCACCATGGTGAAATCGCGGGCGCAACCGGTCGGAACGGAGATGAACATGAGTGGACTTCCCTTTGCCGCCACGACGCCGATAAGCGTTTCCCGCGTCGGCCTGCGCGCCCGCGATGCCGAAGCGCTGGCTGCCTACTATCGCACCATCGTCGGCTTGCAGGAACTGTCGCGCGACGGCGAGACCATCACGCTGGGCGCTGCCGGCCGGCCTTTGCTGGTGATCGAATCCGACAAGGCCGCGAAGCCCGACGACCCGCGTTCGGCCGGCCTGTTCCATACGGCCTTCCTGCTGCCGTCACGCGCCGACCTTGGGCGCTGGATCAACCACGCCATAGCCGACAAGATCAGGATCGACGGCGCATCCGATCACATCGTGTCCGAGGCTCTCTACCTGACCGACCCGGAAGGCAACGGCATCGAAATCTATGCCGACCGGCCGCATGAAGGCTGGAACTGGCATGACGGGCAGGTGGAGATGGCCACCGCACGCATGGATGTCGAGGGTGTCATCGGTTCCGTCCCGGCCGGCGACGCCGGCTGGCAGGGTGCGCCGGAGAACACGGTTGTCGGCCATGTCCATCTGCGTGTCGGCGACCCCGCGCAGGCGGAAAACTGGTGGCAGAAGGAGTTCGGCTTCGACACCGTGGCGCATTATGGCGACAAGGCCGTGTTCATGTCGTCCGGCGGCTATCATCACCACATCGCCGGCAACATCTGGCAGAGCCCCGGCGCGGGCCGCCGCGACCCCGGCCGCAGCGGTTTGTCGTGGGTGGAGATGCGTTCGGCGGAAGCCTCTGCCGCGGCCAGCCGCGAGGATCCCTGGGGCACGGTGATCAGGACCGTTCCCGGAAAGGCAGCGTGAGCGCCATCCTGCTGACAGGTTTCGGCATCGGCGCCTGCTAACAGACGGAGACGGAGCGCTTCGCTTCGTATCCATCTCAGGACAGGAATGCGCATGCTCAAGGTCATCGCCGAAGATTTCATCGACCCGGATCACATCGGCACCGTCACGCCGCTTTATGCGGAACTGGTCGGGAAGACGCGGCTTGAACCGCTTTGCATCGCCTACGATCTGTTCGTAGACCAGAAGGATGCCGGCCACTTCGTGTTTGTCGAAAAGTGGCCGGATCGTGCCGCGCTGGACGCGCATTGCCGCAGCGAACATTTCCGGCGGCTGGTGCCGCTCATCAATCGGCACCAGCGCAGGGAGGGAACCGTCATTCTCATGGACGCTTTCGTGCCCTGAAGCTCCTGACCGCCTGCTGGTCGTGAGACGGGCAGGCGGTCAATCAGGCCGCGTTCAGCTCTTCCCGAACACCCGCCTGAAGATCGTGTCGACATGCTTGGTGTGGTAGCCGAGGTCGAACTTCTCGCGGATTTCTTCTTCGGAAAGAGCCGCCGTCACTTCCGCGTCGGCCAGCAGTTCCTCAAGGAAATCCTTGCCCTGTTCCCACACCTTCATGGCGTTGCGCTGCACCAGGCGATAGGAATCCTCGCGTGACACACCGGCCTGCGTCAGCGCCAGCAGAACACGCTGCGAATGCACCAGCCCGCGGAACCTGTTGAGGTTGCGCTCCATGTTTTCGGGATAGACCAGCAGCTTGTCGATCACGTTGGTAAGCCGCGCCAGCGCGAAGTCCAGCGTGACGGTGGCGTCCGGGCCGATCATGCGCTCCACCGAGGAGTGCGAGATATCGCGCTCGTGCCACAGCGCTACGTTCTCCATGGCCGGGAAGGCGTAGGAGCGCACCATGCGGGCAAGGCCGGTGAGGTTCTCGGTCAGCACCGGGTTGCGCTTGTGCGGCATGGCCGACGAGCCCTTCTGGCCCGGCGAGAAATATTCCTCCGCCTCCAGCACTTCGGTGCGTTGCAGATGACGGATTTCGATGGCGAGGCGCTCGATGGACGAGGCGATGACGCCGAGCGTTGCGAAGAACATGGCGTGGCGGTCGCGCGGAATGACCTGCGTGGAAACCGGCTCCGGCTTTAGGCCAAGCTTCTTCGCCACATGCTCTTCGACGTAAGGATCGATATTGGCGAAGGTGCCGACCGCGCCGGAAATGGCGCAGGTGGCGATGTCCTCGCGCGCATGCACCAGCCGCTCGCGCGCTCTGGAAAATTCGGCATAGGCTTCCGCCATTTTCACGCCGAAGGTGGTCGGCTCGGCAT
Organism: Mesorhizobium sp.; assembly: GCA_022833215.1. Classification (GTDB taxonomy): domain Bacteria; phylum Pseudomonadota; class Alphaproteobacteria; order Rhizobiales; family Rhizobiaceae; genus Mesorhizobium. The sequence continues at coordinate 130,333 of JAIPUZ010000013.1, read as the reverse complement.
GGATGCCGTGGCTGCGGCCGATGGTAACGGTGTCCTTGTGCTCGAACGCGCGGCGCTTGAGAGCCGCCAGCAGCGCGTCGATGTCGGCCAGCAACAGGTCGGCGGCGCGGGTGAGCTGTACGGCAAGGCAGGTGTCCAGCACGTCGGAAGAGGTCATGCCCTGATGGATGAAGCGCGAATCCGGGCCAACGAACTCGGCCAGATGGGTGAGGAAGGCGATGACATCATGCTTGGTGACGCGCTCGATCTCGTCGATGCGCTCGACGTCGAAGGTGGCGCTGCCGCCCTTTTCCCAGATCGTCTTCGCGGCTTCCTTCGGGATCACGCCAAGTTCGGCCAGCGCGTCGCAGGCATGGGCCTCGATCTCGAACCAGATGCGGAAGCGGGTCTCAGGCGACCAGATGGCGACCATTTCCGGCCGGGAATAACGGGGGATCATCTCAGGGCCCTCAGCTTTATCGGGGAAGTCGCACGCGTCCTAACAGACAGAGGGCCGATGCTCAACGCACGATGACCTGTGCCGGCAGCGAAAAGGCCGGAACAATGCCCGGCCTCGGGAAAATTCGTTCTGCTTCTCGCGTTCAGAATTTCCGGGTGACCGCCATCCAGCGGTAATCCGGCCCCTCGAAGCCGATCTTCTGCACGGCGATCAGCATGGCATAGTGGCTGATGCTGCCTTCGCTGGCAAAGGTCTGGATCGCGCCGATCGAATAGCCGGTCGGGCAGCCACGGCTTTGCGGCACGGACTTGTCCTCATGAACGATCCGGGTGCTGCCGCCATCGGTGGCGTCGATGCGCAGCAGGCGGAACCCCCTAGCCTCGCCCATGCCATGGCATTGCTCAAGCTCGCCGAAGGGAATGGTTTCCAGCCGGAATTCCAGCGGTTTGTCGATGGCCGGGAACACCGGGCGCGGATTGACGGCCATGCGAAGCGGATCGGCCGAAAGCTCCGTTACCGCATTGCTGCCGGCCGTATAGCCGCGATTGGCGGCAAGTTCCGATTGCCGGACGATGGCCTCGCCCTGTTCGCGTGCCTTGTCGCGCGCGGCCTGCAAGCTGGCGTTTTCGTCATCGATGCGCACCCGAACCGGCGTTCCCTTCACATAGCTGTCGCTCGCCGTGTCGATGTAGTAGCGGTTGGCATAGGGGAAGCCGGAGCCGTCCTGCACGCCATATTCCTCGAAGGCGAAGATGCCTCCGTTCTGGCTGAAGCCGAGGATATCCAGTTCTGCCACATCGCCGGCGCGGACGCCCGTGGCCATGGTGCAGGCAAGGATCAGAAGGGAAGAAAGTCTGGCGAATCGCAAGGCAGGCTCCTGTGGGAAAGAAAGCATGATCATAGCCCATGCCTTTGCTGAAAATCAGGCTTTGTGAAGGGAAGTCCGATGGCGCGGAGGGAACGTGACGATCGCTCAGGGAGCGGGAACGATAGCCCTGATTGACCCGTCTTCCCCGCGCTCGATACTAACTTTGCCGTTGTCGGGCGCAGGCGGCGCACTGACAGCAGTAGGTTTGTCGGCGTCAACCCTGTCGGCCGAAAGAAGCTCCCTGCCTCTCGCGGTCTTCTGCCGTTCAAGTTGATCGAAATGGAACATCATGTTCTTCCGATGGCGGGTTCGGGATCAGGGTAGGTCGGTCCGCGCCCCGCGTCCAGCCATCTGCCCCGGCATCGCTCAGCGCGCTGACCATACAGGAAAGGGGTCGTTTTCCGCTGCCTTGGCCGCATGCACACCGCGCGCAATGGCCCGCGTCATGGTGGCGCCGGCTGCCGCGCCGAGCATGATGGCTTCTTCCGCAGAAACAGCGATGCCGCTGCGCCCTGTCGCCAGCGCGAAGACCAGATCGCCGTCGAACGGTGTGTGGCTGGGCCATATTGCGCGCGTGAAGCCATCGTGGGCTGCGATGGCCAGCCGCTTGGCGGAAGCCTTGGTAAGCACCGCGTCGGTTGCGATGACGGCGATGGTGGTGCTGGCCCCTTGCGGTTTCTCGCTGAATTTCAGCCGCACCTCACGCGCCTCGCGCGGCATGGGGGAGGGCAGGCCGAGCCCGCCGAACTCGTCGCCGATCTCGAAGGGGGCGGCCCAGAAATGACGGCTGCGCCCCACCGTCACCGATCCGAGCGGATTGACCGCCACCAGCGCCCCTACGGTGATTCCATTGTCGAGCACGGTTGAGGCAGAGCCGAGCCCGCCCTTCAGGCCGGCGGTCAGCGCGCCCGCGCCGGCCCCCTGCGTGCCGATGGCGAAATCCGGGCTGGCGATGGCGGCGGCTTCATATCCAAGCTCGCGATAGGGCGGATAGCGCCCCCAGTCCTTGTTTCCGCCGTTGGTGAGGTCGAACAGGATGGCAGCCGGCACGATGGGCACGATCTGGTCCTGCACGGCAAAGCCGATGCCCTGTTCGCGCAGCCACGCCTGAGTGCCGGCGGCGGCATCGAGCCCGAAGGCGGATCCCCCGGAAAGCACCACGGCATTGACGGTTTCCACAGTGTTGTGGGGCTCGAGAAGATCGGTTTCGCGGGTGCCGGGCGCGCCGCCCAGAACCTGTACCGCCGCGGTTGCCGGCTCGTCGCACAGAACGGCGGTAACGCCCGATCCGATATGGGCGTCGGCGGCGTTGCCGACCCGCAGTCCGGGAACATCGGTAATGAGGTTGCGTGGGCCTGTCCGGAACATCACTGCACCTCAGCCGGCAGGAAGCGCTGTCCGTCGAAACGGAACAGGCGATAGGGGTTTTGCGTCAGGTCGCCTTTGGCGTCGAAACGGATCGGCCCGATGACGGTAGTGAAATCCCGGCCGGAAAGCGCTTCCTCCACTGGCTGGCTGCCTCCCGCAGCGGCCCTGGCCACCTGAACCGCAGCATAGGCGGGCAATGCGTAGCCTTCGGCAATCGCGCCATTCGCGCCAAACGCCTCCAAAATCTTCGGGTCCGCCACCTCGGCCCATTCCGGCAGGGCAATCATCAGCGTACCGGCTGCGAGCGCCACATCGCCGGAAGGGGCGCGCAGCGCCTCTCCGCCGGCAAATGTTATGCCCGCTTCGAGGGCGACGGCATCGCGGCCTATGATGGCGATGTCTTCGGCATCGCCGCCGACGAAGACATGCGTCGCGCCAGCTCTCTTCAGGCGCCCGACAAGTGCGATCTGGTTCTCCAGTCCCGGCCGGAACGTGTCGACGAAAACCGGCTTGAGAGCTGCCTGTTCGGCCTGCGCCCGCAAGGTTTCAGCCAGTTCGCGCCCGTAGATGGTTCCGTCGTCGACGATCGCGAAATGCGCGTCCTTCCAGAGCCGGGTCAGGAGAGATGCCACCGCATTGCGCTCGTCGTCGCCGCGTGGGCCGAGCCGGAACACCGGCCAGCCGGTACGCTCGCGGCGGTCGGTCAGGCTGTCGTTGCGCACGCCGATGGCGATCACGGGAATGCCTGCATCCTTGAGAATGGGCGCTGCGGCTTCCAGTGATTCCATGCAGAGAAAGCCGATGACGGCCTGTGCACGGGCTTGTGCGAAGCGTCTGGCCGCAGCCTCACCGCCGGCGGCCGTGCAGCCGTCGTCGGCAATTGTCAGTTCGGTTTCATGGGCATGGGCCGCGAGTTGCGCTCCGGCCTCGATCTGGCGGCCCAGCAATTCCGCCGCGCCCGAAAGAGGCGCCGCGACACCGACTGCGAGCGGATCGGCATGGGCGCCGAAGGCAAGCAAGTGGCCGACAAGGGCTGCTGCTATGGCCTGTGCGATGCGCATCGGTGAACGGGTATATCCTTCAGCTTCTTTGCCGGGTCGCCCTGCTGTAGAGGCTGGCGCGGTGTTGCGCAACACGGCAGATCGCAATCCAGGATCGCCTTGTCTTTGCGGCATGTGTTGCTTGTGGCCCGTGCAAGCCCGGCTTATATAACGGTAAAATTGCAAATGGATCGCTGCCAGTGCTCAAGAAGAACGATATCGGACCTCAGGCTTATCGCGATGCGATGGCCAAATTTGCCGGCCACGTCCATATCGTGACCACCGACGGGCCCGGTGGCCTGCGCGGCGCCACCGTGACCGCGACCTGCTCCGTATCGGACACGCCGCCCATCGTTCTGGTGTGCCTCAACCGCGAGAATGCCCGGAACGAGGCCTATCTCGTGAATGGCAAGTTTGCGCTCAACACGCTGGGGGAGCGGCATCGGCCGCTGGCTGCGGCCATTTCAGGCCAGACCGGGCTGCCGACCATGGCGGAACGCTTCAGGGCCGGCGAGTGGGACACGATCGAAACCGGTGCGCCGACGCTCGTTGACGCGGTCGCTGTGTTCGATTGCGAGATCATCGACACAAAGGACATCGCGACGCATCGCGTGCTTTTCGGACGCGTCACCGGCCTTCGCATCGGGCAGGATCAGCGGCCGCTGATGTACCATGACCGCCGCTATGAGATTCTCTGAGCGAAGGGTATGAGCGGACCGCTTGACACAAGCCTGCCCCGCGATCCGCTGGAAATTGCGGAAAAATGGCTGGCCGAAGGGCGCAAGGTTGCACTGGCCACCGTCGTGGACACATGGGGCTCGGCGCCGCGGCCGGCCGGAAGTCATCTCGTCATCGATGCGGACGGCAATTTTCAAGGTTCCGTATCCGGTGGTTGCGTCGAGGGTGCGGTGATAACGGAAGCGCTCGACGTGATCGGGTCGGGCTCCGCCCGGACACTCGATTTCGGGGTGGAAGATGAAACCGCCTGGAAGGTTGGCCTGTCCTGCGGCGGCCGCATCCGCGTTCATGTCAGGCGGCTGGAGGGCGGGCAGCCGTCCGGATACCCGCAGAGCCCTGGCGGCCTTCTCACACTTTTGAATGCGGAGCGCCGCGCGCGCCGGCCTGTCGTCGTCGCGACAGACCTTCGTGACGGAGCCGTCCATCTCATCCGGCGGGAAGATGAAGCGCCCCGGGACATCTGTGAAGCGGTCCGGGTCGCTTTCGAGACCGGTCGCTCCCGCCATGTGGAGACGGCAGGGCAAAGCCTGTTCCTCAACGCCTATCTGCCACAGCCGCGCCTCGTGCTGATCGGCGCGGTCCACATCAGCCAGGCGCTGGTGCCGATGGCCCGTATCGCTGGCTTTCCGGTGGAGATCATCGATCCGCGCACCGCCTTCGCCACGCCGGAACGCTTTCCGGAAGTGACGCTGCATGCAAGCTGGCCGCAGGAGGTGTTTGCCGCACAGCCGCTCGATTCCTGCACGGCGCTTGCCGCGCTTACCCACGATCCGAGGATCGACGATTTGCCGCTTCAGGCTGCGCTGGAAGCCGGCTGCTTCTATGTGGGCGTTCTGGGAAGCCGCAAGCTGCGCGAGCAACGCAATGAGCGTCTGCTGGCCGCGGGTGTCAGCCGCGATCTGCTCGGGCGGATCCGGTCGCCCATTGGTCTGAACATTTCGGCCGCCAACCCCGCCGAAATCGCGGTCGCTGTCCTCGCCGAGGTCATTTCGGCCTCGCGCTCACGCGACCCCACATCTCCGCTGCACCGTTGACAGGTGCCGCGCCTCCGGTGCAATCGCGTGGGATGCGCGGTTTCATCGCCTTTGTGTCGATCCTGCTGCTGGCCGCTCCGGCCGGCGCGCAGTCGCCTGCGCTCAAGCCCTATAAGGACGATCTGTTCGCCTATCCCGCGATCCTGTCGTCCGAGCCGGGCGATGTCTACAGGGTGGTTGATTATCGCGAGATGCGCGACATCAACGGGCGTGACCAGATTCCCGAGCGCCGGGTGAAGGGCGCTTACGTTTCGACCGCCGTGCGCAAGGTTCAGAAAGATCTGACGCTGAAGACGGATGCCGGTGCGATACGGCATTTTGCCGTTGGACGAACGGAAGGCGCCGGCGTTATCGTGCTTTACCTGCACGGGCAGGGCGGCAGCCGTCGTCAGGGGGTGGACGATTTCACTTTCGGCGGCAATTTCAACCGCATCAAGAACCTGATGGCGCAGAATGGCGGGCTCTACCTGTCACCGGATTTCTCCGATTTCGGAGAGCGCGGCGCATCCGAGATTGCGGCGCTCATCGACCATTACGCCGGGCGTTCACCGGGCGCGAAGGTGTTTGTCGCCTGCGGCTCGATGGGCGGTGCGCTCTGCTGGAGGCTGGCGGCAGGCAAGGACGCCGGCGCGGAGGTCGACGGGCTTCTGCTGCTCGGCTCCCTGTGGGACGAGGGCTTTCTGGCCAGTCCCGCCTTCAAACGGCGTATTCCCGTTTTCTTCGGGCAGGGCAGCGGGGACCCCGTATTCCCGGTCGGCAAGCAGGAAGCCTTCTTCCGCGCAATTCTGGGCAAGTCGAAAAACTATCCTGCACGTTTCGTGCGCTTCGAGACAGGGACGCACGGCACGCCGATCCGGATGACGGACTGGCGCGAGACGCTCAACTGGATGCTTTCCGTAGCCAGATAAACCGGTCAGGGCGCTGTATTGTAGTCCAGAACGGTCTCGGGGTTGATCTGGCCGTCATAGGATGCATCGACCTCGTACTGAACCAGCGAGAACCGGCCATCGCGGAAAAGCCATGTGCCGGTGGAAGAGGCATCTCCCACGCCGCGCCATCTGGAATGCGAGACGATCGAATGGGTTGCCTCATCATAATCGGCATTCACCAGCTCGTCGGCCGTGTTGTACCCGATGACGTTGACAGCCTCCAGCTTCCCTTCGGGGTCGTCATTCGCGTAATGAATGTCGAGTTCCGGCTCGGCAAACTGAAGCTGGCGCACGCCTCCCTCGTCATCCGTCAGGTAAAAGGCGAAAGTCTCGTTATAGGCCCCACGCATGCACAGGAAGCGGAACAGCCGCGCTTCCTTTTCGGCGTCGTCGTTCCTGGTGTGGTAGCGGATCGTATAATCGACGATGCCCGTGGCCTCGTCGTCCCCGGACAGGGAAGCATCGCACCGCTCGCCATAGCTGGCGGCAAAGGCAGCCTTCGCTTTTTCCAGAAAGGTATCGCGCTGGGGCGGCATCGGGCCGTCTCGGCAGCTTGCCGGCAACGCATGCTCGAAGGCCGATGTGCCTGGCTCCAGCTCGCCCTTTTCGATGTGCAACGGCCTGAAAGGCGGTTCCTGTGTCTGGGCGCTGAGCTGGCGCAGCGTATAACAGCCAGCGAAAATCTTCTCGCCGCCGTCCTGCTGCCCGGCGCGGATCGCCACCGGTATGGTGTAGTAGATGCTGCCTGCCGCCCCTTCCTCCGAAATGCCGCCGGTCTCGACCTCAACCGAGGTCGTGCCTTCATAGCCCTTGGCGAAGCTTTCGAAGTCCGCCGCAGGCTTTGTCTCGCCGAAATAGTCCCACGCCCGTGCGTATTCGTGACGGTTTATGGCGCTGTAGAGCGACCGGATCAGCGCCGCCGGATCGGACCGGTCGTCGATATAGGGAGCGTCCGTGTCCGCGCGCGCTGTGATGGAAGCCGCAGCAACAAGGCAGCCCGAAAAGACCGTCGTGAGGGTCCGCGCCAATGCTCTGTTCATATGTCTGTCTCCTGCCATGTCCGCGACCTGACGCGTGAATGCGGCACAGTGGAGGAGGAGACTATGCGAGGCGGCACCGATTCGCCACACGCACGCATTGCATCTTGACGGTCAGCGCATCGACATTTCGCGGGCTATGCGCGGAAAATCCGCCGGCTTGATGCCGATGTCGGCGCGATCGGAATTGCTCATGGCGTTGAGCAGAGCCAATGCCGTGCGATAGCGCACTTCTTCCTGAGGGCGGGGGCGGGCGAACAGTTCTGTGACAAAACCCATGACCGGGCTCCTGAATTGTCCTCCCATGTTCCCTCTTATACGTCATTTGTGACGATTGTGCGCTGCAACATAGGCATGGCTGCCATGAATTCAGGCAGGTTTGGAGCCCGGGAATTAATTTCTAACCGTGGATGCCACCCAATCTTAACGGACCGCGCCTAGCCTGTGCGCGTTCCAGTACGGGGAGGCGGACATAGCCAGTGGCGCAGCAAAGGATTTCGCGTCCCTGCTGGACGATCTTTTCGTCTCGGCCGGCGAGGATCGGCCGTTGCCGGCAAATCCGACAATACCGTTCGACTATCTCGCCGTGGTCGAGGAGTTGCATTGCGGGCGCATAAAGGTGTCGGAAGATGCCCTGGCTGCGCAGTATCGTGACAGCGGTGTCGATCTCGGTGTTGAATTTGCCGCCCTGCTGGATCAGGCAAGGGCAGCACTGGGCGAGGCGGATACCGCTCAACAGCCGATCCTCCCGGAACTCGCGCCAGTCGACCCCGAATCGATCGCAGCTGAACTCGGCCTTGGACAACCGGGTGTCGATTTGCGGGGGGCGCGCCGCCGCTTCGCCCTCGCGAACCACCCCGACCGGGTGCCGCCGCATCTGCGCCAGCGCGCAATGATCCGCATGCAGATCGCCAACATGCTTATCGATGAAGCCGCCGGAGCCGCAAAGAAGCGCTGACATCCGGGCGGGGCATGTTAATCGCGACTGCCTGCAACAAGACACTATATAGTGATGGCGGCGGGCCGGTTTGCGGTCGGCGAAACAGGTGGGGTCGGTATGCTCAGAGTCCAGAAAGTTGCGGTGAACGGGATTTACGTGCCTGCGGCACGCCGCAAGACGCTTCATCCCGAAACGGTGCGCCATCTTGCCGAGAATATCGTCGAAAACGGCATGACAACACCGATCCAGGTGCGCCACGACGGCAAGCGCTACGTGCTTGTCGAAGGGCTGCACCGGCTGGAAGCCATGAAATGGCTGGGCGAGCAGACGATCGACGCCTATCTCGTTCAGGCCCGGAAACATTGATCCTTTCCCGATGCGGCTGAAAGCAGGGCAATGCCCGCCGCGAAATTTCACGCATTTGCCATAGCTTAGTCGTCTCAGTGCCATTGGCGCGTCAAGATTCGGTACCTATCTATGCCGCATCGGCGCAGGGCTTAATGAAGAGGCACGACATGAGCGAGGAAAAGAGCAGGCTCGACGAATTGCTGGACGATCCGATGGTTCAGCTCGTCATGCAACGCGACCGCGTGAATCCGAAAGGGTTGCGCTGGATGCTCGAACGCGCCCGCGCCCGTGTCGAGGACCCCTCGCTGCCTCCCGCCTACATGGTGGCGCGCGAATGCCGCGAGCAGGGGATTTGCCCCTGAACCTTCGATCAGCGCTTTCCGTCCGGGGTCGAACCGGGCGGAACGTGCCGACTCGCGCCAAACGTTAAAAAATTGATTCAAACTTTCTTGGTAATTCATCCTTCATAATTGTCCCGGGTTCCGGAGTGGCATCAGTCTGCCTGCCGGCCGATGTAGTTTTGCGTACAGGTCCCGGATGCGTTCTTCAGCTTTGCCAGCGCTTGTCATTCTCGGTCTCGTTGCATCCGGCTGCTCACGCGTCGGCATCGAGGATATCGTCCCGCGCCCCTCGCAGGAGACGACCAGTTCGATCGAGCGGCCGGTAACGCCCTCTGTCAGGGTGGGCGGGAGCGCCACGGCCCAGGCCGCGCCCCCTGCCGAAAAGGTGGAGGACCAGATCGCGGCGCTCACCGGAGGCGAGACCGATTCCGGCTTCGCCATGCCGGCGCTGGAAACCGCGGCGCTCGTTCCCACGCCGCGCCCCGCGACCAGATCGCAGAAGGCGATCGATGCGGCCATCCATCCGCAACGCTTCCGCGACGCCAAGCCGATCAATTTCGGCAAGGTCGCGCCGCGCCACTACGCGGTTCACGGTGTGGACGTTTCACGCTGGCAGGGCGAGATCGACTGGCCGAAGCTGCGCAGCCAGGGCGCAAATTTCGCCTTCATCAAGGCAACGGACGGCGGCGACCACCTCGACCCCATGTTCATGAAGAACTGGACCGGCGCGGCCGCCGCAGGGATCAGGCGCGGCGCCTATCATTTCTTCTACTGGTGCCGGCCGGCGAGCGAGCAGGCCGACTGGTTCATCCGCAACGTGCCTAAGGTGGCCGGCGCTTTACCGCCCGTCATCGATGTGGAATGGAATGGCGAGTCGCGCTGCCGCAAGCGCCCGTCGCCGGCGCAGGTGCGCGAGAAGATGCAGGTCTTCATGGACAGGCTGGAGCGCCACTATGGCCAGCGGCCCATCATCTACACCGCCCCCGATTTCTATGCCGACAACCTGAAAGGCGCTTTCACGGACTATCCGTTCTGGCTGCGTGCCGTGGCCCAGCACCCTTCCAGGGTCTATCCGGGCCGCAAATGGGTGTTCTGGCAATATTCGGGATCGGGCCTGTCGCACGGCGTGAAGGGCAACATAGACCTCAACGTCTTCAACGGGACCGAAGCGCAGTGGCGCAACTGGCTGGGTGGACGGCAACTGATGGCCGAGGCTGACTGACGCCTCCGGAAGGAGGCGGTGTTCTTCAGCCGAAGACGCTCTCCCCGTGAAGTCTTGTTATCGGCGCTGCTTGCAGAAAAACAAAGGGGCCGGCGATACCGGCCCCCGTTGCGAGCGAAAATCCGGTCAGAAATCGATGTCGTCGAAGCCGCCGTCGAATCCTTCGTCGGCGGCTCCGGTGTCGTCATCGGCTGCCTGTGCCTCGCCGCCGCCGAACATGCCGGCAATGGCATTGCCAAGAAGCACGCCGCCCGCAACGCCCATGGCGGTCTGGGCCGCGCCCGCGAGGAAACCTCCTCCTGCGCCAGCGCGCCCATTGTGGGCCGTGTCGCCAGGCAGAGGCGACCGGGGCACTGCTGTGCCGGTCCGGCCGATGCGCGGCACGGTTCCCGACCGCTGCGGCGGGCGGCTGTTGCCGAAAAGCCCGCCCAAGATGCCGCCGGAGTGCTGGCGTGCTTGCGCCTCCAGTTCCTCTATGCGGGCTTGCGCCGCTTCCAGCGCCTGCTCCTGCACGATGATGGTCTGCGCCATATAGTATGGCGCGCCGGGCTGGGAGGCGATGCGGTCCCGGATATAGGCTTCGGCTTCACCGTCGCGGGGCGGCGCCTGACGCTCGACGGCATCGAGCCTGCTGAAAAGCTGCTCGATCGCCTGGCTGTCGTTTCGATCCATCCTGTCGTCCTTTTCTTGGTCCGGGATCCGGTGGCTACTCGCGCTCGCCGGTGAAATTGAGCAGCAACTGGAAGATGTTGACGAAATTCAGGTACAGCGAGAACGCGCCCCACACGGCCAGCTTCTGCCTGGATTCGGAATCGAAATTCTCCGCATACTGTTCCTTGATCGTCTGTGTGTCCCATGCGGTCAGGCCGAGGAACACGAAGATGCCGATCACCGAGATGGCGAATTGCAGCGCCGAGGACTGCATGAACAGGTTGACCAGCGCCGCGATCAGAACGCCGATCAGGCCCATGATGAGGAAGGACGAGAACTTCGTCAGGTCCGTCTTCGTCGTATAGCCGTAGAGGCTCATGGCGCCGAACATGGTGGCGGCAATGAAGAAGGTGCGCGCGATCGAGGTGCCCGTGAAGACGAGGAATACCGAGGCGAGCGACAGTCCCATGAGCCCGCAGAAGGCCCAGAACATGGCCTGTGCGCCGGCTGCCGTCATGGTCTGTATGCGAAACGAGAACAGGAACACGAAGGCGAGGGGGGCGAGCATCACCACCCACTTCAGCGGTGTCGAGAAGATCGGCACGTAGAGTGCCGGAACCGATGACACGATGAAGGCGACGGCGCCTGTCAGCACCAGCCCGAGCGCCATATAGTTGTAGACGCGCAGCATATGCTGGCGCAGGCCCTCGTCGAACAGGGCCGCGCTTTGCTGGCCGACGCCTGCACGATAGCCGTAATTCGGGGTGTTCATTCAATAACCTCCTGAAGGTGTGGGTTGATTGCTTTCAATAGAGGGTGTCGACGAGGCGTTCCGCGGCGCGGTTCAGTTCGTCGGTTCCGCCGCGCGTGACGAGCGCGTAGGCAACCTCGCCGATCTGCCAGTGCGCGGCGGAAAGATCGTCCTGCCGCGAGAGCGTTGCGGGTACGACGTCGAAGGTTCCGGGGCGCGCGGCAAACAGCGAAACCGTGCCGATGGAGCCGGTCCGGATGGTCATCTCCACGCTTGGGCCGAAGGTGGACGGAAATATCTGAACATCGGTGACGGTCCAGTCGTCGGGCAGGGTGGGAAGAACGATCGCTGTCGCGGAGCGGATTTCGGCCGGATCGTAACGGGGGGCCACGGGTTGCGAATGCATCGCGGCCCGGATGAGCGTCGTCCTGTGGGCCCTGACGGCATCTGCGACATAGGCCGGGGGCATGGTCGATGCCACGACCTCGCCCACGCCGAGGGGGCCGAATTGCGAATGCGCGAGCCAGCCAAGCCCTACGAGCATCGCGACAGCCGCCACCTGTCGAAACCGGCGCACCAGCCTCGACGTGGCCAGCCCCCTTTCAAGGCGCCGTGCGGCTTTCGTCGTGGCGATGCTTCCCATGCGCGGCATCTCGCCAAGGGCCAGACGCAATTCGTCACGGATCCTGAGATCGGCGATGACGCGCATGGCAGCACCGATGTCGTGGCAAAGATGGGCCTCGACCTCGATGCGGCGCGTCATGGGCAGGCGATCCTCGACATAGGCTTGCAGGTCCGCTTCGGTGACCGGGTCAACGGGATGACTCATTCGATCCTCCTACGATCCTGAGGTGCGACGGGGCGTCGCCGTCCGTGCGGGTGCCCGGTGCATCCTCCATGGCCCTGAGTGCGGCTCGCGCCCGCGCCAGCCGCGACATAAGCGTTCCGGAGGGGATGCCCAGAGCATCCGCAGCCTCGCTGAAGCTCATTCCTTCCACCGCAACCAGATGCAGCGCGGTGCGCTGTTCCTCCGGAAGCGCCATGAAGGCGCGCCGGACCTGATTGAGACGCAACTGATGGTCCTGGGCCGGCGCAAGGTGCGGTTCGGTAAGCTCCGCTGCCTTCTCGATGCGGAGATTTTCGGCCTGCCGCGCCCTGCGTCCGTCGATGAAGACATTGTGCAGGATCGACAGCAGCCAGGCCCGCAGATTGCCGCTCTCCCTGAAGCTGCCGCGCTTCTCGTAAGCGCGGACGAGGGCGTCGTGCACGAGGTCTTCGGCCTGCACGTCGTCGCGCGTCAGCGAGCGGGCATAGCGCCGCATGGCGCCCAGCTGGCCGGTGATGTCGAAGCGGGACGTGCCTGAACTCATGATGCGTTTACGAAGCCGCACCTCGTATTAGTCCCGGACTTTGAATTTTTTTCGCCCGGATATGGCCGGCAAGCGACCTCTGGGCCATGGCGATCTGTCTTCGGAGGCAGGTGACATGTCGTGAGCTGTCGGGGATTGAGGTTCCCTTACGAAAAAAGCCGCCGGAACATGGCGTTCCAGCGGCTTTTTCCCAGTTTCGAAATATCAGCTGCAGCCGCTGGTCGCGCCGCAGGTGTCGCACTTCTCGCAGGTGCCGTTCCGCACCATGGTGAAGTTATGGCATTCCGAGCACTCGTTGCCGGTATAGCCCTGCATCAGCGACTGCTGGCGACGCGCGGCGGCGAGCTTCTTGGCGTCGGCCGCTTCCTTCGCGGCGGCGTCCGTGAACAACGCCTCGGCGGCTGTTTCCACGACTTCTTCCGGCACTTCCTTCGCCCGCTCCTCATAGTCGCGCTTGAAGGCGACCGCGCCATCGGTTGCCGGCTCGGTCTTCAGCGCCGTGGCACCGGCCGAGATCGGATGCACGTTGGAGGCATAGGCCGTTGGCACGGAACGCTGCGGCGTGGTCTTGTCCGCCGGGCCGCCCGCCATGCCCTTTGGCTCGCCGGTCGGGGTGACCAGCTTCACCGGCGAAGCGCCGCGCGTGAGGCCCCGGGAGAAGGGCAGGGCCTTGCCTTCGGTGATGCCCTTGCCGAGCGAGGTGTTGGAGAAGTCGGTATCGACATGGGCAAGGTCGTTGCGGCCCAGATAGGAGATCGCCAGCTCGCGGAACACATAGTCGATGATCGACGTGGCGCTCTTGATGGCGTCGTTGCCCTGCACCATGCCCGCCGGCTCGAACTTCACGAAGGTGAAGGCCTCGACATATTCCTCCAGCGGCACGCCATATTGCAGGCCGAGCGAGATGGCGATGGCGAAATTGTTCATCATGGCGCGGAAGGCAGCGCCTTCCTTGTGCATGTCGATGAAGATCTCGCCCAGACGTCCGTCGTCGAACTCGCCGGTGCGCAGGTAGACCTTGTGCCCGCCGACCACGGCCTTCTGGGTGTAGCCCTTGCGGCGGTTGGGCAGCTTCTCGCGGTCGCGCACCACCTTTTCCACCACGCGCTCGATGATCTTCTCCGTCACCTCGACCGCCCTTGCGGCGGCGGGGGCGGCGACCAGCGTCTCGATGGCATCGTCCTCTTCGTCCTCCTCGTCGGAGATCAGCGAGGCGTTGAGCGGCTGCGAGAGCTTGGAGCCGTCGCGATAGAGCGCGTTGGCCTTCAGCGCCAGCTTCCACGACAGCATGTAGGCGTTCTTGGCGTCCTCGACCGTCGCCTCGTTGGGCATGTTGATGGTCTTGGAAATGGCGCCCGAGATGAAGGGCTGCGCCGCCGCCATCATGCGGATGTGGCTTTCCACCGACAGGTAGCGCTTGCCGATCTTGCCGCACGGATTGGCGCAGTCGAACACCGGCAGATGCTCATCCTTGAGGAAGGGCGCGCCTTCAAGCGTCATCGCCCCGCAGACATGGATGTTGGCGGCCTCGATCTCCTTCCTCGAGAAGCCGAGGGCAGGCAGCATCTCGAAGGAGAAGTCGTTGAGTTGCTCGTCGGTGAAGCCGAAGGTTTCCTTCAGCCAGTCCGCGCCCAGCGTCCACTGGTTGAACACGAACTTGACGTCGAAGGCTGACTTCAACGCGCCGTTCAGCGCCTCGATCTTCTCGTCGGTGAAGCCTTTTGCCCTGAGCGTTGAAGGGTTTACGCCCGGAGCCTGATTCAGGTTGCCATGGCCGACGGCATAAGCCTCGATCTCGGCGATCTGGCTTTCGGAGTAGCCCAGCGTGCGCAGCGCTTCCGGCACGGCGCGGTTGATGATCTTGAAGTAGCCGCCGCCGGCCAGCTTCTTGAACTTCACCAGAGCGAAGTCGGGCTCGATGCCGGTGGTGTCGCAGTCCATGACCAGACCGATGGTGCCGGTCGGCGCGATCACGGTCGCCTGTGCGTTGCGGTAGCCGTGTTCCTCGCCGAGTTCGAGGGCGCGGTCCCATGCAGCTTTGGCGTGCTCGACCAGCTCCTTCTGCCATACATGTTCAGCTTCGAGCGGAACCGGATTGACGGCCAGCTTCTCGTAGCCGTCCTTCTCGCCATAGGCGGCGCGGCGATGGTTGCGCATCACCCGCAGCATGTTGTCGGCATTGCGCGGATAATCCGCGAAGGCGCCCAGCTCGCGCGCCATCTCGGCCGAGGTGGCGTAGGAAACGCCGGTCATCAGCGCGGTCAGCACGCCGCACAGCGCGCGGCCCTCGTCCGAATCGTAGGGGACGCCGGCGGTCATCAGCAGGCCGCCGATATTGGCGTAGCCGAGGCCGAGCGTGCGGTACTTGTAGGACAGTTCCGCGATCTCGCGCGACGGGAACTGCGCCATCATGACGGAGACTTCCAACACGATCGTCCACAGCCGCACGGTGTGCTCGTAGGCGGCGATGTCGATGGTGCCGTCGGCATTGCGGTAGGGCAAAAGGTTGACCGAGGCGAGGTTGCAGGCCGTGTCGTCGAGGAACATGTATTCCGAGCACGGGTTGGAAGCCCGGATCGGACCGGCGGCCGGGCAGGTGTGCCAGTCGTTCATGGTGGTGTTGAAGTGCAGGCCGGGATCCGCCGAGGCCCATGCGGCGTAGCCGATCTTTTCCCACAGGTCGCGGGCCTTGAGGGTCTTGTGGACCTTGCCGTCGATGCGGCGGATCAGGTTCCAGTCGCCGTCCTTCTCCACCGCGCGCAGGAAATCGTCCTTCAGCGAGACGGAGTTGTTCGAGTTCTGGCCCGAAACGGTGAGATAGGCTTCCGAATCCCAGTCGGTGTCGTAGGTCTTGAACTCGATCGAGGTGTAGCCCTGCCGTGCGAACTGGATGACGCGCTGGATGTAGTTTTCCGGCACGGCGTTCTTCTTCGCGGCCTTGATCTCGCGCTTGAGCGCGGTGTTGATCGAGGGATCGAAGCAGTCGTCATCCTGACCCTCGCAGTTGACGCAGGCTTTCATGATCGCGTCGAGATGCTTGCGCACGATCTTGGAGCCGGTGACGAGGGCGGCGACCTTCTGTTCCTCCTTCACCTTCCAGTCGATGAAGGACTCGATGTCGGGATGGTCGGCATCGACGATCACCATCTTGGCGGCGCGGCGGGTGGTGCCGCCCGACTTGATGGCGCCGGCGGCGCGGTCGCCGATCTTGAGGAAGCTCATCAGGCCCGAAGACTTGCCGCCGCCGGAAAGCTTTTCGCCTTCGCCACGCAGATGCGAGAAGTTGGAGCCGGTGCCGGAGCCGTATTTGAACAGGCGCGCCTCGCGCACCCACAGGTCCATGATGCCGCCTTCGTTGACGAGATCGTCGCCCACGGACTGGATGAAGCAGGCATGCGGCTGCGGATGCTCGTAGGCCGACTTCGAGCGGGTCATCTTGCCGGTGAAGGGATCGACGTAGAAATGGCCCTGTCCGGGACCGTCGATCCCGTAGGCCCAGTGCAGGCCGGTGTTGAACCATTGCGGCGAGTTGGGCGCCACGCGCTGGGTGGCGAGCATGTAGGACAGCTCGTCCTTGAATGCCTGCGCATCTTCCTCGCCGTCGAAATACTTGCCTTTCCAGCCCCAGTAGGCCCAGGTGCCGGCCAGACGGTCGAACACCTGACGCGCATCGGTCTCGGAACCGTAGCGTTCGCCCTCGGGCAGTTCGGCAAGGGCCGCTTCATCGGCGACAGAACGCCAGAGGAAGGAAGGGACGTCGTTTTCCTCTATCCTTTTCAGGCGCGCGGGCACGCCGGCCTTGCGGAAATACTTCTGGGCGAGAATGTCGGCCGCAACCTGCGAGAACTGAGCCGGCACGTCGATATTGTCGAGCCGGAAGACGATGGAACCGTCAGGGTTCTTGATCTCCGACAGCGCCTTGCGGAATTCGATTTCCGCATAGGGGGACTGGCCCGCCCTGGTGAAGTGCCTTTCGATGCGCATCTCGTTTGTCCCTTCGACTATATATAGCGCTTTTCGGGGCGTCCGCCCAACCCGTTCCCCGAAAAACGGCACCTGATCCGGACAAGACGTCGGAGCAGCGGGCCGAGCCTGCTTTTCCGATGTGACCGGCAACCGGCTCCACGACAATTGCGGAAGCGCCGGAGGCCATCCGCCTGTCGGGATCAAAAATCACTGCAATTCCTCCATACGGAGGAGTGCGCCACACTATCTAGCCGGAATGGTGATCGCAAACACTAAATATAGTATTAAACGATAAAAATTTCGAGCCTTTTATCTGCTTCCAGGCGCAAAAAGACGTCTCCGCAGCCTTCCGTTCTGAACGAAAACATGCGGACCAAACGCGCTTTATCCGGGAAAAAGACCGGGCTCGAAACTCTCCGGCCGCGTCCGCAACACCGAACGCATGGCCAATAAAAGGCGACTCGAAGGGCATTCGTCAAGGGCTCGTCCTGCAAGTTTTATGACCCCCAACATCTTGTATGTCGCTTGTGTGGATATCGGGGAGAAGCGACAGCCCCACTTGCCTGTGGCCAATGCCCGCGAGCGCGGGGTTTTTCGTCGTCAGGTTGACTTTGCGGCAAGGCAACCCAATTGAAGCCATGATCAGGAAAATTGAGTTCACCGGTTGCCGGAACTGCTTTATAGCTGTGGGAAATTGGCCCGGCGGCGACCTGGCCCGTTGTGTATGGCCGTGACGCCTGTGCTCCGGCCTGCGATATTCAAGCGCGCCGTGCCTGAGGGCGGCGCGGCGGAGACATGTAGATGAACACGCTCTTGCGCCACAATGTGCTGCAACCGGTCGATCCGATCTGGCGTTCCGTCCGCGACGAAGCAATGGCTGCCGTCAATCGCGACCCGCTGCTGGCTGCGTTCCTGTATTCCACCATCCTCAATCAGGCGAGCCTTGAGGATGCCGTGACCCACCGGCTGGCGGAACGGCTCGCGCATCAGGATATTGGCGCGGACCTGATCCGCCAGGCCTTCGATGCGATGCGCGAGGACGATCCGGAGTGGTCGACGGTCGTGCGTGTCGACATTCAGGCCTATTACGACCGGGATCCGGCCTGCGAGCGTTTTCTTGAACCCGTGCTGTACTTCAAGGGCTTCCATGCCATCCAGACGCACCGGCTGGCGCACTGGCTGTGGAACCGCGGCCGCAGGGACTTCGCGCTCTATCTGCAAAGCCGGTCGTCCTCGGTGTTCCAGACCGACATCAACCCGGCCGCGCGCATCGGCAAGGGTGTGTTCCTCGACCATGCCACCGGCCTCGTGGTCGGCCAGACCGCGGTTATCGAGGATGACGTGTCGATCCTGCACAATGTGACGCTGGGCGGTACCGGCAAGGCGAGCGGCGATCGTCATCCCAAGATTCGTCGCGGCGTGCTGATCGGGGCAGGGGCCAAGATTCTGGGCAATATCGAAATAGGCCACTGCTCGAAAGTCGCGGCCGGTTCGGTGGTGCTGTCACATGTTCCGCACAACAAGACGGTGGCGGGCGTGCCGGCGCGCATTGTCGGCGAGACCAGTTGCGAGGACCAGCCGTCGCGCGAGATGGATCAGCTTCTGCCTTCGCAGGTGATGGACCAGGTCATCAGCTTCGATATCTGAGGCCGACGGTTGCCGGGAAATTTTGGCAGGGCGCAACGTGTTGCCTTGCCTTTACAGAGGAATGAGTGCGTGCAAGAAGCGCGTCTCATATCCAGCCCGTTAGCGGAGAGAATCCTTGAAACCCGACGAAATCCGAAAGCTCGACGCCTATTTCAAGCGCGTCTTCCAGAATCCGCGCCTCGAAGTGAAGGCCCGTCCGCGCAAGGACGACTCGGCCGAAGTCTATATCGGCGACGAATTCCTCGGCATCGTTTTCAAGGATGAGGACGACGGCGACTACAATTTCTCGATGGCCATTCTGGACATCGACCTCGGCTGATCCGTCGGCGCGAGGAACGGGATTTCAGCGCGATTGCGCGGCTGAGGCTCCCAGCATGGATGCGGCGAAATTTTCCACCGCCGCATCCAGCGCCTGCCATTCGCCGAGGAAACGCTGCGGGAAGCGGTAGGTGAGGCTGAGGCGGTCGCCCGCCAGAATGTCCCGCTCGCATGGCGCGAGCGATTTTTCGGCGGCAGGCCCGGTGAGGCAGCGGGCCACGAACGGGTCGCGACCCGGTCGTTCGGCCACGGCGAGAATTTCGCCCAGATAGCCGGAATTTTCCGGAAACTCGTGGAACATGATGCCGGCAGGTCCCGGTTTTCCGGGGCTGACGATCAGCGAGCTGTAGATCGGGCCAAAGCGCCCGCTCATATCGCGCGACATGATCTGTTCCGAGAAGCCCAGGAACAGGATGGAGTCGCTTGCGTCCGCATGGTTGAAGGCATCGCGCGCGGCGCTGCTGTAACCTTCCATGGCCGGATAGCGCACATAGAGGTCGAGTCGTTCGGCATTGCCGTTGCGCCTCGCCTGCTCGAACCGGATCATGTTGGCCGGAACCGCCAGCAGATTGTCACCCACGACAATGGCGTGGATTGTCGTATCGTCGGTATGTCCGCCCATGGCGATGCGCTCGCCGAGCCATTTGCCGGCGACCGTCACCGCAAGCGACAGGATCGCCAGCGCGACAAGGCCGTAGAAGACCCTCGTCATCAGCGGCGAATCGGCAACCCTGAATTGCTGCGTTGCAACTGCCTCTTTCATCGTGCACCGGGACACATGGTTTGCGACAGGGCGACCGTCGCCCGTCAGGTGCGACTGTGGAGATTTATGGTAAAGGGAGCGTAAAGGTACGGTCCCGATACCGGGTCAGTTTAATCAGGAGATGACATGCCGACCTACGCAATCGATGGAATTGAACCGCGTTTCGACGACAGGCAGACGAACTGGGTGGCGCCCGACGCGACCCTGATCGGAAATATTTCGGTCGGCCG
Source organism: Mesorhizobium sp. (assembly GCA_022833215.1). Lineage (GTDB taxonomy): Bacteria > Pseudomonadota > Alphaproteobacteria > Rhizobiales > Rhizobiaceae > Mesorhizobium. The sequence goes on along the minus strand of JAIPUZ010000013.1, from coordinate 110,333 downwards.
CAATGTCGGGATCTGGTTCGGCGCCGTCCTTCGCGGCGACAATGATGTCATTGCCATTGGCGAGGACACGAATGTGCAGGAGCATACGATCATGCACACGGACCCCGGCTTTCCTCTGACGATCGGCAAGGGGTGCACCATCGGGCACCGCGCGCTTCTTCATGGCTGCACCATCGGTGACAACAGCCTGATCGGCATGGGCGCGATCGTTCTGAACGGGGCGAAGATCGGCAGCAACTCGCTGGTAGGCGCCGGCGCGCTGGTTACCGAGGGCAAGGAATTCCCGGACAATTCCCTTATCGTCGGTTCTCCGGCCAGGGTCGCGCGAACCCTCGACGATGCGACGGTTGAGAAACTGCGGCAGTCGGCGGCGCACTATGTCGAGAACGGCAGGCGTTTCAATGCCGGACTCACACCGCTTGAAGATTGATCCGGTCACGGTCGCTTTAAAAAGCGGAGCCGGCCCTCGGGGAGGGGCCGGCTCCTGAAACCCGGTCATGGGACGGGGATGGGGGGACTCGACCGGGTTTGTCCTGTGATGCTGAGCTGCCGGTTCCGGCCGGGGTTAGCGGACGCTGGCCACCGCGTCGGCACGACCGTCGCTGATGGAGACCCAGACGCCGGAGTGCTGCACGGACTGGCGCTTGAGATAGGTGTAAGGCGTTTCCGACCAGGGCAGGACCTTGCCTTCCAGATTGTCGAGGATGAAATCGCCCAGGCTGGTGTGAACGGTAAGCACCGCATGGCCTTCGCCGTTCGGCTGGCGCACCACGGTGATGAGCAGGTTGCCAGCAGGAACGCCGGCCTGCATCAGGCGGCGGCGCTTTTCCAGAACATAGTCCTCGCAATCGCCTTCGCCGTTGACCGGGTAGGACCACACTTCCTCGCGGCCCCATATTTCCATATCTGTGCGCGGTGTGACGCTGGTGTTGACGTCGTTGTTGACCGCGATGATCGTGGCCCACAGCTTGCGCGACAGCTCTACGGGCGCTCTCTTCGGGGTTTTCTGACGGCACTCCCGCGGAAGCCCCTGGCAGAATTCATAATGCCCGACCGGCTGCGTCGTGCGGCCTCCGGTGTGCATATGGCTGCCGCCGGCATTGGCCGCGCCAAGCGAGGCGAGCAGCAGTGTCAGAGCCGTGATGAGCGAAGCGCCCCGGTTGAAAGTCATTATGATGTCTCCCCGTTTGAGAAGACAATGACAGGTGTGAATTTATTTGACGCAAAATACGGAAGAAGATATTGAGTAAAACGTAGATCGTTTTAATATAAAACAAGAATAAAATTTAAAACAGAATTGATTCAAATTTTATCTTTCCAGTGAGGTCGAGCCGGCAAGGGGCTGGGGAAGGCTGGCGGGAAATGCGCTTTGCTTTTCCCCATGGCCATGCCTTCCGGAGGCTATGGGGAACGGTTGATGGCTGCCGGACCATCGGGAGTTTCCCGCCGGGTTCAGAGATGGCCTGATGGCCGTCGCCTCTCGGCTGCCTTTTCAGGCGCCAGGCATCGTATCGGGCACGGCGACCATGACGCATATAAGCGGTTGGGAAAAAACCGGATCAGCGTTTGTCAGAACGCCCGCTGCGCGGTCGCGGCCTGTCAGGCGTGAGGCGGAGCTGGAAGATCGATCTGTTCAGGGGGAAGGGTATCCTGACGATCCGGATCGTGGCTCTGTCTGCATCTGTGTGGCGGCGGACGGTTTTTCCCCGGCCGCCGGGCGGCATGCTTTAGCTGCGGGGAGCGTTGAATTCCGCGTCGAGCGTTTCCGGGCGCTGGACAATCGCGAATTCGATCGCCACGCCTTCCTCGAAATGGCGTACGATCTGTCCGCGCATGGTGCCGAGTGTCACCTGAATCCCGACCGCCGGCTTCACCTCGATCTCTATTGCCGCACCGGACAGCGACAGGTCAATGATGCGGCAGGGGTACTGGCGTCCATCCAGCAGATGCAGCACGCTGATCGGATTGCGCGGAGCCACGCGCTCATGGCGGCGGTCTTCCGGCAGATCGAGTTCGTGGCGGTTGGCAAGCCATGTAAGCTGAGCGGCCAGTTTCTCGCGTTTGCGCTCGGAGGCCAGAACCGTCATGGCAAAGCCGCTCTGGAAGGTGCGCACGATCACACCCTCGACACGGCCGATGTGGTCGATATAGGCGATCACCCGCTCACCCGGTTCGCCGATGCGATCCGTGCGCAGAGCCATGTTTCCGGGCGACATTTCGATGACCTGGCAGGGATGCTCGGATTTGTCTTCCAGCATGAAACGACCGTAGACCTTGATCCGCACGCGCTGGAAGCTGCGCCTTTCGGACTGGGACGGCGTCTGCACATTCGCCGCTGAATTCATAACCGCCTGCACCCCGTTGGCCGTCCCGCCCTTGGCCGCGGACGGATTCTTGCCACAATTATGACCAGGGAAGGTTAACAAGCAGCAAATGAAACCGGGCGAAGCGACGGGCGTCACCGGTCTTCGCGGCCGCCATCGAGCACCAGAAGATGCCGGATTCTGCGGACCTTGCCATACCCGGCCAGCGCGCTTGCAGCATCGAGGTTGTCGGGAGCAAGGGCAGGGGTTCCGATTGCAGGCCGTTCGGGTCTCGCGATCCGCTCGGCTTGCGGGTCGACGATCCGCATATTGTCGATGGTCGCATCGACAACCGGGTCGGCCCCGAGCCAGAATGGCTTGTGGGCAGGCGCGGCGACACCCAGGCAACGCTGGCTTTCGGCTCCGCCATCGAGCGGCAGCGCCAGCAATTCGAACGGCACCTTGCGACCGCTTCGGCTGATCGCCTGATAGGCGACGAGCATGACGGTGTGTTTCTGGAAGACGCCATCCACGAGCCGGGAAATCAGCCGCTGGTCCTTCGCGCGCCACAGGGAGGGAAAGCTGAATCCTTTCAGTTCCCGTCCATAGGCGGCGCACAGCCGCGTGCCGGCGAGGCGAAAGACAGCTTCGCCGCGCGAATCCTTTTCGAGTATGAACGTGTCGGCCAGCAGCTTCCTGATGTCCGCCGGCTCGATTTCCGTACGCTTCGGCGCAGAGCGTCCGTCGCGCAGCCGATTCCAATAATGGAACAGTGCGATGGATCCTGCGAGTTTCATGTTCACTCCGCTCTGTGCAATCTGAAGTCTGATTGTCCCAACGATGAACAGGAGGACATTTCCGACGACCTACATGCGGTGCGCAGCATGAACCGTGCCAGTCTTGCGAAGGCTTGTGCACGGCTCGAGGCTGTTAAGGTTAACAAAGGGTTTAGATTGCGAATGCGCGTTTCCTGTGAGACGTTGAAATCACTTTGGAAAACGGCCCGCCTGACGAAGGCGGCAGTGTTCCGGTCAAAGGTCCAGGGGAGCCGAGGGGCTCGATCGGCCGTTCGGGGGAAACCCTGAACGGCCATTTTTTTGATTCGATGTACCTGTCCCGTGCCGTGATTCGCCGGGGAAGTGACGATTCGCCGTTTGGAAAACGGCCCGACCTCGCCTACATGGCAACCTTCGAACAGGATGATCCTCCATGAGCGAACCCGACCGTGCGCCCGAGCCGTGGGATGCGGCGCCACGCGCAACACCCCGTCGCGAACCCGTATTCAATCTTCCCGGTATCGTGCTGGTGCTGCTGGTTCTGTGCGCCGGCATTCATGTGGTGCGCACCTATCTTCTGTCGCCGGAGCAGGATTTCGATCTGATCATCCGCACGGCTTTCGTGCCCATCCGCTATTCCGGCGACTATGTTCTGGATGTCTATGCGTTCACCAGTCCGTTCACCTATGCCTTGCTGCATGGCAGCTTCGCCCATCTGGCCGTGAACATGGTTTGGATGGCGGCCTTCGGCTCGCCGCTCGCCAACCGGCTCGGCGCATTGCGCTTCGCTGTATTCTTCGCCGTTACGGGGCTGGTTGCGGCATTTTTCTTCTACGCCATCCACCCTTTGGGGCAGGCGCCGCTTGTCGGGGCTTCGGGCGCCATTTCGGGCATGATGGGCGCTGCCGCCAGATTTGCCTTCCGCATCGATCGCTCGACCGGGAAAGGGGCCTTTGCCGGACGCCCTTTGCCGATGAGGGAAATCGTGCGCTCGCGCGCCGTCATTACCTTCCTGTCCGTATGGATGGTGATCAACCTTGTCACCGGCCTTGTTGGCATCGTGCCGGGCGAGGAAGCCCAGATCGCCTGGGAGGCTCATATCGGAGGCTTCCTCGCCGGTTTCTTCGGCCTGCGTCTGTTCGAGGCCGGCGTGGAGCGTCGCCCCTGAAGCTGCGGCGCCCGCGGCGCTTGAAAAGGCGGCAACGAGAGCGCACCATGCCATTGCGAACGTGATGGCCGGTTGAAGCGGGCCGGCTGAACGCAGAGGAGGACGCAATGACGGTTAAAGCCATTCTCGCACAAAAGGGCTATGACGTTCTGACCCTTGGCCCCAACGAGAAGCTCGCGGAGGCGATCCGCATACTGGCAGAGCATCGGGTGGGCGCACTGGTGGTGACCAATTCCGAGGGCAGGATCGTCGGCATCATTTCCGAACGCGACATCGTGCGGGTAACGGCGAAGCATGGCGCGGCGGCGCTCGATATGCCGGTACGCGACACGATGACGCCGAAGGTCAAGATCTGCAACGAGAACCACACGGTCAACGAGATCATGGAGATCATGACGGCGGGGCGTTTCCGTCACCTGCCGGTGGAGAAGGACGGCAGGCTGCACGGCATCATCTCGATCGGAGACGTGGTGAAGCGCCGGATCGAGGATGTCGAACGCGAGGCCGAGGAAATCAGGGCCTATATCGCCACGGCATAGCCCGGGCCTTCCGCAGAAGCTTGCCAGAGCCGGCCCCGCGCCGGCTTTGTGCTTGTCTGGCCGCGCGGTTTGCACTAGCGAGGCGATACGATCTATACCGGCCGGATAAAGAACCTATCCGGTCCATCCGAACAGACGACAGGCCGCACATGACCCTCGTAGATACACGCACGCCCGAGCCCAAACGCCTCATCCCCGGCGCAACCGGAGACTGGGAGGTTGTCATCGGCATGGAGGTCCATGCGCAGGTGACCTCGGAATCGAAGCTGTTCTCCGGCGCCTCCACGGCATTCGGCGCCGCCCCCAACGCGAATGTCTCGCTTGTGGATGCAGCCATGCCCGGCATGCTGCCGGTCATCAACGAGGAATGCGTCAGGCAGGCGATCCGTACCGGTCTCGGGCTGAAGGCCCAGATCAACCTGAAATCGGTGTTCGACCGCAAGAACTACTTCTATCCCGACCTGCCGCAGGGCTACCAGATCTCGCAGTTCAAGCAGCCCATCGTGGGCGAGGGCAAGATCACCGTCTCTGTCGGTCCCGACAAGAAGGGCGAGTTCGAGGACATCGAGATCGGCATCGAGCGCCTGCATCTGGAGCAGGATGCGGGCAAGTCCATGCACGACCAGCACCCGACCATGTCCTATGTCGACCTCAACCGCTCCGGCGTGGCGCTGATGGAGATCGTGTCGAAGCCCGACATGCGCTCCTCTGACGAAGCGAAGGCATATCTGACCAAGCTGCGCACCATCGTGCGCTATCTCGGCACGTGCGACGGCAACATGGACGAGGGCTCCATGCGCGCCGACGTCAACGTGTCGGTGCGCCGGCCGGGCGAAGCCTTCGGCACGCGTTGCGAGATCAAGAACGTGAACTCCATCCGTTTTGTCGGCCAGGCCATCGAATATGAGGCGCGTCGCCAGATCGCCATTCTGGAGGACGGGGGCAAGATCGATCAGGAAACCCGCCTGTTCGACGCCAACAAGGGCGAGACACGCTCCATGCGCTCCAAGGAAGAGGCGCATGACTACCGCTACTTCCCCGATCCGGACCTTCTGCCGCTGGAGTTCGATCAGGCCTATGTCGATGCGCTTGCCGCCGATCTGACCGAGCTGCCGGATGACAAGAAGGTGCGCTTCGTCGAGAAGCTCGGCCTGTCCGCCTACGATGCCTCGATCCTGGTTTCGGAAAAGGCGATTGCCGACTATTTCGAGCAGGTGACGGCAGGCCGGGACGGCAAGCTGGCGGCCAACTGGGTCATCAACGACCTGCTGGGCGCTCTTAACAAAGCCGGCAAGGGCATTGAAGAGACTCCGGTTTCGCCCGCTCAACTCGGCGCCGTTCTCGACCTTATCAGGGAAGGCACCATTTCCGGCAAGATCGCCAAGGACCTGTTCGAGATCGTCTGGAACGAGGGCGGCGATCCGCGCGAGATCGTGGAAAAGCGCGGCATGAAGCAGGTCACCGATACCGGCGCCATCGAAAAGGCGGTCGATGAAATCATCGCAGCCAACCGGGACAAGGTCGAGCAGGCGAAGGCCAAGCCGACGCTGGCCGGCTGGTTCGTCGGGCAGGTGATGAAGGCGACCGGCGGCAAGGCCAATCCGCAGGCCGTCAACGATCTCGTCAAGGCGAAGCTGGGTATCGAATAGTGTTCGTGCGCACGGCCGGCGAGCGCGATCTTGAGGCGATCAGGGGGCTGCTCGCCGAAACATGGCACGCCACTTACGATGCGATCTACGGCCCGCAACGGGTGGACGAGATTACAGGCGAGTGGCATTCCATGGCCTCGCTGCGCGCAAGGCTGACACATCCGCATTCGGAATTTCTCGTGGCCGATGATGGCAAGGCGATTGCCGGCATGGCATTCGCCGCAGCGGTCGATGAGGGAAAGCTCGTCATTCTGCGCCAGCTTTATGTTCTGCCGCAAAAGCAGCGGGCCGGCATTGGCACCATGCTGCTGGAGGAACTCGGGCAATGTTTTCCCGAGGCGCGCAAGCTGCGGCTCGAAGTGGAAGCCGAAAACGAAGCGGCGGTTTCCTTCTATCGCGCGCGCGGGTTTTCGGTCACGGACAGCTCAGCGCAAATGCACGCGGACGTATCTATCGTGGTGATGGAAAAGCCGCTCTGACAGGCTCAGGAGCGTGCGGCTATCGCGACATTGTCGATAAGCCGGGTGCTGCCAAGCCATGCGGCGGCAAGCAGCCGACCTTCCGTTTCAGGCTGCCAGGGCCCCAGCGAACCGCTTTCGCGCACGGCCACATAGTCGACATTCCTGAAACCGGCATCGAGCAGCGCACGGCTGGCGCCGCTGGTCGCCTTGTCGGGATCGGCACCTTCGGCGATAGCCGCCGCCGCGCTGTACAGGATAACGTTCATCTGACGCGCGATGGCGAGTTGCCCAGCATCCAGATAGGCATTGCGCGAGGACATGGCCAGACCATGCGCGTCGCGCACGGTCGGCGCGCCGATGATCTCGACGGGTATATCGAGATCGCGGCACATCCGGCGTACCACGCAAAGCTGTTGATAATCCTTTTGCCCGAACACGGCGCAATCGGGCGTGGCCTGAAGGAACAGCTTGCTGACAACGGTGGCCACGCCTTCGAAGAAGTGCGGACGGAAGTCGGTTTCCAGCCCGGCTGACGGGCCGCCGACCACCACTTTCGTGGCGAAACCTTCGGGATAGACCTCGTCGGGGGAGGGCGTGAAGGCGAGCTGCACGCCAACTTCGGCGAGGCGTTCAAGATCGCGCTCCAGCTGGCGCGGATATTTGTCGAGGTCCTCGGTCGGCGCGAATTGCGTCGGATTGACGAAGATGGAGACGATACAGCGGTCGGCGCGCGACAGCGCCTCGCGCATCAGCGAAAGGTGGCCGTCGTGCAGCGCGCCCATGGTCGGCACCATGGCGACGCTCAGTCCCTGCCGTCGCCATTCCTTCACCTGCGCGCGCAGGTCGGCGATGGTGCGCGAAATATGCGGTCCGCTCATGTCAGCCCTTTGGCTCTTGCTTGCGGAACACATGGTCCGCTGTGGGGAAGGCGCGTGCGCGCACTTCCGCGGCATAGCTCATCGCCGCCTTGGCCACTTCGTTGCGCAGATCGGCATATTCCTTGACGAATTTCGGAACCCGGTCGACGGTCAGGCCCATCGCGTCGTCGATCACCAGTATCTGGCCGTCGCAGGCGGCGCTGGCACCTATGCCGATGGTGGGAATCGCCAGTTCGCGTGTGATTTGCGCCGCAACCGGTTCCAGCGTTCCCTCGATCACCAGCGAGAACGCACCCGCCTGTTCGACTGCGCGTGCATCGTCGAGAAGCCTTGCAACGCTTTCGTCGGTCCTGCCCTTGATCTTGTAGCCGCCTTCCTTTTCCACCGATTGCGGCTGGAGGCCGATATGGCCCATGAGGGGAATGCCCGCCCCGACGATGGCGGCAATCCGATCGGCCATGTCCGCTCCGCCTTCGAGTTTCACCGCATGGCAATGCGTTTCCTCGAAAATACGTCGTGCGGAGGCCAGAGCCTGTTCGGGAGACTCCTCGTAGCTGCCGGCCGGCATGTCGACCACCACGCAGGCGTTGCGCACCCCGCGCATGACTGCCTGTCCGTGGAGGATCATCATGTCCATGGTGGCGCCCAGCGTGTTTTCATGTCCGTGCAGAACCATGGCCACGCTGTCGCCTACCAGCAGAAGGTCGACATGCGGCTCCAGCAGGCGTGCGATGGGGTAGGTATAGGCTGTCAGGCAAACGATCGGCTCTCCGCCCTTGCGGGCACGGATGGCTTCCGTTCTGGCGTGCGATTGCGCCGATAAGACAGGTGCCATTCTCTCCCTCCGGTATTTTGCCGCATGGCCCCGATGGACAGGGAGCATTAGAAATATGAAGACGGCTTGGCAAGGCGCATTGTGCACCGCAACAGCAAAAGGCTTGCCCAAAACGCTTGTCATTGCCATATGGCAGGGTCATAAGCAGCTGGCAGGCAGGTTTGCCCGGCGAGGATTGGATGAAAAAGTTTCTGCTGCAGGTTTTCACCTGGTGGAATGGCCAGAATTTGAACACGCGCTTCCACACCTGGCGTAAGGGCAAGCGCGTCGGTGAGGACGAGTTCGGCAATGTCTACTACGAAGGCGGAGTCGACTCGGAAGGCCGCACACGCCGCTGGGTGATCTACAATGGCTATTCGGAAGCCTCGGCGATCCCCCCCGGCTGGCATGGCTGGATTCATCATCGCGTCGACGTGCCGCCGACCAGGGAAGACTACAAGCCGTACGAATGGCAGAAGCCGTACCAGCAGAACCTGACCGGCACACCGGCCGCCTATCGCCCAAAGGGGTCGATCCTGGGCACCGGCCATCGCCCGCAGGTGACCGGCGACTACGATGCCTGGACGCCCGGTTCCTGAACGAATCGGCTCTGTCACGGCATTTCTTGCCACATTTTGCGTTTAGCTGGTTGCCTCGTCCGCAACGCCCGCTAGCCTTTCGAATCAACGCTGGCGCAACATTCGGTGTTTCTGCATGAGGGTAATGGGCCGTATATCGATCTGCGCGGCGGCGGCAATGGCTGTCATATGTGCGCTTGCCGGCGTTTCCCATGCGCAGGAAAAGGGCGCGGGCGAACGCGTGTCCAATGCTGTGGCGGAGTTTGCAGGGTTGGACAAGATCACCGGCCGTATCATCTCCTTCGATGTCTATATCGACGAGACCGTGCAGTTCGGCGCGTTGCAGGTGACGCCGCGGGTTTGCTACTCGCGCCCCGGTGCGGAAGCGCCGAAGACCGATTCCTTCGTCGAGGTCGATGAGATCACGCTGGATCGCAAGATCAGGCGCATCTTCACGGGCTGGATGTTTGCGGAGAGCCCCGGCCTCAACGCTGTGGAGCACGCGGTCTATGACGTGTGGCTGAAGGATTGCAAGCAGAAGTCGGAGGTGCCGGCTCCGGACACCGCCGGCAAGAACTGACCCGGACTGGCCGAACCGTCAGATCAGCAGCAGCCCCTTCATCGAAGCATAGCCCTTCTTGCCGATGATCAGATGGTCATGCACGGCTATGCCGAGCCGCTTGCCGCTCTCGATGATTTCCTTCGTCATCTCGATGTCGGCGCGGGACGGCGTCGGGTCGCCACTTGGATGATTGTGGATCATTCCACCCAAGGCTGTATCTATTTAAATATACTAGAGATTTTTGTGATTTAGAGACAGTTGGGGACGTTATTTGGGATAGGTCTCTCGTGTCCTATCATGATCGTCACGCTCCATCCTCAGCCCGCACGTCGATTCGTCCCAGAGGCCGGCAGCTCACTTTGTTCTTTTCATCCCAAGAATCAAGCTCGGCCACCGGATAGAGGACGGCTTTGCCGATCTTGACGAAGCATGGGCCGATTCGCATCGATCTCCAGTTTCGTAGTGTACCGGGCGAAACGGTGCCACGATAGCGTTCCGAAACTTCTTCGGGGGTAAGAAATCTGTTCTCTGCCATTCCGATCTCCTGGCGTGACGCGCGGTGACTGGATCACCGCGGTACGGCAGCACCCTATCCTTCACAGTCAATAAGCACTTGGGCCGTTCGTTCATTTCAGCACACGGACATACATGCGTGAGCTCTGAAAACGATGAAAGTGGAAATCGGCGATCGCAGGGAAGTCGGATAGTGCCGGTTAAATATCGGCGGGTTGTCAAGCGGGCTTGTAGACCCCCTGCGGCTTAAACCCCATCTTTTTTTCCCGCTCCCAACGTAACGGGCGCATTCTTACAATTAAGTGCCAAACGACAGCCACACAGTCACATTCTTCGGGCGGGCAATTGCCTCTGCCGCCTATACAGGTCGGACAGCCATTGGGAAGCTGCCGCTCCAGCCCAGCTTCTATCCGGATATCGTGCTTTCGGTCGTCTGTCATGTCGTTCTCGTAGATGAACTTGTCGCCGCGGCGCAGGTTGAAGCTGCGAAGCGTTCGGTCCGGAGTTTCGGCTTACAACTCCTAGGAACCGTAATGCACGGCGTCGATGCGAAGCCGATGAAAGGTAAAATCCGCGCCACCCCAGCACCACCTGAAAGACGCCTTGCAGTTCCCTCAACGTCATGGCCACCGGCACTAGGACACGCCTTCAAACCATCGGGCTTATATCGAGCAGGCGGGCCTTCAGTTGTAGGATCGAACCGCGGGCTCCACCCGAAGAGTCGATCTCGGCGTCAGGCATGCTCCAATTCAGTCCGGTGCAGGCTACCGCGACAAGTCTATCGCCGCTCTCTCGCTCGGACTGCCGGTAATATCCCACACCTTTTCCTGCTCTCCACCGCGGTTAACCCAACGACAAATCCCTCGATCGACTCAGTTTTAGTAAACTTTTTCGTAACACCGGCTCCCATAGGGTTCGGCAACCAGTGCCGGCCCACGCTCGGCAATTCCAGTTTCGCGGTTACGGGAGGCGGATGGTGTCTATTGCCGGGCATTTCAACTTTGCACTCAAGGCAGTCTGGCAATTTATGCTGGTGTCGATCCTCGTGATCGGGGCTCCTTCCGCGGCGACTGCCAATTCAAAGTATGCCGGTATCGTGGTCGACGCCAAGACGGGCAAAACCCTCTATGCAGATCATGCGGACGCGCTACGTTACCCCGCATCCCTGACCAAAATGATGACCCTCTATCTCACATTCGAGGCGCTGAAGAGCGGGCGGATTTCGAAGTCCACCCGCATTCCTGTTTCTCGTAACGCTGCTGCTGAGGTGCCCACGAAACTTGGACTCAAGCCTGGCCAGACCATAACCGTGGAGCAAGCGATCTTCAGCTTGGTGACGAAGTCAGCCAATGATGTCGCGACAGCCCTGGGTGAGTTCCTGGGCGGATCGGAAGCCGGTTTCGCGCAGATGATGACGGCCAGGGCACGGCAACTCGGAATGAGCTCGACCACCTTCAAGAACGCCCACGGCTTGCCAAACGGCGCCCAGAAGTCCACTGCGCGCGATATGGCCCGGCTCGGCATGGCGCTGCGCGACCATCATCCGGAGTACTACGACTATTTTCGGACACGGTCCTTTACCTACAAGGGTCGCACCTATGGCAATCACAACCGATTGTTGGACCGGGTGAAGGGCGTCGACGGCATCAAAACTGGCTATATACGAGCATCCGGCTTCAACTTGGTCAGTTCGGTGGAAACGGATGGTCGAAGCATTGTCGCCGTCGTGATGGGCGGGCGCTCCGGCCGTAGCAGGAATACACATATGATCGATTTGATTGGACGCTATCTGTCCAAGGCATCGACTGGCCCAGATCGGTTTGTGATCGACCGTCCGGGGACCGATGCATTGGTCGCTTCTGTCAGGCTGCCAGAAGACGATGTGCCGGTGCCAACCGACCGCCCTTCCATTAAGATAGTGACTGCCTATGTTGAAGACGGCATCGGCGCCTATAGCAATGCTGTCGTGGCGTCCGACGCACGCCCGAAGGCGCCCGTCAAAACGATGGCCCCCATTGACCGCATCGCCACAGGATCAACGCGCAGCGGCGGGTGGGTGATTCAGATTGCCTCCATGCCGTCCAAAACCCAGGCCCTGGAGATTCTCGAACGCACGACCAAAACCGCACCGGCAATCCTTGGCGCTCTTTCACCTTTCACTCAGCAATATACCACGGAAGGGGAAACCTATCATCGCGCCCGTTACGCAGGGTTCGAATCGAAGGGCGCAGCTTGGGATGCCTGCCGTGCGCTCAAATCGAAAAGCATCTCATGCTACGCGGTCCGCGAAAGTTCTAGACAGAACACTTGAATATTGCTGTGCCGGGCCGGATGTCTGCTGAGTAGCAACACGCTCTCGCAGCCTGGCGAAGACGGAGTTTTCGCAAACTTGGAAACGTCGTATTGCTCGACCGTGGAAGGGTGATCTGCAGGTTACCAAAACGCCACGGAGAAACACTAGCTAGTTCCGGAAATACATACACCAAGTTTGAAAGCGGGCCGACTACACCACTCTGGCGGAGTTCCGATTTGTCCTTCGCTGCTTCCTTTCCTCGAGTTCAGCGCGAACGAAGCCAGAAAAATCGGCCTGACCTCACGCCAGCATCAGGCCGGCGGGCAACAGGTGGTTCTGATACCATATCGCGTCACTGTAGTCGCAACCGTTCTGGCAAGTGTGTCGGGCCGTATGTGAGCACGACAGCGTGTTGATTCAGGCATTCCATTTTTTGTCTTGCATATCCCTGCTCCTGCGATGATCGTCGCGGCATGGTCGCCACTAGAACCGAATTGTCCATATAGCTTCGGTTGACGTGCCTCCGATTTCGAGACGATGGTTGCACCTGTGGCTTACATACCTTAAATACTAGCTATTCCCTCGCAATTTCGCGAGGACCGGAGACACCGAAGCAGTCGGCACGCGGCGAACCGCAGCGACAACCTCGGTGAATCTGCCCAAGCCTTGAGCTTTGACAGCGTCTCGCGGTTCTTGCCGTCTGCAGCGGCTTTGCCATCGGCATCGCCGATGCATTGCGTCGCGCGTCTCCGACAGAAAGGAGACGCTTTTTGACGAAACGATCCAGCAAGACAGTTTCATCTCCGATCGCGCACCCGTCGACCGTCGACGTTATGGGATCGGGGCCCGTGCCTATCTTACCCCGTGAAGGGAGCAGCACCGTCGAGGTTGCCTCCCAGCCAACCTGTCGTGTCGCGCTCCGCAAGGACGTCGGCCACGGAGTTGCCGAATCGCTGCTGCGATATGTGAACGATTTTGGACAAGGTAAAGGCACCACCTTTGCCGAGGACGGGCTGACCTGGCTGGAGCTTCAGTTCCGCGAGGACCGCGAGATGCTGAAAAGCCAGTTCCGAGACCTCTTTTATTGTCAGGAGGCCGCGCATGGGCGCTGCCTTTGACATCCAAGAAACCAAATCGCCGGGCGAAAACCCTTCGCGCCCTTTGCAAGCTACGAGCAGTTCGCGCCGCACCTTCGCTATCATCTCACACCCCGACGCGGGCAAGACCACGTTAACGGAAAAGCTCCTGTTCGAGAGTGGTTCGATCCGCCTTGCGGGAGAGGTCAAGGCGCGGGGCGAGCGGCGGCGGACGCGTTCGGACTGGATGGAGATCGAGCAGAAACGCGGCATCTCGATCTCAAGTTCCGTCATGACCTTCGAACATGAAGGCCTGACGATGAACCTGCTCGACACGCCGGGTCACTCCGACTTCAGCGAGGACACCTTCCGGACCCTGACTGCCGTCGATTCCGCCATCATGGTGATCGACGCCGCAAAGGGCATTGAGAGCCAGACCTGGAAGCTGTTCGAGGTCTGTCGCATGCGCAACATCCCGATCATGACCTTCATCAACAAGGTCGACCGGGAAGGACGCGAGCCGCTGGACCTGCTCGACGAAATCATGGACCGCCTGGCGCTTGACGTCGCGCCGCTAGCTTGGCCGGTGGGCATGGGCGTCGACTTCCAAGGTGTGCTCGACCTCGTCGGAGGGCAGATGGTGCTCCCGGACGGGTCGCCCGGTGCGGTCCGCTGGACCGAGGATTCGCCACTTTCAACAGATCCCGAACTCAGGAAGGACCGCATCTTCGGGCCTTCTCTGGAGGGGCTGGAAATCGTCTGTGCCTCACTCTCGTCGTTCGATCCTGCAGGCTATCGGGAAGGTCATCAGACACCCGTCTTCTTCGGCTCGGCGCTTCGCAATGTGGGCGTGCGGCAACTTCTGCATGCTCTAGCCAAACATTCGCCCGGTCCGCAGCCACAGCCCGCTGCGCCGGAGCCGATCGATCCGAGCGACGATGAGGTCAGCGGCTTCGTGTTCAAGGTCCAGGCGAACATGGATCCGAACCACCGCGACCGCATCGCCTTCGTCCGGCTCTGTTCAGGTCGCTTCACGCGCGGCATGAAACTCAAGAACGTACGAAGCGGGCGTGAACTGAAAGTGCCGAACCCGATGTTCTTCTTCGCGCGCGAACGCGAACTCGCCGAAGAGGCCGTGGCCGGCGACATCGTCGGCATCCCCAACCACGGCACGCTCAGCGTCGGCGATACGCTAACCGAACGGACCGCCAGAACGGTTACAGGTATCCCGAACTTCGCGCCTGAGATCATTCGCCGGGTCCGCATTCTCGACACGTCGAAGATGAAACAGTTGTCGAAGGCGATGGACGATTTGTCCGAGGAAGGCGTCATCCAGGTGTTCCGGCCGATCATCGGCTCAACGTGGTTCGTGGGCGCCGTTGGACCACTCCAGTTTGAGGTTCTGGTGGCCCGTGCAGCGGCCGAATATGGCGTCGACGTGATGCTGGAGGCTTCCCAGTTCGAAACGGCGCGGTGGATCGCCTCGAATAACAAGGAAGCCTTCGAGCGTTTCGCACGCGCCGAGCGCAATTCCATCACCGAGGATCGCGCCGGTGCACACGTCTACTTTGCCCGCAACGAATGGGAACTCGCCCGCACACAGCGCGACTGGCCAGACATCGAGTTCTGGGCCACCCGCGAGCGCGGGTGAAATCGGAAAAGGAGAAAGCGTGTGAGAATCCATCTCGACGGGCTAACGATTCAGTGCCTATCCGGTTCGCTCGCCGAGCAAGCAAACATTGATGGGCTGATCGTCTTCGTGGACACCTGGCTGCAGCCCTATGGAACCGAGGCGGAGCGCATACATGAAGCGGGAGGCCAGCGCCTCAGAGGAGCCTGTGCGGAAGCAGGACCGATGACGCTTGGCAAACTGGCCGTGACTGCGGGATTTGGCGTTCCGGCGGACAGGCTGATCAATTGCGTCGTAGCGTCTCTCGACAGCCCGCATCCGGGCGACGAACTGATACGACGCTGCACGCTTGAAGGTTTTCGGAAGGCGGATGGGCTCGGCTTACGCTCCGTGGCGCTGTCGCCGCTCGGCAGTCTGTCCAACGACGAGGCCTCTGGCTGTCCAGCGATCCTCCAGGCGGTCGCCGAGATGCCGGGACAAGCACATCATCTCGATCTCGTGCGCATCATCGTACCCGATGACCAGTCCCGCGACGACGTGTCGATGATGATCGTCCGCGAGGCCTCCAGGCGGCGCCAGGAGGAAGGAGTGGCATGATGAAGTTCCGCGTGAAAGAAGGATATGGACAGTCGACCGTCCGGGAGATCGGCTCGTATCTACGTCTCCATGGCTCAGGTCATCACTGGGTCGAGAAATTCCGCGGCGAGATCTACGTGCATCCAGGCGATGAACCAGACGAGCGGATACTGCTCGAAGAATTTCAGCAACTGGTCGAACCTGTCACTGGCGGAGACGACGATTGAGTGGGAGGCAACCCGCGTCGAACGCGCTTGTCGCCGCCGCCTTCGCGCTCACCATGTCGTCGGCCTTCGGTCAGACCTATTTCATCGCGATCTTCGCGCCGTGGCTGAAGGCGGAGCTTGGGCTTACCGACGGCGGGTTCGGGATGCTTTACGCCGTCGCGACGACCGCGAGCGCGGCCGCGCTCGTTTGGGGCGGCAAGGTGGCGGACATCTGGCCTGTCCGCAGGCTCGGCCCGCTGGCGATCTTGGCGCTAGCGGCCGTGTGTATGGCGATGTCGGTCGTTTCGGTTGCGTGGATGCTTCTCCCTATTCTTTTTGGCCTGCGGCTGTTCGGCCAGGGGGCGATGGGGCATCTGGCGATCACCGGTACAGGGCGATGGTACCTGCGCCGGCGAGGGCGGATGCTGTCAATCGCCGTGCTCGGATTCCCGGCGAGCGAGGCGGTGATGCCCTTTATTGCAGTGTCCTTGATCGCGAGCATAGGATGGCGGGAAACTTGGCTCGCCGCCGCTTCAGTGCTGGTTGCGGTCTCAATTCCGGTTGTCATGCTTCTGCTTCGCAAGGAGCCTCCGCCATCGGCGGTGGAGCCGTTCGAAATAACGTCCGGCATTGAGCAGCGAAGCTGGACGCGCGCCGAAGTTGTCCGCAGGCCAGAGTTCTTTGCGGTCGTGGCAGGCATCGTCGTGCCGTCATTCGCCATGACGGGGATTTTCTTTCACCAGGTCCATCTGGTCGAGGTGAAGGGCTGGACCATGCCGTGGTTCGCCGGATGGTTTCCGCTATACGCTATAACCAGCGTCGCGACCGCGCTCATGACGGGATGGCTGGTCGACCGCTACGCGGCGAGACGGTTTCTGCCGTTGTTCCTCATGCCGATGGCAATGGGTATCGCGGTTCTCGCTACGTTGCGTTCGCCATGGGCGGTCCCCATGTTCATGCTCCTCGGCGCCCTGACGAACGGCGCCGCGTCCACATTGATCGCCGCCGTTTGGGCTGAATTGTTCGGAACTCGTCATCTCGGCTCCATCAGGGCGATCGCCTTCGCAGGCCAGGTGCTGGCTTCCGCGCTGGCGCCGGGCTTGATCGGGCTGCTGCTCGACCTGGCTGTGCCGATCGAAACCCAGTACTGGGGGATGGTCGTATACGCTGTCGTGTCGATGATCTGGCTCCGGACCCTTTTGCCGCGGCTCGATCGGATCGCGAGCGAAGGGTTGGCCCCGATAACGCCAGACGGAGCGCTCCTTTGACGGCAGCCGAGATACATACCGATAACGGCTCCTGGGCCGAACTGTTGACGGGCGGCAACGCCCCGCGGTTCGCGATGGTGCTTTTGGGGGTTTGGCTGACGGCTGTCGACAGCCTCGTAACTTCCACCATCATGCCCACCGTCGGCGCCGACCTCGGCGGCTATGCGCTGTTCGGCTGGGCTGTTGCAGGATTTTTCGTTGGTGTTGTGCTCGCAAGTGCGAGTGCGGGGAGGCTGTCGGAAATCTTCGGCCTCGGGAGGGCGACTGTAATGTCAGCACTCCTCTTCGCAGCCGGTTGCGCATTGAGCGCTATCGCGTGGGACATGCCCGTCTTCCTTTTCGGGCGGCTTGTGCAAGGCATCGGCAGCGGATGGATAGCGGGCTTCGCCATGGTAGCGGTTGGAGCGCTGTTCGCCGAGAAACATCTGGCCCGCGTGTTTGCCTCGGTGACGGCGGTTTGGGGTGTTGCCACCCTGCTCGGACCATTGGTAGGCGGGGTGTTCGCAGAAGCCGGAAACTGGCGGGGCGTGTTCTGGTTCTTCGTTGTCCAGGCACTCGCGTTCGGCGCACTCGCAGCCGTGCTCCTTCGCGATCAGAGCAAACCGAAGAAGGAGTCCCGCGTACCCTGGCTGCAACTAGCGGTGCTGGCGCTCGCGGTCGCCGCCGCCGCCGCTGCAAACGTCGTCGGCAAAGCCTGGGTAGCGGCGGGAATGACCTTGCTCGGCGGCGCGCTCTGTCTCGTCGTGTTGTCGATTGAGCGCCGCGCGTCGGTGACGCTACTTCCTCGGGCGGCGTTCAGACTACGGACGGTGGGCGCGGGGTATCTCGCCATGTTTGCGCTTACCGCAGCATTGACAGGCTTGCTGGCCTATGGCCCGGCGGTCCTTCAGGAACTCCACGGCCTGTCGTCGCTTCAGGCTGGCTATGCAGTCACGATGCAGGCACTCGCCTGGACCGCCTGCGCCTTCTGTGTTGCGGGAACGCCGCCCGGAGGAGGCAAGGGATGGATTCGTGCCGGTGGCGTCCTGGTGCTCTCGGGACTTGCCCTTCTCGCGGCATTCACGAGCAACGCCCCGCTTCCGCTCTTCCTGCTCGCGGCCACCGTCACGGGGGCAGGCTTCGGCCTTTCGTCGAGCCTCATGAATCGTCGCGTGCTGGGGCTGCTCGGCGAACACGACAAGGCCACGGGCAGCTCCGCGCTGATAGCAGTCCGTCAGACCGGCGGCGCATTCGGAGCGGCTGTCGCCGGCACGACAGCTAACCTCGCGGGGTTTGGTACCGGCCTCACTCTGCAAACCGCTGAAGCGACCGGGCTTTGGGTCTTCGTCACCGCCATCCCGTTCGCAGCAATTGGTGCTTGGGCCGCATGGCACATGGCTGCCAAGAAAGCGGACGGCTGACTATTTGGCGCACCGGACGCAGGCAGAGAATGTCGGATCGACATCGAGCCTTCCTGGTGCGATCGGTTCACCGCACTCAACGCAGTAGCCGTATTCGTCTTCCTCGATGCGCTTCAGCGCCTGCTGGATGGCCACACGCCGGGCGGCGCGACGGCGCTGCACGGCCTGCGACATCGCCTGCATCTGCATTGCGTCAATACGCGAGACGCGGCCGACGCTCTGCTGGTCGAGCTCAACCGGCGCACTCCATGAGGCGTTTTCCTCATCGAGCTTCTCGATCTCCGCCAATTCTTCTTTGAGTCGAGGCCGGAAGCGGGCAACGAGTTCCTTGTAGCCAAGGTCTTCCATGGCGCATTGAGCTCCAGGGTCAGCGAAACATCAAGACCGGGATCTTGCAGCGGCGGACCATCGCCTCGGTCGTGGAGCCGATGACGAGGCTGCGAATACGAGAATGGCCGTAGGCACCCATGACGAGCAGTCCTATGCCCTGTGTCTCGACGTACGAACCGATGCCGTCTTCCGGCTCGCCTGGAATCAGCGCTCCCTCCGCTTCGAACCCCGCATCTTTCAGGCGCTGCACGGGTGCATCAAGCCGCGACCGGTTCTCCGCGGTTTCCGCGCCGACAGACAGAACTGTTGCCTTCATACCTTTCAGCAGGCCGCTCGCTGCGACGAAATCGACGGCGCGCTCGGCGCTCTTGCCGCCGTCGAAGGCGATCACGAACCGGTCGAACGGCGTGTATTTCCGAGCGGCGACCAGCACAGGCCGGGTCGAGGAACGGACGACGCGTTCGAGATTGGAACCGAGATGGAGCTTGGCAAAATCCGCCGCTTCGCCGCGCTTGCCGATCACGACCAGTTGCGCGTCTTTCTCAAACTCCGTCAGAGCTTCCAGCAGATCGCCATTGCGCAGGCGCGTCTCCGTCTGAACGCCCTCCGACATGACAATTTCTTTCGCTGTCTCCAGGAGCGCGCGGCCCTTGGCCTGCGCGAGCTTGGCGTGCTGTTCGTCTAGGCGGGCATATTCGTCGAGGAGAGCGACGCGCTGGTTGAACTCCAGGCTTCCGCTGAGATCAAATGTCCCAGCCATGCGGCGGCCGAGCACGTGCGCGATCTCTACGGATAGCACCATGCGGGATGCCGCCCAGGCGGACAGACGGCACACACTCTCGGCGTAAACCGATCCATCGATGAAAGCGAGTATCTTGGACATTCCGGTTCCTCCCTCAGTGACTCGTCAGGCTGTCGAGCGCGCCCGGCTTGTCGTGGATTGCAAGTTTATCGACTAGTGTTTCGCTCGCCTCGTTCATGCCGAAGACCTCCACTTCGGCACCCTCACGCCTGAACTTCAAGATGACGGTGTCAAGCGCGGCAACCCCTGTCAGGTCCCAGATATGGGAACGGCTGACATCGATACGAACCTTCTCGACCGCCTCTTTGAAATCAAAGGATTTCTGGAAGCGCTCGGCCGAGGCGAAGAAGACCTGACCCTCAACCACGTAGGAGCGCTCCCTGCCGTCCTCAGAAACGGTCGACGTAACTCGGAAGATCTGCGCCACTTTGGAAGCGAAGAACAGGCCCGAGAGGAGTACACCGACAAGCACGCCGATGGCGAGGTTATGTGTGGCCACGACAGCGATCACGGTCGCCACCATCACCACGGACGAACGCCGCGGATGATCGCGCAGGTTCTTGATGGAGCCCCATGAGAAGGTGCCGATCGAGACCATGATCATGATCGCGACGAGCGCGGCCATAGGGATCGCGGAAACCCACTCGCCCAAACCGACGCACATGCCGAGAAGAAAAACACCCGCCGCGAACGAGGACAATCGCCCCCGGCCGCCCGACTTGATATTGATGACCGACTGGCCAATCATCGCGCAACCCGCCATGCCGCCGATGAAGCCCGTCGCCACGTTGGCCACGCCCTGGCCGACGCATTCGCGGTTCTTGTCGCTGTCTGTGTCCGTGAGTTCATCGACGATGGAAGCGGTCATCAGCGATTCAAGCAGTCCGACCACCGCGACCGCCGCCGAGTAGGGTAGCACGATCATCAAGGTCTCGAGCGTCAGCGGCACGTCCGGCAGCAGGAAGACGGGAAGCGTCGCTGGCAATTCGCCCATGTCGCCGACCGTGCGGATATCCATTCCGAAATACATCGCTGCGGACGTCAACACCACGATGCAGACGAGTGGCGAAGGGATAGCCTTGGTCAGATGCGGAAAGAGGTAGATGATGGCAAGCCCCGCCGCAACCATGACATAGGTCATCCACGGGACGCCCACGAGTTCGGGGATCTGCGCCATGAAAATCAGGATCGCCAGGGCGTTGACGAAGCCCGTGATGACCGAGCGCGAGACGAAGCCCATCAAGTCGCCGAGACGAAACAGCCCCGCGAGAATCTGGAGAACGCCTGCGAGAATGGTGGCGACCAGCAGATACTGCAGGCCGTGATCCTTCACCAACGTGATCATCAGGACGGCGGTGGCGGCTGTCGCGGCCGAGATCATGCCGGGCCGCCCGCCCGTGAAGGCGATGATAACGGCAATGGAGAACGACGCGTAGAGGCCGACCTTGGGATCGACGCCGGCAATGATCGAAAAGGCGATGGCTTCGGGGATGAGGGCAAGTGCCACGACGACACCTGCAAGCAGGTCCCCGCGTATATTGCCAAACCACTCATCGCGGATTCTTGTGAAGTTCATAGGAAAATTGTCTCCAAGGCGCCGGCCGACGGACGACGCGAACTGAAAGGGATATGAAATGGAGTGAATGCAAGACCATGCGCTCCGCAAGGGAGAGCGGCAATTGTCACTCCGCAGCCTGTTCAAACGGCGACGCCCGTTCCATTTCCAGATCTCGCAGAACCGTCTCACGCTGCGCTATGTAGTCTCTGGTCAGTGGCGCTGCGTTTTGATCGTGTGCAAGCTGAATCTGGAAGACCATCATGCCCTGGTAGCGGAATGCTGTCTCGGACGCGGCAAGGTAAAACTCCCACATTCGGGCAAACCGCTCATCATACAGCGCGACCGCCTCATCTCGGCGCGCCATGAATCTCTGTCGCCAGGCCTTCAGCGTATCCGCATAGTGCAGGCGCAGGATTTCAATGTCGCAGACGACGAGACCTTGCCGCTCGATCGCCGGCAGCACTTCCGAAAGCGCCGGGATGTAGCCGCCAGGGAAGATATACTTCTGAATCCAGGGGTTTGTGTGGGAGGGTCCATCGGACAGCCCGATGGAATGAAGAAGCATCACTCCATCCGGCTTCAGGAGGGTCTTCGCTTTTGCAAAGAATTCGTCAAAATGGCCGACGCCGACATGTTCGAACATGCCGACAGAAACGATGCGATCAAAGCGTTCATCAAGGCGGCGGTAGTCCTCGAGCAGAAAATGCGCCCGGTCCTGCAACCCCGTATCTCTGGCACGGCGATTCGAAACAGAAAACTGTTCTTCAGATAGGGTGACGCCCAGTACATCGGCTTGCGCGACTCTAGCCAGATAAAGGCCGAGCCCACCCCATCCCGAACCGATATCCAGTACGCGCTGATTAGGCTCCAGCCCCAGCTTTGCCGCGATGTGCCGCTTCTTGGCCATCTGGGCTTGCTCAAGGGAAACATCGGGCGTCTCGAAATAGGCGCATGAATACTGGCGATCTTTATCGAGGAACAGCTCGTAGAGGGCGTCATCCAGATCGTAATGATGTGCCACGTTCTTTCTTGAACGGCCGAGCGTATTGTGCTGCCTGATCCGCCGCGACAGGTGGGACATCCGCCGCAGGAGACGTGCCGGCCCGGTCAGTTTCTCGACGCCGGTGTTCTTGAAGACAAGCTCCAGAAACGCGTAGATCGTCCCACTCTCGACTATAAGGCGCCCATCCATGAAGGCCTCTCCCACCGCAAGTTCCGGGTTCAGGAAGACTTTCCATTGGGTTAGCCTGTCGGTGAAGCGGACCACAATTTCTTGTCCACTCCGGTCACCGAATTGGTGACTGCGGCCGCCTGCATCGATGACGGTAAGCCGGCCCACTTTGATATGTCGAGAAATGAAGCTGGTGAAATAGTTACTCATTCTGCTGCCCGCAGCGCCTTAGCTTCTGACGATCGCAGCACATGTCTCCCCCGCCTGCCAGAGGTGACCGGCAGTGGTCTCTCGTCATTTATCGACGGGTATTCCGATCAATATGTGCGCAAGAGAACTGACAAGGGGATCACACTGCGTGCGGTCAGAACGCCGGCACAGGATTTGATCAGTTGCCGGGGGATAGGCGCCCGGATGAGCCACCCGGCAAACCGGGTCCACTTATTGTGGCTTCAATGCGGCAACGAGCCGCCCAGTTCAAGTCATGGCTGCTGTGCATTTTCTGCATGGCTTACTATGACGGCGGCAAAGCGCCGTGAGAGCTAAGCGTTTCCTTCGGGCACCAGTTCTTCCAGAATGACGGCTTCGGCTTCGTTCAACCGCTGTCGTTGGTAGCGGATCGTCGCCGCAGCCACTTTCAACATACCGCTCATCTCGGCCTTGCTGAAGTGGGACGGATTGTCGGCAATGTGCTCAAGCTCTTCGGCGACATTCATGTCATCATACATAGGTTCTATTCCTTGAGGCCGTTGTGGGATTGGCATCCGATGGGAGAAATAATGCGATGGAAATCCTCACGATCCTTGTCAGGGAAGCACTCCCAGAACGGAAATTACCATCAGGATCGCTATCACCAGAAACCGAAGAGAAGCGAGCCAACAAACGACCATGCCAGTATCAACGCGACGAACATGGCTACGGTTCTTATCGATGGAAAAGACATTGGCTGACAGAATTTCTGCTATGAGTTGAAAACGCAGTTCGACCTGGCCGTTCGACAATCAATCGGGGAGCTGTGTCAGCGGGGAGAACCCACGCAGTAGCCATCGTTCCTCCTCCCCGTCATCCTCGAAGGCGATGCGGTGGGTCCAAGGCAGCATGCCGTAAATTCTTTCGACCGTTGCCTCGACATCCGGCAAGTCATCCAGTTGGTGCTCCCATCGCACCTCGGTAATGTCGGTTTCTCTCCGCGCGAACTTTCCGTATCTGGCTGTGTCGCGCAGCGGCATGGTTTCCGCCATGTCATCTCCTTGGCTCGTTCTTTGACCATCTGCGGTGGCGTCTGCATTTTCCAAATCAGGTGCCGCCCAGATCTTCTTCGGCCAGCCGTCGTTCGAGTTCGCTAATTCGGCTGATGACACGATCTCCTTGGACGTCGAGGAGCATTTTGTCGTCGATGCCGAGAAGATCGATCCGCTCCATGAGATCGCTGTCGAGTTGCATTTTTCCCGCGCCGATATGCGTCCACTTCTCACGATACCTCCACTTGCGACGGACATAGTTCTGGATGGCTTCGCCAAGCGCGGGATCGTTTGGTTTGTTCACGGGCTGCGATTCACTTGTCTCAATTGATCTCTGTCAGGCCGGCGTAGGTTTCCGGTCTGCGATCGCGGAAGAACTGCCATGTGTTGCGCACCTCGCGGATAAGCTCGAAATCCATGTCGTGAACGAGAAGTTCGTCCTGGTCGCGCGAGGCTATGGCCTCGATCTGACCGCGCGGGTTTACGAAATAGCTTTGCCCGTAGAACTCGCCGATGTTCCACGGCGCTTCGGTGCCGATGCGGTTGATGGCGCCGATATAGACGCCGTTGGCGACAGCAGCCGCGGGCTGCTCCAGTTTCCAGAGGTACTCCGAAAGACCTGCGACGGTGGCCGACGGATTGACGATGTATTCCGCGCCATTGAGCGCCAGCGCCCGCCAGCCTTCGGGAAAATGGCGGTCGTAGCAGATATAGACGCCGAGCTTGCAATAGCGTGTCTGGAACACCGGATAATCGGATGCGCCCGGCTTGAAGAAGAACTTCTCCCAGAACCCCGCCACCTGCGGGATATGGGTCTTCCGGTATTTGCCTAGATAGGTCCCATCCGCGTCGATGACGGCCGCCGTGTTGTAATAGACGCCTGTCATGGCCAGCTCGTAGATCGGCACCACGATGACCATGGAATATTTCCTGGCAAGGCCCTGCATCAGCTTCACGGTCGGCCCGTCCGGAACGGGCTCGGCTGCCGCGTACCACTTCGCGTCCTGGCTCGGGCAGAAATAGGGTTGCGTAAACACCTCCTGGAAAGAAAGGACCTGAACCCCTTGCTCACCGGCTTTCTCGATCAGCGGGATTTGCGCATCGAGCATTGTCTTGGCGATCTTCTCCGGTGCCGACTCTGTCGACGCCTTCAGTGCCATCTGGATCAGTCCACCGCGAATTTTTGTCATGCTGACCTGCTTTCGGTTTGGAGAATTTGTGATGACATCTTTGAACATACAGACCCAGCCGCGCGCATCCGGTGCTTGGCGAGCGCTTCGAGAACTTGATCGACAACCACTGAAAGCGGCTGGCTTCCCGTGGCGACGGTGATGTCAGCCTGGGCATAGATCGGCTCGCGAGCCGCCAGAAGATCGGCAAGCGCGGCTCGCGGATCCTCTGCTCGTAGCAGGGGGCGATGCGATCTTCTCGATACCCTTTCGTAGAGAGTTTCGAGATCCGCTCGTAGCCAGACGGATACGCCTGCCGCTTCGATCTCCGCATGCGTAACATCGTTGGCGAACGCGCCGCCACCGGTCGCAAGAACGATTGCGTCTTGCCGCAGAAGCCTCCGGATCACCCTGTGTTCGAGCGCACGGAATTCCGCCTCGCCGTAGAGCGCGAAGAGATCCAGGATGGACATGCGTGACGCCATCTCGATCTCGCCGTCGCTGTCCCGGAACTCCAGTCCAAGTCTCCGCGCAAGACAGCGGCCGACCACGCTTTTTCCCGCACCCATCATGCCGACAAGCACGACCGGGCGGCGGTCTGGCGGGATCTGCACTCCACCCTTTGTCTCGCTCATCTGGCGCGCTTTCCTCCAGACCCTCCCTTGCGTTTGAGATACGCGATCTTCTGCGCGAGCGCGTGGTCGTCGAGATGGTCGAGCCGCGGCACAATCCGGCGCAGGACGCCGGGCGTCAGTTCCGGCTTCGCGACAAGGATTCGAGCGATCAAGACATCGGTTCCTCTTGCATCGTTTCCGCTGAAGTTCATCGCGCCTCTCCTTTGTCGACGAGGAGGTCCTCGATGAGGTCGCCGCACTGCGACGTCAGGAGCCTCACGTCGGCCATCTCGGAAAGACGGATGCACCAGCCGCCGTCATGCGCATGGCCGCGCGCGTCCCCGGTGCCGAAATCCGAAACGTAGTGAAGCAGTCTCGTCACGTCGTCGATCTGGAGGTGGCGCTGGAGCACCAGCGTGTAGGCGCGCTCCGTCGCATTCGCCGGCTGCGCGCTCGCCCGGGGAAGGTGGTCGGCTATCAGTGTGTCGATCGTCATGTGTCTCCTTCCGCGAGGATGGAAACAGGTCTGCCCGCCGGCCGGTGGCCGCGGATGCGAAGACGGCTGATCGCCGACGAAGACCCTTACGGGTCACGCCGAGGATGCCGCTGCGCGCTGCCTGTCAGGCATCCTCGGTGTCTAGGGTCAGCCCACCAATATGTGGGAAGATGCGCCAAGATAACGCAAGCGGTGCCGGTTGTGTAGCCCTTCGTTTGATTTCCGAGGGCCTGGCCAATGTTCCCTGTAAGAAGTCAGCTGCAGAAGGCTCTACACAAACAGTCTTCGCACTGCTATTTACGCACCATCATTGCTGTCCCGCCGCGCGGCCCTGAGCTTCAAGCCCCGCCGTTTCGGTTTGTTCCTCTCACATTTTTGCGGAACCACGTGGCCAGCCCTGACGATCCTCGCGTCCGGCACGCTCAGGCGTAATGGCCGCAACTTGGACTGTGCAGCATCTGCTGGCGGTTCACGGGATCGGTCCGGGGCAAGGTCGCCCCGGTTCACCGTCGTCCCTGGCTGCACGACCATCCGGGGCAGGCATACGTGCGCGGGCCCTGCGTCCAGAGGAAGAGGAATATGAATGGCAACCACAGCAACGACTGAAAGGAAGAAGCCGGTCGAGGGCCGTATTGAGCGGGAATACCGCCTCTACCGTATCGTGGCAGGCGAAGTCGGCGAAATCTGCAAGGCTGTCGCCTATCTGGGCATGGGGGGCATCCGCCCGGTCGAAGCGGTGGAGGCTTCAAGCGTAGATGAAGCCATCGCACTGATGAAGGAGGTACTGGAGACGAGGCTTTCTACCATGCAGCTTGAACGTCGCGACGGTGTGCCGACCGCGGCGGAGTTCCGCGAGTCTTTGGCTGCGCTCCCGGCCTCTATGCGCGAGAGCATCCGCGTCCTGCATATCGAGCGGCTCGATCCTCTGTCGCCATCCTCGGCCCTTGCGACTCTCTCTTTGCGAACACAGTCAAATATCGAGACGATTGTCGACGAACTGCGCAAGGCGGCGCGAAGGCTCGGCGATCTGCTGGGTACGCAACCGGAAGACACGGTCGCCGGGACGGATCCCCTGAGCCTGTTGGCGGCAGTCGATGGAACGGATCCAGTCGGAGTTCCAATCGTGAGGTTCTACGACGAGTTCCGTGAGGCGATCGCAACGCTTCCGCCAGAACGACCGGCCATGATGGCGGGGCGCCGATGAGCGCCTTGTTCGAAGAACTCGACTACCAAGTGACGTCGCTCGGGACGCTCGTCCTTCGCAGGCGCCGCGACCTTTCGACAGGTAGCGACATTTTCGAGATCAAGCTGAACGACGAGTTCCTGATGTCTTCGAAGTTCACGGTTTCGGAAGAGGCGCTGGCAAAACTTAGCCTGGCGGAGCTCACAGGTTCCGACCTGGATATTGTCGTCGGCGGACTCGGTCTAGGCTACACTGCGGCCATCGCCCTGCAGAACCCACACGTGCGCTCGATGCTTGTGGTCGAGGCTATGAAGCCCGTCATCGAATGGCACGAAAGTGGCCGCTTGCCCCTTGGCGAGGTCCTCGCCAGCGACAAGCGATGCCGCTTCGTGCATGGCGACTTCTTCCAGAAAGCACGGCCGGAAACGGGATTCGATCCTCGAAGCGCGGGCAGACAATTTCATGCCATCCTGCTCGACATCGATCATTCGCCAAGCGAGGTACTACACCCGTCAAATGCGACGCTCTATACGTTCCACGGTCTTTGCATGCTAGGCGAGCAGCTTCGGCCGGGTGGCGTTTTCGCCCTATGGTCCAACAATCGCGAGGATCCGACCTTCACTGACGTACTCCGAGCGGCTTTCGGCGTCGGCCGTGCCGAGCCAGTGACGTTCGATAACCCACTGCAGGGCCGCAAAGCGCATCAATGCGTCTACATCGCACGCAAGGTGGGAGGTTCTTCGTGATCGACGCAAGCCGCAGTGGGGTCGATGATAGGGCGCTTCCGTCCTGCCGCGTGTGCAGGCAACAGGGCTGCGTCCCCTTTCAGCTTATCGGCAACCTGCAATATTGGCGCTGCCTCAAATGCGAGGCGGTCTTTCTCGACCAGACACATCTTCCTGATCGTCGCGAAGAATTGCTGCATTACCGCCAGCATCAAAATGACGTCGCCGATCCTCGATACCGCAAGTTCGTTTCACGCTTAGGGGACCCGCTGCTCGCCTGCCTGCCATCCAAGAGCAGTGGGCTCGACTACGGCTGCGGACCGGGGCCAGCACTTGCCGCGATTCTGCGCGAGCACGGACATGAGGTCGCCACCTACGATCCATTCTTCAACTCGGAGGCGGCCGCGCTGGAGCGCACATACGACTTCATCTTCTGCAGTGAGGTGATCGAGCATTTCCATCGACCCGCTGAAGAATTCGACCGTCTTGACGCACTCTTGAAACCGGGTGGCTGGCTCGGCGTGATGACGTGTTTCCGAACCGATGACGATCGCTTCAAGGACTGGCACTACCGACACGATCCGACACATGTCGTGTTCTATCGGGAAGAGACGCTACGCATTCTTGCGCATCGCATGGGCTGGTCCTGCGAGATACCGAACAAGGATGTGGCGATCATGCGCAAACCGGAAGCCGCGGCGTGACGGGCTGGCTGCACGAACAACGCCTCATGGCCGTACGAAATGTGATCCGCGACCGCCGTGCGCGATCGATACTCGATCTCGGCTGCGGCGATGGTGACCTTCTCGTTGGAATTGTTCGCGAGGAAGCCGTCGCCCGTGTCGTCGGTGTCGACCTTTGCGAACGCTCGCTCACCCGGCTGCGGACGCGGCTCGAAAAAACAGCCGATCATGAGAGAGATGTCGAGCTTTTACAAGGATCACTGCTGAACGTCCCCGCACGCATGCGGGGGTTCGATTGCGCTGTGCTTGTCGAGACGATCGAGCATCTCGACACGGACCACCTCGGGGCCTTCGAACGCTCAGTGCTTGGCCGCCTACGGCCGACGACGGTGATTGTCACCACGCCGAACGCGGAGTTCAACCCGCTGCTCGGCGTGCCTTCCCATCGGTTCCGCCATCCGGATCATCGCTTCGAGTGGGACCGCGCCCGCTTCCGTCGCTGGGCCAGGGGCGTCGCTGACCGGCAGGGCTACGTGGTGCAGTGCACCGACATTGCCGGGCAGCATCCGAGGCTGGGTGGCGCCAGCCAGATGGCCGTTTTCGACGGCTGCGACAAGGCCGCACGGAACCAGGCTGCCTGAACCTTCGAAATTCAATCATGGGCAAATCAACTGGACACATGACCGAAGCAGAACGAGAAGAGCGGCAGCGGCGCCTGTGGTTCAGCGCGGACGAGACCGAGTTCTATGTGGCTAATGTCGAGGGCGGATCCGTGTCCGACATCGATACGCTGAACCTTACCGAGCCGGTGGGTGCAGCGCCGGTCCAGATCGGACTCATGCCCTCAAGCAAGGAGATAGATGGCTCTCGTCGCGACGAGGACCGCATGGCTGTCATTGATATTTCTTCCTGCCAAATGACGAACAGGGTCGGTGTCGGACGAAACCCGATCCATATGTTCGCGACCCCGGACTTGGCTTACGTCAATGTGGCCAATCAAGGTACCGCCGCGGAACCCAACGATACCGGGGCCGAAATCGATGCGGTGACGGGACAGATTGTGAAGACGATCGCCACCGGCGGCGGCCACGGCGTGCCAGCATCGGCGGACGGAGCTTACGCTCGCCGTGGTTAAATAGTGATGCAGCGGATGGTGAAGCATTCCAAATCAATCGAACTTCGCCATCTCCGCTATTTCGTGGCTGCAGCCGAGTATGGAAGTTTCCGCAAGGCTGGAGCCGCACTTGGACGGTCGCAATCCGCGATAAGCCGGTGCATCGCTGACTTGGAAGACCAGATCGGCGCTTCATTGTTCCATCGCCACACTTGGGGTGTATCGCAAACCTATGCCGGCCAGCGCTTCCTCACGCGCGCGCGCCAAGTCATCAGGACCGTAGGCGATGGCGCGCAAGATGTTGCCTCGGCTGCACAAGCTGAGGTGGGACGTATCCGGCTCGGTATCTATTCGTCGATCGCTTCAGGCTTTTTGGCGGAGCTGCTCGCGAGGTACGGAAGGCGCCACAGCGGGGTCAGGATCGAAGTGGTAGACGGGAACCCTGCCGAACATGTCGCAGCGATCCGGCAACTTAGTCTCGACGCAGCCTTCATCACCGGAACGCGGGATTGGCCAGATTGCGAACGAGTCCTCTTGTGGTCTGAGCGTGTGTTCGTGGTCTTGCCTGACCATCACACCTTGGCCAACAGGGAGGAGGTGGTGTGGGGCGATCTGGCCGACGAGACCTTCATCGTCAGTGAGACTGCTCCGGGACAGGAAATCTACGATCATCTGGTGCGGCGGCTCGCGGATCTCAGCAGGCATCCCGAGATCCAGGTACAATATGTCGGTCGGGATAATCTGGTGCCGCTTGTCGCACTTGGTCGGGGTCTGACGCTGGTGAGTGAGGCAATGACCGTTGCGCAATTTCCGGGTGTAGTTTACCGGCCGGTTCTTGGCGAGATCCTGCCCTTTTCGGCTGTCTGGTCGGCGAGCAACGACAATCCCGCCTTCCGTCGGTTTCTCAGTCTGGCGAAAGCAATGGCCGTCAAACCTGTGACTTCGGAGACCGGACGGAGCGCCGTGCCTTCGTGAATCCCCTGTCGGTGGCGATAAAGCGCTCCAACATAGGCACGATCAGCCTGACAGGATCAGCGGCGGGCTGGCCCGTCTCGCGGGCCAGCACCTCGGCATAGGTGGCAAGATCGCGATGGAGCGGCCCAGGCAACTCCACCGTGACCTTCACCGGCTTGTCGTCTGGCAGCGGGCCGAGTTTCAGCTTCGTCATGGGGTTCAACCTCCTGCGTTCTCGAATACTAAATCGCGGGTCACAATAATCCTGACCGGGAAGCCGGGGCGGATGGTGAGCGTCGGCGCGACCTGCAATTGGCGCTGGACGATCTGCTGGCCCGCCTGATTGACGGTATCCTGCGCGCCGTCGCGGATCGCGCGGATCAGCCGGTCCTCGTCGCTGGTCGCCAACTCCGTGCCGACGGCGAGCAGCGTGGAAAGCCCAGCGGCCTTCATCAGATCCCACCAGTGATAATCGACGCCATCCTCAAGCCCGGCATAGCCGCTGGCGTCCGCGCCCGGCAGGCGCTCCAGAACGATGGAACGGCCGCCGGGCAGGATCATGCGATTCCAGACAAGCAACACGCGGCGCTGGCCGAAGGTCACGCCGTCATCGTACTGGCCGATGATGCGCGTGCCCTGCGGGATCAGAAGCAGCGAGCCGGTGGGGCTGTCATAGACGTTTTCGGTGACCTGCGCGGTGATCTGGCCTGGGAGGTCGGAGCGGATACCGGTGATGAGCGCGGCCGGAATCACGGCCCCCGCCTGAAGGATGTAGGGCGATGCCGGAGGCGCGACACGATCCGGCGCGACGGTCTGCCGGTCCACGGGTCCATTGAGGAAAGCGGCATGCCGGTTCTGCCGGGTCGCGTCCTGGTGCTGTCCGCCGGGTCCGGCCAGGCCGGGTATGGCCGTTCCCGGCGTCCCGCCAGAGCGTGACCCGAACTGGAAGAACACGTTGCTGAGGCGGGCCGCCTCTTCCTCGGCGCGCCGGCGCTCCTCTTCGGGATCGACGGCAGGTGTCGTAATGGCTGGTGTCGCTATGGGCTGCCCCCGGTTCTGAGCCTCAAGGATCGGGCGGCCGAGATCGCCCGGCAGCGCAGGTCCCAGGATCGGCCCGGTATAGTCGCGCGGCAGGTCGGATAACCCGTCGGCAGTAGGTCGGTTTTCGGTCGAATAGAGTTCCTCTCCTCCAGGCCCTGCATCGCGAGTCTGGAGTGCGTAGATCAGCGCGCCGCCGATGCCGAGAAGCGCGACCGCGCCGACGCCGGCGAGCACCTTTCGGGACAGGCGGGTGACGCGGGGCGGCTCGGCGCGCAGGCGCATGGGCGCGTTGATGTCGGTATCGCTCATGAGGACGATCCCCCCGTGGTCGTGCGGGCCGGCTGGGCTGCGGCCTGCCTCTGTTCCATGCGGACAATCCTGACCACCTGCTGGCGGTCGCCGCTGCCAAGGCGCAACTCGGCCGCGCCGAACAGGCGGTCCACGATCAGGGTGTTCTGGTGGACGCGGGAATTGACGATCTGCGGCTCGCCGTCAGCGCCAAGAACGAAGATCGGCGGCATTTCACCCTGCACGATGCCGCGCGGGAACACGACATAGACGCGGCGGCCATCGTCGAAGACGGAGAGCGGCCGCCATGGCGGGCTGTCGCCCCGCACCTGCAATCCGTAGCGATAGTTCCGCGCCGCCTCGGCGGGGATGATGGGCGCGGCGGGCGTGGTGGCACGGCTTCCCGCCGGCGCCGCGGGATAGGCCCATGCGACGGAAGGCATGTAGAGCGATTCCCGCGCGCGCAGCTCGATCATGTAGGTGCGCCGGTCGGTGGTCACGACAAGGTTGGTGGAAATGTCCGGGCGTGTCGGCTTCACGAGGATGTGGACGCGGCGGTTCGCGCCCGAACCGGATTCGGTGTCGCCAATGATCCATCGTGTCGTATCCCCGGCCGCAATAGGTCCCGCGCCGGTCAGGCTTTCGCCCGGCGCCAGCGCGATATTTGTGATCTGGCCGGGGGCCGCATAGACCTGATAGAGCGCGCCTTCGCTCCACGGATAAATCTGGATGGCGTTGTAATAGCCCTCACGGCGAGGTTCGACACGGGCGGCGGCATTGGCGTTTTCGACACGGCCGTCCGGAGTGCTGGCAGCAGTTCCGCCCCGCGCGACCGTCCAGGCCGGCGGCGTGTGAAGCGGCCGGGGCCGGTCGTCGGTGGCGACCGTCTGCACGGTGGGCAGCGGCGGCACGTCGGCGTCATAGTTGAATTGCGGCGTCCGGTTGGTCGCGCAGCCGGCCAACATGGTCGCGGAAAGCAGCAAAGCCGCGAAAGCGGGTTTACGGAAAACCGGAAAACCGGCTCTACGGAAAGTCGTGCGGGTCATTGGCTCATCTCCCGCGACCATGAAATTGCGTTGATGTAGATTCCCAGCGGATTGGCGCGTAATCGTTCGGCATCGCGCGGGGGCTGGATCACGACAGTCAGGATCGCGGTCCATCGCTCGGTCGTGGAAAGCTGGCCGTTCTCGAAATGGCGTTCGGTCCAGGCGACGCGGAAACTGTCCGGCGAAGCCCGGATGACGCTCGACACCTCGACGGCGATCTGCTGGCGGCCGACCTTGGTGAAGGGATCGTTGGCCCGCGCATAATCGTTCAAGGCCGCCGCGCCCCGGTCGGTGGTGAACTCGTAAGCCCGAAGCCAGTTCTGCCGGACGATGATCGCGTCCGCCGGGATCGCGCGGACCTGCTCGATGAAGCGGCCGAGATGGAAGGCGATCTGCGGATCGGTCGGGCGATAATCGGCGTTCGCGGGCGCGACAGCCTGCGCCTGACCGAGATTGTCCACCTGCACCACCCAGGGCACGACGGTTCCACGCGCCGATTGCCAGACGAGCGCGGCGGCAAAGCCGGCCGAGAGGATCAGACAGCCGAACGCCATATAGCGCCAGTTCTTCGCCTGCACGCGGGCCGAGCCGATGCGTTCGTCCCAGACCTGTGCGGCTTTTTGATAGGGAGTCTCGGGTTCCGGCACCTTGCCGTAATGGGTCGTCGGTCGTTTGAAGATGTTCATGTGCGGTCACTTTCGGAAAGGCTGACGGAGGAGCCGCCGCCGTGGCTGTCGCCGGATCGGACAGCATGAGCAGCAGCCGTGACGCCGTGGCTCATGGCCCGGCCACGCCGCATCTGCTGCGCCCAGGCCGGCGGCCCATCAGGGGTTGAGGGGGTTGACGGCGCAGGCGACGAATCTCTGCCGACGGTGCCCATGGTCGACGTGCCGCCGGATGCCGCGAATCCGGCTTTCGCACCATCGGAATAGCTGGATTTCAGGCTGTCGCTGGCGCGGGAGGCGGCGCGCTTGAGTGGTGAAACGGCGGCGGAGGCTCCGGCGCGCGCCACACCGCCAAGGCCGGAGGCGACCCCGGCCGTGCCGGACCCGCCCAAGGAGCCGAGGGTATAGGCGGACGAAGCCGCACCGGCGGCCGAGGCACCGCCGCGGGCAAGTGCTGCCCCGCCCGAGAGTGCGGCTGCGCCACCCCGCGCCGCGAGCATGGTCGCGCCACCGGCTGCGATCGCAGCGCCGCCAACCGCAAGGCCAGTCCCGACGGCGGCGCCGGCACTGAGTTGCGGGCCTCCGGAGACGAGGCCGGTGGCGATGCCGGGGCCGAAGATGCCGAGGCCGAGAAGGGAAAGGGCTGCCAGCACGATCGCCATGGCGTCGTCGATTGTCGGGGTCGCACCGCCGAAGCCTGCGGTAAACTGGCCGAAGAGCGTGGAGCCGATGCCGATGATGACGGCGAGGACCAGCACCTTGATACCGCTGGAGATCACATTGCCCAGCACCCGCTCGGCCATGAAGGCGGTCTTGCCGAACAGGCCGAATGGAATCAGCACGAAGCCGGCCAGCGTGGTCAGCTTGAACTCGATCAGCGTGACGAAAAGCTGGATTGCCAGGATGAAAAAGGCCAGCACCACCAGCGCCCAGGCGAACAACAGGCACGCGATCTGGATGAAGTTCTCGAAGAAGGCGATCCAGCCCATCAGGTCCGAAATAGATTCCAGCAGCGGGCGACCGGCGTCCAGCCCGGTTTGGGCAACGCGGCCGGGGCGCAGCAGATCGGCAACCGAGAAGCCAGTGCCGGACGCCATGAGCCCGAGCCCGGCGAAGCTCTCGAAGACGATCCGTGCGAGATTGTTCCAGTTGCTGATGAGATAGGCGAAGACGCCGACGAACAGCGTCTTTTTCACCAACCGCGCAATGATGTCGCCGTCGGCGCCCCAGGCCCAGAACAGTGCGGCGAGCGTCACGTCGATGACGATCAGCGTCGTGGCGATAAACGCCACCTCGCCGCCGAGCAGGCCGAAGCCGGAGTCGATATAGCTGGTGAAGATGCCGAGAAAATTATCGATGACCCCCGTTCCGCCCATGGCTCACGGTCTCCCGTTCTGTGCGGGGGTCGCTGGCGCGGGTGTCTTGCCGAGGAAGCGATCGCGGGTCTCGGCCCAGGTTCGGAGGCAGTCGGCATCATTGGCCGCCGCCTCGCCCAATGCCTGGCAACGCCGCTGTTCCAGACGCAGCGGATCGGTGGCGGGCTGAAGCGCTGGGACGGAAGGTGCTGGCGCGGGGCCTTCCTCACGCGACATCTCGATGATCGCCGCCGTGATGGCCACGGCCACGAACACAATGGCCGCGATCCGGGCCAGCACCTTCCCCTCCATACTCCGCCTCCTTTCCTCAGTTGAACATTCGCGCGTTGCCGGGCTGATAGCCTGACCCCGGCGTCAGGAAACGCTCGCGCTGAATGCGTCCCTGTTCGGCTGCCGTGGCGCGTTCGGCCTCGGTCAAGGCATTCGCCCGGCCATTGGCCGAGATGACAGCGATCAGGTCCGAAAGCTGCTGCGACTGGAGGGCGAGAAGCTGGTTGCCAGCCTGGGTCGCCTGAAGCGCGCCGGTCGCCCCCTGGCTTTGGCCGACAAGCTCCGACATTTGCGTGCGATTGCTGTCGATATTGCCGACGACGCCGGCCTGGACGCGCATGGCGTCCTGCAGGCCGCCGACGGTGTTTTCCCAGCGCGAGCGCGCATCGGCGATCATCTGGGTGTCGGTCGCGGTCAAAGACAGCTTGCCGTAGTCCTGCTGGAACATCTGATCGATGTTCTGAACGTCGAACGCAATGTTCTGGGCCTGCCCGAGAAGCTGCTGGGTCCGCTGGACGTTCTGCTGAAGCGCCTGAAGCGAGCTGTGAGGCAGGCTCGCGAGATTGCGGGCCTGGTTGATCAGCATCTGCGCCTCGTTCTGAAGCGAGGTGATCTGGTTGTTGATCTGCTCCAGCGTACGGGCGGCGGTCAGCAGATTCTCCGCGTGGTTGGTCGGATCATAGACGATCCGGCCGAACCCGCCGAAGAAGGCATGGGCCGGGGTGATGAAGTCCGGCGCGAGCGCCAGCGGCGCGGCAAGCGAAAGGGCGAGCGCCGAAGCGCTGGCCATGCGGGAAATCCGGGTCTTTGTGCGCGTCATGGGGTACTTTCCTCTTCTTCCAGGGTGAGCTCGAACGCGTCCTCATCGAAAATGACGGACGGCAGATCCTCGCTTTCGGTCGCGAGATTGCTGAGGTCCGGGATCAGTTCTGCGGCCCATTCGACGCCACGCGCCTTGAGCCAGGCGGCGAGGAACCCGTCGCGGCCATGCTCGGTGAGGATTTCGCTGATCAGGGCCTGATCGGATTTGGCCGATGCGGCGCAAAGCGCCAGCCCGACTTCCGACAATCCGAGGTCAAACAGGCGGTTGCCGCGCCGCGACTGGCAGTAGTAGTCCCGCTTGGGCGTGGCCCGTGCGAGGATCTCGATCTGCCTGTCATTGAGGCCGAAACGGCGATAGATCGCGGTGATCTGGGGTTCGATGGCGCGCTCGTTGGGCAGCAACAGCCGCGTTGGGCAGCTTTCGATGATCGCCGGCGCGATGGCTGAATTGTCGATGTCGGACAGTGACTGCGTGGCGAAGATGACGCTGGCGTTCTTCTTTCGCAGGGTTTTGAGCCATTCCCTGAGTTGGTCCGCGAAGCCTTCGTCGTCGAGCGCCAGCCAGCCCTCGTCGATGATCAGCAGCGTGGGCCACCCGTCTAGCCGGTCGCCGATGCGGTGGAAGAGATAAGAGAGGACCGCGGGCGCCGCGCCGGTCCCGACAAGGCCCTCGATTTCGAATGCCTGCACGTCTGCTGAACCAAGATGTTCGGTCTCCGCATCGAGCAGCCGGCCATAGGGACCACCGACGCAATAGGCGCGGAGCGCCTGTTTCAGATCATTCGACTGGAGCAGCACGGCGAGGCCGGTGATGGTGCGTTCCCCGACCGGGGCGGAGGCGAGCGAGGTCAGGGCCGTCCAGATGTGCTCCTTCACCTCCGGGGTGATCTGGATGTTCTCGCGCGTCAGGATCGCCACGATCCAGTCGGCGGCCCAGGCGCGTTCGGCCGTCTCGTGAATGCGCGCCAGAGGTTGCAGCGAGACGGATGTTTCGGAAGCGTCGGTCAGCTCGCCACCAAGATCGTGCCAGTCACCTTGCATCGCGAGGGCGCAGGCCCGGATCGAGCCGCCGAAATCGAAGGCAAAGACCTGTGAGCGCGCGTAGCGCCGGAACTGCAAGGCCATTAGCGCCAGCAGCACCGATTTGCCGGCACCCGTCGGCCCGACGACAAGCGTATGGCCGACATCGCCGACATGGAGGGAAAACCGGAACGGGGTCGATCCTTCGGTCCTGCCATACAGCAGCGGGGGCGCGCCGAAGTGATCGTCCCGTTCCGGTCCCGCCCACACGGCGGACGAAGGGACCATGTGGGCAAGGTTGAGCGTCGAGACCGGCGGTTGCCGGACATTCGCATAGGCATGTCCGGGCAAGCTGCCGAGCCAGGCGTCGACGGCGTTGACCGTTTCGACCATGACGCTGAAATCGCGGGACTGGATGATCTTCTCGACCAGCCGCAGCTTTTCGTCGGCGCGGCGGGCGTCCTCGTCCCAAACGGTGACGGTCGCCGTGACATAGGCCATGCCCGCCATGTCGGCGCCAAGTTCCTGCAGGGCCATGTCGGCATCGGCCGCCTTGTTGGCGGCGTCGGTGTCGACGAGCGCGGATTGCTCGTTGGTCATCACCTCTTTCAGGATGGCGGCAATCGACTTGCGCTTGGCGAACCACTGGCGCCTGATCTTCGTCAGCAGCCGGGTCGCATCGGTCTTGTCCATGAGGATGGCGCGGGTCGACCAGCGATAGGGAAAGGCCAACCGGTTCATTTCGTCGAGCAGGCCGGGGGTGGTGGTTGCCGGAAAGCCGGTGATCGTCAGCACCCGGAGATGCTGATTGCCCAGGCGCGGCTCCAGCCCGCCGGTCAGCGGCTGATCGGCCAGCAGCGCATCGAGATAGGTCGGGGTTTCGGGCACGCGGACGCGATGCCGGTTGATCGAAATCGTCGAATGCAGGTAAGTCAGCGTCCCGGCGTCATCGAGCCAGCGGCATTCCGGCATAAAACCGTCGAGCAGCGCCAGCACGCGGTCGGTGCGGTCGGCAAAGCCGCGCACCAGTTCCCAAGGGTTCACGCTCGACGTTTCGCGGCCCTCGTAAAGCCAGGACTCGGAGCGGGCGGCATCCTCGGCGGGCGGAAGCCAGAGGAAGGTCAGGAAATAGCCAGAGACGAAATGGCTGCCTTTCTCCTCGAAATCGGCCTTGCGCTCGGCATCGACCAGCGCCGATGCGGGATCGGGGAAGCGGCTCGCCGGATAGGTGGCGGCTTCCGACCGCTGTGCTTCGACGAAGATCGCCCAGCCGGAGCCGAGGCGACGGAAGGCATTGTTAAGGCGGCCAGCGACCGCGACCAGCTCGGCCGCGACGGCGGAATCCAGATCGGGACCGCGAAACTTCGCGGTGCGCTGGAACGAGCCATCCTTGTTGAGGACAACGCCGAAGCCGACCAGCGCTACCCAGGGAAGGTAATCGGCGAGGCGGGATGCGGTACGGCGGTATTCGGCGAGATTCATCATGGGCTTCCTCACACCGAAAGATGACCGGGGATGCGGAGGTGGCGGCGCGCGACCTCGACGAAGAGCGGATCGCGCTTGGCGGCCCAGACGGCGGCGATGTGACCGACGGCCCAGATCAGGATGCCGGCCAGCCAGAGCTGGAGGCCGAGGCCCACGGCTCCGGCCAGCGTGCCATTGAGGATCGCGACGGAGCGTGGCGCTCCGCCAAGCAGGATCGGTTCGGTCAGGGCGCGGTGAACCGGCACACTGAATCCCGGAACCGCGTCGAGCGCCTCGAAACTCACCGCCATCAGACCAGCGCTCCGCCGCCGAAGCTGAAGAACGAGAGGAAGAAGCTGGACGCCGCGAAGGCGATGGAGATACCGAAGACGATCTGGATGAGGCGACGGAAGCCGCCGCCGGTATCGCCGAATGCGAGCGTCAGGCCGGTGACGATGATGATGATCACTGCCACGATCTTGGCCACCGGGCCTTCGACGGATTCAAGGATGGATTGCAGCGGCGCTTCCCAGGGCATGGAGGAGCCAGACGCTTGGGCGGGGGCAGTCATCAGGCTCGCCCAGGTGAAGGCGGCGGCGGTCGCCAGATGATGACGGATACGAACGGCGCAACGGATCATGCAGGTTCTCCTGGAACGTGAGGGATTGAGGTGTCGGGAAAAGCGAGGGAAATCCGGTAATCGCCGTCGGGGCCGAGCCCTTCGACGCAGGCAAGTTCGGCCAGCCGGCGCGCGGAGCCGCGGCCAGCGAGGACGGCCACGAGGTCGATGGTCTCCGCGATCATCGCGCGCGGCACAGTGACGACGGCTTCCTGGATGAGTTGTTCGAGGCGGCGCAGGGCGCCGATGCCGGAACCAGCATGGATGGTGCCGATGCCGCCCGGATGGCCGGTGCCCCAGGCTTTGAGGAGATCGAGCGCCTCGGCGCCGCGCACCTCACCGATCGGAATGCGGTCCGGACGCAGGCGCAGCGAAGACCGCACCAGTTCCGACAAGGTGGCGACACCATCCTTGGTGCGCATCGCCACGAGATTCGACGCTGCGCATTGCAGTTCGCGGGTGTCCTCGATGATGACGACCCGATCCTGCGTCTTCGCCACCTCGGCGAGCAGCGCATTGGTCAGCGTCGTTTTACCGGTGGACGTGCCGCCTGCGACAAGGATGTTGGCGCGGGACGCGACGGCCGCGCGGAGCGTTTCCGCCTGATCGGCGGACATGATGCCGGCGGCCACATAGTCGTCTAGCGTGAATACTGCGACCGCGGGCTTGCGGATGGCGAAGGCGGGTGCGGACACGACCGGCGGCAGCAACCCCTCGAAGCGCTCGCCGGTTTCGGGCAGTTCGGCCGAGACGCGCGGGCTGCGCGCATGGACTTCGACGCCGACATGGTGGGCGACCAGCCGCACGATGCGCTCACCGTCAGCGGCGGACAGTATTTCGCCCGTATCGGCCAACCCTTCGGACAGCCGGTCCACCCAGATGCGTCCGTCCGGGTTCAGCATGACCTCGACGACAGACGGGTCTTGCAGCAGGGTTGAGATGGCAGGCCCGAGCGCTGTCCGGAGCATGCGCGCGCCGCGGTCCACATTTGCCTGTTTGTGGTTGATGCCTGGCATCTCGTCCCCGTTCCACCGGGGAGGCGAGAGACGATCCCCGGATGGGGATCACTAAAAGAGACACAAAACAGGTCGTTTCAACAAGTTTCGGTCGTCGTAGTAGTGTGGGATAAAATTACAGGAGAACGGCGGTGTGCCTGACCAGTCGGATGATCTGCAGGCACACCGGCATGCTCTCGACTGATTCGACCGGCCCGTGGCGTCAGGCCGCCTCGCCGGGACCGAGCCGACGTTCGCCCCAGGTGGTCCGCTCTCGGAAATCATGTCGCAAGTGGCTTAGCACTTGCGATAAAGTCTTGTGAAACGAATAGCCGCGACTTTCCGGGTGCAGCCGATCTATTGCGGGTTTCAGGAATTGCGCGAGATTGAGGCGCGCGCGCTCCATCTATAAGCAATAATTTCAACAAAACATGAAACGTTGAAATGATATGGACGAAAACGACGCGCTCGCGGGCTTCGCCGCGCTCTCTCACAAGGACCGCTTGCGGATAATCCGCATGTTGGTCGTCGCGGGGGCTGACGGCATGGCCGCTGGTGCCATCGCCGGCGCGCTCGATGATGCGCCGCCGTCGCGCGTCTCCTTCCATCTCAAGGAACTGGAGCGTGCCGGACTCGTGCAGGGGCGGCGAGATGGCAAGTCGATCATCTACAGCGCCAACTGGCCGGCGCTCTCCGATCTCGTCGCCTTCCTCATGCACGACTGCTGCCAAGGTCACTGCAAATATTGCGATCAAGCGATTGCCCTGTTCGCGAAATGCGAGGGCCGCCCAACCGGTACGATCCGCTGCGAATAGGACTGCCGATGCAGAAAGCCCTCGCCTTTGTTGAAAACAATCTCCTGCTGCTGGCCGTTGTAACGGCCGCGCTTGGCCTGCTCGTCCCTTCGCTCGGCATGGTCCTTGAAAGCGGCATAAGCCCGCTTCTGGCATTGCTGATGCTGGTCATCAGCCTGACATTCGACGCTCACGCCGTGAAGCTGGTTTTCCGGAAGCCGAGCCGGCAGCTTTGGGCGCTTGGCCTCGTCTATGGTCCCATGTCGCTCGCCGGATGGCTCACCGGGCGGCTGTTCTTCGGCTCTGGGCCGCTGGCCGCCGGTCAAACCCTTGTCGGCACTCTGCCGACTGACGTTTCCGCTCCGTTGCTGGTCCTGCTCGCACGCGGCAATGTCGCCCTCGCGGCGGTCCTCAATGCGGTCAACACAGTGCTTTCGCCCTTCATCGTGCCGATCCTGTTCCTGCTTCTCACCGGAATCGAGCTGCAAGTTCCCATCGGGGCGATCATCATGGAATTAGTGCTGATCGTGGTGCTGCCGACCGTGATCGGGGTCTACCTACGCACGCGATACCCGGAAGCGGTCGGCCGACACGATGGCCTCTATCCCTCTCTTGGTTCGGTGCTCTACCTGCTCCTGCTTCTGGCGGTCGTGGGTCCAAACGCCGAAACAATCCTCGGCTATGGCTGGTTCGCCCTCCTAATCGCGCTGGCCGCGCTCACGCTGAACCTGATCGGCTATGCGGTCGGGTCCATCGCAAAAGTCTTTGTGGCCGACCGGCAAGAGCTGATCGCCTACCTGTTCACGGTGAGCAAAAAGGAGTTCTCCATTGCGGCGGCGTTCGTAGCGGCGTCCGGGTTGCCCTCGGAAATCGCCGTGCCTGCCGCCTTCTTCGCTGTGATCCAGATGATTACGTCACCGATCGCCGCAAAGATTTTGGCATCGAGAGGCCCGGCGCTGCGGTGAGCAGTCATTAGGTTCTGGCTGGCAGCGGAGACAGGCTCTCTATTATCCTACAATCTGCGACCAGCCCGCATCCACACTGGTCTATCATCCTGTCCAGTTCCGACTTGAGCGCAGTTAGGTCTTCGATTTTTCGCTCGACTTCCTTCCGGTGCTCCTTTGCAATCGCATCAATCGCCGCGCAGGACTGCGAACGATCGTCGGCCAGCTTGAGAAACTCCCTGATCTGATCGAGCGAGAAACCAAGCTCGCGCGCACGCCTGATGAAGCTGAGGCGGTTGAGGTGGCCCGGCTCATATGCACGGTAGTTGCCATCGGTACGCGAGGGTGCGGGCAGGAGACCGTTCTTCTCGTAGAACCGGATCGTCTCGACCTTGGTCCCCGTTCGTCTAGCCAATTGGCCGATCATCAGAATTCTGTCGTTCATCTCTTGACCCTATAGTTACTACAGGGTCTATCTACAATGTCACATCGGGAAAGTCGAGGTGACATCATGGCGGCAGCGAGCCCTTACAGACTGCGTGTAGAAGGCATGGACTGCGCCTCCTGCGCGTTGAAAATTGAAACGGTGATGCAACGCCTGCCGGGCGTTAGCGACATTCATGTCAGCTACGCCAACGAGACGCTCGCATTGCAACTGGATGAGGACCGTACGGCTCTCGGCACCATTGAGCAAAAGATCCGAGCGCTCGGCTACACACCAGTGATCGAGCAGACCGAGGCAAAGGCGAGCCCACCTCGGAAACGCAGCACGGAGGCGTGGTGGAAAGGCAGCAAGGGTCGGCTTGTGCTCCTTACCGGCGCGTTGTTCATCCTTGCCTTCGCCCTCGCGCGTGTCCTGCCCGAATCGGAGCAATGGCTATACTCGG
The DNA here is from genome assembly GCA_022833215.1 of Mesorhizobium sp. GTDB lineage: Bacteria > Pseudomonadota > Alphaproteobacteria > Rhizobiales > Rhizobiaceae > Mesorhizobium. Next base: position 67,372 of record JAIPUZ010000013.1, on the reverse strand, counting down.
GCGCTGCATTGATCAGCATCATCCCGTTCGCGAGGCGGGCGGTCGCCGGCGCGATGTCCGGCTCCCCCTTCACCATCGAGACGCTGATGACGGTCGCGGCACTCGGCGCGGTCGCCATCGGCGAGGCCGAAGAAGCTGCTGTCGTGATCTTTCTGTTCGCAGTGGGCGAATTGCTTGAAACCGTGGCGGCCGGCCGTGCGCGCGCTGGCATTGAAGCACTGATCGATCTCGTGCCTCGGGCCGCGTTCCGCGAGCGTGATGGTGTTGTTGAGAAGGTCGCCGCAGAAGATCTGGCCGTCGGTGATGTTGTCGTTGTTCGGCCTGGTGACCGTGTGCCGTCTGACGGCACGGTGATTGACGGCGTTTCTGAGGTCGATGAGGCCCCGGTGACAGGCGAATCCGTGCCCGTGCTGAAAGAAGCCGGCGCAAACGTCTATGCCGGCAGCATCAATGCAAATGGCGAGTTGCGGGTGTCGATCAGCCATGTCGCGGCCGACAACACCATCGCCCGTATCATCCACATGGTCGAGGAAGCCCAGGAATCAAAGGCCCCGACGGCGCGTATGATCGACCGTTTCAGCCGCTGGTACACGCCGGGCGCGATGGTCGTCGCGGCTCTGATCGTTGTCGTGCCGCCGCTCGCCTTCGGCGGTGACTGGATGACATGGGTGTATCGGGGTCTCGCGACGTTGCTGATTGCTTGTCCCTGCGCGCTCGTGATTTCCACACCGGCGGCTATTGCTTCGGGTCTTGCCGCCGGTGCGCGTCAGGGACTGTTGATCAAGGGCGGCGCGACGCTGGAAACACTTGGCAAGGTCGTAACCGTTGCCTTCGACAAGACGGGAACGCTGACGCGTGGCCACCCCCAGGTGACGGACATTGTGCCGATCAATGGTGATGAGAACTCCGTCCTTGCCATCGCGGCGGCCGTCGAGCGCAGCACCAGCCATCCTCTCGGGATTGCAATCGTGGAGGCGGCAAAGGTGCGGGGGCTCGAACTGCCCGCCACCTTCGGGGGCGGCGTTGCCACACCCGGCAAAGCGGTCACAGCGCGGTTGAAGGACGGCTTCGCTTCGGTCGGGTCTCCCCGTCACGCCGCCGAACAAACGGGCCTCGAAGAGAGCATCGTTGACACGATCACCGGGCTGGAGAGCCAGGGCAAGACGGTCGTCGTGCTCATCAAGGGCAAGACCATCGAGGGATTGATCGCCTTGCGCGACGAGCCGCGCGACGACGCTATCGAAGGTGTGAAGCGGCTGACAGATCGCGGCGTGCGCCCTCTGATGCTGACCGGCGACAACAAGCGCACGGCCGACGCCATTGCGGCTCATCTCGGCCTTGAGGCGAGCGCCGAACTTCTGCCCGACGCCAAGCTCGCCGAGATCGGCCGCCTCAGGGCTGATGGACCGATTGCCATGGTGGGAGACGGTATCAACGACGCTCCGGCGCTCGCTGCTGCCTCCGTTGGCGTTGCCATGGGTGCGGGCACCGACGTCGCGCTGGAAACCGCTGATGCCGCGCTGCTCAGAAACCGGGTGACGGGTATCGCTGATCTCATCGGATTGTCGCAGGCGACGCTCGGCAATATCTGGCAGAACATCGCAATAGCGCTTGGTCTGAAGGCTGTCTTCCTCGTGACGACTCTATTCGGCATTACCACGCTCTGGATGGCCATCCTCGCCGATACGGGCGCTACTGTCCTCGTTACGGCCAATGCGCTGCGCCTGCTGACCTGGCGCGGCACCCGCGACAAATGAGCTTGAACAGTGCGCACATGCAGGTCGCGGCTTCCACTTCTCGCCAAGAAAGCCGAGGTATAATTTATGAGTAATCAGTCCCAGGGCAGTGCCAATTCATCCGAGAAGAGCGAACAATGGGCGCTCGCATGGGTACTTGCGATTAATACTGCCCAGGCAGCCATTGTGGGAGGATTAGGTTGGTGGGCTCAGTCAACAGGATTGATGGGCTCTGCACTCGATAATCTTGGCGATGCCGGTGTCTACGCCATCAGCCTTTTCGTCGTAGGTCGCGGTTTGGCGGCGAAGGTTCGCGTTGCGCGGCTGTCGGGTATGCTCCTGATAGTATTCGCCGGTTTGCTTCTGTTTGAGGTTGGCCGACGCTTCTTCACTGGCTCCGATCCGATCGGGCCGGTCATGATCGCCGTGGCAATCGCGAGCGCGCTTACGAATATGATCTGCATGTGGTTCCTGAAATCACATCGGGAAAGTGGCGTGCATCTGCAAGCCTCATGGATATTCACGACAAACGATATGCTCGTGAACTCGGCGATCGCTGTTTCTGGTCTTGCAGTAATTCTTTTCAATTCGCCTTATCCGGATCTGATCATTGGCTTGGGTGTGGTTGTAGTCGTTGTCAGAAGCGGCTTCGAAATCCTTGAGAAGGCCGGCGAAGCTGGAAAAGGAGAAAAGGAACATGACTAGTTTGCGAGCCCTATCCGCCGCCTTCCTTGCCCTTGCAGTGTCGATCTCTCCTGCTGTGGGTCACGACTTCCAAGCTGGTTCGATCACCATCAATCACCCGTGGTCACGCGCGACTCCGCCGGTCACGCCGGTAGCCGGCGGCTATCTGACGCTGACAAACGATGGCGATATGGCCGATCGCCTGGTTTCAATCTCATCACCTCTGTCAGACCGGGTGGAAATCCATGAGTCGACCGTGAGCGATGGGGTTGCCAGCATGAGGCCTGTGCAAAATGGCATCGAAATTGGAGCTGGCGAGACCGTCGAGCTTCAACCTGGCGGTATGCACATCATGTTCTTGAAGCCATCGCGCCCTTTGAAGGATGGGGAGCGGTTTGCCGCGACTCTTGTGTTCGAGCAGGCCGGTGCGATCGACGTTGAGTTCGTTGTGCAGAACATGGGCGCTCGTCCGGAATCTGCGAACGAACATGACGGACACGGAGAGGCTGTCCAATGAGCGGCGTCAAACTTTTCCGCCTTGTTGCATGGGTTGCCGTCGCCGCTGTCGGCGGGCTTTTCATCGGCCTGTCCGTATCCAAGCCTTGGCAACAGCAAACCGTGGCGGTCGCGTCCTCGACAGGCACGGCAGCCATCGGCGGCCCGTTCCAGCTCACATCCCATCGAGGCGAAACGATCGACAATGCTGCGCTGGCCGGAAAGCCTTATCTCGCCTTCTTCGGCTTCACCCATTGTCCCGATGTGTGCCCGACGACGCTCTATGAACTGAGCGATCTCATGAACGAGCTCGGGCCGGTGGCCGACCAGTTCAACGTCCTGTTCTTCACCGTCGATCCCGAACGGGACACACAAGAATTGCTGGCTCAGTACATGACAGCCTTTGATAACCGCATCCTCGCACTGCGGGGAAATCGACAGGAAACGGACGCTGTGGTGAAGGCCTTTGCGGCCTATGCGCGAAAAGTGCCTCTGGAAGGGGGCGAATACACAATGGATCATACCGCCGGCGTTTACCTGATGGATGCCGAGAGCCAATTCGTCGGCACGCTCGACATGCACGAGCCGCGTGAGATTCGATTGCAGAAGCTCCGCCGCCTGGCGGGCGAGATTGGCTGATGGAGTTCTCCAGTATCGGAATAGCGACGGCTTTCGCCGCAGGTGTCGTATCCTTCCTGTCGCCCTGCGTCCTTCCGCTGGTGCCGGGCTATATCTCCTACGTCGCAGGCCGCACGATTAGCCCGGATGGCACTGCGGCCGATGCCGAATTCAAGGCGGCAAGCCGAACTCTCGGCCTCAGCCTCTGCTTCGTGCTCGGCTTTACGACCGTGTTCGTCCTCCTTGGGGCCAGCGCAACCGTGTTGAGCCGGCTCCTGCGCATGTATCTTTTCGAAGCGAACCTGATCGGAGGCGTAATCGTCGTCCTCTTCGGTCTGTTCACGACAGGCCTCGTACCAATGCCCTGGCTCAATCGTGAAGCGCGGTTCCATGCCAATCCGGGCAGCGGAAGCGCCGGCGCGGCTTATCTCCTCGGTCTCGCTTTCGCGTTCGGCTGGACTCCCTGCATCGGACCAGTGCTGGGCGCGATTCTGACCCTGTCCGCCGCCAACGCCACGGTCGCAAGCGGAACGACGCTGCTCGCCGTCTACTCGCTCGGCCTTGGCCTCCCTTTCATCTTGGCCGCTTTGTTCATGCGCGGGTTCATGGCGCGGATGATGTCGATGCGCCGTACTGGCCGGGTGCTCAAAATCGTCGCTGGTGGGGTGATGGTGGTGATGGGCATCGCCATGATCACCGGCCATCTAACCAGCTTTGCGATATGGCTGCTCCAGACTTTCCCGGCCCTCGGCCGGATCGGCTAAGCCGGAGTTTAAAGGACATTTGGACATGCTCAGGCTCGGCCTTCCCATCGCCCTTGGCGGATTTTTCCTTGATCAGGCGACGAAGTGGTGGGTCCTGAACCATGTTATGAACCCGCCTCAGGTCATCCCCGTCACCGGCTTCTTTAATCTCGTGCTCGGCTTCAATACCGGCGTGAGCTTCGGATTGTTCGGCCAGGCGCCGGCTTGGCTCCTGATGGCGTTCACGCTCGCTATAGTCGCTGGCCTCCTTGTCTGGATCCATCGAAGCGACAGCCGCCTGACGGCATCCGCCCTCGGGCTCGTGGTTGGGGGGGCGCTCGGCAATCTGCTCGACCGGCTGCGGCAGGGTGCGGTGGCGGATTTCCTGGATTTTTACATTGGCAGCTATCATTGGCCCGCCTTCAACCTTGCCGACGTGGCGATTGTCTGTGGGGTCGGGCTTTTGCTGGTGGAGAGCGTTCTGGCACGAGGCAAAACAAAGGCTGCATGAACAGAAGTCCTCGCCAGCTATCCGAAACTATCGCCGCAAAATTCCCGGAACCTGCAACGTAGCGGGCTTTAGAAGTAGTGCGACATGGCAATGGCTCGGGCGGGCTTAGCCGCAGCAGGCAGACGCTCTCGTCTGCTGCGCGCGATGCCTCGGCTTGCAGATTGCGGGGCGCGGGCTGAGACGCACAATCGTCCGGTCTTTCTCGATCTCGATTCCGGCCCCGTCATAGACCTGCATCGGCTCACCGGGCCGGCTCACCTCCCATGTCAACCGCGCGTCCGTGTCAAGCTGGACCCTGCTGCCGACCTTTCCCAAGATTGACCGGAACTTGGCGACGGTCATCGGCATGCTGCCTTCGGTCGGGGGAATATCCTCGACCTGCAAGACCGTCTCCCGCCACGCATCGGGATTGCCGCCGCAATCGAGCGTGACGAAGGAACCGGCCTTGACCTCCGTGATGTGATAGCCGGCCTGCACCTGCTGCCCGTCGCCATAGGCGAGCACAAGAACCTTGTCGGCATGGCCCTCCAAAATATCGAGGATCGCCCCGAGCGAGGCAACATCAGGAAATTCTGTGATTAAGGGGCTGGCGTAAGCGTTCATGTCCGTGTATCCATGATTCAACTACTCTTGAGATGTTGAGGCATACATGAACGAAAAGCAAGCCCTCTCTGCCTTCGCGGCGCTCTCGCAGGAAACCCGGCTGCGCATCGTGCGCCTGCTGGTGACGGCCGGCCCGGAAGGGATGCCGGCCGGCGCGATCGGGGAAGCGATGGACGGCGCATCGTCGTCGCGCATGTCCTTCCACCTGAGCCACCTTGAACAAGCCGACCTCATCGAGTCGCGGCGCGACGGGCGCTCGATCATCTACAGCGCCTCCTATCCGGCGCTGTCCGGCCTGCTCGAATTTCTCATGCGCGATTGCTGCCAAGGCCACCCGGACGTGTGCAACCCGGCAGTCGCCGCGCTGTCCTGCTGCAAACCGACGAAAGGCGTCACCCATGCCTGAGCCTATGGCCAATCACTCCGATAGAATCTTCAACGTGCTGTTTCTTTGCACCGGAAATTCCGCCCGCTCGATCCTTGCCGAAAGCATCTTGAACAAGGATGGTGCGGGTCGCTTCCGGGCCTATTCGGCTGGAAGCCAGCCCAAAGGCGAAGTGAACCCGCTCGCCCTGAAGGTACTCGAAAGCTACGACTACCCGGCTGAAGGCTTCCGATCGAAAGGATGGGAAGAATTCTCCGGCCCCGACGCGCCGGTGATGGATTTCGTGTTCACCGTCTGCGACAACGCGGCCGGCGAAGCCTGTCCGGTCTGGCCGGGCCAGCCGATGACCGCGCATTGGGGTATCGAAGACCCCGCCACCGTCGAGGGCACCGAGATTCAGCGCATGGCGGCTTTTGTCACGGCGTTTCGCTACATGAAAACCCGGATTTCGGTCTTCGTGGCCTTGCCCGTCGCCAGCCTCGATAAATCGTCGCTCAATATGAAGCTCAACGAAATCGGTCAATCCGAAGGGGCAGCCTCGCCCCGCTCTGGCGCGGCGTGAGGCAATCCATGGATGTCATTGTCTACCACAATCCCGATTGCGGCACCTCGCGCAATACGCTCGGCCTGATCCGCAATTCCGGCGTCGAGCCGCATATCATCGAATATCTGAAAACCCCGCCCTCACGGGCGCTGCTCGCGCAACTCATCGAGCGCGCCAGCCTGACGGCCCGCTCGATCTTGCGGGAGAAAGGAACGCCCTATGCCGACCTCGGCCTTGGCGATCCAGAATTGAGCGATGACGCATTGCTCGACGCCATGATGGCGCACCCGATCCTCATCAATCGCCCCCTCGTCGTCACCCCCCAAGGGGTCAAGCTCTGCCGACCGTCCGAAGCCGTTCTTGATCTGCTGCCCCCACAACGGGGCGAGTTCGTCAAAGAGGATGGCGAGCGGATCATTGACGAACATGGACGGCGCGTTGCTTCCGCCTGACTTTCAGCCTGCGATTGGAGAATACTGATGGCTTCCCTCAAGCCAGCTTCCCGCCTTGGTTTCCTCGACCGCTATCTGACGGTGTGGATTTTCGCCGCGATGGCACTCGGCGTCGTGCTGGGCACGATATTCACCGGCTTGCCGGAAGCTCTCAACGCCATGTCGGTCGGCACCACCAACATACCGATCGCCATCGGCCTGATCCTGATGATGTATCCGCCGCTCGCCAAGGTGCGCTACGAAGAACTGCACCGGGTCTTTTCCGACAAGCGAGTGCTGATCCTTTCGCTGGTACAAAACTGGATCATCGGCCCGACGCTGATGTTCGCGCTGGCCGTGATCTTCCTGCGCGACCACCCGGAATACATGACAGGACTGATCCTGATCGGACTCGCCCGCTGCATCGCTATGGTGCTGGTCTGGAACCAACTCGCGCGCGGCGACAATCAATATGTCGCCGGTCTGGTTGCCTTCAACTCGATATTCCAGATTCTGTTCTTCTCCACCTATGCGTGGTTTTTCCTTTCCGTCTTGCCACCCCTCTTCGGCCTTGAGGGCAGCGTCATAGACGTGAGCTTCTGGACCATTACCGAAGCGGTGCTGATCTATCTCGGCATTCCCTTCCTCGCCGGGTTCCTGACGCGCCGCATCCTCATCGCTCGCAAAGGCGCGGGCTGGTATGAGCACGAATTTCTGCCGCGCATCAGCCCCATAACGCTAGCCGCGCTGCTGTTCACCATTGTCGCCATGTTCAGCCTCAAGGGCGCGGACGTGGTGTCGCTGCCTCTCGATGTCCTGCGCATAGCCATTCCCCTGGCGCTTTATTTCGTCATCCAGTTCCTCATCAGCTTCGCGATGGGCCGGCTGATCGAGGCGGATTATCCGCGCACCACGGCCATCGCCTTCACCGCTGCCGGCAATAATTTCGAGTTGGCCATCGCGGTCGCCATCGCGGCATTCGGTCTCGCATCGCCGGTGGCCTTCGCCGCCGTCATCGGCCCGCTCGTGGAAGTGCCCGCACTGATCCTGCTCGTTCATGTCGCGCTCAGGCTCGGCGCGAAGTGGTTTCCCGAGAAAGGGACGCCCGTTGCCGTTCCGGCCGAGGCCAAGCCATGACGGTTTCCGACCTTCCTAATGTGGTCCGCGCGGTGCTCGACAGCCCATCGGCTGAACGCCTACGAACGACGCCCTCTGCTCATCCGCCGCGCATTCTCCTGCTCTACGGCTCGTTGCGTGAACGCTCCTATAGCAAGCTGCTCACGCTCGAAGCCGAACGGCTCCTCAACCACTTCGGCGCGGAAACCCGTGTGTTCGATCCGCACGGCCTGCCGCTGCCTGATGGTGCGCCCGTTGATCATCCGAAGGTGCAGGAGCTTCGGAAACTTTCGGAATGGTCCGAAGGGCAGGTCTGGACCAGCCCCGAACGTCACGGTGCCATGAGCGGAGTCCTCAAGGCGCAAATCGACTGGATACCGCTCGCGGTTGGCGCAGTTCGCCCCACCCAGGGCCGCACATTGGCCGTGATGCAAGTCTCTGGCGGCTCGCAGAGTTTCAACGCCGTCAACCAACTTCGCGTCCTCGGCCGCTGGATGCGGATGATCACCATCCCCAACCAGTCCTCGGTCGCCAAGGCATATCAGGAGTTCGACGAAGCGGGTCGAATGAAGCCTTCATCCTATTACGACCGGGTGGTCGATGTGATGGAGGAACTGGTGAAGTTCACGCTTCTGACCCGCGACGTCGCTCCTTACCTCACCGACCGCTACAGCGAGCGCAAGGAAACCGCCCAAAAGCTGGAAGAGCGTATGGCGCTCAAGCGCGTCCGGTGACGACAAACCTGCCGGCTCAAACGGGCCTGTCTCCCGACGCGAGAAGGTGGCCCGTCATCTCCGCGCTCGGCATCGTACAGATATTTGCATGGGGCAGCTCCTATTACCTGCTCGCCGTTCTCGCCGCCCCGATCGCGGCCGATACGGGTTGGCCGCTTTCATGGATCGTCGGCGCTCTCTCCATTGGCCTGCTCGCGGCCGGCGTCGTTTCCCCGCGCGTGGGTGACGCCATTGGCCAGCACGGCGGGCGTCCCATCCTTGCTCTGGCTTGCCTGCTGTTCGCTGCCGGCCTCGTCATCCTTGCGGCTGCGCCGTCCCTATGGGTATTCGTCGCCGGATGGATCGTGCTCGGTATCGGCATGGGGGCCGGCCTTTATGATGCGGCATTTGCCACGCTCGGGGGCTATTATGGCCGTTCCGCGCGATCCGCCATCACTACACTGACCTTGTGGGGCGGCTTCGCAAGCACGGTCTGCTGGCCGCTCTCGGCCTTGTTTCTGGAGCATCTGGGATGGCGCGGGGCCTGCATGGCCTATGCCGGCATTCATCTCGCGATCTGCCTGCCGCTCGTGCTGCTGGTCCTTCCGAGCAACGGCAAGCCCAGGCCGATCGGTGGCAAAGACCAAGCTCCTGCGATCAAGCTGCGCGACCATGAGCGCCGGGCCTATCTGATCATGATGGCGATCGTGGTGCTGGCCGGATTGGGCGTCACCATCATATCGGTGCATCTGCTGACCCTGTTGCAGCAACGCGGGCTGTCGCTGGGCGAAGCTGTAGCCCTCGGCGCGCTGATAGGCCCGGCCCAAGTCGCCGGCCGAATTGGCGAAATGGCGAGCGGGGGGAGGCATCATCCCTTCTGGACACTCGCGGCCGCCTCCGTCCTGAGCGCGGCAGGGGTGACGATGCTCGCGGCAGGTTTTCTCATCATCGGCCTGTCGCTCATCCTCTACGGGGCCGGCAATGGCATCTTCTCGATCGCCAAGGGTGCGCTCCCGCTCGCCCTGTTCGGACCTTCCCGCTATGCGCCGATCATGGGGCGGCTTGCCCGGCCCAGTCTCGTCGCCCAAGCTGCCGGCCCAACCGTGGGTGCGATCCTGCTTTCGGTCGGGGGCACCGATCAAACTCTTGTGGCGCTGGCAGCTCTCGCCATCGCCAATCTCGCCCTCGTCGCGCTGTTATGGGGGCCGATCAAAGGAGAAGCGGGAAGCAACGATAAGTTTTGAGAAGCCGTCACGAAGATCCCTGATTTTTGTAGCAGGTCAGGCCAACGTTGAATTTTCAGGGGAATTTCTGTCGCAAATGTCGCGTGCGAAAGTCAAAATTGTGCGACTGATTTTTGCGACACGTCGCGGCCCGGAATCCGGGCCGCAATGGATTACCGCTCTTCCCGCTGCTGTGGTGCTGGACCGATTGTAGCGGGTTCCCCTTCGATGATGCGGATCGGCACGCCCAAAGCAGCCGAAAGGGATGCTTCGCTGCCACCGGCAAGCTCTGTTCCGGGGAGAACCGTAAGAACCACATATCCGGTGCGCTCATCGACATATCCGCCGTAGCCATCGGGAAGAACGCGCGTAATCATCTGGCGGTCATCCAACGCGGCGACCAGTTGATCGACGGTATGGGATGCGCCTGTCAGGACTTCGACACGCACCCGATCTTCGCCCAATTGGTACTGAAGCGTGCCCGCATCCCGGTCTCCCGTTAGCCTGACGACGACATGGAAATCGGGCTCGCGCTCGATGAAGATACCGGCGATACGGTCGCGGAAACGCTCCTGTAGGGCGGCCGAAAGCGGGCCGGTGTCCGGCTCCATCTCATGCGAGGGGATTTCAGGAACATAGTTCTCAGGCAACCCGGCCGGTCTGGCGGACGTGGGCGCCTCCGCGCCTGCCACGGATGCTGCCGCGACAAACACCGTTGCGCCAAAAGCCCCCGCCCATACCCTATTCATTTGTGGTTTTGCCGCGTGCTTCGAAGAGCGCGGCCTTGTCTTCCGCGGGGCTGATGAAACCGTCGCCATCGGTGTCGATCTGGTCGAAGACTTCATCGGTCATGTTCGGATTCCCGGCTTTCGCCTCTTCCCGGCTCAGCTTGCCGTCGCCATCCGTGTCGCCCGCGTCCCATTCGGCCTGCCATGCGGCTTCGTCAAAATCTGCGGGCGGTTCCGTCTGGGCGAAGGCAGGGACGGCGAGACCGATGGCGAACAGGCTGGCAATGGCAAGTCTCAAGGCTGTTCCTCCAAAGTCGAGTGAATATACAGCCATCACCTTAGGATAATTCGCGAAAATCCCAAAGACCGCGACAGTCGCGAAGGCCGCTTCCGGCGGATCCTTGTTACTGCTCAGCCAACCGGGAGCGGGAACTCGTGTCAACGACTAAGGCGGCCAAATTCAACTCTCTGATCCGTCACATCCTCCGACACCTCCTGCCGCAGCTTCGGTCCCTGTGCGAGGCGGCGACCGAGCGCGGTGATGAACGCCTCGTATCGCTCCGCTGATTTGGCCTTCGCGGCCTTTGCCGCCGGCTCAGGCAAGGCCGGTGTGGTGTTGACCCAGAAGCGGATGAAGACCGCCAGGCTTTCGACGGCGATGCCGACGTCTCGTTCAAGCCGGTCCATGCGGCGATCGAGTCGATCGAGGCGCTTGGCGATTATCGCCTCTCGGCGTTCGGCATCGTCGGGAGACAGGAATGAGGCGATGGCCGCCTCGCCGATCATCGACTGCGACCGGTCCCGCCGCGCGGCAAACTCGGTCAGGGCTTTTTCGACATCGGGGTCCAGATAGACGGTGAGTTTTTTCTTCTTCCGGAGATTGGCCATGGCGCTACAGCTCCATGCCGTCGTTCGGGTCCATGGCAACCTGCCGGGCAATGCCCTGCACCTGGCGGATCATGCGCCGATTTTGCATGGCCTCTTCCTCAACTTCATCGGGCGGCGCGATCTCGAATTCGTTCTCGAGGGGCTTTTTCTTCTCCACGGGCTTTACGCGGCTGAGTTCAGGCTGCAATCGGCGTTCGGATTCGGTCGGATCTTCGTCATTGGTTCTCTGGTCGCCGTGATCCGTGGCGCCTTCCGGTCGCGCCGGGATCGGAAGCTTGGTCCAGTCGTCGGGCCGCGTTTCTTCGGGACCTTTCAATTCAGGCGGTGACAGAACGCGCTCGCGAAACCGGGCGTCCTCGTAATAGCGCGCCTTCGTCGCCCGGATCGGGGGGATGCCCGCCACCATGACGATCTCCTCATGTGGGGGAAGCTGCATGATCTCGCCCGGCGTCAGCAACTGGCGCGCGGTTTCCGAGCGCGAGACCATAAGGTGCCCGAGCCAGGGCGACAGGCGATGGCCGGCATAGTTCTTCATCGCCTTCATCTCGGTGGCGGTGCCGAGCGCATCCGACACCCGTTTCGCCGTGCGCTCGTCGTTGGTGGCGAAGCTGACGCGGACATGGCAGTTGTCGAGGATCGAGTTGTTCGGCCCGTAGGCTTTCTCGATCTGGTTCAGCGACTGCGCGATCAGGAATGATTTCAGACCGTAGCCGGCCATGAAAGCCAGCGCGGTCTCGAAGAAATCGAGCCTGCCCAGCGCCGGAAACTCGTCCAGCATCAGAAGGAGCCGATGCCGCCCGGCGTTCGCCTGCAGGTCTTCGGTCAGGCGACGGCCGATCTGATTGAGCAGCAATCGCATCAGCGGCTTGGTGCGGTTGATGTCGGAGGGCGGCACGACGAGGTAAAGCGTGACCGGCTGATCGCCTCCCACAATATCGCTGATGCGCCAGTCGGAGCGGCGTGTGACTTCGGCCACGACCGGATCGCGATACAGGCCGAGAAACGACATCGCCGTCGACAACACGCCGCTGCGCTCGTTCTCGGACTTGTTGCGCAGCTCGCGCGCGGCGCTGGCAACGACCGGGTGCGGCCCCGCTTCGCCCAGATGCGCGGTCTTCATCATGGCGCGCAACGTGGAATCCACCGGGCGCTTCGGATCGGACAGGAATTTGGCCACACCTGCCAGGGTCTTGTCGGGTTCGGCGTAAAGCACATGCAGGATGGCGCCCACCAGCAGCGAATGGCTGGTCTTTTCCCAATGGTTGCGCTTGTCGAGACTGCCTTCCGGATCGACGAGGATGTCGGCGATGTTCTGGACGTCGCGCACCTCCCACTCGCCGCGGCGCACTTCCAGCAGCGGATTGTAGGCCGAGGATTTCGGGTTGGTCGGGTCGAAGAGCAGCACGCGGCCGTGCTGCGAGCGGAAGCCGGAGGTGAGCTGCCAGTTCTCACCCTTGATGTCGTGGACGATGGCCGACCCCGGCCAGGTCAGCAGCGACGGGACGACGAGGCCGACGCCTTTGCCCGAACGTGTCGGGGCAAAGCACAGGACATGCTCCGGCCCGTCATGGCGTAGATAGTCCTTCTCGTAACGGCCGAGAACAACACCATCGGGATCGAGCAGGCCCGCCGCCTTGATCTCTCCTTTCCCGGCCCATCGCGCCGAGCCATAGGTGGCGACGTTTTTCGCCTCGCGCGCCCGCCAGACCGACATGCCGATGGCGACGGCAATGGCGATGAAGCCGCCCGATGCCGCGATGATCCCGCCCTTGGCGAAGATCGGCGGCGCATAGGCTTCGTAGAAATACCACCACCAGAAGATCGCGGGCGGATAATAGATCGGCACGCCGAACATCACGAACCAGGGCGGCCCGAGTTGCGCCTGATAACCGAGGCTCGAGGCGACATACTGGGTCGCGCCCCAGGTGGTGGCGAGGATGATGAGGAAGACGATGGTGATCTGTCCCCAGAGGATCTTGGTCGCGGACATTGCGATGGTCCTTTCTGGTTGAGGCTAAAGGCCGAGGGAGCGCTTGCGCCCGAAGTCCCAATCTACGCCGCCATCATCGCGGGCTACGCCGGAGACGTGACGGCCGATCTGTTTTTCGAGAGAGGGCGACCAGGGCACGAGCTGGAAGCCGAGGCCGTCGTCGATCATGGCGAAGCGGCCGGAGGCGAGCGCGAAACGCTGGCGATAGGAGCCGGCGACATATTCGCCGCTGGCTGCGCGCTCGAAGGACATGCCGGTCTCGGTTGCGAGCTTCTCGCCGAGGTTGTCGAGTTCGCGTTGGCGCAAGGTGCTGAGCAGCCGGCGCGCGAAGACGACGCGACCGCCCTGCCGCTCGGCAAAGCCCTCGCCGATCAGATGTTCAGCGCGTTCGTCCAGAGCCTGACGGACCTCAGCGCCGAAACCGCTGTCCGACAGCGCGATCGGATCGCGGGCGATGGCCTGCCGGTCGAGCCAGGTCGCGCCCGAGGCGCCGACTTGCGCACCAAGATCGAGATCGGCGCGGACGGCGAGCGCGACGCGGCGCTGCCCCTGCGGGTCCTCCCAGGATCGCAACTCGACGATGGAACCGGGCGGACTGTCGCCGGCGGCGTCGAGATGCGGCAGCTTGATGTGATGGGTCCGCCCGTCGGTGCCGTCGACCACGGCATAAGCGGTGCCCTTCAACTCGTCGTCGAGGCCGCGCTCGACCAGGCGGCCGATGACGGGAACGTCAAGGCTTTCGCCGGCGAGGACATAGCTGGCCGAGCCGCGTTCGATGCCGCGTTCGGTCAGGGCACGGTGCATGCGCTTGATGATGTCGCCGCGCTCGCCCAGTTCACGCAGGACCGCTTCGGCTTCGGGCTTGATGAACCATTGCGAGAGGCCGATCTCTTCGGCAAGCCCGCGGATTTCAAGGGTTCGCAGCCGCCCCACCTTCAGAGTATGAAACTCGTCCGGCTGGCGGTCGGGAAGCGGGGCAAGGTCGATGATGCCGGACTTGCCGGCGTCGCGCACAAGCTGCCGGTCGAGCTGCGTCCAGCGTTCCGCCTCGACCTGCCGCTCCAGATTGCGGTGGATCTCCAGATCGGTGCGGGGCCCGAGTTCCTGCGTGACCAGATCCTGCGCACGGGCGCGCATGCCCTCCTTGATGTAGTCGCGGGAAATCACCAGGTCCTGGCCATCGTCGGTGCGGCCGCGCAGGATGATATGGATATGGGGATTGTCGGTGTTCCAGTGATCGACGGCGACCCAATCGAGGCGCGTGCCGAGATCCTTCTCCATCTGCCCCATCAGCTCGCGGGCGTGATCCTTCAGATTGGCCATGTCCACCGCGTCTTCGGGCGAGACGATGAAGCGGAAATGATGCCTGTCGTCCTGGCACTTTTCCGCGAAAGCGCCGACATCCATGTCGTCCCTTTCCGGGCCGAACATCCGCGCCTTTTCCCCGTCGCGGGTCACGCCATCGCGGCGCAGATAATTAAGGTGTGCGCCGAGCGGAGCCGAGCGTGCCGTTTGGCGAACCACGCGGGTCTTGATGACGGCGATGCGCGAGCGTCCGGTGAGAAGCCGGTTGGCCTGGATGCTGGCGCGCTGACCGCGCCCGAAGCGTGAGCGGTTGCCCGAGGTGATCTTGCCGGAGCGCGAGACGCGTCCGCCGGCTTTCTGGGCGGCGGCGAGCGCCTGGGCGACAAAGGGCCTCGCCTGTTGCGCGCGGGTCGAGCGGATACGGCCCGGACGGATGCGGAACTCGTTGTCATCGGACATGGGGCGCCCCCGCACGGTGCAAATCATCAAGGAAAATCAGGAAGAGGAGCGCGCAGCGCACGGTGCGCGCCAGCGCCGCACGGTGCGGGACGCGCCGGAAACCTGAACAAAAACAACCGCCCGCCACAGCCGCACCGTGCGGCCTTTTATCTCGCCATCCTTCGGTCGTGGTGCCTGCCGCCACCCCTCGCGCCCTCCATGACACGCCAGCGCCCGACAAGATGCGAAACCGCGCGGAGCCGCTCATGGCCGGTTCCCACCGGCATTGCGGGCGACGAAGAGGCCCTCCGGCTGCAAGGCGGTGATTGCGTCTGGTGTCGCCGGAACGGGGGAGGGGGTATCGTCCGGCGCGCGGTCGGGGGACGTGAGATCGGCAGCGGAAACGCCAATTTCGCGCGCCACGAAGATCGCCGCCTCGCGCCAGTCGGGCGGGGGAGCGATCGCCGAGCCGTCGTCGGAAGGCCGCTCGCCGAGCAGGATCGGGGTCAGTGCAGCGACATAGGCGCGCGTTTCGGCCGGTAGCGGACGAGCCGTCGCGCGGTATTCGTCGTAGCGGCCGGGACCGGCATTGTAGGCGGCGAGCATGGCGGCCACATTGCCGTAGCGGTCCCACATCTCACGCAGATACGCGGTCCCTGCGAGGATGCTATCTCGCGGATCATAGGGGTCGCTACCGAGGCGGTGGCGGTTGCGCAGTTCCGCCCAGGTGTCGGGCATGACCTGCATCAAGCCCATTGCGCCCGCCGAGGAAACGGCGCGCACATCGCCCGCACTTTCCGCCCGCATTACCGCGACGATCCATGTCACCGGAATGCCGAAGCGCTGCGATGCTTCGGCGATATAGGCGTTGTGCGGATGCGCGGCGATGGCACGAACCAGGATGGCGGTCTGCGCCACAACGGGCGACGTCGCGATGGCTGAGCTGAAGAGGCCGGAAAGAAGAAGAAGGATGATGCGGCGACGAACGCCGCATCTCTCGGTGGCGGGACAAGTGCAGGAGATGATCATGATCATTCCTGTTCGTCGCGCTTTTTCTGACGGGTCCAGTGCAGGCCCCAGTCGCGGCCGTCTTCGTCCGACTGGAACAGGCGGGCGCGGATCGGCTGCTCGAAGACGGGGTCGTCGAGCAGCACAGAGATGAAGGTGCCCGCGCGTTCGCCGGAGTGTTTCCAGCCCGCGCCGACGTCCGGCCCATCGTCATCTCCGAGGTGAATGCGATAGGCGGGTGCCTTCTCGGCGTCCGCGTTCTCGGTCGGAACGAATGCCAGCTCGATGTCCAGCGAGAGCGTGCGGACACGCCCGGAATAGCCGGACGGGGTGCGGGTGAATTGTCCGATCAGTGCCATTGGAGGCTCCTTTCCTATGCGGTGGAACAGATGCGGGGCGCTCGCACGCTCCGCTGTGGACGCGCCGTCACCGCGTCGGCGCGCGCCAGACGAAGCGGTCGTCGCCGTCCTCGTCGGTGAAAAGCGGGGTGGCCCGGCCGATCACCGCCGATGCGGGGAACGGGCCGAAGTAGCGGCCGTCGAGGCTGTCGCCGACGTCGAGGTTCATTAGGAAAATCTCGCCCTCGGCGATGGTGCGGCAGCCCTGCCAGATCGGCAGGGCTCGGCCCCGGCTGTCGCGCAGGCGGGCCTCGCCGAGCGGAACGGCATCGACCGTGATCGCGGGGCCATCGCGGCACACGCGTTGTCCGGGCAGGCCGAGGACGCGTTTCAGAAGCGGCACGTCGCGGGCGACGTAGCCGCGCTCCACCATGAAGGAGGTGAAGGGTTCGGGCGGCATGACGGCGACCAGATCGGGCACCTCGATCCGCTCGGTGGATGCGATGGTGTAGAACCCGATCGGCACGCTGGCCGATGCGTTCCAGACCAGCCTTGGCGCCGTCGGAACGAATCCGGCAATGGCGATCCCCAGCGTAGTAGCCGCCGTCACGATGACATAGCCGGCGCGGTTCATGGTGCGATCTCCCGGCGCCGGAGCCACGCCTGATGGCGCTCGGTTGTGTAGGGATGCGGCGTTTCGCCTGCGTTCATCCAGTGGGCGACATGGCGCCAGTGATCGTGATCGGCCTCGGCGGGATCGACGCCGAGGGCTTCGATCGCATCGACATGACGAAGGACATCCTCGACCTTCGGCCAGCTTTCCGCCTTCAGCAGGATTTCGCCGCCGGGACGCACGAAGGGCAGCGTCTGATAGGCGCAGCCGGGCGCGACGGCGCGCAGGATGTCGATGCGCGAGATCACGGTGCCGTAGTCGTTCGCCGCCCAGCGGACGAATGCGAAGACGGCGCCGGGACGGAAGGAAACGATGCGGCGGTTGCGGTCGAGAATCTGCGTTCCGGCTTCGTGGCCGAACCTGATCCAGTATTCGACCTTCTTCTCCACCCACGTCAGTTCCACGCGGGTCAGATCGTCTTCATGGGCTGCGGCGCCGATCATGAGCGGTCTCCTGATGTGTCGGGAAATTCGCGCGCGAGCAGTTCGCGCAGCATGTCGGTGACGGTGCCGCCGCGTCTGATCGCTGCGATCTTGATTCGCCCGCGAAGCTCGGGCGTGATGTCGATCGTCAGGCGGGCGGAATAGACCGCGGCATCGCCGCTGCGTTCCAGCGGCGTGTCACCGGCCCTGATCCAGCTATCGGGATCGATCGGACGGGCGGCGAAGCCGCGCTTCCCGTTGCGCGCCGTCATGACGAAACTCCGTCATGGAACGGCAGCACGCTGGCGATGCGCGCCCGCCCACGCTCGGCCATGTCAGGGTCGATCTCGCAGCCGAGATAGCGCCGGCCGGAAAGCCGGCAGGCTTCCCCGGCCGCGCCTGAACCGGCGAACCAGTCGCCGACCAGACCGCCTACCGGGCAGCTCGTGCGGATCAGGATTTCCAGCAGAGCCGCCGGCTTCTCGGTCGGGTGGATGGCGCGGCCATGGCAGTTGCGCAGATAGATGACCGAGCGCATGAGGCGTGGCCCGCCGTCGTGGCTGACATAGTGGCCGGCGTCGATCTGGCCGGTATGGGGCGGACGCTGCTTGCGCCGCACGGTAGGGGCTGTCGCATCCAGCGTGGTCTGGACGTCGTTGTAGATGTCCCGCCATGCCGTCTCGGCCGGGTAGAACTGAACGGCCAATTCATGCACCGGCTTGAAGCGGTCGGCATGAAAGCCGGTGCCGTTCTGCTTCTCCCAGACGATCTCCTGGGCGATCCGAAACCCGGCGTCGGCGAAACGGTCGGCTGTCGCCATGAAGCTGCGCAACGAGCCGAAGACCCAGAGCGAGCCGGTCGGTCGGAGGGCGGTGCGCGCCAGTGTGACCCAGCCCTCGACGCGCCGGTCCCAGGTGAGTGACGTATCGCCATAAGGCGGATCGGCGAGGATCATGTCGAAGGGGGCGTGCCAGGGCATTTCTTCGCGGCAGTCGCCGGTCAGGATGGTCATGGTTCGACCCTCCCGATGCCCAGCCGCGCGATCTCATCGGTGAGAGTGGTGACCTCACGCGCGGCAGGAGATTGGCGGTCGATCTCGCTTGCGAGCCGCCCGGTCTGTGCGGCGTCGGCGAAGACGACGCGCTGGCCGATGGTGCTGGTGAGGACAGGAGGATCGTGGTCCGCCAGCGTCTCGGCCGTCTCGCGGGCGATGACGGTGCGGGCGCCGCAGCGGTTGAGCACGAAACGGGCGGCGAGCTGCGGCCGGTAGATGCGGGCCTCCGACAGGAGGGACAGCATCTCGGCCGAAGCCCAGCCGTCGAGCGGCGACGGCTGTACCGGGATCAGCACGAGGTCGGCGGCGAGGAGCGCGGAGCGCATGAGCCCGGCGACACGTGGCGGGCCGTCGATGACGACGTGATCGACGTCGCGGGCGATCTCCGGCGCTTCACGATGCAGCGTATCGCCTGCCAGGCCGACGATGCCGAACAGGCGCGGCAGGCCCTCACGCGCGCGTTGCTGCGACCAGTCCAGTGCCGAGCCTTGTGGGTCGGCATCGATCAGGGTGACGCGCTGTCCTTCTCGCGCCAGTTCTCCGGCGAGATGCAGCGCCAGCGTCGTCTTGCCGACCCCGCCCTTCTGGTTGAGGAGCGCGATGATCATCGGCGTCCTCCCGATGGATCGGGAGGAAGGCGGGGCGTATCGGGATCATCGGATGCGCCAGCGTCGCCTCGATCGGGGACCGATCGGGACGGTGAAGGGGCAACAGATCCCCTTTTCCTCGCAGCTGTGCTGAGGCTCCTGGCGGCGTCGCGGATGAGGTTTTCCACATCGCGCGCGCGCTCTTCAAGGTTAGAGTCTACGTTAGACTCTAAGTTAAGGGCGAGATTTCGTGTTTTTTTGTCAGATGTTAGGGCCGGTTTCGGTTCCCCATAGCACGCGACCCCGGTTCCCGATGGCACGCCTTTCCGGGTTCCGGATGGCACGACGCCTTGCACAGGTTTTCCAGAGGGCAGGATCGGCTCGAAGGCGAGCAGCGCGCGGCCGCCGAGTTCGATCTCCAGAAACAGGGTGTAGCCGGGCAGCGGCTGGCGGCGGATGATGTCGCGCAACTCGAAGGCAAAGCGCTTGAACGGCGACAGGCTGCCGGATTTCTCGTGCAGGTGACGAAAATCGAAGCGCCAGCCTCTGCGCTGGCGTCCGCCATGTTTGCGGACGATGCGGTAGAGCCAGCGTTCGAGCCCGCCGGTCAGATCGAAATAGGTTCGGTCGATGGTGAGCACGAGCGCATCATCGAGGACCGCCTGATAGAACCAGTCCGGCACGATCATCTCGATGCCGTCGGCCTTGCCGCAACGATCGGTGCGCTCCTTCCATTCGTTGATCCAGGAGAAGCGGTGGCGCCGACCTTCCGCCGGCTGGCGTATCGTGGTGGTGACAGTGGTGGATTGGAGTCGGTCGAGTGCGGCCTTCAGGCGCCGATAATCACGCGCCGAGGTGCCGCGCCCGATGAAGCGGAGGATTTCGTAAGGTGTGGCGACCATGAGCCGCGAGGTGCGAAGCCCGGCGTCGCGAGCCTCGACGATCTGGCTCGCCGCCCAGATCAGGACGTCGGCGTCCCAGATCGTCGCCATGCCGTGATCGGGAACGGCTTCGACGCGGATCGCAATATCACCGGCCGAGAAATCGATCGGCGCAATGCGATGGGTCTTGGAAAGGGAGAAAAAGGGATAGGCCATGAGATCCTGCGCGTCTCGTGGCGCGAAATCGCCGGGGAGCGCCCTGAACAGGTCGAGCTGCCCGCGCTCGGAAGGAGATCGATGTCGCACCGCCATGTAGGGAACCGGCCGCGATCAGCGCGCATAACGACCGGCCCGCGGGCCGGACGGAAGGGACGCATGGCGCTTGGCAGGCAGAACGGAGCCACGCGGATCGGATGTGGACGTCACCGCGCCGCGATCAGCCCAGGTTTCGAGATCGTCGATGGCGTAGACGACACGGCCGCCGAGCTTGCGATAGGCCGGGCCGGTCCCGTAGGTGCGATGCTTTTCGAGCGTGCGCGCCGAGAGGCTGAGAAACTCGGCGGCTTCCTTTGTGCGCAGAAAGCGCGGTGGCAAAACGACGGGTGCGTGCGGCATGGAACGGGCCTCCGTGGTGTCGGGACGGCCGCTGCGGATCAGCGGCGGGCAACGACCACGGTGGCGAAGAAAAACCGGAGAGATGCAGGGCGAAGTTGGGGGGTATCGAAATCGCCCACCATCGGGCGCGTGGAATCGCGCTAGCGTGGACGGCGATGACGCAGGAGTTTTCGATAGCCGCCCGCGACCATGGCACGGGCATCGCGCAGGAGCGTCTTGATGCGATGACGCGCGGACGAAGCCTGCCATTCGTCGCGGCCGAGATGCCCGATGTTGAAAAGGACTTCGGCGATTTCCTGCTGCGTCGCGCCAGCCCGTTCACCGTCAAAGGCACGAACCATTCTGCGCTGACGAGCGCGCTGCTGGCGCGTCAGGCGCGTGTCTGGCGGGATGGCGCGGCCGTGCAAGGCCGAAAGAAATCGATATATGGCTTCAATCCGGTCAAAGCCCTCCATACCGAGAGGGATGACGGCGACCGCCTGCCCACCGATGGCGCAGTCGATGATCTGAAGACGTTGTCCGTTCCCGAGGGCGAAGCGGAATGCTGCGTCGTCATCGCCGATTGGCGTATCGTCTCGCCATGGCTCGACCGGCTCACGAGCGGGGCTGGCGCCGAGTTCCGGCGGAGCCTCCGTCAGGACGACGACGCTGGTGTCCTCCTGCGGGAGCCAGAAGACAGGCGCATCAGGAGGCGAGATCAGTGGATCGACAGGGAAATCGCAACCCCCACCGCTGCCGGATTTGTTCGGTCAGCGGTTCGGGGTCTCCATGGCCAGAGGCCACAGCTTCAAAATCTGCATCATAGGCGTCGTTGCGGCGGAGCCATTCCCAGGCCAGATCAGATGCGGTCAACGTATCCAGATGGTCATATTCCGAAGAACGCCAGGTCGATGCGTCAGGGGTCATCGCGGTCTCCCAAGTTTCAGCCCAGGAAGTTGGGATATCTACGATTCCCGCTCGGGTTGAATTGGGGAAGTCAGGTGGAGGTCAA
Source organism: Mesorhizobium sp. (assembly GCA_022833215.1). Lineage (GTDB taxonomy): Bacteria > Pseudomonadota > Alphaproteobacteria > Rhizobiales > Rhizobiaceae > Mesorhizobium. The sequence continues at coordinate 45,652 of JAIPUZ010000013.1, read as the reverse complement.
CAGGCGATGCGTGCGGCGCATCACGATCACGCCTGCCGCTGGCTGTCGCGGACCAGTTCGCGATAGCCGTACTCCGTCATCCAATGCGCACGGGAAAGGTGCGCGTCATGGATGGAACGACAGCGCTCGGGGTCCCGCGCGGGGTCGAGGCCGAAGAGGATTCGCACCGCCTCACGCCAGTCAGCGCCATCGCGCTCGGCATCGAGCAGCCGCAAGTAGAGCTTCATGTGCTCGCGATCATAGGACGTCAGCGTCTGGCTGGACGGTGGTTTATCAAGAAATGTCTGCGTCGCGTGTCCCATCACTCGCTCACGATCGGGTAACGTGTTTGTTAACCATCTCTGATGAGAGATAGCCATTCTTTTTGACGAGAGCAGGTCAATGCCCAACCGGCGACGCTACCTTTGGGCATCGATCCTGTCATGCAGGAGCAACACCCCTTCGCCCTTGTCCGTCGACAGGAGAACGATCCCGGCGGCCTCGAGTGCGCGGCGCACTTCATCGCGCGTGGACTCAAACACCTGAAGCCGGTTTTCGGATTCGAGGCGTTTGAGTGCGGTCAGCGATACTCGGGCCTTGTCAGCGAGCGTCTCCTGTGTCCAACCCAGCAACGCACGCGCGGCCCGCGATTGTCGGGCGGTGATCATACATGATCACCTCCCACCGAGACCTGCACGCACTCCAGAACTACGACTATTTTAGTCGTTCTTGGATCGAGCGTCACCCGGAATCGGGGCGGAACTGCCTTTTCCGGCGAGATTTCGCCCCAACGCCCCGAGACTGATTCGGTCGCCAGCAAATCCCGGCCTCATCGCTTGAAAACCGAGGTCACCGGAACAGGGAAGGGGGAATAGGGATGGGAGGAAGGACGAGGGATCCGTCGCCTGCGGGTGCGATCGCAAGCGAACATGGAAAAAACCCGGCGGCTGGCGCCGCCGGGCTCCGGACTTCCCGCTCAGAACGGGATGTCATCGTCGTCGATGAACTTGCCGTCGTCGTTCTCGGTCTGCTTGGCCCGGCTCAGGAAATCGACCGTCTCGGCGATGATCTCGCAGCCATAGCGGTCAACGCCCTGCTGATCGGTCCACTTCGTGTAGTGGATGCGGCCGCGAACCAGAACCTTCATGCCCTTGTCGCAATGCTGCTGGACCGTCTTGCCGAGGCCGTTGAAGCAGGTGATGCGGTGCCATTCCGTGTCCTGGACCCGATAGCCGTTTTCGTCGCGGACGACGCGGCCTTCCGAGTAGCGGGGGCGCGAGGTGGCCAGGGTGAAGTGGGTGATGCCGGTGCCGCCCTGGGTCGTGCGGGTCTCGGGGGCCTGACCGATGTTGCCGGCGAGGATGACGATGTTCTGCATTTTCAAGTCTCCGTTGCTTCTCGGAGGGACCATCCCTCCGACGAGACCCGGCCAAGGCCGTCGGGAGACTCCCGCAACTGCCGTTCTGACGGCAGCTTGCCCCTAAGGCCCGGAGTGGGGCGGGCAGCCGCGCTTGCGCGGCAACACGGTCCGGAGCCGCGGGGGTTGCTGGTGGAAACCGAACTGACTTAGGGGATCAGTCAGTCGGAGGGATTGGTGCCTCTGAAAGCACGGATACGGGGATGCACAGCAGAACCATCATCCTCGCCGACAACAGCGAACAGACAGGCTCCCGAAACCCGGACCATTCGGCACAGCACCGGCTCACCCGCCTTCTTTTTCCCGGCCACCCCTCGGGCTGCCTGTAGGAAGGCTATGTCGTCCGGGATGAGAACGACGCAGCTATCGGATTTCCGGGCACGGCAGGGCACTGTCCCGGTTTCGACGGCGAAAGGCCCGGTTCCGCGACATCGCGAGAAGCGGCAATGAAGGTGTTCGTGGCTGCACTCCCGGAATGAAGCGTCCGACGCCGCAGGGGTTGACCGCTATGGCTGCGGGATCATGCCGACCACAGATTTCCAGGCCGGGCTGAGCGGTCTGAGAACGGTTGTGGCAAGTTCATCGACGACGATGACATGCCTGTCCGGCATCTGTGCGGAAACCCGGAGCCCGGCGGCGCTAGCCGCCGGGTTTTCTCCTTGGAAGCGGACGTTCGCAATCCCCGTTTCAGCGCGAGAAGACCGACTCGCCGAGCGTGTTCAGATTGATGATGGCCGAGACGCCGATGACAAGGCCGCCGATGCCGCCAAGCAGATTGAGCGCAATCGTCGAGTCGATGGCGTTTTTCGTGATGCCATAGACAAGCGCATAGCCGGCGATGACGGCGGGCACCGCGAAGAGAACAAGTGCGATGAAGCGCAGGACCGGGTTTTTGGCTAAGCCGAGAACCCCGATCACGAGGGCGATCGACAGCAGGGCGGCGGCGCCAGCGGCGAAGCCCGACATCAGGACTCCGGCTCCCGCGCCCCAGGCGTATTGCGCGGCAGTGATGGCTGCCATGACGGGCAAAGCGTAGATCGCGAGATTGTAGGCGATCACGCAGGCCGTGATGGTCAGGGAGATGGCGAGCAGGATCAACGTCATGGAAACCTCCAGCGAACGGTTGAGGATCACGACAGGCTGCCGGGAGATACGCTCCGCCTGCGACTACGCTGCTTTGCCGGTTCTGCAAGGATGTTTCATCCGACGACGAAAATGCGTCTCCGTCAAGTGGTAGCGCACGACGATAACAACTTCAGTCGGATGTCCGTCACGGGGTGGGAAGCGGAAAGGCAGGTTTTGATTGCTGCGAGTTAAGAAGCGGCCATAGCATGTGCAATTGATCGACAACTGCGCCATCTCTACTGTTCTGCTATGGTGATGAATATTTTTCATTGGAATCGAGACTAATAGATGGAAGACGACACGACCGAGGACCAAGAACCATCAGAGCAAACAGAGGCACCGTGGCCGCCCCAAGCCATTGTCACGCCAACGGATTTTCGGAGCGTTGATTACAACTCCATCGTGCGCGATGTGAAGTCCGCTTACGACCACCGGCTAGAAACCGAATTCATGAAGGCTACACGGGAGCACCGGGACAATGAGCCAGCGTTCAGCGTCTTCCGCCTGCTGGCGTCGGCGTGCGGCCTACACTTTCGGTTGCACGATAAGGCGGGTGCTTTCGGTGCGCAGATGACGTTTGGCAATCGCCGCACGCCTATTCCCGAGGATTGGCTTGGAGAGCAGTCCGAGCACTTCTTTGAAATCTTGGAAGAGGTCGAGCATCCGGCGCTACGTGCTCGGTTGGCTGATGTAGTGTGGACGAACGACCGCAAGAAGGGCAAAGCCGCTGCGATTGCCGTGATGGCGTATTGCGAGTGTGTCGAAGGCCTGATTAGCGGAACCTATGAAGATCGGTTCCCCACCGATAGCGAGGTCTCCTTGGAAGAAGTCGACCTCATAGAGCGTGCATCCCAGATACATGCAAGATCGAACAAGCGTGCGGCACCGATGCACGAGCGGGTCTCCGGGCTGCTGAGTTCGCTTTATTACAAGGCACTAAGCCACGTCGATGTCGTACCGTTGCGCCGGATTGCGACACTCCTTTCGCGATATTCACTGATCACGATGGATCAGCTCGCTGCCGAGATGGAGACCGCTGCGGCTGCCGCAGAGCAAAGGCCAAATTCGTATCCGCTCGCCATCAAGGAACTATGGGATTTGGCTGCCTTCGCTCATGGGGAGGCGAAACGGCCTGACGACGGGCGGCGCTGCCAACTCGCTGGTGTCGAGCAGACGCTAAGAATGGCACCGCAGACCGGCTCCTCATCGGGGGCAGCACACTGGTATCGCCAAGCTATCGGGGAACTACGGCAGATCCCCGGTACCGAGGAGCGTCGCGAAGAACTCCGTAAGGAGATGCGAACGCTGCAGGAGAAGTCGCTAGAAGAGATGGGTTCGTTCGAAATTCCCATCGATTTGTCCGACGTAGTCAGCGGCACGATCGAGGTGTTCGAAAAGCTAACGCTGCCGGAGGGGCTCAAACAGTTCGCGTTGCTAGTTCGCCCAAATAGCGCAGCGCAGATGAGAACGGAGGCTGTGGAGGCGGACCCCGGCATCGCAGGCATGTTCGCGACCACTCACCTCGACAGCGAGGGCAAGATTATCGCCGAGGTCGAAGGTGCCTCGCTCGATGGCTCACCGCCAAGCGATGAATGGATCAAAAGCAAGATGATCCAGCATCTACAGTTCACGATGGATATTGCGGTTAGGGGACAGCTTGAACCTGCCCGCCGATTCCTAGCTGGAGAGTTCCCGCTGTCCGAACGACACTTCCGCTTCATAGTGCTGCAAAGTCCCTTCGTACCTCACCATCATGCAGAAACATTTGCGCTCGGTTTCGCTCGCCTGATGCAGGGGGATATGCTCTCAGCGGCGCCGATTTTGGTTCCGCAGTTGGAGCACTGCCTGCGACACGTGCTGATCAACAGCAGCACCGACACTTCGAAGATGCGGAACGATCTGACGCAAGAGGATAGATCTCTCTCCACCTTGCTCGATACCTATCGGGACGAACTGGTCGCTATCTTCGGGGAGGATATCGTCCTGCATATAGACTTGATATTCAATCATCGTCCCGGTCCGGCACTGCGACATGAATTCGCTCACGGGAAGGTTGGCGATCGCAGCTACACTGATCCGGCAATCTACTACGCCTGTTGCCTCATCTACCTGCTGGTATGCATCCCCTTGTTGCCAGGGTGGGCCCAGTATGTGGGGCCTGCGATTGAAGCCGGCTCATTCTGACTTTGCGAATGTCCGCTTTTACCGCTTGGAGAGTCTAGCCGGGAACGACCGTCACGGGGTCGGAAGCAGAGATTCAAGGGCATTCACACCCGGCTGAAACAGCCGCCGAACGGCGGCGCTTACGCGCCGCCGTCGAACTTCATGACGGGGATGCCGAGCTTGCGGGCCTTATCCGCAAGGTTCTCCTGAATTCCGGTGCCGGGGAAGACGAGGACGCCGACCGGCAGCACGTCCAGCATCGCGTCATTGCGCTTGAACGGCGCGGCTTTGCCGTGCTTCGTCCAGTCGGGCCGGAAGGCGACCTGCGGTACCTTGTGGTGATCGGCCCAGCGGGAGGCGATCAGTTCCGCGCCTTTCGGGGTGCCGCCGTGGAGCAAAACCATGTCCGCGTGCTTGGCATGGACCTGATCGAGTTTCGCCCAGATCAGCCGGTGATCGTTGAAGTCGGCGCCGCCGGTCACGGCCACCTTGGGGCCGGCGGGCAGTATCACCTCGGTCTCGGCCCGGCGTTTCGCGGCCAGGAAGTCGCGGCTGTCGATCATCGCCGCGGTCAGGTTGCGATGGTTGACCATCGAGCCGGTGCGCGGCCGCCAGGCGCTGCCGGTGTGGTGCTCGAAAGCCTCGGCGGCGAGATCGCGGAAGAGTTCCATGCTGTCGCGCCGCTCGATCAGGGTCTGTCCCTCTGCCGTGAGACGTTCGAGTTCGACCGACTTGACCTCGCTGCCATCCTGTTCCCGCTGCATCCGGCGCTGCGCCTGCTCGTTGTCGTCGAGATCGCGCTCGACCCGGCTGGTGGCGCGGTGGAAGAGATTGACGGTTCCCCAGAGCAGTTCTTCGAGATCGGGTTCGAGGCGAGTGTCACTGAGCGTCGCGACCAGGGCGTCGAAGATGTCGGCGACGGCGGCGGCGACGGTGTTGCCCTCGGGCAGCGGCCGGGGATCGGGTTCGTCCTGGAACGGGCGCCAGCCATAGAGCTGGAGTTCGGTGAGAGCGTGATCGGTCTGGGAAGAGGTGTGGACCGGCTCGGTCCCTGCGTATTCGGTTTCGTTTTCCATCGGGAGCGTCCTTCGTCTGGAGACCGCGCCCATCGCGGCCTTCGCAGGCGTCGAAGCGCACGGGCGAGACGGGCTGGCAGCCCTCGCTCCTCCGCGAGGGCCTTGATGGCCAAGCCCGGCTATTTTGTTTCGCGCTGCAAAGCGCCCGGAGGGCGCGGCGGAAAATAGCCGGGCGCCGCCATTGCCTGCCCGGCCCGTTCGTGCGCCGATCGCCCTCTCAGAAGGCCGTGGGTGCGGGACTCTCCGACAAGGGACGCGCCTGCCGATGACGGGAGAGCGAAACCGGCAGGGATGAAGCAGAGCAACGCCTCCGGGGCCGATCACGCTGTCACTCCATGAAACGGCGGACGTCTTCGGGATGAAGCTGTACCTTCAGGGCCGCGCGGAGGCCATCGGCGCCATGGCGTCGCAGATCATCGTTGAAATCCCCCTCGACCGGCGTGAGCGATATCGCCTCGATCCCGAAGCTCGCTGCTCTGGCGACCAGGCTGTCTCTTGCACCGTCCCCGGCCGGGTCGCGATCGTGCAAGACATAGAGCCGGCGCAGGGACGACGGGAACAGGATGGCAGCAAGGTGAGCCGCGGAGAGCGCCGCCATCATTGGCATATGGGGCAGAACCTGACGAGGCGACAGCACGGTCTCGATGCCTTCGCCAGCCGCGAGCACCTCACCGGCGACGCCGAAACGGACACCATGCCCGAGAAGGTCGCCCATCGCCCGCCGCGGTGTCTCGACAGCCGCCTTGCCGGAACCGTCCGAGGCGAGCCAGGTGCGATGCGCGCCGGTCTGGTGGCCGGAGAGATCGGTTGCGGCGGCGACGAGTGCCGGCCTGATCTCCGTGGGCGAATGATCGTCGGGCCTGTAATAGCAGCGCGGATGGTAGCGGAGCGCGGCGGTGCCCGTGAGGGACGTGATCGCCCGCCCGCGCAGATAGATCTCCGCAAGCGTGCCGCTGATCGGCTGCGCCATGGCGAAGAGCCGCCGTGCCGCTTCAGGCGAACCGGGCGCGCTGCTGGACGGCCTGCCGGTCGGTGTCCTTGTCTTTTCCGGTTCGGGATGCGGGAGCGAGAGGAAACGGCGCGCCTCCTCGGCCACGTCCTTGAAGTCGACCAGGCCGAGCGCGTCGCGAATGACGTCGAGCAGATCGCCATGCTCCCCGGTGGCCATGTCGGTCCATTTGCCTGCCGCGCCCTTTCCGGATTCCGGCCCGGTCAAGCGCACGAACATCGAACGACCCGGCGTGTTCTGCACATCGCCAACCAGCCAGTATCGTCCGGCTCGGTGGCCGGACGACAGATAGTGGCGGCAGACCGCCTCGGCCTCGCGACCAAGGCGGATCGCCAGTTCCGAGGCATCGTGACGCGGCATTACGCTGCCTCCCGCTCGCCGATGCGCTCGACCGGCCAGCGCTCAAAGAGCTTGCCGAGGATGGCGGGACCGTTCGCATCGACCGGCACGAACATGCGCAGCTTCCAGGAGATGATCTCGTGGAAGAGGCCATAGGCCGTGAGGCGCTGGCGCATCGTATCGGTGAAACCCGAGAGTTCGATACGGTTCGCGCCCATGACGCGGACCCGGCGAAGCTGGAGTCCCTCGGCGAGATCGAGGATCGTGCGGCCTTCCATCAGCGCCACGAAGGCGTCGTCCGGCGTGACCTTCGCGATGCCGGTCGCGGTGGCGTTCGCGGCCCAGGCCGGGGAGACCTTGCGGCCGATGATGCGCTCGCCCGCATCGGTCTGGAGGCGATAGACGCGGGTGGACTCGTTCGGCAACCGCTTCCAGATCGGCAGCAACAGGCCCGTCACCATATGCAGGGTGCTGTCGGCAAACTCGGGCACCTCGGCGACTTCGGCCTGCCAGGCCGATGCGAAAGCGTCCCGGTCCGCCTCGACCCAATGGGTTTCGCCCATCATCCTGACCGGGATATTGTGGGCTTCCATCGGCCGGATCAGGCGGACGCGGCGTTCGATCTCGCCATCGTCCAGCATGACGCTGGTGGTGGGGATCTGCACCGCCGCACGGCCCGAGCGCTCGTTGATCAGGAGCTTCGCACGCGGGTCATCAAGTTCGGCCAGGGCGGCGTCGAGCGTCACCGGCCGGTTGCGCCTGCGCTCGGTGATCGTCAGCAGGCTGGTTTCCGCCCCGGTGCGGGGATGGGTGTAGATCACCTGCCGGTCGGTGACGGTGAAGCTCTCGGCGCGCAGCGTCTCCAGCCCGGCATCATAAGTGCCCGATGCGATGGCGCCCTCGATACGCGCGGTCAGAAGCTGCTCGAAGGCGGTGAAGAGAACGCCTTGAAGCTCGATGGTCAGCGCCAGCAGCCGGTTGAGAAAGGTCGTGATGGGCGGCAGTTCGTCCTTGATGCCGTTCGAGTCCATCAGCTTCAGGCCGGTGGCGGTTTCGAACCGCTCCAGCGAGCAGCCCTCGACCTTGCCGCGCACCAAGAGAAGATAGAGCTGGCGCAGGGCATCGCGCGCGTAGTGCGATTCCAGATTGTCCTCGGGCCGGAACATGCCCTGGCCACCGGTCTGGCGCTGGCCCCGCGTGATCGCGCCCAGCGTGTCGAGGCGGCGGGCAATGGTCGAGAGAAACCGCTTCTCGGCTTTCACATTGGTCGAGATCGGCCGGAACAGGGGCGGCTGTGCCTGATTGGTGCGGTGTGTCCGGCCGAGGCCCTGGATGGCGGCGTCCGCCTTCCAGCCTGCTTCGAGGAGGTAGTGGACCCTCAGGCGCGTGTTCTTTGCCGACAATTCGGCGTGATAGCTGCGCCCGGTGCCGCCGGCGTCGCTAAAGACCAGGACGCGCTTCTGGTCGTCCATGAAGGCTTGCGTCTCGGCCAGGTTTGCCGAACCGGCGCGGTTCTCGACCACGAGCCGATCGATGGTGACGCCGCGCTTGCGGACGATGCGCCGCGAGCGGCCCGTCACCTCGGCCACCGTATCGGTGCCGAAATGCTGGATGATCTGATCCAACGCGCCGGGGACCGGCGGCAGGCTGGCGAGGCTGGCAATCATCTCGTCGCGCCGCGCCACGGCCTCGCGGCTCTCGACCGGCTGACCGTCGCGATAGACCGGGCGCGAGGACAGGTTGCCTTCCGAATCCGTGAACGGCTCGTAGAGCTGGACCGGGAAGGAATGGGCGAGGTAGTCCAGGACGTATTCGCGAGGCGAAAGGTCCATTTTCAGGTCGCCCCATTCCTCGGTGGGGATCTCCGCCAGCCGCCGTTCCATCAGCGCCTCGCCGGTCGAGACGATCTGGATGACGGACGAATGGCCCGCCTCCAGATCGGCCGTGATCGACCGGATCAGCGTCGGGGTTTTCATGCTGGTCAGCAGATGGCCGAAGAAGCGTTGCTTCGCGGACTCGAAGGCGCTGCGGGCGGCGGATTTGGCCTGCCGGTTCAGCGTGCCCGAACCGCCATCGCCGCCGGTAATGTTGGCGGCCTGCATCGCCGCATCCAGGTTGTTGTGGATGATGGCGAAGGCATCGGCATAACTGTCGTAGATGCGCACCTGCTCGGGCGTCAGTTCATGGTCGAGCAACTCGTATTCGACGCCTTTGAACGACAGGGACCGGGCGGTGTAGAGGCCGAGCGCACGCAGGTCGCGGGCCAGCACCTCCATCGCCGCGACGCCGCCGGCCTCGATCGCCTCGACGAATTCGGCCCTGGTGGAGAAAGGGAAATCCTCGCCGCCCCAGAGGCCGAGCCGCTGCGCATAGGCGAGATTGTGGACAGTGGTGGCGCCGGTGGCCGAGACATAGACGATGCGGGCCTGCGGCAGGGCATGTTGGAGGCGTAGCCCGGCGCGGCCCTGCTGCGAGGCGGCGACATCGCCGCGTTCTCCCTTGCCTCCGGCAGCATTGGCCATGGCGTGCGCCTCGTCGAAAATCACCACTCCATCGAAGTCGGAGCCCAACCATTCGACGATCTGCCTGACCCTGGAAACCCTTTCTCCGCGGTCGTCGGAGCGCAGCGTGGCATAGGTTAGAAATAGGATGCCTTCATTCAGCGTGATGGGCTTGCCCTGCGGGAAGCGCGACAGCGGCGTGACCAGCAGCCGCTCCATGCCGAGCGCGCTCCAGTCCCGTTGGGCATCCTCAAGGAGCTTGTCCGACTTCGATATCCAGACCGCCTTTCGCCGCCCTTGCATCCAGTTGTCGAGGATGATCGCTGCGGATTCTCGGCCCTTGCCGACGCCGGTGCCGTCGCCAACCATGAAACCCTGACGGAAGCGGATGGCGCCCTCGGCGTCCTCGGGCGTGGCGGCGAGATTGTCGAGCGTGTCATCGACCGTCCAGGCTCCGGCGAGGAAACCGGCGTGGGCCTCGCCGGCATAGATCACGGTCTCCAACTGTGCCTCGGAAAGTTTGCCGAGGATGTCTTTCGGCAGTGTCGGCCGATAGCTCGGCTTCGGCGGCGCGATGCTCGCCATCGAGGCCGATTGCACAAGCTGGGTCGGATGCGCCTGCGCCCCAGCGATGCGGATGGTCTGAAGACCGAATTCCTCATAGATCGCATCCGAGAGGCGCGCGCCCTCGGCTGGTGCCCAATCGACAGTCTCATAAGCGAGCGGTACTCCCTCCGGCTCAGCCAGAGGTGCAGCGGGTGCGGCCCGAGCTGCACGGTTGACATAGCCGCGCACGGTGCGCGGGGCGGCAGGCCGTGCGACTGGCACAGCCACGATGGAAACGACCGGGAGCCGGGCCGGAAGCTGCTCGGCCAGCCATTCCATCAGGGTCGCCACGTCCGGTGCGACTCCAGGCACGGCCGGGAATTCCGACGGGTCTTCGGCGGGCAGCTTGTCGATGACCGTGAGCCGCGTCGGGATCGTTGTGCCGTGCTTGGCATAGACCGAGCCATCGATAGCGGCGGAGAAGACCACGCGGCCGCGTTCCTGCAGCCGAGTCCAGGAAGCCGTCCATACCGGATTGTCGGGGGCGAAGCTCGCCCCGGTGATGGTTACGAGCCGCCCGCTGGGCGCCAGGCGCGCCAGCGCCGAGGTGACATGGCGGAAGGCGGCATCGACCATGCGACCCTCGACATTGGCCATGACCGAGAACGGCGGGTTCATCAGCACGACGGTCGGGACAAGGCCAGGATCGAGATGGTCGTCGATCTGGGCGGCGTCGAAGCGGGTGACGGAAAGGGCCGGAAAGAGGGAGGTCAGGAGGCCGGCGCGCATATCGGCAAGCTCGTTGAGGAGAAGCGTTCCGCCCGCGATCTCGGCCAGGATGGCGAGGAGTCCGGTGCCGGCCGAAGGCTCCAGCACCCGGTCGGCGGGCCTTATCGCTGCCGCGGTCATCGCCGCGAAGCCGAGCGGGATCGGCGTCGAGAACTGCTGGAACGTCTGCGCTTCCTCGGAGCGGCGCGTATGCGTCGGCAGAAGTCCGGCGACCTTGCCGAGCTGCGGCAGGATCGCAGCCGGAGACCCGGCTTTGCGGAAAAGCGCAGTGCCGTATTTGCGCAGGAAAAGAACGGTGGCCGCCTCGCACGCGTCATAGGCGGTCTTCCAGGACCACGCGCCGGCGGCATCGGACGCGCCGAAGGCGGTTTCCATTGCGTGACGCAGCGTCGGAGCGTCGATGCGCTGGCCGCGCTCGAGATGAGGAAGGAGGATCTGAGCAGCCGCGAGGATGGCGGTGGCAGTGTCGGGCTCGGAGGCGAGCTGGATCGCCGTGGCCGCATCAGCAGCCACGGAGGCGGACATCATGTTCATCGGGAGAACCTCGGGAGAGCGGGACGGGATCGAGCCTAAGCGGCGCTCTCTCTCGACCGCACCGGCTCAAATCCCTTCCGGCCGCTCTCTCCCTCTCAAGCCGCGGCGTAAGCAGGCATGAAACGAGCGCCCGGTCGCGAGGTGGGGCGCTTGTCGGGATCAGCCGAAGCGGCGGCCGTTCTCGGTGAAGGTGTATTCGTTGGCGGTGATGGTCTCATCCACCGCCTCATCCGAGGAGAGGTAGTCGTATTCGCGTTCAAGCTGGCGGTAGAGCCAGCGGGCCAGATCGCGCAGCGCCTCGGTGATGACTTCCTCGGCATCGGCGGTCATGTCCTGATATGTCGGACTGTCGCGGGTGACGGAAATCGCCATGCAATACTCGTGGTAGTAATGCCCACGATGGCTGGCCTCGGCGCGAAGCTGGTAGAAATTGCGCCGCTGGACGCTCTGAAGGGCATCGGCGATGCCGTGCAAGATCGTATCCTTGGGCGCATAGGATCGAATCTCGGCCGAGGCGTTCTTCCGGTAGGCGTAATTGCCCTCGAACGACGCGCCATCGCCCTGAGACCATAAGCCCCGGAACCAAATACAGGGCTCCTGCCGCGACCCGCCGCCCAAGAGCCGGACGGTGCGCGTCTTGAAGCGGATGCCGAGGATCTCCGCGATCCGCTGGAAATCCTCATAGACGGCATCATACCAGTCGTAGTCGAAGCCGCCCTCACGATACCAGGCACGGGCCTTCTCCTTCGCGTCGTCGGACAGTTCGTCGAGCCGATAGACGGTGGTTTCGATGACCTCAGGCATCGGGATCACCTCCATCCAGCACTTCGGCGAGCCAGCCATCGGTATAAGTCCAGCCGACGGTTTCTCCGGTGGCGAGATCGAGCACATGCGCACCGCCGCCGAAGCCGTCGATTCGCGGCCTCGAACAGGTGTTGGTGTACTGAAAACCCCACAATCCAGTCAGGCCGAATTCACGGGCGCAGCGTTTGACGAATTGGATGACATGCTCGGGATCGCCGGTGACGTCATCGCGCATCCAGAGCTGCGTGCCGCCAAGCTCGGGCTGGATCGACAGAAGAAAACCTTCGGAAGGGGGATCTTCGGCAGCGTTTTCCTCGGATAATCTATTGAAGAGGTCGAGCGCGCGGGCGGCGTTCTCGGGCGTGCCTACATCGAGCAGGCACGAAAAATGGGTGAAGTAGTCGGCCATGTCAGGCTCCTGAAACGAGAAAGCCCGGCGCGAGGCCGGGCGAGGATGAGTGGAAGGCAGCGAGAGGGATCAGGCGGCCTGTGGTAGACGCAGAAGCTCGGCGGCGGTCTCGCGCCAGAAGGGATCAACCAGCCGGGCCTCGAGCAGGCTGGCACGGAAGCGGAGATCGCGGGCGGATGCCGCGTCGCCGCGCCCGGATGCGGCAAACGCCATGCCGCGCAGATGGCTGGCCTCGGTGACGACACGGCGGGCCTCGGCGTCGGAAGCGACGGGTTGCTGCCAGAGGACGATCCCGGCCCGGATCTCTCCGGCGAGAACCAGGCTGTTGTCGCTGTCCTGAATGATCATGATGCGCGGGCGAAAGCGCAGCGTATCGTCCGAGCCGATGCGGACGTCGCCGCGCGCGACGCGCTGGCTGGCGAAGGTCATGGCGTCTTCGGGAGACGGGCACTCGCCGATTACGACCGAGCGGTCGAAACCATCGGCATCACTGAGACCATCGTAACGGGCGGTGCCAATGCAGGAGATGCGCAGGGGCAGCCTCTGGGCGCGGGGCAGCCGAGGCAGCACCTGCTGCGCGACGATTTCGCCGATGGGGGCGAACGCAGTTTGGCGGGATAGGGTCATGGGAAATACTCCGCGACGGACGGCGGGAGCCTCTCTCCCGCCTGCAACCCGTCACGGCCAACCCAGCCGCACTCTCTCTCCTTCGCGATGGAGGATGGTTCCGGTCTGCGCCGGAATGATCCGACGCTCAGCACCAGGGCTCGCGCCGTCCGGTCCAGGTTCGAGCGAGTCCTCCGCTGACAAGAATATCGCCGACGTCATGGCCTTCGACGCGGATCGCCGCCAGGGTCCGGCCATAGCGATCCGTGCCCTGACGCAGGATTTCAACGCGCCGCCCATGCAGGAGGTCGGCGAGCCTGGTCTTCGCTTGCAGCGCGAGATCGGATTCATAGGCGCATTGCCCCTCGATCTCGGGGGCGTCGATATTGAAGATCCGAATCGCTTCCGCTTGCTGTGTTGTGCCCAGGCGGATGGAATCTCCATCCCAGACCCGGATTTCGGCCGGTTCGCAGGATGCCGTGCAGAGCAGAACTGAAACGACGATATGGCTGAGCATGGCGAATGGCTTTCATCTTGAAGGTGCGAAATCGGCGTGATTGTCGACGGTTCTTTCCGATGCGGACCGAAATCGCAACGATGTCCGGCACGCAAGCGGCAATCGGCGGCGATTGACGGGATGAAGGCCCGGCGGCGCTTGGGCACCTGGCCGTGGGGGTGAGGCGCTTTCGCGCCTCAGCTCCAGGGATCGAGTTCCAGCTTCACCATGTCCTCGTCACCGTCGAACTCGTCGGCCGGCATGGCGGCATGGGTTCCGTCCCCGGCCTGGAACACGACGATCGGGACCATCAGCGTGGTGGCGAGGCTGGCGGCGAAGGCGGTGGCATCTGCATAGGACATCTCGTTCCGGCTCCTGTCTTTGGAGGCGGGGGACCATCCCCCGCGCGACAGGCGCCCGACGTGTCTGACCGGATCTGCAATCACCCTCGCGCGTTCGGGCTTGTCCCGAATCCCCGAGGGCGGCACGCGCGCGTAAGCCGACCCTCCACGGGTTGATTGACGAAGAGACGGTCGGACCAAGGTTCGCGAATGGAAGCGGGGGTGGTGCTTTGCCTCTGACAGATGCCGGAAACCCGTCGTAGATGTCCCGCCGCGCCAGCCTCGTTTCCGCGCTGATTTTCAGAATGTGATTCAGGCCGGGGATCGAACCCGTTACCCCGGCAACGGCAAACGGACGGCGCAATGGTGAAACTGGAACTCGATCCATCGCTGCCTGCGCAGCGATATCCGACGGTTCCGGTGCCCAGGTGCGGTTTTCAGGGCCGGTCAGTTCCAGAGCCCGTCGGCGATCTCGCGGGCGATCATCGCGCGGGCCTTCATCATCACATCGTCGCCGGAGGTGTCGATATGACCGTAGAACCGCGCCTGGGCGCCACATGCCGCCCAGTCGGCATAGCGGCAATATTCGCGGGCATCGAGCCGGAACGCACGCATGTCCTCGGCCCAATGCGGCTTCGGCTCAACAACGACGGTGATGCCGCCGCGTGTTTCCTCCCACGGAAGTGAGCGTTCCGAGGCAGGATTGCGGCGGTCGTCGGCGAGGATTTCATCGAGCGTCATCAAGATGCGCCTCCATCTCCGGCGGTCTCGATGAAGCCGGCAGCATCGTCAGGGTCCGGCGGCAGATAGGCGTCATAGGGATTGCCATCGGCCAGATGGCCGAACGGCGTGAAGACGTAATCGCCGCGGTCGCGACCGACCGCGCACAAGACGTAGCGGACCTCGCGGGTTGCGGCGTCGAGACATTCCATAAGCGCCACGTTGCCGTCACCGGCGGCGCGCAGCAGGGTATTGAAATTCGTTCGGACGGGATCGGGAATGGCCATGGCTTCTCCTGAAACGAAAATGGCCCGCTGTCGAAAGACAGCGGGCCATGTGGATGGGGTTATGTGGATCACGCGGCGGCACGACCTTCGACGACATCGGCGCCAGCCTCGTCGGCGGTGATCTCCTCGACACGGGCGCGGCTATATCCTTTCTTGGCCAGCCAAAGTTCGGCCGCCTCGCGGTTTTCCGCTAGGTGCAGCAACTCGACGTTCTCTCCGACATCCTGAACCACGCGGACCTGACCGATCTGCGGGCGCTCGATCACCCGGAACCTCAGATCGCTGTTGATGCCGTAGCTGCGCATGACAGTGATGAGGATGATACCGCCTTCGCCGAAATCGCCCTCATGCAGGGTGAAGGACGGCGGGGTCGTGTAGGTCGGACGCTCGCGGCCGGGCTCCTTGCGCACAAGGCGGCCGACCCCGTTGCGGGATTTCCACGCGGCGAGCTTCTTCGTGAAGCGCGCGGGCGGCTTCGGTTGGCCGTCACTATAGGCCACGAGCGAGCCAAGGGGGGCGATGTCAAAGATGAGGGAAGCGGACATGAAACTGGTCTCCTGAAACGAAAAAGGCCCGGCGAGATGCCGGGCCTTGAGGTGGAACGGGATGGAAAACGGGGCGACCGAAGCCGCCCCGCTGGTGCGCGCATCACTCGGCGGCGACGAGGGCCGCCGGATCGTCGGCGGCCTCGGCCGCGTCCTCGTCGTCTCCGGCGAGGAAGTCGGGCAGAGCCACGGTGTCCTCATCCTGATCAACCGCGCCATCGACAGCCTGCGCGTCCATGGCGGGGCGCAGCGGTTCGGGCAGCCAGCCTGTATCGGCCAGTAGGCGTTCGGCCTCCTTCGCCATGTCGCCCTTCTTGAGATGCGCGATGAGATCGGCGGCCCGATCGCCAGCACCCTCGCGCACCGCTTCAAGGATGCGGGCCTTGGTCACGCGGCCCAGGTAGTTCTCGACCGTGGGCCTCCAGCCCGCTTCGACGAGATCGAGGCCGGTAGCCTGGGCCAGCCGTTCGGCCTCGGCCATGCGGCGGTCGAGACCGTGCTGGGAGATGCCATTCCCAGAATAGGGGTTGGGCCGCTCGTAGAGCGCGTTGACGCCGAAGCTGACGCAATGGGCGAGCAATGCCAGGCGGCTGGCATCGTCGAGGCCGTCGATCCAGTCCCAGAGGCGATCGTCATCGCCCGAGGGGATGTTGCCCCGCCAGGCTTCCCCGCGCTCGTCGATCATCTTCGCGGCGGCACTGTCCGCGAGTCCGGTCGCATCGGCCGGGAGGTAGATGTGACGCACGGCGGCATAAAGGCTCGTTCCCGAGGTGGAGGTGCGCTCGAAGGTGTCGAGGACGAGCTTGTGCAGCAGGGCCGTCATGGCGACGTGCGGATTCCCGGCGAGCGCATTGCGCAGCGCCAACGTCCGCCAGGCGGTCAGGTCCGTCACCAGCCGCTCGGGCAGCGGCTTGACGGCATCGTCCTCCTCCTCGTCGCCGTCCGGGACCGGCTCGCCGCCGACAGTAATGACGGCGCGCTGCACGGCATCGGGATCGGACGGGTCCGCATCGTCTCCGGCATCTTCGCCATCGACGGTCTCGGGTTGCTCGTCCTCGGGGCGGACGTATCCGCTGCTGACGATCAATTCGCCGTCGCGGCCGATGCTGACGAAAACACCGGCACGGGCGATGTCTTCCGGCGCGAAGGTGACGGGCCGGTTCTCGAAGGCTTCCAGCTCGGCCTCGATTTCGCCGAGCCGCTGGTCGACGTCATCGGGCAGTTCCTCGGCCTCGGCGTATTGCGATTCGAGTTCGTCATACTCGTCGCGCAGCGCCTCGCGGGTGGCGCGTTCCTCGTCGGTCAGCTCCTGGGTCACGCCGACCAGCCTGCGCAGGCCGTTGGCGTAGCCGTAGGGAAGCTCGACCGCGGCGTCGATCCACTTCCAGCCCTGACCCGCAATCTCGTCGGCAACGGTGCGCAGCTTCTCGTCGACCAGACGATCGAGAAGCGTGACGTCCTGCAACCAGCCGCCGTTCTCGTCGGAGAAGAGGTCGCGCAGCATCGGGCCGCCTGCCGTTTCATAGGCTTCGACGCCGACAAAGCGGGCGCGCTTGTCGGCGGCCGGAACCGTGGTCTCGGTCAGCATGTTGCGAATCTGCCAGGGCTCCTTCTGCCAGGAATTGCTGACGCGCTCCCAAACCTGTTGCTGGCGCTCATGGTCGGGGTTTACGGTAAAGGCTTCCAGCATCGCCAGCGTCATTTCATTCCGCGCATAGGCGTCGAGCAGGGACGGCGCGACGGTCGCAAGACGAAGACGCTGCATGATGTAACGCGGCGTGGTCCGCCAGGCGTCGGCGATCTCCTCCTTGGACATGCCCATGTCGAACATCCGCTTGAACGCCTTGAACTGGTCGAGCGGATGCAGCGCAAGGCGCAGCAGGTTTTCGGCCAGCGAGTCGTCGACGGCCGAGGTCTTGGCATCGGCCTTCTTGACGATGCAGGGAACGAGGCCATCGGCCGGGAAGCGACCGGCTTCCACGAGGCGCGCGATGGACCTGTATCGCCGGCCGCCGGCAGGGGTCTCGAAATCGCCGGTCTCGTTGCCGTCCTCATCGAGGATGGCACGAACATTGAGGCCCTGGACGAGATCCTCGCGACGGTCGATGTCATGGGTGAGTTCGTCCAGTCCGGCCTCAACGTCGATCTCGCGCACGTTGTCGGCGGATAGGCGAATACGGTTGAAGGGAATGTCACGCGCCCGCGAGAACTCGATCATCTGGAGGGCGGGCTTCTTCTTGGCACGAGCCATGGTGGTTTCTCCGCGACGGACGCCGAGAGCCTCTCTCTCGACCCTTAATCCGTCACGAAAACCCCTTCCGCTCTCTCACTCTCGCCGCCGTGGCGGCAAGCTGTGGCCGGCGGTTTACCTCCCAGCCGGTCCCGTGGCGGCAGATCCGAGATGATGACGTATGCGCTCGGCAAGGCGCTGGTGGTCGTAAGGCTTGCCGATCGGCCCCTCGTCGCAGAGCGACATGGCAGCCTCGATTTGCTGGACGACGCCGGAGGTGAGGATGATACGAACGCCCGGCCGGTATTCACGGACCCATGCGGCGAGGCCGAAGCCGTCCATGGCGCCCGGCATCTGGATATCGGAGAAGAACAGATCGATAATCTGATCGGATTCAAGGGCAGCAACCGCTTCGGCCGCATTGCCCGCCTCGATGACATGCCAGCCACAGCCGCGCAGATAGCCTGCGATGTCGATGCGAATAGGAAAGTCGTCCTCGACGACGAGGATGGTTTGTGGTTGGTCTGATGCCGTAGGCAAGCGTGCTCCCCCCGCTATTGCCCACCTCCGATCACTTGCGCCACCGACGACTGCAATAGTCGTTCTTCGGTTATGAACAGCAACTGCCGAAACAGATAAAAGTTCCGGCAAATCGGCGTTTAGCCGATTACGATGCGCGGTCGAGGTGCATTGACGCCGTATTTGCGGCGCAGCGCCTCGATGGCGCGATCCTGCCGCTCGGCCTTGCGGTCGAGCCGCGTCAGTTCGGCGGAGGTGATGCCGGCGAGCGCTTCGAGGATGCGCTGGTATTCGGCCTCGTCGGCGCCGGTCCAGCGGCTCATGCGGCGATGGTAGTAACGTGCCTTCGGCCGCCTGCGGATCGTCTCGGCCTCGGCATGGTCGCGCATGCGGCGCTCGATGCCGGCGATGTTGCGCCGGGTTTGGGCCAGCGCGTCTTCCATGCGTGCCAGGGCGGCGCGCAGCGCGTCGCGGGTCATCATGATGATCTCCATGTCGATGGGACGCCGGCTCGCCGAGTGGGTGCGGCGCGGTTGCGTGGAAAGCGACGGCCGGCCGTCAGGGACCGGCCGGATCGTCGTCGTCACGGAAGCGCGGCGGTATCTCGTCCTCCGGGCCTTGCCAGAGCACGCGGTCGCCGCGCCAAATGGTGACGAAGCCGCCGCCCTTGGGAGCAGGCTTCGGCGGCGCGGGCTCAAAATTGCGGCAACTGAAATTCCCAGCCGTCCCCGAGAAGGCGGGGATAGTGGAGTTGCCGAGCAGCACGCGGTCGCATGTTCCGGCGGGTTTCCTGACGCGGCGGCGGGAGCGGCCGAGCCGGAACAGCTCGTAGTCGCGCTCCAGGTTTTCGGGCGGCGGCGACCAATGACGGCAGTCGCGGCAGCGGCCCGGCCGATCCGGCACCGGATCGTCGAGCGGCGGCCCGCCATTGTGGCCGGGTTTGGCAGGTCCGGTCATGTCGGCCTCCCGCACCGGTCCTTCCGGCCAGCAGCTAGCGCCCGATCCCGACGCATGTGGCCGATCGGGCCATTGATCTCGGCGGTCATGCGCGCGTCATAGAGCTTGATCGGCGTATCGGCGCCCCGAAAGCCAAGGCGGGCGGAGAGGAACGCGACCCGCGCAAGGCGGCGGTCGGGATCGGCGGCGCGGAGCGTCCGCCAGAGCGGCCCATCATCACACACCCTCCCATCGCGATTGCCGCACTGTGCGAATGATCCGCTCGGCGCGGCGGATACTGCCGGCTTCCCGCGCGGCCTCGACCCAGACCGAGATCGGGAAGTCGCTGGTAAAGAGAATGTCGCGTTCGATGCCGAGCCCGAAAGGCAGGCGCACCGACGTCATCTCCTCGAGCGAGAAATAGCCCAGTTCCGGCTCGCCGAGGTCGGCCAACCCGAACATCGTATCGCCGTCGGCGTCGAGTTCGGTGGCGAGCCAGACGCCTTCGCCGAGGGGATTGAAGAATTTGACGACCGGCACATGGTCGGTGTCGCGTTGGCGGCCATTGGCGAGAAGCTGCGCGCGCAACTCGTCGGTCAGGAGGATCATGCCGCCCTCCTGTCGATTGCATCTGCGTCGGTGTCGGAAGCCTCATCGTCCAGCAGGAAGGACAAGATCCAGTCGGCCGCCTTGCTCGCCTGCGAGGCGGCACGGACGATTGCGCGGTTGTCCTCGCGCAGCACTTCGAGCCAGGCGCCGATGTAGTCGGCATGGCGCACGGTCGGCACGATGCCGAGTGAGGCGCAGCAGAACGCGGCGCTCATCTCAGCGACTTATCTGAACAGTCAAGCTGTCTCAGCGGACTTTCATCAGCCGAAACCAGCCGATCTGGCGGCGTTGCGCGGTTTTAGAACGGGTGAGACACTCGGGAGTATCTGGAGGGCTGCTCTTCGCATTGCGGTTCGTGGTTTTTACGACTGCTCAGCGAACCGAATGCGACTGGTGAAGGGATTTCTTTCGTGCAGACTGCTCCGCGGCCGTACCGGTCGACCACCTCACTTACGCTCAAAGCATCTCGCCGATATCTGACGCGCCGCTGGGATATGCGAACATGGTGGTCTTCAACTGCTCTGCCGTCAGCCCTTGCCTGATCGCCAGTGCAAAGATGTTGATCACTTCGTCAGCGTGCGGACCGACAAGATGGGCGCCGAGGATGCGGTCAGTGTCCGCGTCGACCAACGTTTTGAAGCCATACACCGTCTCGGCCTGCTGGCGTGCGGTGAACCAGCCGTCCACGCGCTCGGTCTTTACGCGAACGTTCAGGCCTTTCTCACGCGCCTTGGCTTCGCTCATGCCGACGGCTGCGATCGGCGGGATGGTGAAGGCGACACTCGGAACGCCTGTGTATTCAGGCCTGACCGTGTTGCCGTTGAGCAGGTTCGCCGAGACTACCTTCGCGTCATGGCTTGATACCGGAGTGAGCGGCGGTCCTAGGCCGGCGGCATCACCTGCTGCGTAGACCGCGGGGTTGGCGACGCTTTGCAAAAATCCGTTCAACGCCAGCCGCCCGTTATGGTGCTTTACGCTCCCGGCATCGAGATCGAGCGTCGCGAGCGCCGGCGCCCGACCCGCGGCATGGACGACCAGATCTGCGTCCATATCGAGTTCGCCGTCAGGACAGTCCGCCCGGACGCGATAGCCGTCTGATACCTTCTCAATGGCGGTCACCCCTGCCTGTGTGCGGACATTGATGCCGCGCTCGCTGAACTTGTCCATCAGCCAGCCGACGAGATCGGGGTCGAATTGCTTGAGCATTCGCTTCCCGTGCTGAAGAATTGTGACCTGTGCTCCGGCGCGCGCCGCGATGTGCGAAAACTCGGCCGCGATATAACCGCCGCCGACAAGGACGATGCGTTCAGGCAGGCTCTCCAGTTCCAGGAAGCCTTCATTGGTGATCAGGTGCTGCTCGCCCGGAATGCCGAGCGGCACGGCCTCGGCGCCGGCGGCGATCACGATACGGTCCGCCTCGATCCTCTCTCCTCCGAACTCGAGCGCATTCGGGCCGATAAAGCGAACGTGACCGTGGAAGGCGTGAATCCCTTTGTCGGCAAAGGCTTTCTCACGCTTCTGCGGTACCGGATCGGTGAAGCTGCGCTTGAAGGCCATCAGTCCCGTCCAATCGAGCGTCGCGTCCCCTTCGATTCCACGTCCGCTCATGCGCCAGGCGTGATCAGCCGCCTCGGCGCCGCCGACCATCATCTTCTTCGGATCGCAACCGCGCAAGGCGCAGGTGCCCCCGAAGGGCCGGAAGTCCGCGACGGCGACGCTCCAGCCAGCCGCACGAACCCTGTGTGCTGTTACGATCGCAGCCGTTCCCGTGCCGATGATCGCAAGGTCATATCTCTTCGCCACTAGATCTCCTCCAACATTGTCACGTTCGACATCCGAGCCTTCACGGCTCAGCCGGCGCAGCATGAGAGCTTCGCCACGTCCTTGTCGAAGGCAAGAGCCGCGAGCTTCAGGCCCTCAACGGTGGTGAGATACGGAAAGAGCGTATCCGCGAGGTCGTCGACGGTGAGGCCGTGCCGGATTGCCAGGGCCGCCGTCTGGATGCTGTCGGCTCCCTCCGGTGCGAGGATATGCGCCCCGAGCAGCCGGCCGCTGCCAGCGTCGGCGACGAGCTTGATGAGCCCGCGTGTGTCTCGGGCGGCAATCGCGCGCGGCACCTGGTCGAGACCGATCGTGGAGACACAGACGGCGTGGCCGGCGGTCCGCGCAGCCGCCTCTGTCAGCCCGACGCTCGCCACCTGCGGATCGGTGAAGACGATGGCCGGCATGGCACTGTTGTCGTAGCGCAGGCTGTCGCCGTTGAGGGCGTTCTTCGCCGCGAGCTTGGCACCGTAGGCGGCCATGTAGACGAACTGATCGTGACCGGTGACGTCGCCGGCAGCGTACACGCCCGATCTTGTCGTGCGCATGCGGTCATCGACGAAGATGCCGCCCTTCGGCGAGAGAGCGATCCCATGCTCGGCGAGCCCGAGACCTTCGATATTGGGCGCGCGGCCCGTCGCCACGAGCACCTGATCGGCGTCGATCGTGACGTCCTTGCCGTCGCGATGGACAGTGAGTGCAACACCGTCCGCGGTCTTGCGGATCGTCCGGTACGTGATGCCGGAAATCACCGCGATGCTCTCGTCCATGAAATACCCCGTCAGCGCCGTGCCGATCTCGGGTTCGGCCTCCGGAAGGAGACGCGAGCGGCACACCAGCGTCACCTCGACGCCGGCGCGGGCGAACATCTGGGCGAGTTCGGCCCCGATATAGCCGCCGCCGATCACGAGCAGAGATCGGGGCAGCGCCTCGAGATCAAGCGCCGTCGTGCTCGTCAGGTATGGCACGGTCTCGATGCCGGGGATGACAGGGACGGCCGGTCGCGCGCCGGTCGCGATGATGATCTTGCCGGCTGAGACAAACGTGCCGTCCACCTGGACGCCGCCGTCCACGATGCGCGCCGGCCCTTCGCGATAGGCGATGCCGTTGTAAGCCGGGAGCAGGTCGGCGTACTTGGCCTGACGTAGCTCCGAAACCAGCGCGTCCTTCTGACGGACGGTTCCGCCCCAGTCGGTCAGTTCGGCCTCGGCCGTGATGCCGGCGAAACGTGCCGCGGCTCGGGCATTGTGGAGCGTCTCGGCGGCGCGGATCAGCGTCTTCGACGGCACGCAACCGATATTGACGCAGGTGCCGCCGATGGTGCCGCTGCCGATGAGGGCCACCTGGGCGCCCTGATCGGCTGCCGTGATCGCGGCCGAGAAGCCGGCCGAGCCGGCGCCGATGATGGCAAGGTCGTAGGAACCATTGTTGCGGCCATTCGTGCCAAGGCGCCGATGCGTCACGGGCCTGTCCGGCGATGCCGTATCGCCCGACGATTGAGGCTCACCTTGTGTCTCGGCCGCGTTGTTGCCGTGGCCGGCGATTGTGCCGATTCCGGCAAGGCTGGGCCCGAAGATCGCCCGACCTGCTTCGAGAGCTTCCTCGATCGACAGCCGGAATCCCGGCTCGTCTGCAGGACGCTGCCGGCGCCACGCGGCGAGGTGATCGTCGGAACAGAAGAAGGATGTTGCAGTGCACAGCGAGTTCGCAGCGCATCCGCCTTCGTAATGGACGCTGAGCCATACGACGGCCGTCGTCGGCTCAACGTCGGCCAGAGCCCGGCCCCGTTCCTGCGTGGTGATCCGGACCGGCGCGCCGCAGTGGCGGCAGCGCGAGACGATCGAGATGTCTTGGTCGGTCATAGCGCCGATGCCGAGCGCGTCGACCGCGCACATCGCAGTAAGAGTGCGTCCGTCCAGTGTGACCCGGTGGCCGGTGTCGCGGTCGGTGAAGGGATACGCGCCGACAATCATGTCGCCATCGAGTACGACGAGGTCGCGACGGCGGAGCTCTTCGAGCAGCGCACGGACGGCTTCCTCGCTCAGCCCCGCACGCTTGGCAAGCGCGCTTGGGGTCGGGGCTCGCCCGTGTTCGGCGTAGAGCTGTAGCAACGCAACGCGCACGCGATCCGTGGCCGCCTCGTAGCCGCTCCAGCGGTTGAGCACATGGTCGGAGCCGACCATGGCCAGCAGGGCCTCCTTCACCACGGGTGACGAAACCACCGACCAGTCCGGAAACGTCACACCCGGCCGCACGGCCAAGCTCGGCACCGTTGCGGATGTAGAAACCGTCGCCTTGTCGCGGGACGCGGAGGATGTGCAGCAATCGTTCATGGCTTCAGGCCTTCATTCAGAATCTTCGTGTTGGAACAGACGACCTTTGCACGGCGATGATGGATGCCGCAGGCGACAAGCCCGAGGCCCGCGGCGATCAGGGAAAGCACGACCAGACCCGAACCCGTCAACCACGCGCCGAGGCCGGCCAGCGGCGGGGGCACGGCAAGGAGTGGCGCCGCGCAGCAGATCGCAACGACAATGGCGCCTGCGGCGCCGGTGCGGATCAGGGCGCGGTCATGCATGTCAACTGCCTTGCTCCTGCGTCGGGCGGGCCGGATAGCCGGCATTCATGCTGGCGGCCGCGATGGCATCCGGGGTCGTCTGCGCGTCGTCGAAGGTCACGGTCGCGGTCTTGGCTTCGAACGAGACGGCCACCGTCGAGACCCCGGGGACCGCCGCCATCGAGGTCTTCACGATGTAGGGGCAGGAGGCGCAGGTCATGTTGTCGATGGCGAAGGTGACTGTGCGTTCGGTAGCGAACACGGCAGGCGCGGTCATCACCGACATGATCAAAGCAAGAGCACTCAAACTCTTCTTCATGGGACGGGTCTCCTCTTGGTGTCAGGCGGAAAGCAGCAGCGGGGCGACGTAGTCGAATGCGAAGGCGGCCGCGACGAGCACCGTCGCAAACCAGAGCGCGATCTGGACAATGCGGCTGGGGATCGGGCGCGCGCAGGCAGCATCCTCGGCGCAGGCCCGCCTCGGCTTCCAGTAGACGAGATAGAAGCCGTAGCCGAGAACGCCCGTCGTCCCGGCGACGAAGAGCGGCTTGTAGGGCGCGAGCGCCGTCAGATTGCCGATCCAGGCGCCACCAATGCCTAGGCTAAACAGGATGAGCGGGACGATGCAGCACGAGGAGGCGGCAAGCGCGCCGAGAATGCCGCCGACGGCGACCAGGCGCTGCCGTCCGACTTCGGCTCGGTCCGACGCGAGCACGTCGGTCGTGGCGGACGTCATGCCCGCCGTGCTGGGTCGCGATATATCCATGTCCGATCTCGCTTTCCTTGCCGAAATCCTCATTGCGCAGTACCATGCGGTCTGTAGCAACTACAGGGTCAAGAGGGATTTTTGCGATGCGCGATCACGCTGGCGTGAAGGGCCTGCAGCGGGCTGAGCTCGCCCGGCGGACGGGCAGCAATCTGGAGACTGTGCGCTACTACGAGAAGGTCGGGCTCCTGCCCGAGCCACCGCGCACGGCGGCCGGCTACCGCAGCTACGACACGACGCACGAGCGGCGCCTTCGCTTTGTGCTGCGGGCACGCGAGCTCGGCTTCTCACTCGACGAAATCCGCGAGCTGTTGCGCCTGGTCGACGAACGCGACCAGCCCTGCGCCGAGGCAAGCGCGGTCGCCGCCGCGCATCTCGACGATGTGCGGGCGAAGATCGCTGACCTGAAGCGCATGGAGCGGGTGCTCAAGGACGTCGTCGCGCAATGCGCCGACGGCACGCGGCCGGAATGTCCGCTGATTGAGGCGCTGTTCCGGGAGCGAACTGTCAACTGATCGGGTCGAGGAGCGCCTATGCGGCGCCCCTGACGTCGTTCCGGCAAGCGTTGCCCTGCTGGGCGTGCAGCCAGTCGGCGATCTGCTGCGCCTTGGCTGCGGCGGTGAAGATCGCGCGCTTGTCGGAGCGAAGCACCTCGAGCCAGGAGGCGATATAGCTGGCGTGGTCGGGCCGCGGCTCGACGCTGAGATGGAGGTCGGCGCAGATCATGGCGCTCAGGAGCTCGACCGTGCATTCCTCCATAGCATAGGCGGCCGAGCCGAACCGTCCGGAGAGATCACGGTCGAGGCGATGCCTGGCGCCGGAGGCGTGCCCGCATTCGTGGAGCAGCACGGCGTAATAGGCTGCGGCATCGCGGAAGCAGGCGAAGTCGGGCATCTGCACGTGGTCGGTGGATGGGCGGTAACAGGCCTGCGATCCGCCGTGGCGGATGTCGATGCCGAGCGCTGCGCAGAACCGTTCGGCCCGCTCGATGCGCTCGGCCTCGGGTAGCACCGGTATCTCGGGCGGCGTGTAGCCGTCGACCTGCGCGCAGTTGAAGACCGTGTAGCCGCGGGCGAACATGCGCCGGGCGGGCTCGTCGCGATCCTCGTCGCCGTCCTGTACGTCTGCCTTGCCGTGGCGATCGACGGTCTTCCAGAACACGACGAGGTGCCCGCGCTCGCCCTTGCGGACCTGGGCGCCGAGCGCCTGCCACTGGCGATAGGTGCCCCAGATGCCGGCGGGAAAGCCGGCGGCGTGCGCGGCGGCCCAGAGTGCGATGACGTTGACGCCACGATAGGCCTTGCGCGAGGCGACGTTGACGGGCGTAGTGATGGCCGATCCGTCGTGGTGCCAGGGCATCCGGTACTGGTCGGCGCCGGCCTCGATGGCGGCGATGATCTGGCTGGTGACACGCTCGTAGATGTCGTTCCGGGGCTGGGGTGTGCGATCGGTGGTCATGGCTGCCTCCTGTGTTCGCCCTCTCCGTCGAGGGCGAGGCGGCAGGGGCAGACGCGGGAAGCCGGGCCGTCACACCCTGTTCTCGGTGCTGGTGCGGAACAGGGTTGATGGGCCGGCAGCGTCTGCCACAACCCGAGCCCTGCCTCGACGGGCGAGCACGGGAGGCAGCCATGACCGGCGAGCGGCGCCTGGACCGGTCAGGATGAAGCGCGGCTGTCAGCCGGTGCCGTCCAGAGGCGGACGCCGCAACGGGACGACCCTGGCGTCCACGGATCGAGACAGCTCCGCTCGCAGACCTTCGATGACGGCATCTCGCTCGGCGAGCTGCAACGTCAGCATCTGGATGTGCTGCGCGAGCGTCCGGGTGAGCGCCCGCAGCTCCGCCATCTCGGCACCACGCACGGCGCGTAGTTCCGCTTCCAGAGCATGGATGCGTTCCTTGAGGGCCCTGGGCGACGATCGCCGCAGGCGGGCTTCGGCCGCGCGGAGCTCGGCGAGAAGATCGCCGGCCCGGTTCGCCGTCGCTCGGCTGACGCCGGCCTCGCGCGCCAGGTTGGCGACGGTCAGCGCCCCGTCGGTGCGTTCAGGGCGGCCGTCGAGCAACCGCTTCATGGCAGCCCTTAGCGCCGCTTGGCTCTTCGGCCCGAGCGCGGTCATGCGTCACCGTCCATGAGAGGCGCGATCAGCCGGCACTTGCGCTCGTTGTCCCGCAGGATCGCCGTGCGCTGCAGCGGCGATAGACGCCGGTCGGCCAGAAGCGCTTCGCCCTCGACGATCGAGGCCTGCCACGGTTCGCGGTGCCGGGCGGTCAGGCAGGCGTTCGGGCACCGGTCGGGGCTGCAGCGCGATAGGGCCGGCGCCGTCCGCTCGGCATCTGGCGCGCCGGTGAGGCAGAGCGCGGTCGCTGCATCGAACAGGCAGTCGTTGAGGAAACCGACATGCAGGGTCCGCCCGAGATGGGCAACCATGGTGCGCAGCCGCTTGCGGTCCAAGATCCGGCCGGGAAGATCGCCAAGTTCCTCCTGCACGCGGCCGAACTCGCGTCGCAGTCGCGCAGCACCCGGTCCCGCCGGGCCTTCACGGCGAAGATAGGCCTCGTAATGGGCGACAATGTCGTCGAGCTGGCCGAGTGCACGTTCGCGCTCGATCGCCAAGCGGAAGTCGGCCTGCGCCGATCCGGCATAGCCTTCGAACATGGCGACCGAGGCGTGCTTGTACTGGATCTTGCCGGCGACCGTGCCGAACGGCCGGTTGGCGATGTACCAGGCGATCGTGCGTCGGAGCTGCCGGGTCGTAAACTTCCAAGGCTCGTCGCCGATGCGCGGAATCGCCGGCGCGGCCTCCGAGCGCGTGTCGAGGCCCTCGCGGAAAAGGTTGAGTGTCGGCGTTGCACCCATCCCGAGATGATCGTTGCTCCAGGGCCAGTCCTTCAGCGCCACCCACAAGGATGACAGTTCCTTCTCTCGGCGATTGCGTGCCGAGAGAACCTCCATCACCGCGACGGCGCGAGCGACGGGCTCGATCGTGATCCAGTCGGCCGTGACGCCGCGCGCGCCATGGCGCTTGTACACCGTGCTGCGCAGCCGGTACCGCTCGACCAGGCCGTCGGCGCTGCGCACCGGCGACACGCAACCCGGCTGCATCGCCTGCACCTCGCTGTCGCGCATGCCGGTGAGGTAGGCGCAGACGAGATAGCAGGCGCCCTGCAACATCCGTTCTTCGCGGGCGAGGCTGAGGCCGTCGAAGCGCTCGCGCCATGGCAGTCCGGTGTCCGGATCGATCGAGATCGGCGTATCGAGCCCGCCGATCTCGGTTCCGAGCTCGGCGGCTGCCTTCTCGATCAGTCGTGCAGTCGGCTCGGACTGGCTGATGCGGCCGCTCTGCGGAGCGCCGGCGTGAAGGCGCATCAGATGGAGATTGTAGGGCGGGGTCTCTTCGCCGGTGAGCGGGTCGATGCGGCGGGCCACATTCGGCGCGTGCTCCCAGATCGGCACGCCTCGGCCCATGGCCCGGCGCACGTCGAGCCACTTGGCCACGCGGGCGCGATAGTTCTTGGCCACGGCCCGTCCGGCCCGCGCGTCCCGCGCCATCAATCGGGCGCAGCGGGCTTCGAGAGCGTCAAGCTCGGCCCGCGCCGCGAGGATATCGGGCGCATAGACCTCGACATACTTGAGCGCCCAGCGCAGCATGGCGCCGATGACCGGCTCGGGAATGCGCGGCGTGGCGTTCTCGGCGGGCGCTGGCGGCCGGCCGGCAACGCGGTGCGCCGCACGTCCACGCCACGGCAGGAAACCGATGCCGCCGCCGGTTAGCCATGGCGCCAGGTGATGCAGGTCGATCGGCACCTCGACATACTTCACCGTCTCGTGAGGCGTTCGCCGTCCGCCGTCACGGGCATACGCCAGATAGGCGTCGAGCAGCGCCTGATCGATCCGGCTGAGATCGACGGCGCCAGTCCTTGCGCGGAGGAACGCGGCGAAATGCTGGATGTAGCGCAGCAGGCGGATCGCCGAGGTCGCGCCGCAGGGCGCCCGATATCCCGGCACATGGATGCGCAGGCGGGCGATCACGTACTCCTTCGCCAGCCGCCGCGTGACGGGATCGGCGATGCGGGCGAGGTTCAGCCGGTAATTGCTGTAGCGGGCGTTCACCCGGAAAATGGCGGCGCCCAGGTCCCAAAGATCGTCACCGAAGCGCGGAAGTCGCGTGCGGTCGGCATCGTCCCTGACCGCCACGCCGGCAAGCACGGGCTCGTCGTTGCCATAAATGGCCGAAGGCAGCGACGCGTGCTGCGGCAGCTTGATCGGTGCCGGCATCATGGCGCTCTCGCTTCGGGCGGCAGGTAGAGGAGCGCGGGGTCCGATGACCCAATCCGACGGGCTTCCTCGATCTCGGCGTCGGCGAACCGGGGCAGAATCTGTTCGGCGATGCGTCCGTGAACCCGGCCGAACTTGGCGATCCAGTCGGCTTCGCTCAGCACCTGCCGCTGCGCCCGGATGAAGTTGAGGAAGGCCAGGAGCGCGGGCACCTTGCGGGCGGTGACCACGGCATTGCTGCATTCGAGACACCCCCAGAAGGGGGACGGACAGGCCTCTCCCTCCGAGCCGAACGGGCTGTTGTAGAAGCCGCCGCAACTGGCGAGCCAGACGTCCTGCTCGCCGCCGAACAGCGCCTTGACCGCGGCGGCGCCGACAACGGGAAGGCCGGTCGCCTTGTCGGGATCGGTCTGGACGGCCGCTTCCTCCTCCGACGACAGGACACAGGGGGGGAACGCGGCGTCGAGCGCATCGGTCATGGCGTCGGCAATTGTCGCCTCGTGCAGATGACGAAGCGCGGGAATGTCGGCGTAGTGGTCGGCCGCGACCGCGACAGTGTGGCCGACGGCGAAGCGGTCGAGCTGGCCGCCCGTGCGCCGGTACCATGCCGCCTTATGCGTCTTGCGCAGGCGCGTCAGATTGAGGCGAAGGCGTTGGCCCCGCTCATCAAGGATGCCGTGCCGGCGCGTCCATGAAGCCGCGAGCTCCTTCATGCTGAGCACCCGAGGGGTCAGGCGGCCCCAGGCACAGTGCGCCCAGAGCGTGTCGGCGCCGAGCCGGCTTCTCGCCGGACCGGTCCACTGCAGCGCCTTGCGGATCAAGCCGCCCGGCGTCGAGGAACCGCCGTCGCGCACACGCAGCCGCTTCCACTCGGCGCCGCGCGCCCGACGCTTGCAATACTCGATCTCGACATAGCCGCCCGCCGGGTTCTTCAGGCAGTCCGCTCGCAAGCCCTTGATCGCTTCGATCTCCATGCCGGTGTCGAGCGAGATAAGCACGATGAGCGGCATGAGATCGGCGGCGATGAGATGCCGGCGGCCATGCAGATCGTGGATCAGGCGATCGTTCGGCAGGCCACTCTCGCGGCGGAGCGTGTAGAGTCGCTTGAAGAGAGGGTGCCTGTGCCCGATGACGCCTTCCGCGTCGATCACTTCCATTACCTGTTTGTGGGTTGCTGCCAGCGCCTTGCTCCGATCGGAATCCTCGACCGCCGGAATACGATCGGCCTCGCCCAAGCGGCGGATGATGGCGGCGAGATCGGTGCGCGCCGCCTTCCGCAATGCCGCGGCGACATCATCGCCATAGGCATCGCGCGGCCTGGCGCGCACGCCGGGCCGATCGCTCGTGTACATCAGCCGGCGTGAGGCATCGGGCGGCAGGTGGCTGGGCTCCGCGGCCTCGGCAAGCCGCAGCAGGTTGAGCACCTTGCTCATGCGGTGCAGGCGGTGATTGGGATGCAGGCCGCTCCCCTCCATCCAGGAATCGAAGCCGTCGATGCAGACGGCACTGACGTCGGAGAGACGGGCGACGTGCGATCCGGCGGAATCGAGATAGCGCCAAAATGTCTTGAGCGCATTGGCATAGGCGTAGGCCGTCGAGATCGAGCCGGCCGGACCACCGACCTGGCAGGCGCGCCAGAGCGCGCCGGCAAAGGTCCGCGCCAATGCCTTGCGGCCGGCGAGCATCGTCAGGTCGATCGTCTTGCTGCGATCCGCCAGCGTGACGGTAAAGCGCAGCGATGCGATCGCAGCGGCGGCCTCGCCCTCGGGATCGGGCAGCGCCTCGGGAAAGAGGGCGCGGCGACCCGGCCGCCGCACCGATGGAGCCGCCGCGGCGGTCATGCCGCGCCGCCAGCCGTGTCTTCGGCCCAGCGATCCGCGGCGGCCTCGACCAGCTCCTGCGCCTCGGCGAGGCTGTCGAGATAGATGTAGGTGCTGGTGATACTCGCATGCCCCAGCAGGTGCTGGAGCTTCTGCAGAGGATCGCCGAGAATCCGCCGATAGGCTGCGCCGTGCTGGTCCTGCGGATCGAACACGGATCCGATCTGCTCGCGGATCAGCATGGAGAGCATGTTGACGGCGAAGGTGTGCCGCAGCGTGTGTGGCGTCACCTCGACCTCGATGCCGAAACGGCGGCAGCGGGTGCAGGCCCGCCGAAAGGCAGCTTCCCAAGTCGCCGAGGGCACGGGCTTGCCGCCTTCAGTCAGCCAGAGCAAGGCATGCTGCGCCTGGCCGGGCGTGCCGACCAGCACGCGGCGGCGTTCGCCCAGCGTCAGACGGTCGAGCCGGACACGCTTGCCCGCCGCGTCTGTTGCCTTCCCGTCCTCCAGCATCAGCCAGAGCGGATCGGACACCGAAGGCTCTGAGCGCGCGGCAGAGACCGTGCGCTCGAGATCGACATAGTCGCCGATCAATCTCAGTACCCGGCGGGGAACGCGGATGCGCCGTGGTCGTCCGCCCTTGGCGATCGGACCGGGGAGATCGAACGGCACCGAGCGCGATTCGGGATCGGTCAGGCGCGGCAGCTCACTCAGCAGCAGACTGCCGGCCTCTGTCAGCCGCAGGCCGGTCGTGACGAGAAGCTCGGCAAACAACGCATTGCGCTCGCCGTTGCGGCCGCGCCACGTCGCGTCCTCCGAGCCGTCGGGAAGCCGGCCGCGCAATCCCACCTCGCGGAACAGCAGGTAGCGGCCAAGATCGATGTAACGGGTATCGTGGCGCCGCGCGGCGCGCTCGCGGGCACGGTTCGTCGTCACAGCGAGCACTGCGCGGCTACCGCCGGCCCTGCGAAGGGTGGCGCCGTAGCTGAAGGGCGAGATCGCAATGATTCCTTCCTCGACAGCCCAGCGATAGAGCTTGTCGAGCGCGGCAACGCTCCGGTTCCAGCTCGCAGCCGAGATGCGGTAGGGAGCTGCCGACAGCCGACGCGCCCGGTGAAAGGCCAGGACATCGTCGCGGCCGGCCTGCCAGACCGTCTTGCCGCCGCGCCGTTCGACAAGAAAGCGCGCCCAGACGAGAATGTCGCGGGCGTAGGAGCGCCACGTGTTCGGCGATCGCGCTCCCATAGCAGGACAGGCACGAAAGAACCGGTTGAGAGCGAGATCGTAGCTGCCGTCATCCATCAGGATGAACGGCATGCCGTGAATCAGCCCGGTGCGCTCGACCGCGTCGAGCGCACCGGGCGCGAGGCTCACTGCAAGGTCATCAAGGAAAAGCGGACGCGAAATAGTGTCAAGATCGGTAAAATACAAATGCACGCACGATACCCAAGCGGAGCGCCTTCGGCGCAACTTCATTGTTTAGAATGCGAGGGGTTCCCCTCGCGCTCTCCCGCTCGCCGCGTGGCAGGGGTGCAGGACTTAGCCTGCACCCCATGAACAGCTTGTCGTGCCGCCGCCGCGTCAAGCGTTGTCCTCGCTACGCTGCGGGAACGCTTGACCCGGACGTCTGAAGAGCTTCACCGGAGCCGTGGTGAGGCGCCTCCAATGCATGATTCTGAGACAGGATCACAGAGTCAGGATAACGCGATCAGCTCCTCGAAGGCGTATTTCTTCGTGCCGAAGCTGCCGGAGAAATCGCGGGCTAGACGGGACGCATGACCCGTGGCGTGACCCAGCTCATGCAGGGTCGTCCGGTGCCAGTTGATCGGCTCGAAATAGACTTGCGGCGGCGGGACGACCACATGGTCGAGGGCCGGGACATAGTAGGCGCGATCCCCGCCGATATGGAAGTCGATGCCGGTGGCCTTGATCAGGACCTCGACCCTCGGCTCGATCAGATCCGGCGGCGGGGGCGGCATAGCGACGGCGATGTCCTCGGGCAGACCCTCGCATTGCGCGGTGTTGAACACGGTGAAGCGCTTCAGGAACGGGATCGTCCCCGGTTCCTCGCCGGTTTCTCTCGCGCGCCGCTTCTCGTCCTCGGGCGTGAAGCGATCGGCATAGACGACGGTGGTACCGCGCTCGCCCTTGCGGACATTGCCGCCAAGCGACTGCGCCTGGCGGAAGGTGAGCCAGCCTTGTCCCGGGAAGCCGTGTTGGACGACGGCCCCCCAGAGGATCAGGATATTGATGCCGCTATAGGCGCGGCCGGTGCTGGCGTTCTGCGGCAAGCCGAGCGGGGCTTTGGTCGTGGCCTTGCCCCAGGGTTGAGCCCAGGGGAAGCGTCCAGCTTCAAGCTCGGCGATGATCTTGCCGGTGATTTCGTCGTAAAGGTTCGCCCGGTGCGAGCCGGAGCCTGGGGTGCGGTCATATCTCGACATCGCGGTTCTCCGCGACGGGCACCGTCGGACTCTCCTCCGGCTTTCAACCCGTCACGGCAAACCCGGTCCCCACTCTCACTCTAAAGGGGGCGTTGCGGGGTCTCCCCGCTCGATGGGGGTGTGCCGGCAACGCAGTGCCGACCAGGGGGAATGCTTTCCCCCCGCAAAATCTGTCAGGAGCGCCGGTGTTTCCGCATTTCCTCGTCGGCGATAGCTTGCACGACCTTCATGTCCATCTGCACGACCGGAGAGAGACGTGCGACCTCGGAAGCTACCTTCGCCCAATGCCAGAACCCGGACCTGTCTGCCTGGGCGCGACTGCGGGCGGCAAGACGCTGCGCCTCATAGTAGGCTTCGGGCCCATGCTGTCCGATCAAGGCGTGCGCGTCCTGTTGCCATCGCCGACGGATCTGCCTGCGTTTCTCGATCCAGCCGGAAAGGATGCGGAACATTCAACCTCGCTTTCCGATCGGGGTGTGCGCTAAGCGCGTTTCATCTTGAACGGCTGCCCGACCACGAAATCAGCGGATACTCGAGGATTCTCTGTGCTTTCCGGCGCTGGGAGAGCAGCATCGTGGTCTCACGGCAATTGTGCAACAGCCTGCTGCACTCGGGCCGGAGCCGTCGAATTCCCAGCTACCCCGATAAAATCTGCATCTTGGCTTCATGGCAATGCCGGCGTTATCCTCTCGCTGGCTGGACTGCATCTTGATTTTTCCGGCCACTGGCCGTACATATATGCGGTAGATTGGAGATCGAAAATGGCCGAAGCAGCAAAGAGGTCAATGACTGGCCGCGTCCGGGGGGAACGCCTTGAGACGCGCGTGACCGCTGACCAGAAGCGTCTGATCGAACATGCCGCTGCGCTGCAAGGACGGACCGTGACGGATTTCGTTTTGACAAGCGTGCAGGATGCGGCGCGGCGCGCTGTCGAGGAATATCAACATTTGGAGCTTTCAGTGCGGGACAGCCAGGCGTTCGTCCAGGCTCTGGTTGAACCACGGCCTGTCAACGAGCGGCTGCGCGATACCGTTCGCTACTATCGCGAGAGAACAGGCGTCTAACGAGTGGGGGAAGGGGACGACATCCTGCGGGTCGAGGTTCTCGGCCCGCAACATGACCGATCGGGGTTCGAAAGCGGCGTAGAGCCGCTCAACCGATATTTCCAGACGCAGGCCGGACAGGACGCCAGAAAGAAGATGGCGGCGCCTTTTGTCCTCGTGCTGCAGGACGGTGGCATCGCCGGATACTACACGCTCTCTTCGACGGCGGTAAGGCTTCCGGAATTGCCGGCTGCGACTATCCGCAAGCTGCCGCGCTACCCATTGATCCCGGCGACCTTGCTGGGTCGTCTTGCCGTCGATCAGCGTTATCAGGGAAGAGGCTATGGTAGGTTTCTTCTCGCGGACGCGCTCTACCGGGCTGTGCGCAGCGACATTGCATCCTTCGCGGTGATCGTGGACGCCAAGGATGAGAGCGCAAAGCGCTTCTACGAGCGTGAGAGTTTTTTGTCGTTTCCGGATCAGCCGATGAAATTATTCCGCCCAATGGCGGATATTGAGGCTTTGTTCAAATGAGGGGGTGTTCGTGGCGGATTCCGATGGAGAAGAACCTGAGAAACTGACATTCAAGTTTCTGCGGGGCGTCGAGGGTGATGCCGGTGATCTCGAATGGCCGGCCGGCGCCGATGTCGTCAGGAAGGCGCTGTCGGAATCTCTGAACGCAAAGAACGTGGCGTTCCTGCTTGGGGCAGGGTGCTCGTCGTACTACGTCAAGCAAACTGACGATTTGCTAGGCGAGGAATGGCGGGACGTTGGCATCCCAACCATGGAGCCGCTCGCCAAGGAGTTCACGAAGGCGCGGACTGTCGATAAGGCAGGATTCCCAACCGCCGCCGAGCGGAAGGTTCTCACCGACGAATTCGGGATCGATATTGGCCACAAGGAGTTTGCCCGTAACCTCGAACGATTGATGGAGCTGCTGTTCAGCCTGCGGTTCTCGCTATCGCGCAGCAAGCTTGAGAAGGCGAAAGAAAATCTGAAGGTTGTCAATTCGATCATCGAGAAGGTTCAGGCGTTCCTATGGGACAAATGCACGAACGGCGCATTCGCCAATGGCGACAGTACCGTCGGGACACTCTACGAAACTTTCTACAGAAAGCTGGTCCTGCGTGATCGCTCGCTGCCGCGTCCATGGATTTTCACCACCAACTACGATCTTTTCAACGAAACGGCGATGGACCGGCTCGGCCTGCCTTACGCTAATGGCTTCTCCGGCGTAGTGGAGCGTCGCTTCAACCCCGCCACCTTCCGTTACGCACTTGCCGAGCAGCTCGATCTGACGAACCGGAAATGGTCGGCTGTGGATGGCTTCGTCTATCTCTGCAAGATTCATGGGTCGATTAGCTGGACCGAAGACGACCACGGGCTGTTCCCGATCCGCGAAATGGCTGTTTCGAAGGGGCAGGAACTGGGGAAGGTGATGATCTATCCCACCCCCGCAAAGCAAAATTCCAGCCTCGGATCACCCTATGCGGACCTGTTTCGCGAGTTCCAGTCGCGGATCGTGAGGGAACAAAGCGTTCTTTTTACGATGGGATACGCCTTCGGCGACGAGCACATCAACAATATCATCTACCAGGCGCTCACCATACCGACATTCCGCCTGGTAATCTTCGTCGATCCGACACTTGAAGGAGAGCTGGCTAAGCTCCGCGCCCTGAATGATCCCCGCATCTGGATCATCGGCGGCAGCGGCCCGGAAGCGGGCCGCAAGGCGCATTATTTCGATACGATCATCGACGAGTTCATGCCCCAGCGACCGAGCGAGCGTATCGACGATGCGATCCGGAAAGTGCTGGAGGCGATGTCCCCGAAGAAGGCTGAAGCTCCTTCCGACGATGGAGACAGCGAATGAGCCGCGACGACCGCAAACGCGCCATCGGCAAGGTGGTCTCCGTCGCGGCCGACCGCTTCGTCGTCGAGATGCACGCCGTCACGGATAATTTCACAATCGTCGGGTTCGATGACGTTCACTATGTCGCCCGCCTTGGCTCGTTCCTGATGATTCCGGTTCAGACGGAATATGTCGTGGTCGAGGTCGTCGGCCTGCGAGAGCGGGACATCACCAGCGCCGGGCGAGGCGAGGGGGAGTTGGACAAGGCGGCGTCAGCGAAGTATCTCGACGTCGTGCCGGTGGGGATGTTGCCGCAGGATCGCAACGCCAAATTCCGCTTCGGCGTCTCCGTGTTTCCGTCACTTTACGCGGACGCGCTTTATGCTCTCGATGCGGAGCTTGATCGCGTTTTCGAGACCGACCAGCCGAGTGAACCTGCTCTGGGCCTCAATGGCGCCGCGCCTGTGCTTGAAGATGCGACGCGCTTTCGTGCCCTGTCGATCGGCCGCTCGGTAGTGTTCGAGGGCTACGACGTCAAGGTCCGGATCGACGACTTTTTCGGCGGTCATACCGCTGTGCTTGGGAACACCGGGAGCGGCAAGTCCTGCACCGTTGCCTCGGTGCTCCAGTCATTGTTCGACAAGGCGGACGAGTTCCACGCCCGAGGGGCGACTTTTGTGGTCTTCGACGTGAACGGCGAATACGCCAATGCGCTGACGCCGCTTGCCAAGGAGAACGGAATTGGCGTCGCCCATGTGGTGCTGGACGGGACCGCGTCCGACGGAAAGTTCCGCCTCCCGCATTGGTTCCTGGAGCAATCAGAATGGGAGCTGCTGCTTCAGGCCAGTGAGCGAACACAACTTCCGATATTGCGAATGGCTCTCGGCCTCGCGACACTGTTTTCTGCGGAAGCAAGCGGCGAACTGAAGGGCATAAAAAATCATATCCTTGCTACCTGCCTGAGCCAGATTCTCCGCGATGATACCGGTAGCCCTTCGAAGCATGATCGAATGATTGGCCTGCTACAGCGCTTCAACACCGCCGAAATCGGCACGGCAAAGATCAAGCCATACATAAAGATTAGTTTCGGCCAGATGGCCGATCCGGATGGCCTGACGAAATACCTTCTCGGAGATGAAAATGGTGGTGGATTCGTCATCGACGGCCTGAAGTTGCCGGCTTACTCCAATCTGCCGTTCGACTTCGCGGCATTGGGCGAGGCGCTGGACCTAGCGATACTTTACGAGGAGGCGCATGGGAACAGGCAGATTCGAGACTACTGCTCGCAGATGTTGACGCGCTTCAAATCCCTGGAGGAGCGCCCCGAGTATGAGTTTCTTCGCCACAATGCGGCGGGCGGACAGGCGGAACTGTCTCGCGACAAATTTCTGGAAAGCCTCCTGGGTCTTGAGCGCAATGGAGCGAACTGGCTCAAGCGTGATCAGATCATCATCGTCGATATGAACGCGGTCGAGGATGAAGTCGTCGAGCTGGTGGCATCTGTGCTTGCACGGATGGCGTTCAGATTGTTGCGGCAAGCCGATCCACGAAATCGCTTTCCGGTGCATCTGCTTCTGGAAGAGGCGCACCGGTACATCTCCGAAGCAACCTCCCGATATGCAATCGACGCCAGCAAGATCTATGAGCGTATCGCCAAGGAAGGGCGAAAATACGGGCTTTTCCTGTTGGTCGCGTCGCAACGACCGAGCGAACTCTCGAAAACCGTGCTTTCTCAATGCTCGAACTTCGTTATCCATCGCATACAGAACCCGGATGACCTTTCGCAGATCCGGCAGATGACGCCATTCATTTCCGAAGCGGTTCTGAAGCGTTTGCCGTCGTTGCCGAAGCAGCACGCGCTCGTCTTCGGAACATCGGTGAACCTCCCGACCACCTTCAAGGTGCGGGAAGCGAATCCGCTTCCGAAAAGCGATGACGCGAAGATCGGGGAGCTCTGGTTCCACGAGGAGGGACGAGCGGCTCTGGTCAGGATCGCGCCGTCTGCTCCAGCCGGAGCCGCCGATACGGCTCCAGCATGATGGGCCAGCCGGATGCAGCAGCGCTGGAAGCAGCGGCAGCTCTCCTGGAGGCAAGCCAGGACTACCGGGTTCTCCGTCGCCTGCAGCCGCGGGCGCCTGTAACGGGGATATCCGAACGGGATACCCGCCTCGGGCTGTTCGTGGACGTCGAAACGACTGGTCTCGACCCGGCGAAGGACGAAATTATCGAGCTTGCTATGGTGCCATTCCAGTATTCGCTTGACGGCATCATCGTCGAGGTCGGGGAGCCGTTTGATCGACTTCGAGAGCCGGCGGCTCCGATACCGCCCACGATAACCTCGCTGACAGGTATAACCGACGCGATGGCGGCTGGCCAAAAGATCGATCCGGAGGAGGTCACGCAATTTGCGCTTTCCGCCGGTGTTGTCATTGCCCACAACGCTGCTTTTGATCGCAAGTTTCTTGAGCGCTTCTGTCCGTCGTTTTCATTCAAGCCCTGGGCCTGCTCCATGTCGGAGGTCGACTGGGCTGCGGAGGGGTTCGAGGGCACCAAGCTTGCATATCTCGCGGTGGGATGTGGCTTCTTCTACGATCGGCATCGCGCGGCGAATGACTGTTTGGCAGCGATCGAGGTTCTGTCGCATACGCTTCCGAAGTCTGGCGTCAATGCGTTGGGGCATTTGCTGAAGCGTGCTCGCATGCCGACATGGCGAATCTGGGCCGAAGGTTCGCCATTCGAGTTCAAGGATCAGCTCAAGTCTCGGGGGTATCGTTGGAACGGAGAGGAGAACGGTCGTCCCCGTGCTTGGTATATTGATGTCGCTGATGAACAGAGAGAGGCAGAACTGACATTTCTGAAGAGGGAAATCTATCAGCGTGACATTGACCTGAAACCTTCTCGGATCACGGCCTATGAACGGTTCTCTGAGCGAGTGTAGCAGGTAGCGGTCGTCTCGACGCGTTGAAGGAGGCTAACCCCATCCTTTTCGGGTCAGGAGACGACCGTCTCTTTCGCATCTGGGGGCTTGGAGGCAGGGGCGATCTTTCTCGCACTACCCCAAATACCGAGCCGCTCGAAAAGCTTATCGCCAAAAGCCAGGAGAAGCACCGCAAGGATGGCAAGGGCACCGGCTGCCCATAGCGGCAGTTGGAGCCATTCTTCACGCGCGGCAAGCAGGAGAACACCGAACAGCATGAAGAAGATGATCGCAAGCAAGCCGCTTCGCTGGCATCGATGCAATCTGAAGAGCTTTTCGGTATTTGGCTGAATCGCCTTCCGGTACTCCCATATCAGACCTGCGATTTCTTCGCGCAGGGCGTCCGGTCGGGAGAGCGGCTGAAAATCGAAAACCGTCTCGATCTCCAGCCGGTATATCTTGGAAACCCCGAGAACGCGCACCGCGTTGTAGAGCCCCTTCACGAGGAACAGCAGGGAGCCCAGGAAGAGTACAAGCAGGAACCACTTGTCGTCGCCCTTCGCCGCTTCAACCGTCTCGACAAGCGGCACGATGAAGCCGGCCAGAATGCCGAGAATGGCCAGCATGGCAGTTGCCCGCGTTTCTGCGGCCTTGCCGCGCTCGGCTTCCTGCGCGCAGCGCGCGCTTGCAAAACGCAGCGACTGCTCAAGGACCTCGTTGTCCTGCGATGACAATTGCTCCCGGATTTCGCTAATCTCACGCATAGGCCGCGCTCCGCACAGTCAGGCGATCTATGATCGCATCGCGGATTGGATAGCCGGTCTTTTGCTCGATCCACGCCCACTGGCCATTGGGATTAACTTCGAGAAAGTAGAAGAGTCCATCGATCCCGCGCACGAGGTCGATCGCGGCAAAGCCCAGATTGAAGTGCTTGGCAATGGCGCGGC
Organism: Mesorhizobium sp.; assembly: GCA_022833215.1. Lineage (GTDB taxonomy): Bacteria > Pseudomonadota > Alphaproteobacteria > Rhizobiales > Rhizobiaceae > Mesorhizobium. Next base: position 5,235 of record JAIPUZ010000013.1, on the reverse strand, counting down.
AATACGCTGCAACGTCCTGCGGAAGCTCGATCTGCTCGTGCCTGAGATCGAAGGCGCTGACATCCCAATGGCGCCAGTCAACCTCAGTATCCTCTCGCTCCTGCGAATGGATGGCGACCGGGAAAAGCCGATCGCCGATCAAGGTCACGCGCACATCGTATGCTTTTGCAATCTCGCGCTGGTAGATCATCGGCACGGCGGCATAGCTGTCGAAGTTGTCGATAAACGCGCGGTCAACGCGCCGCGTCATTGCCAGCGTGACCGTATCGTTGTCATGGCTGAAGCCGTTCTTCACAGCTTTGCAGATGATGCGGCCGTCATGTTCGTCATAGAACGCTCGCACGCGCGTTGCCGACATGCTCACGCAGGTTTCTGGGATGCGGAATCCAAGCCTGCCGGCAACGGCAAGCTGCTCAAGCTTGTTAGAGGCAAGCCACAGATCGCGGGGATGATTTAGCCATTTCCTGGTATCGATCAGCCGCCACAGGCCGCGGAGCGTTTCCTTAAGCTCGCGCTGGACAAACAGGCGGTCTGTATCGGCCGTGCCATCCGGCACGTTGGGCGCGCGCGGCTGTCTGAAATATACGCCTGTAATCTCCTCGATGCTGAACGTCTGCCCATCCTTGATCGTAAGGCGGCATTTCGAGCCGCCGTCGAACGAGATGTCGATCTGGAACGCCCGGCCGAAATCTTCCGTGTTCAGCCGCACAAACCGGATATCACGCTCTTTGAGGCGAAGGATCAGATAGTCGCAAGCAAGGTCGGACTTGTTCGTGACGACTAGTAGCATCCCTCGTCCTCAGGATCCGGGTCGTCATCTCCGGGGGCCTGAGCTGTCTTCGAACCCGTGCTTGCGAACCAGTCCAGCGTGACGACAGGACGCGCCTCACCGTCCTGTTGCGCAATATTCAACTGTTCCGCAACGCTATAGTCCGAAGCAATGGATGCCATCTCGATAGTTCTTGCCCCCTCAAGAAGATAAGATCGCTTTTCTTCCATAATCGCCCCCCATTGATGGCGGAATAATTGTGCACCGATTCGTAAGCTGTTGCGAGAGTTGAGCGTTTCGTCAACGCGAATTGCTGCTAAAACCGCATCTTTGACGAACAATAGCCGTTAACCCGCTCGGGCCACGGCTTATGAACGATTCTCCCAACGGGTGTGGGAGGGAGCTTTCACCTTCGCGCTGGGGGGCTTGGGCGGTCGGAAGGTCAAGCGGCCGCCTTCAGGCGCTTCTTCGCAAGCATCGCGCGGACGAACTTGTCCCATTTTGCCATCCCGGCCCGCTTCTCGGCCATGTAGTTCCAGCGGTCGTAGTGCTTGGAACTGACGTCCTGCAAGGCGTGGTTTTGTAACCGGTCGCGGATTTGCTTCGGGACGCCCGCTTTGCCAGCCAGCGTCTTGAAGGTGCGCCGCAGATCCCGGTTCGTCGCATAGGGGATGACGCCGCGGTGCCGCTGACGCCAGACAAAGCTGTAGAGCGTACCGTGGCTGACAGGTTTCGATGGATCTTTGGCCGAGGGGAAGAACCAGCCATACTCGTTGGGCTTGATCGATTCAATCAGTTCGGCAGCGAGCAAGGGCACTGGAACGGCGTGGGGCTGATCGTTCTTGGTCTTGGACCAGTCGATGATCCGCTCCTTGGCATCCCATTGATCAACATGCAGGCGCGCGATCTCGTCGACGCGCTGGCCGGTCAGCATGATGAGCTGCACTGCGCGCGGATAGGAGGGATGGACCGGCGTGTCAGGGCATTCGAGCCAGCGATAAAGCCGGACGAACTCGTCCTCGTCGAGCCAGCGGGTGCCTTTTACCTTCGGCTCGGTCGGAATGCCCGCTGCCGGATTGAAGGGAATGCGGAACCGGCGAGGGGATTGCTGCCGATAATCGTTGTCGGACTTCATGCCCCAGCTAAAGGCGGCATGGAGATAGGAGCGCACATGGTCGGCCATCGACTTGGCGCCGCGCTCGTAGATCGGCCGGATCAGCTCGATGATTTCCTCGGCCTCGATCTCGCGGGCGAGACGGTTGCGCCCGAGCGTGTCGGCGACCTTGTTCAGACCCTTTTCGGTTTCCTTCCAGGATGGCTTCCCGGCTTCCTTGAGCGCGGCGACGTAGCCCTCGAACAGATCGGCGACAGTGCCGGGGCGGGTATCGGTGGCGATCTTGATGCTCCGGCCCTTCTGGATCACATCGGCAAAATCGCGCTTGAAGATCTCGCGCGCCTGCGCGAGCGACATGGATGGATAGGAGCCGATCTTCTTCTTGGTGCGCTTGCCGTCTCGCCACTGCTGGGCCATCCAGTCGGCAGTGACGCGCTTGGGCATGGGCTTGAGGACGAGAATGAGGCGACCGGTGCCGCGCCCTTCGCCATCGGCGAGGTTCTCTTGTTTCTGGCTCATCTCGACCCGTTTCAGAGCGTGTCGGATCGAGGTGTCGGTCAGGGCGGGCATGGCGTTTCCTCCTGTTCCGCAACTGGGATCGGTCAGGGAGAAACGGGGATCGTTAGCTGGGATCGGGAAGCCGTTTTCTACCCCTTTTACAGCCCCCAATTTGCCATAACCGCCCCCACTACGCAACGCTCAAAATCGCCTAAATCTTTAGTGTTTCAACGTGATTAAGCGGGATTGTTCGTGATCTAGATCAGTGAGTGGGGTGGTTGTGCACGAGGACGATGGCTGTCGCCGACAGTTCCAGTGCCCGCCTGATCACCTCGCGCGGATAAACCGGCGTGTGGTCGACCGTTCCGGTCTGCTGCACCTCGTCGGCGATCAGACCGTTTTTCTTGTCGAGGAACAGGATGCGGAACTGCTCGCGCTCCTCGAACGCCATCGCCGCCTTGCAATAGTCCAGCACCTGCGACCAGGATGTCAGGACCTCCCGCTCGCGGATTTCGCCGAGGACCATGCGCTGCGCGGCGGCGGCGATGATTTTGAGGTCTAGCGCAACTGCCGGGCCTATGCCTTTCACCTCCTGCAACAGGTTCGTGGGAGCACCCAGAACCTCCGCAAGAGTTCCGAAACGTGCAAGCAGGGCCTTGGCTACGGGTTTGGTGTCGGAGCGCGGTATGAGACGGAACAGCAGAAGTTCGAGCAGCTCATAATCGGGCAGGGCGTTGTGGCCGGAGGATTGAAAACGTTCCCGCAGGCGTTCGCGATGGCCGAGATAATGTGGTTTCTCCGGCGCTATGGCGGTCTTCCGCGTCAGTGTGACGGAGGGTTCCGCCAGAAACCCGTGCGAATCGCCGTTCTTCTTGCTCATACGCTCCGCCAACTCCCCCACGCATCGAGCATACCGGCATTGCCGCCTTTGGCGGATGTTATGCCGGCAGACCGGGACGGTCGAGCCCCTTGGGCGACAGGGTGAATATCTCGCAGCCGGTTTCGGTCACGCCGACCGAATGTTCGTACTGCGCGGAAAGGGAGCGGTCGCGTGTGACCGCGGTCCAGCCATCGGACAGGACCTTCACATGCGGGCGGCCGAGATTGATCATCGGTTCGATGGTGAAGATCATGCCGGGGCGCATCTCCACGCCATCCGTAACATTGCCATAGTGCAGGATATTGGGCGCATCGTGGAACAGGCGGCCGACGCCATGGCCGCAGAAGTCACGCACCACGGAGCAGCGCTCGCCCTCGGCATGGCTCTGGATGGCAGCGCCGATCGCGCCGATTCGCGAGCCCGGCTTCACGGCGGCGATACCGCGCAGCAGGCATTCGTAGGTCACTTCCAGAAGGCGCTCGGCGGCGCGCTTGATGGTGCCGACGGGATACATGCGGCTTGCGTCGCCATGCCAGCCGTCGACGATATAGGTGACGTCGATGTTGACGATATCGCCGTCGCGCAGCGGCTTGTCGTCCGGAATGCCGTGGCAGACGACATGGTTGATCGAGGTGCATGTGGACTTGGTGTAGCCGCGATAGTTGAGGGTCGCGGGCAGGGCGCCGTTGTCCATGCCAAATTCGAATACGAAGCGGTCGATGGTGTTGGTCGTCACCCCGGGACGCACGATGTCGACGAGTTCGTCGAGGCAACGCGCGGTCAGATTGCAGGCTTTGCGCATGCCCGCAAAAGCTTCCTCATTGTACAGGCGGATCTGGCCGGTGTTGCGTAAGGGTGCGGTCTCGGCGTCAAGATAGGTTGTCATGGCTCGGACGACTGGCGTGAATTCGATAAGATATCATGTGGCACCGATTGCGCGCCGCTTCAACCCATGCAGCCGAATTGGTGCACCTGCGGAACCTTGGCGGCCATGCCGCATTTAAGGTGCAGGCAAGGCTGCGGCACCGGCAATGCGATTGCGTGTGTTTGGCGGCAGCGGGCCTGTGTTGCTGAGGGACCTGAGATGGACAGGCTTCAATTCGCGGTGCCGGTACGTATCCGGACAGCGCACGATTCCCCGGTTGAGGAAATATACGGTGTCGAACAGGCGCTGGACTTTCTTCAGAACTGGCCGGTTGGGCGGGAGGGACCGCTTTTTCAGGCGGCTCTGGATGCCTGTTTTGGCGCGAGCGTCGATATCGTTCCCACCGAAGATGCCTTTAGGGCGCTGACCGCCTTTTGTCGCGTCAGCGGACTTCTGGCCAGAGATATGTTCGTGCCGGACAGTCCTGAAAACGAAACGGTGCGGAAGCTCGGCTAGGTAGATCGGGGAACTGCCAATCCCGTCCCGGCTTGCTGTCTCCGATCCATAAAAATTTAATAAAAACAATAATTTATTTGAAGACAATCTCGCTGTTCATATTAACAATCCAGCGATAGGAATCGCAAACAACCTGCTGTCGGGGGTGCATGCCGGAAGCAGTGAGATGTCGATTCGCGAGAAACGGTTCAGTGTTGTCCTCGACCCCACCAATTTATGGACCGTGTGGGATGGCGAGGAAGAGACGCCGGCGGTGTTCGGCGATCGGGTGCTGTGCAGCCTCTCCGAAAGCGAGGCGTGCTCGGCGTGTGATGTTCTGAACGCCATTGATGAGCGCCGCCGCTGGCGCCGGCCCCAGCCTGTATCACATGAGGGGCTTCGCATGGAAAATGTGCTCGACCCCGAGGTGATTGCAAAATTCAAGGCCACGGGCCCGGGATGGCAGTCCCGCATCAACGAGGTCTTGCGCGCAGCGAAACTCTAAGGTCGAGACTCAATCAGCCCACCATGTGATGATTGCAGCGATGAGGACTGAAGCGGCGAAATTGGTTGCCAGCTTGTCGTAACGAGTTGCGACGCGCCGCCAGTCCTTG
>JAIPUZ010000012.1 GCA_022833215.1 Mesorhizobium sp. | reverse complement strand
CAACTAAGTATATTTCTCGGTAGAATGACTTTTATCTTCGGTGGCATTGGTATCGCCCTGCTCGTGTTTCATCTGATAACCCTTCTATTGTTTCCAACTCGTAAATAATCCGCATTCACATATCTTTCACGGCCGATCCGCTAGCTTCGATCCAGGCAACCCGTCGACGCATGACGATATGGCGTCTGTCGGAGATCTCTGCCCCGGAGTCTGGATCATGGAAGATGTCATCGGCCAGTTCGAATTCGGCAGCGCAACCGGGTTCACGCCTTTCGGCTGGCAGCTTCCGAATCTGGTCGAACTGCCTTGATGTCGAAGGTGGGGTCGGTGCGGATAGCGGCCGTTTCGGCTTCCACCGCCTCCTCGATGCGACCGATAAGCGTGGCAAGGTTTCCGGCGGGCGCAGCCGACCCAGCTCCGGAAGAGGAGACAGGGGCGGGCAGGCCGGAAGTGAATTCGGAATATTCGTGCATGACGCGGCCTTACTTGCTGCGGGACTCTGGAAGGGTCTGACCGGCTTCGCCAAGCGAGCGCACGACGCGCATCTGGAGCTGGTGGACGAGCGACGAGGACATGTTGAGCCGGGCGTTCAGCTCCGCCTTGTTCCGGTCCGGGGAAGCGGGTCCGGCCGCTTCGGCTCCTGCGCCGGAAAGATAGTGCGCAGAAGCCAGCGCCTTGGCGATGCCGATGCCGCCGCGGTCGGCGACCGTGTCGGCAAGGCGCTCGGCCATCTGCGTCTTCCACATGTCGCCGGCAAAACCCTTGCCATAGACACCTTCGGTGTCCTTCGGCAGCATGTTCTGGATGAAGGTCTGCAACACCATCGCCTCGAAGCGCCTGAAGCTTTCGCCACCCTTTGCCGGTTCCGCTGCGCGCGCAGCCGGCGGGTTTGCGACCTCGAAGGAGGCGTCGCTGCCGCCGATGCGGTTCATCAGTTCGGCATGGGCCTTGCGAATGTCCTCGGGACCGGCCGCGCGGGCCACGTCGAGCACGATGTCGCTGGGGGGAGAGATCGCCAAGACAGGAGCCTTCTATCGTTGTTCCGATGCCGATCATGCCGCCGAAAGCTTGCCGCAGGCTGACGTGGCGTTCATTACCTGCGCCTGTGCTTCTGCTCGATGAGGTCGAGCAGCATGCGTTCCGTGGACCGGCGCTCGTCCGTCTGGCGGGCATCTCTGTAATCGCGCTGCACCATGTTGGCGCGCGCCGTGGCGGTCGCCAGCCGGGACGACTCGGCGCGGGCTTTTTCAAGCTCGGCATCGCAGCGCGCGAAGGCGTCGGCGATCCGGCGATGATAGACATCCGGAAAGAGCGCCGACAGCGAACCCGGCGCGTCGAAGCCCGCGGCCAGTTCCTCGGCTTCGCGTCTTGCCGAGGCGGCGTTGGCCAGATGCATGGCGTGATGCATTTCGTGCAGCGCCCTGATCTGGTCCTGTACCCTGACGAGTTTCTTCAGGCGTCTGGTGCGCGGGGTCATGGATTACCTTGCCAGCGTCACGCCGAGGAAGCCGTCGGCGAACAGGGAAAGCATGGTCGAGAAGGCGAAGTAGAACAGGATCAGCCCGCCGGCGATGACGAAGGGCAGGGAGATGAAGTAGATCGGTATCTGCGGCGTCAGCTTGTTGACGAAGCCGATGGTCAGGTTGACCAGTATGGCATAGGCGATGAAGGGGCTGCCGAGCCGCAGCACGAGGAAAAAGCTTTCCGAAACCGTATCGGCCACGTCGATCAGGGCCGATTGCGGGTTGAAGAAGACGTTGACCGGTGCGATCGAATAGGAGGCGACGAGCGCGCGGATCACTTCCAGATGGAAATCGAATACGAACAGCAGGAGCAGCGCCGACAGCGAGATGAGAGCGGCGAGCGGACCTTGCGGATCGGCTTCCTCGATCGCGGTGCCGCCCATACTGTTGAAACCCATGAGCATCGCGATCGCCGTGCCGATGAAGCGCATCGCCTCCATGTAGAGCCGCGTCAGCGCGCCGATCAGCCCGCCGACGAGCAGTTCCGAAACGATCATCGGAACCATGATGGCCGGGCGCGTCCCGTCGACGAAGGGAAAGATGCGGTCCCACAGGAAGGTGAGCAGGGCCATGGTGACGGCGACGGCGGTGAACAGGCGCACCTGAACCGGCACGCGCACGCTGGACAGGCCCGGCATGATCATCAGGCAGGCGCCGATGCGGCAGAAGGCGAGGAATGCCGCCAGAATGGCGCCTTCGGCCAGCGCTGTCACGATATCGTCCCGAGCACCCTGATCTCGACGCCCCGCGCGATCTCGACATGGCTGAGCACCGGCAAGGTGGGATAGAGGCGCTCGATGATCATGCGCACATAGGGCCGCGCGTCCGGCGCGGTGACGAGCACGAAGCGCTCGCCGGCCTCCAGATGCTTGCGGATCGCGTTGGTGGCATCCTGCCCGAACTCCTCGAGCTGGCGCGGGTCGATGTCGAACTCGCGGATTTCACCCTTGCCGTCGCGCTTGAGGCTCTGGTGAAAGGCGAGATCCCAGCGGTTGCCGAGCCGCAGCACCTTGAGCACGCCGCCCTCGGAGAGGTCGCCGCAGATCTGCTGCGCCATGCGGATACGCACATGCTCGACGATCTGCTCTGTGCGGCGCACATGCGGGGCGATCTCGGCGATGGCCTCGATGATGAGGTGCAGGTTGCGGATCGATACGCGCTCGGCCAGCAGCAGCTTCAGCACGGCCTGCAGGCCGGGGTAGGAAATGTGCGTGGTGCAGATCTCGTCGGCAAGCTTGCGGTATTCCGGGTCCTGCCGCTCCAGCAGCGCCTTCATGTCCTTGTAGGACAGAAGCTGCGGCAGGTTGTTGCGAATGACTTCGGACAGGTGGGTCAGCAGCACCGACATGTTGTCGGCGTAGTTGAGCTGCTCACGCTTCAGGTCCTCGGCGAATGTTTCGAGAACCGAATAGGCACGCATGCCGAAGGCCGGTTCCTTCACCTCTTCTCCCGGTATGTCGGGCAGGTCGCGGCTGCCGAGCAGCACCATGATCTCGCCCACGCGCATCTCGTATTCGGCCACCACCGTGCCGTGGATCTTGATCTGGTAGCTTTTTGGCGGGATGGCGAAATCGTCGGTCAGCCGCACCTCCGGCACGACGAAACCGTACTGTTGCGCGAATTTCTTGCGCATCTTGCCCATCCGGAATGCGAGTTCCTGATGCGAGGTGAGCAGCCGCGTCGAAAGCTGCTTGCCGATCAGAAGCTCGATCTCGGCCGTGGCCAGCGACGACTTGACCGAGTTCTTTTCCTCGTCGGCCTTCGCGGCTGCTTCACTCTGCCGGGCGGCTTCCTCCGCCGCCTGCTGACGCTTGTGCCGCTGCGGGATGACGTAACCGAGACCGGCCATGGCGCAGGCCAGAACCATGAAGGGGAACAGCGGCAGGCCCGGCATGAGGCCGAGCAGGGCGAGCAGCGATGCGGCGACGTAGAGCGCGCGCGGATAAGCGCCGAGCTGGCCGAATACGGCCTGATCCGCCGATCCGCGCGTGCCGCCCTTGGACACCAGCAGGCCGGCGGCCAGCGAGACGATCAGCGCCGGAATCTGGGTGACGAGGCCGTCGCCGACCGAAAGCTTGATGAACACGTCGGCGGCCTCGCCCATGCTCATGCCGTGGCGCAGATAGCCGATGGCGATGCCGCCGACGATATTGATGGCCGTGATGATGAGCCCGGCGATGGCATCGCCGCGCACGAATTTCGAGGCGCCGTCCATGGAGCCGAAGAAGGAGGATTCCTCCTCCAGTTCGCGCCGGCGCAACTGCGCGGTCTTGTCGTCGATGGTGCCGGCGGACAGGTCGGCGTCGATCGACATCTGCTTGCCGGGGATGGCGTCGAGGGTGAAGCGCGCGCCAACCTCGGCGATACGGGTCGCGCCCTTGGTGATGACGATGAAGTTCACCACGATCAGGATCAGGAACACGATCAGGCCGATGACGAAGTCGCTCGACATGACGAGCCTGGAGAAGCCGGAGATGACGTGGCCCGCCGCGTGGGTGCCTTCGTTGCCGTGCGAGAGGATGACGCGCGTGGTGGCAATGTTGAGCGACAGGCGCAGCATCGTGGCGATCAGCAGGATGGTCGGGAACGAGGAGAAGTCGAGCGGGCGCTGGATCCACAGCGCGACCATGAGGATCAGCACCGACAGCGCGATGGAAAAGGCCAGCCCCATGTCGATGAGGAAGGCGGGGATCGGCAGGAACAGCACGGCGAGAATGACGACGATGCCGAGCGCGAAGAAGACGTCGCGCGCGTTGCGCGCGGGGGCGCCCGTCGAAATGCTTTCGCTGATCGCCATCGTCCGCCGTCGCCGTTCCCTGCACAAACTCTTCGCGAAGCTAACCGCTCAAACTTGCGCGAAGGTGGGGCGAACGGCGTCAGTGCAGGTCGATCGGGCCTTTGGGAGTGACGATGGCCTGCTGGGCGCTGGTCTGGCGCTCGATCATGCGCCGCACGCGCGGGCGCTCGGCGCCGCTGTGCAGCGCGCGGATGCGTTCCGAAATCTCCGCATCGGCATAGGTGGCGCGGGTGTTGTGGCGCACATATTCCAGCCAGGTCGGCGTGTGATAGCTCTCGATCCAGATATCGGGATTTTCGAGATCGCGCGCCAGCGTCCAGTTGCGCGCCCCGTCGCGTCGGCGGATGCGGCCACGCTCGGCCATCAGTTCGATGAACTCGGGCAGCTCCTTTTCCCTGATCACATATTCGATCATGATCGCGATCGGCCCGCTGCGTGGTTTCAGGTCCAGCGACAGCAGCGGTTCGGTCCAGCGGTTGAGCGGATCGAGATTCATGGTGGTGAGTTGCGGCAACGGCACGGCGAAACCGATGGCGCCGCCGGCCAGCATCGAGATCGCGGCTGCAATCAGCGCCGCCTCTACGCCATGCGTCTCGGCCACCACGCCCCAGACCCAGCTTCCCAGCGCGATGCCGCCGAAGGTCGCGGTCTGGTAGATGGACAGCGCGCGGCCGACAACCCAGCGCGGCGTCGACATCTGCACCGTGACGTTGAAGTGCGACAGCGCCAGAACCCAGCAGGCGCCGCCGATCAGCAGGCCCGTGGCGGTGAGCCATGCATAGGGGCTGAGCGCCGCGGTGAGGGAGCAGATCGAGAAGCCGAGGAAGGCGCAGCGCACCATGACCTCGCTGGACAGCATCTGGCGCAGCCGGCCGCTGATCAGCGCGCCGCCGACCGCCCCAAGGCCGAAGGCACCCAGCATGATGCCGTAGGTCAGCGGGCCGCCCCTGACCAGATCGCGCGCCACCAGCGGCAGCAGCGCCAGTATTGAGCCGCTGGTGAAGCCGAACACGGACGATCTCAGAAGCACCTTGCCGATATTGGGTGACATGGCCATGTAGCGGAGGCCGGCGCCCATGGCGGCCCCCAGCGTCTCGCGCGGCAGCTTGGAGGGCGATACGTCGGGCTTCCAGCGGGCAAGCACGGTGAGCAGCGCGACATAGCTGGCTGCATTGACGGCGAAGGCGGCGGCGGCGCCGGCTGCCGCCACGATGATGCCGCCGATGGCGGGGCCGACGCTGCGGGTGAGGTTGAAGCCCATCGAATTCAGCGCCACCGCCGCCGGCAGATCCTCGCGCGGCACCATGTCGCCGACCGAGGCCTGCCATGAGGGGTTGTTGAGCGCCGTTCCGCAGCCGATCAGGAAGGTGAAGGACAGCAGCATCCAGGGCGTGATGAGACCCTGGTAGGCGAAGATGGTGAGCAGGATGGAAATGACGAGCATGAAGCCCTGCGCAACCAGCATCACCTTGCGGCGGTCGAAGCTGTCCGCGATCGCGCCGGAGGCCAGCGAGAACAGCATGATGGGCAGCGCCGTCGAAGCCTGAACGAGCGCCACCATGTTGGAAGACGTCGTGATGGAGGTCATGAGCCAGGCAGCGCCGACGCTCTGGATCAGGCCGCCGAAACTGGAAGCGAGGCTGGCTGTCCATACGGCGCGGAATATTCCGTGCCTGAAAGGGGCGAGGGTCGAGCTTCTCTGCGTGCCGTTGTCGTCGTCGATCAAGCGTTTCGCTCCGCCATCAGGCGGACCTTTTCACAATCGGGATTGCCCATGGTTGAATATATTGGGCGCAAATCGTTTCGGAGAAGTTTGTCCCTAACAAGGGTGCGTCGCGCCGCCGTGTCAAGTGTCGGCGCGCGTGGACCGGTGCGGGATGGCGTGCTGGACTAGAAGCCGTGCTCGACGCGTTCGAAGATGACGTTGGCGAAGGCGGAGATCTGGCTGCCGACGAAGGGGCCGGACAGCGCCACCACCAGCATGATGGCGACGATCTTGGGAACGAAGGTGAGGGTGATTTCCTGAATCTGGGTCAGCGCCTGCACCAGCGCGATGCCGATGCCGACGACCATGGCGACCAGAACTACGGGCGCAGCGGAGACGAGCACCGTCCACACCGCATATTGCATGATGTCGAGCGCATCGGCCTCGTTCATGGTCTAGCCGGCGCTCTCCGTGCCGGTGTCGCCCGTGGAGGGCGCGGTGATGGCGACGCCGGGGCCGACAAGTACCTGCTCGCCGCTTTCAAGGACCGCCACCATGCCGTCGGAGAAGATGCGCACCTCCTTCACGACGCCGGAAATGCTGCCGTCGAGCGCGCTGATGTGATGACCGATCAGCCCCGTCGCCTGCGACAGGGTGGAAGCCTGCAGGATCTGGTCCAGCTTGGTGTTGGCCTGCATGGACTGCTCGACCTGCGAGAAGGTCGCAAGCTGCGCCACATATTGGGTGGAATCCATCGGCTGGGTGGGGTCCTGGTTCTTCATCTGCGCGATCAGCAGCCGCAGGAAGGAATTGTAGTCCACCATCGCCTTCGATCTGGCGGAAGATGCCTGATTGGCACCGGCAGGAATGGCCGTGGTTGTATCAACGTTCATGATCAGCGCGCTCCCACCGCAATCGCTTCATATTCCCGCTGTTCGGGCTCGTGGCCTGCCTGCAGTGCTGCGTGCTCGACCGGATAGAGCGCGCGGATGGCCTTCAGCGCGCCGTACACGTCGCTTTCTCCCACCATGCGATCCACCTGCTTCAGGCTGGCCAGAATCCGCTCGTCCGTGAAGCTCGCCAGCATCAGCGGCAGGGACTTGCGGAACATCTCGCGCGCATCCGGTGCGCCTTGCGGGTTCATCAGCATCACTTGCAGGATGAAATAGAGCTGTCGCAGCGGCGTGCTGGCATCTTCGGGCTGGAGCACATGGTTTTCCAGCAGGAACTGAACGTCGTTCATCAGTTCGATGGTCACCTTGCGGTCGGGCCGGATCACGGCGCCGTTGATGTAGATCTTCTCGTTCGCCTTCAGGGAAAGCTTGAGCGTGCTCTTCATTGGATGCCATCCCTGATGATCTGCGAAATCTCGATGATGCCCTGAAAGTCGCGGGTGCGGGCCTGACGGATGTCCTCCGCCTCGCGCAGCACCCACAGGCCGATGGAGATCAGGTTGGCGCGCAGCTCCTTCGGCAGCACATTGTCGCTGGAGCCGAGGTCGTCCAGAAGCGCGGTCCATACGCGCATGGTGAAATGCAGCGCTTCCACCGCCTCGCGCGAGTCCGGCCCGGTAGCCGACGCCGCCATCAACATGTCTATGGAGCGGCTCAGCAACTGGCGCTCGCGATCTCTGGCCTCGGCGACCGAGTCTGTCTGGATGTCGGCGTAGGAGAATTGATACATCGCGAATCCGCCCCGTCAGGTCACAGATAATTCAGCAGGCTGAGCTGCTGGATGCGCGCCGTCAGCGCAAAGGAAGTCTGGATATGGCTCATCAGGTCGTTGACGCGGTTGGCCGCTTCATAGGGATCGACGCCCTCGAGATCGAGGATGTGCTTCTCGAACAGGTCGATCTGGGTGTTGATGCGCGTGCTGGCATCCGAAACGCGGTTCTGGATGATGCCGGTCTGCGACTGGAGTTGTCCGAGGTCGGCGACCGCTTCGCCGGCCAGAGCCTGCGCCCGCTGCGCGACAGCCTTTCTGGCTTCTTCGGACAGGTTGCCCGAAAACGCCTCGAAGGCCAGCGTTGCGGCCATGGCCACCTTGCGCAGCCCTTCGTTGTTGGCGCTGACGGAGGTTTGGGTCGTTTCGTTGAGGGCGATGCGGCTGACGATGGTCTGGTCGGTCGCGTTCGACCAGTTGGCCTCCCAGCCGGCGCCCAGGAACTGCGGCTCGACCACAGCGCTCATGAAGGTCCCGATGTCGGCCGCTGTGATGCCGGCTGCGGCCGGATCGTCCTTGGCGAAGCCGAAATGCGACAGGAAGGCCGCGTCGAAGGCTGCCTTTGCTGGCGAGGACGGCGACATATAGTCGTCGAGCGGGCGCACATCCGTATTGGTGCCGGCAAACAGATACTCGCCGTTCATGCTCGCGTTGAGAACCGTGGCCAGCGATTGCAGCGCGGTGCTGCCGCTTTTGGCGGTGACGCTGTCGGGTGCGTCGCCGGCGACGGCAACCGTCAGCGCATTCACCAGAGATTGTGTTGCCGACACGATCTGGCCGAGCGAATCCTGCGTCGATTTGAGGCGAGCGGCCACCAGTGCGTTCGAATCGACGATAGCGTTCAGCCGGTCGAGATCGCGCTGGAAATTCACCGCCTGCGCGCTTCTGGCCCCCAGCGCGAGCCCGGTGTCCGCCACCTTGCCCGAATCCAGCTCTTTCTGGGCCTTGACCAGATCGACCTGCATGCGCGTCTGCGAATAGCGCATCGCATTTGAAATGGCGGCGGAGGAGACGGAGACCGCTTTCATGGCTAGACCGCGTTCAGCAGGGTTTTGAGCATCTCGTCCACCGTGGTGAGCAGGCGGGCGGATGCCTGGTAGGTGTGTTCCAGATCGAGCATCAGCGACATTTCCATGTCGATGTTGACGCCGGTTGCGTTGGACAGGGCCTCGGCGGTGCGTGCCGCCAGCGCTTCTTTGGTGTCGGCCTGCGTCGTCGTCTGCTGGCGCGCATTTTCCAGCCAGCCAATTGCATTGGCGGAATAGGCCGTGACGCTGGAAGATGCCGTGATGCCGGTTGCCGGGCTGAAGCTCATCGGCTGGTCGAGCCTGTCGCCGAATGCAATCAGACGGTCGGCAAAGGATGCGGTCCCGGCCGTATTGGCCACATAGCCGGCCCCGTTGGCGCCACCGTCGCGCAACAGGCTGACATCGCCGCCCTGATCGGGATCGAAAGCGGCGTTGACGGAAATCTGTCCGGCAAGACCGTTCACCAGCGTCGTGGGCACGTTGGGCGCGCCCGACCATGTGAACAGTCCAGCCGCATCGGGCAGCGGTGGCGCGGTCTCGGCAAAGGCGCTTATAAGCCCGCGGGCGATTTCATCGAGCTGCGCCTGCATGGTGACGGTCGTGCCGTCGCGCAGCTGCAACAGCCCGGCGATCTTTCCGGAAGCCTCGCCGCTGCCGGCGGAGAACGGGACGTTGTCGATATAGAGCGCCGCACCGGCCATGCCCGGCGAATAGGCGGGCGACGGCGAGAAACTGACCGGCCGCGCAACCGTCTCGAACATGGTGATGCCGCCGGTGGTGGTGATCACCATATCGTGGTCCGAGCGCATGTGCGCAGTCACCGGCACATGCTCGGAAATCTTCTTCAGAAGCGCGTCGCGCTTGTCCAGCGCATCGGATACGTCGGTGCCGGTTCGCGTGCCGGAAACGATTGCCTTGTTGACGTCCTCAAACTGCGCAAGCAGGTAATTGAGATCGGAAGCGGCGGCTGCAATCTGGCTGTCGACATCGGCGCGGAAGGACTGGATCGCCTGCGTGCCGCTGTTCAGGGAGCGCACCACCTGCCTGGCCGCATCGACCACCGTCGCGCCGACATTCGGGTTGGACGGCGTGGTGGCGTAGAGCTGAAGCGCGTTGTGCAGCTTTCCGATGGCGGTGGAGGCGGAGCCTGCATTGTCGACGCCATTCACGGCCAGCTGCAGCCGGTCCAGCCCGCTTGCCACCGTTGCCTGCCCGCTCCACGAGGACAATGCGGAGAGGTTCTGCCGGAAAAGCTGCTGGTCGACGACGCGCTGGATGGTGACCATGCGCGCGCCGGGTGCCGTGCTGACGACCTGGGCGATGCGGCGCGAATAATCGGTGTTGGAGGCATCCGCAACGTTCCGCGTGACAACGCTGGTCTGGCGCGACGTCGAAAGAAGCGCCGATTGAGCGATGCTGAGTGCGGATGACAGCGACATGCTAGGTTTTCACGGCTGGCGCCGCCTTATCTCTTGAGGTTGACGAGGACGTCCATCAGTTCCGAGCCGGTCTGGAACACCTTGGAATTGGCCGTATAGCTGCGCTGCGCGGCGATCATCTCGGTCAGTTCCTCGGCGATGTCGACGTTGGAGTTTTCCAGCGCGCCGGACACGATGGCGCCGCGCGTTTTCTGGTTGGCAAGGCCGATGGACACTGCGCCGGAGTCGCTGCTTTCGGCGAACACGTTGCCGGCCAGCACCGTGAGCCGGTCCGGGCTCGGCACTTCGGCCAGCGGGATGGAGAAGAGTCTTTCAATCGTTCCATTGCCGTAGATGGCGGAAACGATGCCGTCGCGGCTGATCTCGACCTTCTCGATGGCGCTTCCGGCATATCCGTCCGCGCTTTGCACGATGGTCGGCTGCGTCCCCGTTTCCGTCATCTGGGAAAAGTCGAGATCGATTGCCTGCCCGTTCGGCAGGGACAGCGACAGCGAGGTGGCGGCGGGATCGATCGCGCCCGTCACCGGGTCGAAGGTCACGTTCGCCGTTCCCAGTGCACCGGACGCATAGGGGAAACCGCCTCCGGGGGCAGCATCCGCCCTGTCGAAAACCGTGACTTCCCATGCGTTCGGGCCGGTATTGGTGAAGTGAACATCCAGAATCCGCTGCGTCCCCTGGGCGTCATAGACGACCAGTGAGGAACTCACCGTGGCTTGCGCCGTCAAGCCGTTTGCCGATGGCAGGCTGGCCGGAGGCACGGGGGTCGAGCCGGTCGGCAGACCGCCCTGAAAAGCGCCCTGTGTGCTGGCCTGCGCAGGTATCTCGCCTTGCGGAACGGCGACCGGCACGAGGCTGTTGTAGTCTGCACTGCCCTCCGCAGGCGTGAAGCCGTAAGGATAGGCCATCAACTGGAAGCCGGCGGCGTTGACCAGCCGGCCCTGGCCGTCCGGGACGAACGCGCCGGCGCGCGTCAGATAATCCTTATTATCGCCGCCCCGCACGACGAAGAAGCCGTTGCCGTCGACGGCAAGGTCGAGCGCGGAGGTGGTGTATTTGTGGATGCCCTGCTGGCTTATCGAATTGAGCACGGTGGTCGTGACGCCGCCCGACGTATAGTTGCGGCCGGTGTTCGGCATGACCATGGACGAGAATTCGGTCGAGGCGCGCTTGTAGCCGGTGGTATCGGAATTGGCGATGTTGTCCGCCGTCGTCGCCAGCCGGCTCGACTGGGCGGCCATGCCGGAAACGCCGGTCCGCATCATTCCGTAGAGGCTCATCGAGACGTCTCCTCAGGTCCACCTTGTGTGGGAAACAGGATAGGCCGTCTGTCTTGCGCGAAGCTGGTGATGTCAGGCAGTGGGCGACTGCCTGAAGCCGTCACAGCACGAGCCGGTAGCCGAGGAACCGCTTCGACTCGATCGGGTCGTGCCCCAGCCGCTCGCGCAGCTTCTTGCGCAGCTTGGAAATGTGGCTTTCCACCACGTTCTCCTCGACCTCGTCGTCGAAGATGCCGTAGATCGCGTTGAAGACCTGGGTCTTGGTGACGCGCCGGCCCCGGTTGGCGGCAAGGAATTCCAGAATGCGGCGCTCACGGCGCGGCAGCGGCAGCGGCATGCCGTCGATTTCCGGGTCGCGGCCGTCCATGAAGATGCGCATGCGGCCGACTTCGGTACAGTCCGGCTCGGTCTCGGCGCGGCGGCGGATGGCGGATATGCGGGCCAGGATCTCGCGGATGTGGACCGGCTTGCGCACCACGTCGTCGACACCGCTTTCGAACAGCTTCAGCGTGTTTTCCAGAGAGTTCTGTTCGCTGAGCGCGATCACCGGCGCTCCGGTGCGGCCTCTTATGTGGCGGGGAGAAACGCTGCCGTCGCGGCAGTCGCCGATCAGGAAGGCGCTGACCGAGCGCAAGTCGTCTTCGGCCGCGCTGGAGACCCACTCGTCGAACTCACCGGGCGCAAACCCTGTGCAGGCCACCCCTTCACGATCGAAAAGTGAGTTGAAACCCGCAGTTACGAGTTCGCGTTCGTCTACGACCACGATCATCGGCCCGCCTCCGAATCATTTCGATAACCCCAAAAAAATGGTTAACGGCCAGCCGGAATCCTGACCAACCTTCAATTTTTGCGACCATGAATTTGGGGGAGGAAATAAACGCAGGGGTTGTATCTGCTTGTACGGATTCTTATACGGTTTTTCCTTGTTCTCCGCTGAGGCGGCGAACAAGGATACAACTCACGGCCGGCAGAAAGAGCGGGCCTTGTCCGTCCATTTGCCGAAACCGACCGCCACCATGTTGGCGATGACGCGGCACACATACGCTTTCTGGGCGGGGTCGTTGTCGGGACCGGCATGGTAGCGCGCCACCGCCATGGACCATGTCGAGTGACGGGCATGGAGGCTCGCCAGAAACCGCGCGGCATAGTCGACGTTGCGGCGCGGATCGAGCATGTCCTCCACGTTGCGGAAGTTCGCGGAGTGATAGTGGTAATTCACCTGCATGCAGCCGAGATCGATCAGTTTGCGACCCTGCCGCCTTGCATCGTGGAAGGCGGTCAGAGCCTCGGAGCGGTTTTTGGGAAAGATCGCTTTCCCTTCTATATTCAATGCGTTGGGTTGCAGACTGCCTTTCCTTCCCGTCTCCGTCAGCCCAACCGCATAGAGGATGCCGGCCGGGATCTGGTAACGCTCCGCAGCCCGCAGAATCTCCCGTTCACAGGCGTTCGTCGAGGCAGAGGCGGAGCTTGCCAGCAGGCTAGATATAAAGGCCGCCGCCAGTATTCGCGGGAGCCGATTGCGATGAGCGGAGGAGTTGCCTGTTTTCCTGCGCGTTGTTGCCGGATGCATGTCGTTCTCCCTGCGCGCCGCCTTCATGGCCCGGCCCACTTGCATCGAAGGCTGAGCCGTCGCGGTCGGCGAGCGCCCCCGCATCGGTGCGGGAGGCAGGCGTTGCCGTGGCCGAAGGCGGCAGGACCGTGACCCTGGAGATTTCGAAACCCAGGTCCCGCATGGCGCGGGCAATCGTTTCGCTGTCGGAGGAAAGACGTTGCCACCCCTCCTGAGTGTCGGGTCTTATTTCAACCGAAAGTTGATCCCCGGCAAGAAGGAGACGCGCACTGATCATGCCGAGTTCCGCGGGATGCAGCTCGATCCTGAGGCTGTGGGCCGGACCGGCGATCCTGTGCAGGCCCGCGCCGTACGAAGAAGCGGCGGCAGCGGCCCGTTTCAGCCCTTCGTCACCAGCCAGCGCGTCCACCACACCGGAAACGGTCAGGTCGAGGCTGGTATTGGCCGGCGTGGCGAAGCTTTGCATTGCGACCACCGAAATGCGGGGTGCCGGCTCATCCCGGCCCTGTTGCGCGCGCGGCTGCGGGAAAGACGGCTCTGCGATTTCCGTGATGGACGCCGCTTTTGCCGGAGCTTCCGGGTCCGAAGATGTCTCGACACCGGCCGATCGATCCGGACCGGCGTCTGTATTCGCTTGCCGCCCGGCTGTGCCAGCGGTGAGTGAATCGGTTTTCGCCACACCCAAAGCAGCGGATTCAGCAGCTCTTGCCGATGACGGGAAGATCATGCTGGCGGGACCATGCTGGATACCGTGCCCTTCCGGCAATGAGGCGTCTTCCTGTTCTCCGGTCGAAGCCGCAGCGGTCGGCGGGAGATTCAACGGCGACGGCGTGCCTTCCTCCAAAAGCGGCTGCATGGCGATGCGATGCGGTTGCGCTTCGCCTTCGATCCGCTTTACGCCTCCTTCATCCAGCCTGATCCGTGCAATCATGCTTCCGGGTTGACGGATGGGGCGTATATGAAAGGCGTCTTTGCCACCGGCAGCGAGCCCGGCTTCCGTCTGCCCGTCGCTTTTCTCATCGAGGATGTCGCTGAAATCGGCGCCGCTCTCCTGCCTTCCCTGCCGTTCCGGGGAAGGGTGGGAGGGCGTTCGTGTCAATGCCTGGAGGACGCTGGTGATGCTCACAGGGGGGCGCTCCCTAGCAGCTGGTCGATCCTGTCAATCGTGCGGCGCATGTTGGCGATGGTCTCGTCGGTTTCGTCGGGCTTCTCCGGCAGTGCCGGTTTTGCCGCCACCAGCGGGGCAGGGGCCGCATCGATCTGTGCCGGCTCGGGCATGATGCCTTCCACCAAGGGCAAATCTTCCGCGTCTTCCGCAGACACAGCTTCAACGACCTGCTTCGACGCCGCTTTGGCGGGCGTTTCCGATTCCTGTGCGGGTATCGATGCGAATATGCCGGACGGAGGAGCGACAACCTCGGTGGTGACCGCGCGGGCGGCGTCGAGCAGCATCCGGTCGCCCGGCGACAATCTGTTGCGATCGATCTTTCCGAGCTTTTCCGCAAGTTCCTTCACGGGCTCGCCGGCTATGCTGGAGAGGCCGGAATAAAGAAGCGTGCGAGGGTCGTCGGTTCCGCCGCTCTCTCCCGCATCGGCTTTCGCCCGTGCGGCAGCGAATGCAGACAGGTCGCTCAGCCCGTCTATGGCAGCGCTGCGCGCTATGCGCAGCCAGATGACCCGTTCGCGCTCCGCATCCATCATCGAGACGATATCGACCAGCCTGTCGCGACCGATTGCTCCGTCGAGCGCGACGGCACCGGTGACGAATGTATCCGCGAACTGGCTCGCATAGGGCGAATGCAGGAAGCGCGCGACATACTGGGTGGAGGCGCGCGCGAAGCGGTCGGCGTTGGAGGTGGTGACGGCGATGGCGATGGAACGGCGCAACGCGGCCTCTTCCACCAGCGTGCCGGGGGCCAGAAGCCGGACCTGATCGAGAAGCGCAAGAGCGACCTCCGGCACTTCCCTTGCCAGAAGCGAACCTTTCACCAGCGCGACGAAGGTGAAGATGTCTTCGGGAAGCGCATCAAGTTCGACATGTGCGAACGCGTTCAGCGCGGCGCCGGGATCTCCCTCAAGATAGGCGATGACGCCGGCAGCCAGCGCCTTGTTGCGCTCGTCGAGCTGCAATTGCGAGATGGCATTGTGCAAGGTTGCGGGATTGCCGCCGCTCATGCCGTAGACGAGGAGCGCGCGGAAATTGCGCGGCTCCCGGAAATCCTCGGTTGCGGCCTTTCGCAGGCGTGCGTCGGTGAGCTCGAGAAGCTTGCCCTGCATGGGCAGGGCAGCGTGATCGCCGCCGGCGATGCGGTCCTGCACGAGTTGAAGCGAGCGCACGAGCTGGTAGGGTTGCAAGCCCTCGTTCGATGCCACAGCCAGTGCTGGAAAGGCCAGGCACGAACCCGTCCACAACAGCAACAGGCCCGACAGCGGCCGCCTCATGGCTGCGCCTCCAGAAGAATGGCGATACGGCGGTTCACCGCGGCCATCGGATCGGCCTTGTTGCGCGGCTCACGGTCGGCGAAGCCCGAGACTTCCCTGATGCGCGCCTCGTCCATGCCGCCGCGCACCAGCATGTAGTAGGCAGCATGGGCACGGGCGGTGGAAAGACGCCAGTTGTCATAAGCCGCGCTGCGGAACGGGCGGGCGTCGGTGTGGCCCTGAATGGAGAGCAGACCCTCTTTCTCCCTGAGGATCCTGCCGATCTTTTCCATGGCGAGCACGAGTTCGCGGCGCGGCAGTGCCGAGCCGATCTCGAACATGCCGAAGTCGAGCTGGTCGGTGATGGTGAGCACCACGCCACGGCCCGTGGCTTCCACGGATATGCCTTCCCCTATCTTGTCGCCGGAGCCGAAGGCCTGCGCTATCTGCTGCCGGATTTCCGAGGCGGTTTGCCGGGCCTTTGCGTCGGGCGGGATGATTTCTGAGCGATCCTCCCGCCGATGCGGCTCCTGCTTGCCTTCGCCCGCATCGGTGGCTTCGCCTTCGGAAGAAGCCTCGACCTGCCGGGCAGGGGAGTCGGGACCGGTGTGGGGAGCTGTTTCCTGTTGCGTTTCCTCCTGCGAGGCGTGGGCGACGGCTTCCTCCCCGGATTTCGCGCGTTCGGCGCTGGCTTCCCCCGGCGGAACCGTCATCTGCTGCGACCAGAAGTCCGGAGCGAAGGGATCGCGATAGAACTCGCCGCCCGAGGCTCCCGACGAAGGGCCAGAGTTCTGCGCGCCGCCGTCTCCCTTTTCGCTGACATTCTGCAAGCGGCCCGAATCGGCGGCTATCTCGGCCAGCACGGCGTAGGGGTCGGCAAAAAGCTGCTCATCCGGGGAAAGCGTATGAGCGCCCGCCTTTTCCAGCTCGTTGTGTTCGGCGACGGAGCCGGCATTGCCCTGACCATCGGTCCCTGTTCTGGCAAGAGCCTCAAGCGGATCGCTTTCTGCCCGGCCGGAAGATGCAGGCCCTTCGCCCAGATCCTCGAGGCCCTTGCGGCTGGAGTTGCGGTCGATCAGCTTGATCGGGTTGAAATAGCTGGCAACCGCGGCCCGCGTTTCTTCATTGGCGGCATTGATGAGCCACATGACGAGAAAGAAGCACATCATCGCCGTCATGAAGTCGGCGAAGGCGATCTTCCAGACGCCGCCATGATGCGCCTCCTCCTCATCGTACCTGCGGCGGACGATGATGATTTCCTGTCTCGGCGCGGTGGCTTCGGTGTCGCTCATGACACGATCCCGGACAAGGCGGCCGACCATTCGCCCATCCGGGTCTCGATCACCGTCTCGTTGACCGAAACGGTGAGGTCGAAGCCGGGCGCCTCGACAAAGTCGAGCTTTTCGGCACGGTTGCCGAGCGTGGCGCAAAGCGCTTCGAACAGGTGCGCGGGGCCGCGTACCTGGATGCGGATGGCATCGGGGTCGTCGATTGCCGAGGCGATTGTGGCGGCCAGTGCCGCCAGCGAACGTTCGCGCAAGGCGTCGCTCAGAACGCCGCCCAGGATGCGGCCTGCCGCCGCTCCCATTGTATCGCAGATATGCTCCTGCAATCGCTCCAGACGATCCGAAATCAGCGCGCCGATATCGGATCCGAGGCTCTCCATGAGCGCCTGCGCGTCTGTGGCTGCGGCTTCGCGCTCGGCTGCAAGTTGCGCCTGATGGGCTTCGGAAAGACGCGCCGCGAGTGCCGCCTCGGCCCGGGCGACCGCCGCTTCGACCAGAGCCTCGACGTCGGGTTCGGCCGGCTTGTCAGGCGCCGGTTGCGCGGCCGGATGCCGAACGTGGTCGTTGGCTGCGCCAAAATCCGGCAACAGGTCCCAAAGCGCGGCGGCTGACATCACGCCGCCTCGGCGGAAGCAGGAGCAGCTTCGGCGGCAGCCCATTTGCGCAGGATCTGGGCGGTGCGCTCCTCATTGAGGTCGACCATTCGAACCAGACGCTCCTGCGGCGCCGGTTTCAGTCTGCGGCTGATGTCGTCGGCCTGGGCGACTGCGGAGTGGCCGGCACTCTCCAGCGCCGGTGTTCCCGCCGATTCGGCTGCCAGTTCGGGGGTGGGCAGGGAACGCTGCATTTCCTCGAAGCCGGGGGCGACGAGCGCCGGGGCGGTCCGGGCAGTCAGGGCGGCAGCCATCGGGCGCAGGCCGAAGAAGGCGACGAGGAAGGCGACGGTCACGAAGGCGGCGGCGTTGATCAGCGTGCCGGTATATTTACCGAAAGAATCCATCATGCCGGGCTGGGGCAGGGCCACGCCGTCGAGCCCGTCGATGAATTCCACGGCGGAGACATCGATGACGTCGCCGCGCTTTTCATCGAAGCCGGTGGCGGAAGCCACGACCTTGCGGATTTCGGCGACACGGTCCGCAAGCTGCTGCGGTGTTGCGTCCTGACCGAGGATGGAAAGAAGCCGCTGCTGGTTGACCACCACGGCAACCGACATCCTGTCCACCGTATAGCCGTTCGAAATCGTGGCGACGCGCCGGGAATTGATCTCGTAGTTGGTGATCTCCTCGCGGCGATCGTTCTGGGAACTGGACTGGGGGCCATCGGAAGCGGCGGATTGCGTTTCCGGCAGGTTCTGCTCGACGCTGGCGGGGCTCGCGGACTGGCGCTGGCTGCTTGCCTCGTTGTTGCGTACGCTCTGCACCGAACGTTCGACGCGCGATGCGGGATCGAAGATCGTCTCCTCGATCTGCCTCGTGTCGGTGTTCACATTCGCCTTGACGCTGGCGCGGAAATTGTCCGGTCCGAGATAGGGAGTCAGCGCCCGCCTGATATTGTCCTCGATCTGGGTTTCGACCGTCTGCTCCACGCCCAGCGAACGGGCGGCACTGGTGTTGGAGGGGTCGTCGCCGGCGGCAAGCAGGTTGCCGGCGGAATCGAGAACGGTCACCTTTTCGGCGCCGAGGCCGGGAACGGCGGCAGCGACAAGGTGGCGGATAGACTGGGCCGTCCTGGTGCTGTCCACGCCTGCATATCGGATCACCACCGAAGCGGATGGCTGCTGTTCCTCGCGGCGGAAGTTGGCGCGCTCCGACATGACGATATGCACGCGCGCGGCCTTGACGCCGGCCAGCGATTGTATGGTTCGGGAAATCTCGCCTTCGAGGGCCCGTACGCGGGTGATCTGCTGCATGAAGGAAGTCAGGCCGAGCGAGCCGACATTGTCGAAAAGCTCGTAACCGGCATTGGCGCTGTTGGGCAGGCCCTTTTCGGCCAGCAACATGCGCGCGCGGGCGGTGTTGCCGGCGGCGACCAGCACGCTGGTGCCGTCCGCCCCGACATCGAACTCTATTCCGGCCTCACCCAGCACCATGCCGATCTGGCTGGCATCGGAACGTTCCAGTCCGACATAGAGCGTTTCGTATGCCGGACGGTTCAGATAGATCGAACCGACGACGACCGTGGCCATGATCAGGGCGGCCATGCCTCCCATCAGGGCAAGACGCCTGGTGCCGAAGCCCCTGAGGTTTTCGATGATTGTCTGGATCTGTTCCGGCACTGCCACACGGCTCCCGCATCTTGGCCCGTTCACAGGCTAGCTGCCGAAGCTTGTGCGAAAATGAAATCGGGCCGCCGGTGAGGCAGCCCGATCAGGAAAGGGACGGAAGCGGTTGCGGATCAGCCCTTGAACAGCGACAGGATGTTCTGCGAGTTGGTGTTGGCGATCGAAAGCGACTGGATGCCGAGCTGCTGCTGGACCTGGAGCGCCTGAAGGCGGGTCGATTCCTTGTTCATGTCGGCGTCGACGAGCTGGCCCACACCCTTGTCGATGGAATCCATCAGCTTTGAGACGAAGTCTTTCTGCATGTCGATGCGGGCCTTGGCCGCGCCGAGCTCCGCTGCGGCGTTGGTCATCCTGCCCAGCGCCTTTTCGACGTCGGTCAACAGATTGTTGAACTTCTCGGAGTCGTCGGCGCCGGTCACGCCCGAAAGATCGTTCAGGTCGATGTTGAGGATCGACACTCCCGAGACGTTGCCCACCGTGGTGTCCAGAATGCCGGTTCCGGCGACGGGCGGGGTGCCCAGCGGGTCGGCCGCGCTGTCGATCAGCCTGATGTTGGCGAAGGCGATGTCGATGGTGGTGGTCGAGACCGCCCCGCCCGAATCGCGGTTATAGGCCGAGATAATGCTGACCTGGGTAGGCTGGCCGCTGGCGCTGCTGGTCTGCAGCAGGTTCGAGCCGGCATAGGAAGCGCCGCCGATGCTGTCGCGCAGCTGGGCGACATAAGTGTCGATCTCGCTCTGGATCTTGGCGCGCTCTTCGGTGCCGCTGGCCTTGGCGAGCAGCACCTTCTGCTTGATCTTGTCGACCACGTCGAGGGCCGAGTTCATGGCTGTGTAGGCGGTGTCCACCTTGCCGGCACCGAGGCCGAGCGCGTCCTGAACCACCGAGTTCGCCTGATTGTCCGAGCGCATCGTCGTGGCGATCGACCAGTAGGCTGCATTGTCGCTGGCTTCCGCCACGCGATAGCCGGTCGAGATGCGGGCTTGCGTCTGCTCGAGCGCCTTGTTCGTCGCGCTCAGGCTTTGCAAAGCCGTCATTGCGGATGCATTCGTCATGATGCTCGACACTGGTGCCACCCCTCGGTCAACAAGCGTTCGGTCCGCCACATGCGAAACCTTCGGTTAACCATAATTACGAATTCGTGGTTAACAGACGATTAAAGCCGGCAGGGCGGGGTGGCAGAAAAAGAACGGCCGCGCTTGCGAAGAGCGCGGCCTTTCAGTTTTCAGGGTTCCGGCCGTGGCCGGACTGCTTTTAGCGGAACAGCGACAGGATCTGCTGCGAGTTGCCGTTGGCGATCGACAGAGCCTGGATACCGAGCTGCTGCTGGACCTGGAGAGCCTGAAGGCGGGTCGATTCCTTGTTCATGTCTGCGTCGACGAGCTGGCCCACGCCCTTGTCGATCGAGTCGGAAAGGCTCGACACGAAGGAGGACTGCAGGTCGATGCGGGCCTTGGCGGCACCGAGCTCGGCAGCGCCGGTCGACATGGAGCTGAGAGCCGATTCGATGTCGGTCAGCAGCTTGTCGAAGGCTGCGCCTTCGTCGGCGGCCGAGTAGCCGGTAACGCCGGTCACGTCGCTGACATCGATGTTCAGGATCGACGCGCCGGAAGCGCCGCCGACCTTGTCCAGAATGCCGTTGCCGGGGGTGCCGGGGACAGCGGGTGTCACCACAACCGGGTTCAGAGGATCCGTGTTGTCGATAACGGCCGGAGTGCCTTCCGTCGCGCTGCTGTCGATGAGGCGCGTCTTGCCGAAATTAACGTCGATCGTGCCGGTGCTCACATTACCGGAGTCGTCGCGATTGTAGGAGGTGATGACGCTGAGCTTGGTGCTGCCGGTCGAGGTCGAGTCCGTCTTCAGCAGGTTGGAGCCGGCGTAGTTGGCGCCGCCGATATTGTCCTTGAGCTGGGCCTGATAGGTGGCGATCTCGGCCTGGATCTTGGCGCGGTCCTCGGTGCCGGCGGTCTTGGCCAGAAGCACCTTTTCCTTGATCTTGTCGACGACCTCGATGGCCTTGTTCATGGCGGTGTAGGCGGTGTCGATCTTGCCGGCGCCGAGGCCGAGAGAGTCCTGCACGACCGAGTTGGCCTTGTTGTCCGAACGCATGGTGGTGGCGATCGACCAGTAGGCGGCATTGTCGGAAGCGGTGGCGACGCGGTAGCCGGTCGAGATGCGGCTCTGGGTGGTCTCGAGCGCCTTGTTGGTGGCGTTCAGGCTCTGAAGCGCGGTCAAAGCCGATGAATTGGTCATGATGCTGGCCATGGATACACGTACCCTGATTTTACTGGAAATCTGACATACCGGCTCGACCGGTATGACGGTACGGCATCATGCCAATGATCTGCTAGGTGCGATCAACCGCCATTTCCGGGACTATGGCGGGAACTTGCTTCGAAAAGCATAAGCAACATGGTTAATGGACGGTAAAAGCGCCTTTTTTCGCGCTTTCAGGTGAAAGAGCGCACCAGCGAGCCCACCAACAGGTTCCAGCCGTCGATCAGCACGAAGAACATGATCTTGAAGGGCAGGGAAACCACGGTCGGCGGCAGCATCATCATGCCCATGGCCATGGTGATGGTGGCCACGATCAGGTCGATGACGAGGAACGGCAGCACGATCAGGAAACCGATCTCGAAACCCCGCCTGATTTCGGAAATCATGAAGGCCGGCACCAGAATGCGCAGGTCGACCTCTTCGCGCGAGACGGTCTGGCCGCGTTCGCGGGCCAGATCGGCAAACAGGTCGAAATCCTTCTCGCGGACATTGTCCAGCATGAAGGTGCGGAACGGGTCGGCGATCTTCTCCACCGCTTCGGACTGCTCGATCCTGTTGTCCATCAGCGGCTGCACGCCCTCGTTCCAGGCGCGGTCGAAGGTTGGCGCCATGACATAGAAGGTCATGAACAGCGACAGCGAGATGAGGATCAGGTTGGCGGGCGTCGATTGCAGGCCGATGCCGGCTCGCAGGATCGAGAACGCGATGATGAAGCGGGTGAAGCTGGTCACCATGATGAGCAGGCCAGGCGCCACGGACAGAACCGTGATGACGCCGAAGAGCTGGATGATGGTTCCAACGGTCGAGCCGCTCATCTGGCCGAGGCCGCCGAGGTCGAGTTGCTGCGCACCGGCAGCGCCGGTCAGTGCCAGCAGAATGGTGCCTGCGCCCGCTGCTATTCTCATTCGTACACCAGCGTTCTGATCAGCACGTCGCGAACCTTGCCGCCGCTGCGCATCGAGGCCCGTTCGCGCAGGTCCGCCTTCAGATGGCGGAAACCGCTCGGCCCCTCCACCTGATGCATCCTGACCGAGCGCATGAACGCCAGAAGATCCTGATGGACCGCGCTGGCCAGTTCCGTCGACAGCGGCGCCTCGAGCAGCAGTGACAGGTCCATCCGCACCCAGGTTTCAGTCGGCGCGGCCATGTTGGTGGTGATCGGCGGCAAATCCTGCGTGACGAGCCTGAGGCCGGAGCCCGCCACCACCGGATCGGCGGCCGCAGCCGGCGCCGGTTTGGGCGCGGCCGCCTGCTGGCTTTTCAGGTAAGCACCGGCCCCCCAGCCCATGCCGAGTGCGGCCACGGTCAGGCCAGCCAGCATCGCGATCTGGAGGACGAACGACGGACCTTTTTGCGTCGGTGCGGTTGCGGCTTCTGCCATCGCCATGCTCCGGCTCCCTAGAACGGCAGGACCTGATCCAGAATCTGCTGGCCATAGGCCGGCTGCTGGATTTCGGAGATGCGCCCGCGTCCGCCATAGGAGATGCGGGCTTCGGCGATACGCTCGTAGGAAATAGTGTTCTTCGCGCCGATGTCGGACGGACGCACGATGCCGGCGATATGCAGCACGCGCAGCTCGGCATTGACGCGCACTTCCTGCGAGCCCTTGATCATCAGGTTGCCGTTGGGCAGAACCTCCGTCACAACGGCTGCCACGTTGAGCGTGATGGTCTCGGACCGCTCGGTCGCGCCGTCGGCATTGGTGACGGTCTTCGATTTCAGGCTGCCATCGCCGGAGCCGCCGGTCGAGGAGCCGTCCCAGCCGACATTGGCGTCGAAGCCAAGGGTGCGGCTTGCGGTGCGGCTGCGGTCGTTCTGGTTCTTGAAGCGGGCGCGGTCGTTGATCTTGATGTTGACGGTGAGGATGTCGCCGGCGCGAAGCGCGCGCGGGTCGGTGAACAGGCGGCTCTGGCGGTCGTCCCAGAGGGAGAAGCGCTTGACCGGCTTCGCCGGGGTCTCCGGATACTGGTAGACCGAGACGCTGCCGCCCTCGATGCCCGAGCCGACCGGCGACAGCGCCGGTTCCTTGTTGACCTCGCGCAGGTCGGTCGCGCAGCCGGCCAGCGCGGCACATGCCAGAACGAATGCAAATCTGCGCATCATGAGGGGTCCGTCCTGCGTGCCGCGCTGGCCATGACGCTTGTCAGGATGGCGGCGGCCTTCTGGTTCATTTCATTGAGAATCGTGCTCGCCTTGCGGGTGTCGAGCTTCATGAGGATGGCGGCGGCCAGCTCGGTTTCGACCATGGCCAGCCGTTCGGCCGCGGCATCCGGCTTCATGCCCGCATAGATCGAGACGACGCTTTCTTCCGCCCGGGCCAGGAACAGCTCCCGGCGCTTGAGCCAGGTTTCGTATTCGTTGCGCTTGTCTTCGAGCGCCTTGATGCGCTTGTCGACCTCGCCCTGCAACTGCTTCAGCTCTTCCGCCTGCAAGGCGTAGCGGCGGTCGCGGGCGGCATCGGCGATGTTGGAGCAAAAGCGCTGGACTTCGCTGGCACCGGGATCGAGGGCGGGAACGGCTTCGCGGACAAGCTCCTGTGCGGGGACCGGCTCCGGAGCTCCCGGCAACACCTGACGGACCTCGCCGGCTTGGACGGAGACGGCGGCGCTTGCCGCGAGAATCGCAGCGGCGAGGAGTTTGCGGGAATTGCGGAGGATCGACATGGTCATTGCACCACGAGGTCGGCCTGCAGGGCACCGGCGGTCTTGATGCCTTGCAGAATGGCGATGATGCCGTCCGGCTTCACGCCCAGCCTGTTGAGGCCGGACACCAGCGTTTGCAGGTCGGGACCGTCGAGAAGCGCCACACGGGCATCCGGCTGGAAGACGTCGATGGCCGTGTCGGGTTCGACTGCCGTGACCCCTTTGGAAAAGGGCTCCGGCTGGACGACGCGCGGCGCTTCGGTGATGCGCACGGTCAGCGTGCCGTGGCTGATGGCGACGCGCGAGATGCGGACCTGATTGCCGATGACGATGGTGCCGGTGCGCTCGTCGATCACCACCCGCGCCGGTGTATCGGACTGGATGATGAGGTTCTCGATCTCGGCGTAGAAGCGGGCGGCCGATATGTTCTTCGGCTTGCGGATGGACACGGTGCGCGCATCCTGTTCGGCCGCAACGCGGGCACCGAAACGCTGGAGCGTATAGGCGTTGATGGCGTCGGCGATGCGCACCGCGGTCGAGAAATCGGGGTTGCGCAATTGCAGGGTAAGCACGGCCTGATCGCCGAATTCCGCCGCGACTGAACGTTCGACGATGGCCCCGTTGGGAACCCGCCCGGAGGTCGGGACGCCCTGCATCACCTGCTCGGCCTGTCCTTGCGCGTTGAAGCCGGACACGATCACCGGGCCCTGGCCGACAGCGTAGATTTCGCCATCGGCCGCTTTCAGCGGTGTCATGATCAGCGTGCCGCCCGCCAGCGAGGTGGCATCGCCCATCGAGGAGACGGTCACGTCGATGCGCGCGCCGGACTGCACGAAAGGCGGCATGTTGGCAGTGACGATGACAGCGGCCACGTTGCGGGCGCGCGCGCTGCCGCCCTCGGTGGCGATGCCGAGATTTTCCAGCATGGCGCGGATCGACTGCTCGGTGAAGGGCGAGTTGCGCAGGGAATCGCCCGAGCCGGCAAGCCCGATGACCAGACCGTAACCGACCAACTGGTTGTCGCGGGCGCTTTGCAACTGCGCCACATCCTTGATGCGGGCGGCTATCTGGCCGGGGGGCAGGTTGCTGGGCGCAGGCGCGACCTCGAACATGCGCGCGGCGGTGGCCGGATCGTAGTCGGTCTCGACGAAGCCGCCCTTTTCGGCTGCGATGGCGCGCTTCTGCTTGTCGGTGAGGCCATCGGCCAGCACCGGCTGCAACGGCATCAGGGCCGCAAGGACAAGGGCGAGCGCGCGCTTCATCTGCCGACCCTGACGGTGCCGTCTTCCATCACCGTTCCGGTCAGCACCTTGCCGCTGTCGACATTGCGGACCCTGACCATGTCGCCCGGCGATCCCGGTTGCAGCGTTACGGCGGTGGCCGAAATCGTCAGCCCGCCGGTGATGAAATAGACCTGCACCGAGGCGCCCTGCTCGATCAGCCAGGCGCTGCGTACGGCCGCGGAGGGAATATAGCGGCCGGGCAGGAGCGTGCGCCGCGCCACCTTGCCGTCGAGTTCGGGCAGGGTGGTGGCAACCGCGTCCGGCTTCACCTTGCCAGGAACGAGCTTCACCTGCCTGAGCGCGCCGGCGGTGATGGTTTCGCCCGGATAGATGACGCGATTGGGGATCAGTACCGCCTCCTGCGCGAGGGCGGGCGTGCAGATGCCCGCCACCGTGGCGATGGCCAGCCCGGCGTGACGAATTGCGGCGATGAAGGAGACGGCGGTCATCACGCTACCTGAGGTTTCTCGACACCGTGGAAGCCATCTCGTCGGCGGCCTGAATGACCTTGGAATTCATCTCATAGGCGCGCTGGGCCGAGATCAGCTCGGTGATCTCCTTCACCGGATCGACATTGGAGCTTTCCAGATAGCCCTGCTCTATGGTTGCGAAGCCGGGGTCGCCGGGAACGCCCACGATGGCCTGACCGGAAGCGGCCGATTCCTGAAAGAGATTTTCGCCGAGAGGTATCAGCCCGGCCTCGTTGGCGAAGTTGGCGATCTGGAACTGGCCGAGATCGCGCACCTCCATCTCTCCGTCGATGCGTGCGGAAACCTGGCCGCTTTTGCTGATGAACACCTCGACCGCATCGTCAGGAACGGTGATTGCAGGGATCAGCGCCGCCCCATTGATCGTGACGAGCTGGCCTTCCGCATTGGTGTTGAAGGAGCCGGCGCGGGTGTAGAGCGTGCTGCCGTCGGCGGCCTCGATCTGGAACCAGCCCTTGCCGACGAGCGCGAGATCGTATGCGTTTTCGGTATTGGTGAGGGGCCCCTGTATCTGCACGTTGCGCACGGCAGCGAGCTTGACGCCAAGTCCGACGGACGCACCCTCGGGTATGATCGAGGCGTTGGCGCGGTTGGATACGCCCGGCATCCGCTCCATCTGGTAGAGCAGGTCGGTGAACTCGGCGCGGGCGCGCTTGTAGCCGGTGGTGTTGATGTTGGCGATGTTGTTGGCGATGACTTCCAGATTGTTCTGCTGGGCGTTCATGCCGGTGGCGGCGATGGCGAGTGCTTTCATGTTCAGATACTCATCCGGCTGACTTCGAGATAGGCGCTGACGATCTTGTCGCGGATGGCCACGGCGGCCTGCAGCGTTTGCTGGGCGTTCATCACCGCATCCACCACCTGCCGCGTATCGGCATTGCCCCTGAGCGCTTCCATCGACAGCGCTTCGGCGCTTTCCAGCTTTCCGACCGTGCGCGAAGCGGCCTGCGCCAGAGTGTCGGCGAAGGATGCGCCGGCGCCCGATGCCTGCTGCACGGGGGAGGCGCCGGCCGCCTCCGTCCCGATGGAAGGGGTAAGGCGCAGGGAGCCGACGGGGCCGATCATCATGGCGTCCTCATCAGGTCGATGGTCATGGAGATCAGGTCGCGTGCCTGGCGGATGACCTGGAGATTTGCCTCATAGGACCGGTTGGCCTCGGTCATGTCCGCCATCTCGATCAGCACGTTGACGTTTGGCAGCTTGACGTAGCCATTCTCGTCGGCGGCGATGTTGCCGGGCTGGAACTCGAGCGGAAAGGCGCTGCGGTCGCGGTCGATGGCGCCGACTTCCACCAGCGATCCGCCAGACAGGCGATCGAGTTCCGACACGAAGGAGACTGTCTTGCGCTGATAAGGGTCCGCGCCCGGAAAATTGCCGGTCGACTGGGCGTTGGCGAGGTTTTCCGAAACGACGCGCAGCCGTTCCGACTGGGCGCCGAGGCCGGATGCGGCGATCTTGAGGCTGGCGGTCAGTGCATCCATTGCGATCAGCCCTTGGAAACGGCCAGCAGCATGCCGTGGAAAGCCTTGACGATGGCCGTGTTCAACTCGAAGGCACGGCGCACCTCTCCGGCCTTCATCAGCTCGGTTTCCATGACGACGGTGTTTTTCGACGGCATGACCGCCCCGTCGAATTCCTGCGCTCTCGTCCGGAAGGCCGCCTCGCTGGCGCCGAAGCCGAGATGCCCTTCCTGGGTCGCGTTCAGCGAAACCGCGGTTCGCTCCAGAACGCGTTCGAACGGCTCCACGTCA
This sequence comes from Mesorhizobium sp., assembly GCA_022833215.1. Classification (GTDB taxonomy): domain Bacteria; phylum Pseudomonadota; class Alphaproteobacteria; order Rhizobiales; family Rhizobiaceae; genus Mesorhizobium. The sequence continues at coordinate 12,655 of JAIPUZ010000012.1, read as the reverse complement.
TGCGCCAGATAGCCCGGTGTGTTGGCGTTGGCGACATTGCCGGCGATGGCGGTCTGGCGCACGGCCAGCCATTGCGACTGCCTTGTGGCGAGATCGAAGAGGTTGACGGGCTCCATGGGGTTCTCCGGTATCCTTGCCCATGGTAGGCGGCCAGTCTTGCGCGGGCCTTGCGCCGGTCCCGAGGCCTGCCGTCATTCGGAGAGTTCGATCACCTGCTCCCTGCTGGTCACCAGCACCCATTTTCCGGCCCGTTGCTCGATGGCGGCGACGCGGCTGGAATCGGGCAGCCTGGAGCCGCTCTGCACGATCCACAGGCCGGCATCGTCCTCGATCATCGCGCGGCCGTTGGCGACGTGAACCAGCCTGTATTCCGCGGCCGCGCCGGGAAAGGGCTGTTCGTCGGCGCCCGGCGGGTCGCGGGCCGGTTCGTCGGCGATATTGCCGGTGCTGAACAGATCGAGTTCGCCCGGAAGTTCCGGAAGGTCGCGTATCCGGGCGGGCGGCGGCAGGCTGTCGGCGACGACGCGGCCCGAGTTGGCGCCCTGTCCGCCAAGCCTCATGGCCCGCACGCCGAACTGCTCCTGATTGAAGAAGATGTACCATGGGAACAGCGCGCAGATCAGCCCGAGCGCCACACCGAGGCCGGCGACGACGAAGTCGCCGCGACGATCGGGCCTGTCGATCTTCGGAAACGGAGCCGAAGGCGGAGCGGGCCAGCTTTCCGGGACGGGGACGGGGGCGAGGGCCGGCCGGGGAGGGCGCGTTTTTCCGAAGAGTCCGGAAAGCAGCGAGACGCGGGCGGCCTCCGCTTCTTCTTCGGCGCGCGCTTTCGCAAGTAGGTTGTTGAGCAGTGCTTCCGTGCGCTGGCGTTCAGTGGGCATGGTCGCCATTCCTGCCTCTCAGATGGCCGGCCAGATCGGCGAAGGCATCGACCGACGCCGGATCGACAGGCGATTGCCTGAGGGCTTCGTAGATCAGCGGCACCTGTGTCACCGCCACATCGAGTTCCGGATCGCCGCCGGGCTGATAGGCGCCCAGAAGGCGGATGTCGCGGGTGTCCTCGAAGCGCGCGATCATCGCCTTGAGTTGTGTCACCAATGTGCGCTGTTCCGGTGTCCAGGCGCGGCCCGCCAGGCGCGAGATCGATGCGAGGGGATCGACCGAGGGCAACCGGCCCTGCTCGGCAATCGCGCGGTCGAGCACGACGTGGCCGTCGAGGATGCCGCGCACGGAGTCGGCCACGGGATCGTTGTGATCGTCGCCGTCGACCAGCACGGAAATGATGGCGGTGATGGAGCCGGCGCCTTCCGCCCCCGGGCCGGCGCGCTCCAGCAGTCTTGGCAGTTCGGTGAAAACGGAGGCGGGATAGCCGCGCGCCACCGGCGGTTCGCCCGTGCCGGTCGCCACCTCGCGCAGCGCGTGTGCGAATCGGGTGATGGAATCCATAACCAGAAGCACCCGGTCGCCGCGGTCGCGAAAATATTCCGCCACCCGCATCGCGGTATCCGGCGCGCGGCGGCGCATCATGGCGCTTTCGTCGCTGGTGGCGACGACTGCCACGGTCTTGGCCATGTTCTTCTCGCCCAGCGTATCCTCGAGGAACTCGCGCACCTCGCGGCCACGCTCGCCGATCAGGGCCACGACCACGGTGTCGAAGGCATCCGCCCCGGCCAGCATCGCCAGCAGCGTCGACTTGCCGACACCCGACCCGGCAAAGACGCCGAGACGCTGACCGAAGCACAGCGGCGTGAATATGTCGATGACGCGCACGCCCGTCCGGAACCCCGTGCCGACGCGCTGGCGCTCCATGGCGCCGGGCGTCCTGTCGGCGCCGCCGGTTTCCTCCGTGCCGCGCAACAATGGCGCTCCCGCGTCCATCGGGCGTGCCAGCGCGTCGATCGTGCGTCCGCGCCAGGACGGGTGCGGAGCAACCGTCAGCGGGCCGCGCCTGAACACGGAATCGCCGATGCCGGCATCGGCATTGCGTTCGAAGGGGGCGATCACGATCCCGTCGCGGGCGATATGGACGACCTCGCCCAGTGTGCCGCCGCCATGACGGCTGCGATGCTCGACCAGATCGCCGAGCCGCGCCAGTTCGCTGAGACCGCTCACCTTGTAATGGTTGGAGGATACTTCAACGACCCGCCCGCCGTGCTTGAGAAGGGCCGAAGGCTCCCCGAAGCGCCGCCAGACATGTTCGAGCAGCGTCAGCCGGTCCGGGGCAGGGGCGCTGCGTTCGGACAACCTGACGAGCGTGGTTTCATCCGTCATCGCGCGCGGCCGTTACTTCGAACCCAGCGTCTTGATCGCCTCATCGACGGACGAGCCGGTGTCGCGGATCAGGGCCGACATGTTCTCGAATGTGCGCTGCACCTGGATAAGATGCATCATTTCCAGCATCGGATTGACGTTGGACTGTTCCACGAACCCCTGCGAGACGCCGACATCCTGCGTATCGACCTGCGGCTCCAGCCGGTTCCGGTTGAGAATGCCGGAATTGCCGTGGCGCTGGAAATCGAGGCCGGGCTCGAACGCGAACAGGCCGATGGCACCGACCAGCCGTCCGTCCTGGGTGAGGGAGCCGTCACTGCCGGCCTCGGGCGGACCGTCGTTCGGATCGAGCTGGATCGGTGCGCCGCCGGCGTCCAGCACCGGGTGCCCCTCGACGGTAACCAGTGCGCCCGAATTGGCCAGGGTGAAGCGGCCGTCGCGGGTCATGACCGTGCCGGCAGGCGTCGCCACCGCGAACCAGGCGTCGCCCTGTATGGCGAAGTCGAGTGGATTGCCGGTCTCGAGCATGCTGCCACTCACGGGGGAAAGATATGTGGAGCCCGACGAGGCGAAGGAGACGGCGCGGGGACCGGTTCCCGAAACCACATCCTCGAACTTTACACCGGTGGCGCGAAAGCCCACGGTGGTCGAGTTCGCCACATTGTCGGCGACGGTGTTCAGCCGCCGTTCCAGCGCGACCTGGGAGGAGAGGGCGACATAGAGGCTGTCCTGCATGGCCGGGTCGCCCCTTATTTCGACTTGAGTTGCTGCATTGCCATCAGCAGGTTCGTGGAGACGCCTGCCGTCGTCGGCTGTGAGAACAGGATGCTGGCTGCATTCAGGGCCGGTGAGGTCGGATTGCTGATCTCGTAGAGGCTGGTGAAGCGGGTGATGAACTTCTCCAGCTTTGCCGGGTTGGCAAAGTCCTCGATGTTCATCTTCGATTCGAAGAGTTTCACCTGCTTGTCGATGTCGGCCCTGGCGAAGGAGTCCGGCAGGCCGAAAGCCGTCCGCACGACAGTGGCCAGCGCCTTGTCGGCCAGCACCTGATACCAGTCGGTGATGTCGGCGGCCTTGCGCTGGAAGTAGAGCGCCAGCCGCACGCCTTCGTTGCTGTTGCCGGCATCTTCCTCCAGCGTCTGCCGCAGATACTTGTCGACCACGTTTTCATGCGTGGGCGTCCAGGTCGTGGCCTTTTCGCCAAGCCCGGCGAAGTCGAAGGCGCTGGCGAAGGCTGCATAGCGCTTGTCTTCCAGCGTATTGGCGAGGCTTTTCGGGTCGGACGCGCCGCCCTCCAGCACCTTGCGCATCGTCTCGGGGCTTTCCGTTTCGGGATCGAGCGCATAGGCGCGCATGGCGTAGTTATAGAGACGGGCATCGCCGAACAGGTCGTCGATCGACTTCACGCCCGCGATCCTGCTCATATAGTAGTCGGTCTCGGCCTTGACCGTCGCCGGATCAATTTCGTCGATGGCGGCCTGGATGGCGTAGTTGCCGGTCGTCGCCTGCTGGGCCTTGTTGTAGATCGTGGCCGCGTCGCCATGCCTGGCGAAGTCGAAGGTGGAGACGAATTCCGCATAGCGCTTGTCGGTCAGCTTGTTGGCGAAGCTGTCCGGGTCCGTCACGCCTTCCTTGAGCGCCTTGACCATGAAGGCCCTGGCGTAGCTCATGTCCTGAAGGCCGAATGCCTTCATGGCGTATTTGAACAGGCGGTCGTTCTTCACGAACACGTCGATCGAGCCGACCTTGCCGATATTCTCGAGGTAATATTTGGTTTCGCGGTCGACCATCGGCTGGCGCTCGATGCGGTCGATCGCCTTCGGGATGTCCCGCGCAATCAGCTTGTAACTGACGAAAGTGTTCAACACGCGATGCCTCCGGCCGAAGCTGAAGGGAAAGAATAGGCCGGCTTGCTTGCGCGAAACTGAACCGGACGTCGCGCGCCGGTCGCCGGATTCAAGCCTCACACAAGGCACGCGCGCTATTCACATTGTCTGATACGAGATGCGGAAGGACGGAACGTGGGCATTCTGATCGGATTTGTGGTCACGCTCGGCTGCGTTCTCGGCGGCTTCATGGCCATGGGCGGTCACCTGCATGTGCTCATGCAGCCGTGGGAACTGGTCATCATCGGCGGTGCGGCGCTGGGCGCTTTTCTCGTCGCCAATCCGATGAAGACGGTGAAGGACACCGGCCGCGCCGTCGTCGAGGCGATCAGGCAGGCCGTGCCGAAGGAGCGCGAATATCTGGAGACGCTGGGCGTCCTGCACAGCCTGATGCGCGAATTGCGCTCCAGGTCGCGCAGCGAGGTCGAGGCGCATATCGACAACCCTGAAGAGTCCGCGATCTTCCAGGCATTCCCCACGGTGCTGCGGAACAAGGACCTCACCAATTTCATCTGCGACTACTGCCGCATCATCATCATCGGCAATGCCCGTCCCCATGAGATCGAGGCGCTGATGGACGAGGAAATCCAGACCATCCGGTCCGACAAGCTGAAGGCGTATCATTCCATGGTCGCCGTTGGTGACGGCCTTCCGGCGCTGGGCATCGTCGCGGCCGTCCTGGGTGTCGTGAAGGCGATGGGCGCGCTCGACCAGTCACCGGAAATCCTCGGCGGGCTGATCGGGGCCGCGCTTGTCGGCACCTTCCTCGGGATCTTCCTTTCCTATGCCGTCGTGGGGCCCGTGGCCTCCAAGATCAAGACCGTGCGCGAGAAGCAGAGCCGCCTCTACGTCATCGTGAAGCAGACGCTTCTGGCCTATATGAACGGTTCGCTGCCGCAGGTGGCCATCGAGTTCGGGCGCAAGACCATCTCCGCCTACGACAGGCCGTCCATCGATGCCGTCGAGCAGAGCACCATGAATGCGGTCATCGCCGATAAGAAGGCTGCATGACGATGGCTGTGGAGGCGTGCGCATCATGAGCAGCCCGGCAAGCCCGGCGGGAACCCGTTCCCTGATCATGGAGCGACTGCTGGGCGACAGCGGCGACGCCGGCCAGGTGATCGGTGCCGGACGCTCCATGGCGGAGCGTGCGCTGCCTTTGCTCATGAAGCGCCTGGCTGAAGAGATCGGCGTCCCGGTGCGCATCGACCTTCAGGGCGTCGAGATCATCCGTGTGGCGGAAGCGCGCTCGCTTTCCGGCGACAGCTTCGCCATGACCATCGTCGCCTCGACGATCTCGTCCGATGCCATGACGCTGGTCATGGATGCGGCTGCGGTCTCCGTCATGGTCTGCACGCTGTTCGGCGGCGATCCGGACGGGCCCGTCTCCACGATCGAGCGGGATTTCTCTCCAGTCGAGATCGATGTGGCGACGCTGGTGTTCCAGGAATTCGCCGACGTGCTCAACGGCTCCGGCAGGCGTTCGCTCGATCTCAGGCTTCCCGTGCAGCGGGCCATGGCAGGGCTGGAGGCGAAGCGCCATGTGCTGCGCGACGGTCCCGCCGTGCGCATCGTCTTTGCGCTGTCGACCGCGACCGAGCGTGGCACCGTCGCGATCACGATCCCCCAGCGGGTGATCCTGGCGCGCAACGGCGCGGATGCCGATGCGGAAGATACGTCCCGCTGGCAGACGCATTTCTCGGAAGAGGTGAAGCGTTCGACGATTTCGCTGACGGCAACCATGCCGCTGGCGAAGATGTCGCTCGGCCAGCTTGCCGGTCTGCGCGCCGGCGACGTGATCGAACTGGGCGACATGGCCCAGAGCCATGCGCGGCTTGGCGTGCGGGACCGCACATTGTTCGTGTGCGAGCTTGGCAAGCTTGGCAAGCACTACACGGTACGGATCAGTCAGCCGCACGATGAAGCGCAGGATTTCATGGATGGGCTTGCGCCGGGTTGACCGGGCGTGGGCAACAGGAGAGTAGCAGTATGAGCCATTCCAATGCGGAAGCCCTTAGCGAAGACCGGGACGAGCAGCTCGACCGGGCCATCGAAGAATTGCGCGGCGTACTCCAGCAGGAGGAAAAGCGCCCGCAAGATGCGGCCCCCGAAACCGCTTCGTCCGGCAGCAGCGTCATCATGGATATACCGGTCGATGTGCAGATCGTGCTCGGCACCACCGAAATGGCGGTATCCGAGCTGATGACCTTGCAGAAGGGCTCAACCGTGGCTCTCGACCGGCGCATCGGCGAGCCGATCGACGTGATGGTCAACGGTCGCCGCATCGCGCGCGGCGAGCTGACCGTGCTGGAAAACGATTCCTCCCGCTTTGCGGTTCGCCTGACCGAGATCATCACCGCAAAGAGCACCTGATGCCGGGCCGGGGGCGCGCGCAACGGGAGCAGGGGAGAGCCGCATGACGACATCGCTGACGCTGACCCGGCCGCAAAAGGCAGCCGCGATCCTTGTGGCCATGGGCAAGCCGGCGGCGGGTCGTCTGCTCAAGTTCTTCAAGCAGGAGGAACTCAAGTCGCTGATCGATGCGGCGCGCATGCTGCGAACCATTCCGCAGGCCGATCTGGAAAAGATCGTGGCCGAGTTCGAGGCTGAATTCACCGAAGGCGCCGGCCTGCTCGATTCCGCCGACAAGATGGACACGCTGCTCAACGAGACGCTGTCGCCGGAAGAGGTCAGCGCCATCATGGAAGGCAGGCAGAAGAAGCCCGATGCCGGTCCCCTGCCGGTATGGCCGCAGGTGGAGAAGCTCGATGCCGCGCGCATCGGCGCCTTCCTCGCCGGCGAACACCCGCAGACCGGCGCGCTGGTGCTTTCGAAGCTGTCGTCGCAGCTTGCCGCGCAGGTGCTGCTGACGCTGGAGAAGCCGCTGCGGGCGGAGGTCATGAAGCGCATGGTGACGATGGCCAGTGCGCCGCAGGCGGCAGCGCGCATCGTGGAAAACCAGATACGCGCCCGCCTGCTCGACGGTTCTTCCTCAAAGGACACCTCATCGGGCCAGGCGCGTCTGGCGAGCGTCCTCAACGAGATGGACAAGGCCCAGCTCGATGAGGTCATCCAGGATCTGGAATCCGTCGGAACGCCCGATCTCGCCAGCGTGAAAGCGCGGGTATTCTCCTTCGATGACATGCATCTGCTGTCGCAGAAGGCGCGTGTGCTGGTTTTCGACGGCCTGTCGACGGACGTCGTCACGCTGGCACTGCGCGGGGCGCCGGAAGAACTGACTGAGGCGGTGCTGTCCGCGATTGGCGCGCGGGCGCGGCGCATGATCGAGTCCGAGCTTTCCTTGGGTTCGGAGGGCATTGCGCTTGCAGACATCATGCAGGCCCGCAAGACGGTCGCCTCGGCCACGGTGCGCCTTTCGCGCGAAGGCGCCTTCGAACTGCCCGGAGCGCAGGCAGCCTCCGAAGCGGCATAGCTGGCTGAGCCATGTCCGAGGCCGTCGACAAGGATTCGAAAACAGAAGAGGCGACCGAGAAGAAGATCCGCGACACCGTCGAGAAGGGCAAGCTGCCCCATTCGAAGGAAACCGCGATCTTCGCCTCTTTCGTCGCCATCCTTGCCTACACCGTCTTCTATGCGCGCGACGCGGCGGTGGAGCTGGGGCTCTTCCTGTCCATGTTCCTCGAAAAGCCCGACGTGTGGCCGATGGCCAACGAGACTGACATGATCGCGCTCTATCGCAGCGTCATGGTCGAGATCGGCCGCGCCGTCGCCGCCCTGCTGGTGTTGCTGGTGGCTGCCGGGATAACGGCTTCGGTCGCCCAGAACATGCCTCGTTTCGTTGCGGAACGCATTCGGCCGCAGTCGTCACGCATTTCCATCATGCAGGGCTGGAAGCGCATGTTCGGCGTGCAGGGTTTCGTGGAATTCCTGAAGTCGGTCGCCAAGGTGGGCTTCGCCATACTGGTGCTGATGATCGCGCTTTCGGACAGCGTCAGCCGCCTGCTGGCCGGAATGATCACCAATCCGGTGGAATTCGGAAGCGTGATCCGTGGCTTCACCGTCGATATCCTTGTGGTGATCGTCTTCGTGATGGGCGCCATCGCCGCGGCTGACTTCATCTGGCAGCGCTTCCACTGGAAGCAGGACCTGCGCATGACGAAGCAGGAGGTCAAGGACGAGCTCAAGCAGTCCGAAGGCGATCCGATCGTCAAGTCGCGCATCCGGTCCGTGGCCCGCGACAGGGCGCGCCGGCGCATGATGGCTGCCGTTCCGCGCGCCACGCTGGTGATCGCCAACCCGACCCACTACGCCGTTGCGCTGAAATATGTGCGGGAGGAGGATGCCGCCCCGCTCGTGCTCGCCAAGGGGCAGGATCTGGTGGCGCTCAAGATCCGTGAACTGGCCGAAGCGAACGGCGTTCCCGTATTCGAGGACGTTGCGCTTGCCCGCTCCATGTACAAGCAAGTTTCGGTGGATAGCGTCATCCCGCAGCAGTTCTACCAGGCCGTCGCCGAACTGGTGCGGATCGTCTACTCGAACAAAGTCAAACGCCGGCAGGTGACATGATAAGGCAGCCGCACGCAGAAACACGCGAGAGCATCGTGGCGCGCGCCATCGAACAGGTGGTGGGAGAATTGCGGCTGGTCGATGTGGCCGACTACATCGCCTTCATCCGGCTGGAGCATTTCGCCTGCCTTGCCGACCTCGTGGATTCGGCGGCCGAGCTCTATTTCATGCCCGGCACCCTCAGGCTCGGCCATGGCGGCGAAGCCTATATCGACTGGGGCGGCAGTCCGCGCATCGTGCTCGACCTCGAACTGAGGCCAGCCGGGGCGACTGTCTACTTCCAGCTCACGCTCGAAGAGCATCAGGCTTCCGTGGTGGTGAACTACGTCACCTTCGAGACGCCGCGCGAGGATCCGCAGATGAACACGGCGCTGCTGCGTCAGGCGATCGAACAGTCGCGAATCCGGCCTGCCGAGACGATGGGGCTCGGCCGTTCTACTCTATGAGGCCGAGGCGAAGCGCCTTGGCCACGGCTTGCGTGCGGCTCACCGCGTTCAGCTTCTGCGCCGACTGGGTGAGGTACTGGTTGGTGGTGTGCACCGACAGCCTGAGCAGACGCGCGATCTCCTCGCTCGTATAGCCGTTGGCGGTGAGCTTCAGGCATTCGAGTTCGCGACGGGTCATCGCCCGCTTCAGCCCCGGATTGTCGGAGCGGATGCGCGATACGGCGGCGAACAGCGAAAAACAGCGCCCATGGATATCGTAGAGCATGTCCTGGGAAAGACCGATCCCGTCGCCCGCGAAAACCATCAGCCCGCACTGGTTGCGTTCCGCATGAACCGGGAACGCGATGCCGGCCTTGTCTTCGACCAGCGGCGGGATCCGCGTGACCCACGACAGCGAGCCGGGAGCGGTGTCCGAAGCGCATTCGCCTGCCTTGCTCCACCACAGCGGTTCGGTGGAGGAGCGGACGTGCTGCACCACATGTTCCGTATCGGCGGCGATCTTTTTCGAGAAGCCTATGCCCGGATGGTCGGAATCGAGGCAGGGCACGAGGCGCGCGCGTTCCTGTGCCGGGGGTGCAAGAAGCAGCGCGAAAGCGTCCGCGTTGATATCAAGCGCCATCCAGCGGCAGCGGCGCACGGCATCCGCCAGCGTGAGCCCATGGCTTCCACCCTGCAGCCAGACCTGTCCGAAGGTGGCGCGCGGCTGGCCTGTGTCCACATCCTTCAAGGCTGGCCGGGTCAAATGATGCCGCTCCTGATTGCCGTTGCGATGGCCATCGCCCTGTTGCTGGCCGAGAATTTCTGAATGGCGTGGGTGATGTAGCTGTTCACCGTATTGGAGGACACGCCGAGGATGACGGCGACCTCGTCGGTGGTCTTGCCTTCCGAAACCCAGAACAGGCATTCGCGCTCGCGGTCGGAAAGCGGGTCTTGGGTGGCGGTGCCCGCGATGAGATGGGGCGTGCGCGACAGCGCATAGCAGCATTCGATCTGGGCACGGGCCAGCGTGGAAAGATCGATGCTTCCTGCCTGTGCGGAAGAAAAAAGGATGAACAGGCGCTGGCGGCCCACATTGAGCGCCAGCGAATAGACCTCTGCATGGCCGAGCACGTGAAGCAGCCGCGCTTCCTCGCCATTGATGAGCGCGTCGGTGTCGGGTGCGCTGCTGACGGTCAGGGCGGCGGGAAGCGTGCCCGGCGAAGCGGTCCACGGCCCCTGGGCAAGCGTCGCGATGAGCTGGCGCCCGATCAGCTCTATGGCGTCGAACTGCCAGTTGGAAGCGACGATGCGGGCCTGATTGCGGGCTTCGCCGTGCACGATGGCGACCAGCATGTAGCTGTCGGCGCCGGTGTTGGCGGTCATGTTCATGAGGAAGCCGGTAAGCTCGCCCCGTGAAGCGGGCGGGTGTTCCGGTCTGCGGTTTTTCGTGTCTGATGCGAAGTTGTTCATCGGAGTCTTGGGGCCACAATTCATGGTCCACCGCAGGCATGACACCCATGGCAGGGGAAAACGCATTGAATTCACGCTGGAACGCGCAAAGTTTTTGGGAACGCAAAATGCCGGAAACGCACGGGGCGCCGACAACGCCCGACCGGACGATTCCGTTAGGGAACGCGAAGCCATCGCGTCTTGCCTCGATCGTTTCGTCGAAGCTTCAGACTTGGAAGTTTTCGCCCCGCCCCCGCAGGATCAACTGATTCGGACTTAATCTACCCTCAGTCGAATCCGACATCAAACGGGAATTGACAAAAATCGGATTCGGAGTCCATGCGCGACTCGGTTTCTGTTCAGCGACCCTCGAAGCCAGTCAGGACACCCACGGCGTTGATGCCGATTTCCTCGACCGCATAGCCGCCCTCCATGACGAAAAGCACAGGCAGGCCAAGTTTGCGGATGCGGTTGCCGATCAGGGGATAATCGCTGCTTTTCAGCCTGAACCGGCTGATCGGGTCCTTCTCGAATGTATCGACACCGAGAGAGACGACGACCACGTCCGGGCGGCAGGCGCCGATTTTGGCGCAGGCATCCTCGAGCGCCAGGCTCCATTCATCCCACGCCGTTCCGGCGGGCATCGGATAGTTGTGGTTGCAGCCTTGCCCGGCCCCGCTGCCATGTTCGTCGGCATGGCCGAGGAAAAAGGGATATTCGGCCATTGGATCGGCGTGCAGGTTCAGCACCTGCACGTCGGCGCGCGAATAGAAGATTTCCTGCGTTCCGTTGCCGTGATGATAGTCGATGTCGAGCACGCTCACGCGCGCCGCGCCGTGGTCGCGGAACCACTGCGCGGCGACGGCCGCGTTGTTGATGTAGCAGTAGCCGCCCATGAAGGCGGAGCCGGCGTGGTGGCCCGGAGGGCGGCAAAGCGCGAAGGCGGCGCGTTCGCCTGTGTGGACCAGGCCGGCCGCGGTCAATGCGACATTGCAGGAGGACCTGACCGCCTCCCAGGTTCCTTTCACGAAGGGCGCTCCCGCATCGAACGAGTAGTAGCCGAGCTGAGCTTCGATGGCGCGCGGCCTCCTGTCTGCACGCAGGCCGCGTGTGGGCCACACATAGGGCAGGGCCACCGGACCGGTATGCCCGGCCGCTTGCCATTGTGACCAGACCGTCGGCAGGAAATCGATGTAGTCGGAGGCATGAACCTTTCTGGCCGCCGAAAGGTCGTGCTCCTGCGGCGGCAGGATGTCGCCGAGCTTCTCGCTTTCCACCCGCGCCCTGATGAACTCCGCCCGCGATGGCTTCTCGAAACCGGATACCAGCTCGCCGGCAACAAGTTCGAACGTATCGGCGTGTCCGGCGTGCAGCGGCGAAAAGACGGTTTTCATGCAGTTCTGCCCCTTGTTTCGGGATGCAGCCTAAACAGCGGCCGATAGGGCTGGCAAGTTGTGGTTCGCGTCTTCCAGCGGGGTGGCGCAAGCGTTCCGGAACCGTTAGTCATAGGCAAAATCCCTGCTTCAGGGCCGGGTATGACGGCTGCGGCCGTCGAACGTGTTTCGATTTCCAAAGGTGATCTGATGTCCATAGCAAATGAGACGGCCGAACTTCTCTCTGGGCTTGGTGTTTTGCCGGGTTCGGTTTCGGGTGGAACGCTTGTGGTGCGCAGTCCTGTGACGGGTGAGGAGCTTGCGCGGGTTGGCGAGGTTTCGGGGGCGGAAGCGGGGCGTGCGGTGGATGATGCCCATGCGGCGTTCCTGAAGTGGCGTCTGGTGCCGGCCCCGCGCCGCGGCGAGCTGGTGCGGCTGCTCGGCGAGGAGTTGCGCGCCCACAAGGAGGCGCTCGGGCGGCTGGTGTCGGTCGAGGTCGGCAAGATCCCCTCGGAGGGGCTGGGCGAGGTGCAGGAGATGATCGACATCTGCGACTTCGCCGTCGGCCTGTCGCGGCAATTGTATGGCCTGACCATCGCCACCGAGCGCCCCGGCCACCGCATGATGGAAACCTGGCATCCGCTGGGCGTGGTCGGCGTCATCTCGGCCTTCAACTTCCCGGTCGCGGTGTGGTCGTGGAACGCGGCGCTGGCGCTGGTGTGCG
>JAIPUZ010000011.1 GCA_022833215.1 Mesorhizobium sp. | reverse complement strand
GGCCGACATCGGCCGAGATCAACGAGTTCATCGAGAAGAACGTCACCCGCGAGCTGTTCGCCCGCAAATATGCCGACGTCTTCAAGGGCGACGAGAACTGGCAGAAGGTGAAGGCACCGGAAGGCCAGACATATTCGTGGGACGACAACTCGACCTACGTTCAGAACCCGCCCTATTTCGTTGGCATGGGCAAGGGCGTCGGCAAGGTTTCCGACATCAGGGGCGCCCGCATTCTCGGCCTGTTCGGCGACAAGATCACCACCGACCACATCTCGCCGGCCGGCTCGATCAAGGCTGCCTCCCCGGCCGGCAAATACCTGCTCGACCATGGGGTGAATGTTGCCGACTTCAACCAGTACGGCACGCGTCGCGGCAACCATGAGGTGATGATGCGCGGCACTTTCGCCAACATCCGCATCCGCAACCACATGCTGGGCGAGAACGGCAAGGAAGGCGGCTACACGATCCACTATCCTTCCAAGGAAGAGATGTCGATCTACGACGCCGCCATGGAGTACAAGCAGGAAGGCGTGCCGCTGGTCATCTTCGCCGGCGTCGAGTACGGCAACGGCTCGTCGCGCGACTGGGCTGCCAAGGGCACCAACCTGCTCGGCGTGCGCGCCGTGATCGCCCAGTCCTTCGAGCGCATCCACCGCTCCAACCTGGTCGGCATGGGCATCATCCCCTTCGTGTTCGAGGAAGGCACGTCGTGGGCCTCGCTCAACCTCAAGGGCGACGAGCTGGTCGAAATCGACGGTGTGGAGACCATCAAGCCGCGCCAGAAGATGGTGGCGAAGATCACCTACGCCGACGGTTCGGTGAAGGAGGTTCCGATCCTGTGCCGCATCGATACGCTGGACGAGCTCGATTACTACCGGAACGGCGGCATCTTGCAGTATGTACTGCGCGATCTTGCCGCGTAATCCTGCTTCGGATGGGGCATCGGACTGATCCGGAAACCGGAATCCGCTTTTCGGTTCCATGCTCCGGCTGACAATGAAAGGCCGCCGGCTCCAGCCGGCGGCCTTTCACGTTTCATGAGGCTTTTTCTCACCGCAACGTGACTTTCCGTTGAGCGCCGCATCTGCCAAACAGGTCGGCAAACAAAACCCAGCCGGGGAAGCCGGCGGATTCGGAAATCGCCATGCCAATCGGAACATCGTTGCGGCTTAGCCTCGTTGCGCTCGCGCTGTCGCTGGTCTGCGGGCGGGCCGTTGCGGCCGAAGCCGGACTGTCGGTCGAGACACCGGCGGGCGTGGTCGAGCTGTTCACCAGCCAGGGCTGCAATTCCTGCCCGCCGGCCGACAGGTTCTTCGCCGAACTGGCCGGCAAGGACGATATCGTGGCGCTTGCCTATCATGTCGACTACTGGGACTATCTCGGCTGGCACGACACGCTGAGCAACAAGGACAACACAGAGCGCCAATACGCCTACATGCGCGCCTTCGGCGGCCGTTCGATCTACACGCCACAGGCGGTCATCAACGGCCGCGCCCATGTCAACGGCGCCAATCGCGCTGCGGTGACCGGCGCGCTTTCCATGCTGAAATCATCGGGCAACGGCATGCTGGTGCCGATCCGGGTGGCGCAGGAAGGGGACGGGGTGATCATCGAGACCGGGGATGCCGATCCCGGCGTCGATCTGCCTGACAGCGCGCATGTCATTCTGGCCTATTTCGAACCGCCCCAGACGGTGGAAATAGGGCGCGGCCGAAATCGCGGCCGGCAGATGACCTACTGGAATGCGGTTTCGTCCATCCAGACCGCCGGCATGTGGCATGGCAAGGCACAGCGCTACGAATTGCCGGCCAGCGAAGTGATGAAGAAGGGCGGATGCGCTGTCCTGCTGCAGTCGGTCGCCCGGGACGGCCTGCCGGGCCCGATTATCGGAGCGGCGTTCGTCAACCGGACGAAACCATAAGCCGCAACGATCTGGGAATGGTGAAGGAACGGGTTCCGCTCCGCATGCCGAGGTTGGTTCGATCCGACTCAGGCCCGTGGGCGGGGGGCTTGGGGGTTACGAGCCAGTGCCGGACCGAACCGTCTCAGGCAACGAGGGTAGACTCGTTTCACAATGGGGCGGGAGCGCGGATAAAAAATGGCAAGAATGTGGCGATGGATCACCAATTCCAACACGCGTTCACAAATGTAAGCTGCGGCCTACGCATGCCGATCGCACCGGGCCGACAGGCGCAGGGCGGTTTGCGGGAATGACGGAAAGCCCGAACCGGCAGACACATCGCCTTAAGATTCGCCGGAGCCGTCGCCGCCGGAAATCCGGCCTGCTGCCCTGTTTGGCCTCATTTTTCCGACGTCAGGCGCTGCTCGTAACGACAAAATGCTTGGCGGGGCCGGACCGAGCCGGATAGCCGGCGTACTTGCAATTCCTGCCGGAAAGGGCGAACCTGTGCGTGTGGCTGTTGCATTTGCAGGGATCATGGCATGAGCGAAGGCGGCGCAGGCGCGGGAGAAGGAGACGCATCCGCAATACTTATCCCGCTCCACGAGGCGCGCCGCGAGCGCCTCGGCATGCCGGTGGCCTTCGACCGCCGGGAGCTCGACCTGATCCTGCGGCTCTACGGGCGCATGGTGGCGGCCAATGAATGGAAGGATTACGCCATCGACCATCTGGAGGACCGGGCGATCTTCTCCGTCTACCGGCGCGCCAGCGAAGTGCCGCTGTTCCAGATCGTCAAGGACCCGAAGCTGGCCAAGCGCCAGGGCGCTTTCTCCGTGGTGGCCGCAGGCGGTCGCATCCTCAAGCGTGGACACGAACTGGCGCGTGTCCTGAATATCTTCGACAGCAGGCTGAAGCTGGTGAAGGCGTAACGTCCTCCACATTGCTCTTTCCGTTGTGGCTGGCCTTGTGCGAGACGGTGCGGGTCTCAGCCGTCCTTCAGGGCCTTTTCCGGCCATGAATCGGGATCGGGCGGCCGGTTCGCCCCGCCATTCATTTCAAGCTGCATGAAGGCGGTGTCCAGCCAGCGTCCGTGCTTGTAGCCGGAACCTTCGAGCATGCCTGTATGGCGGAAGCCCAGCTTCTCGTGCAGGCGCACGGAAGGGCTCTGCGGCGTGCCGTCGCCGATGACGGCGACGAACTGCCGGAAGCCCAGCGCCCGCACCTCATCGATCAGTTCCCGCATCAGGGCCATGCCGATGCCGCGTCCCTTGGCTTCCGGAGCGATATAGATCGAATCCTCGACGATGAAGCGATAGGCAGGCCGGGCCCGGAAGGGGCCAGCATAAGCATAGCCGAGCACGGTGCCGGCGTCGTCCGTGGCGACCAGAAACGGGTAGCCTTTGGCGCGCAGGGCCTGGTAGCGGCCTTGCATTTCTGCGAGCGACGGGGGCTTCAGCTCATAGGTTGCGGTGCCGTTCAGCACGGCGTCGCGGTAGATTGCCGTGATGCGGGGAAGGTCGGCTTGGCTCGCCGCGCGTATCATGGGATTCGGTCCGGAACTGTGGAGGGTGGCCGGTTTTTATATCGCCGCAAGCGGCCAAAAGAAAAGGGCGGCTGCAAGGCCGCCCTTCCGTTTCATTCGTTCCGGCCGGTTCAGCGGCGGTCGCCCATGAACTGAAGCAGGAACATGAACAGGTTGATGAAGTCTAGATAGAGCGTCAGCGCGCCCATGATCGACTTGCGACCGGCAACGTCGGCGTCATCCGACTCGTAGTACATCTCCTTGATCTTCTGCGTGTCATAGGCGGTGAGGCCGGCGAAGATCAGAACGCCGATGGCCGAGACCGCGAAGGACAGGGCCGACGACTGAAGGAAGATGTTGATGACCATGGCGATGATCAGGCCGAACAGGCCCATGATCAGGAACGAGCCCATAGCCGTCAGATCACGCTTGGTGGTGTAGCCATAGAGCGACAGTGCGCCGAAGGCGGCGGCCGTGGCGAAGAAGGTCTGGGTGATCGAGGCGCTGGTGTAGACCAGGAAGATCGACGACAGCGACAGGCCAACCAGGCCGGCATAGACCCAGAACGTGGTCTGGGCCGCGGCCACGCTCATCGACTGCACGCGGAACGACAGGAAGAACACTGCAGCCAGCGGCGCGAGAATCACCACCCACCTGAGCGGCGAGGCGAAGATGGCGTAGCCGAAGGAGGTCAGCATCTGGCCGCTCGGCAGCGTGGCGACCGCTGCGGCCGGATTGTTGGTCGTGGCCAGCATGATCGTGGCGACGGCTGCGAGGCCGGTGATCAGGAGGCCAAGGCCCATCAGATTGTAGACGCGCAGCATGTAAGCGCGCAGGCCCTCGTCGATGGCCATGTCGGCGCGGCCATACGGGGCCGTGCGCGTCTGGTAGTTGTGAAGGGGGTCAGCCATTTCAGTCCTCTGTTGCTTCTTGCCCCGTCCGGTGTCGGGCGCGTGCCCAGGCGCCGCTGGCGAGGCCTCCAGCATGCCTGCCCGAAATATGAGGGTTATTCCGACCCGGAACAAGCCCCGTAACGGCAGGAAATCGTTCGTGAGCTTGAAAAATCGCGCAATTTTGATGTCAGCGGTAGCCAAGCTTAACGCAGATTAATCATGAACACGGTGCAAATCTGCGTATTTTCCCTTCACAGGTTGCGCAGCACCGGGGCCGCCTTGTGCCCGAGCACGCGCCATGTACCGACAAGGCCGATGCCGACGGTGAGCACCAGCGCCAGCATGATGGTTCCGAGCGCGACTTCGGCCGAGAACTGCGAGGGCAGGGTCATGATGCGGGTGACGACGTACCATGCCGCCACGCCTCCTGCCGCCAGTGCGAAAACGGCGGTGGCAAGGCCAAGCAGCATATATTCCAGCGCATAGGCGGAAATCAGCGTGCGCCGCGTCGCCCCCAGCGTCTTCAGCACCACCGCGTCGTGGATGCGGGCACGGTTGCCGGCGGCGAGCGCGCCGGCCAGCACCAGAACCGACGAGATCAGCGCCACGCCGGCGGCGGCGCGGATCGCCGTGCCGAGCTCGCCGACGAGCTGGTTGACGATGTCGAGCGCATCCTTGACGCGCACCGTCGTCACCGCCGGGAAGGCGCGGGTGACGGCGTTGAGGATGCGGGCGTCGTCCGACACCGTCGCCGTGTCGTCGGAAAGCGTCGCCAGCCAGCTGTGCGGGGCGCCGGCGAAGGTGTTGGGCGAGAACACCATGACGAAGTTGATGCCGAGCGTCTCCCACTGCACCTGACGGAAGTTGGCGATGCGCGCCGTGACGTTGCGGCCAAGCACGTTGACCGTCACCGTATCGCCGATGGAAAGGCCAAGTTCCTCGCCCTCCTTTGCCGAGAAGGAGACCAGCGGCTCGCCGGTATAATCCTGCGGCCACCAGCTTCCGCCGGTGAGCGAGGCATTGCGCGGCTGCTCGGCCTCGTAGGTCAGGCCACGGTCGCCGCGCAGCACCCACGCACCGGCGGGGGGAATGTCCAGCTCGCGCACATCGGTGCCGTTGAGGGCGATGACGCGGCCGCGCAGCATCGGAACCTGCACCAGCGTGCCCTGTGGCGATTCCCGTGCGACCAGCGTGGAGAAGGCGTCGACATCGGCGGCCTGTATGTCGACGAAGAAGAAGTTCGGGGCCTTCTCCGGCAGGCTGTCGGAGATCTGGCGGCGCAGGTTGCCGTCGATCAGCGCCAGCGTGACCAGCAGCGTCAGCCCGAGCCCCAGCGCCAGAACCACGGAGGGGGTGAGCGCACCGGGTCGGTGGATGTTGCCGACCGCCAATCGGAGCGCCGTGGAATTGAGGCGCGGGGCTTTGCGCGCCAGCCATTGCACGAGGAGGGCCACCAGCCGCAGCACGAGGAACGACAGCACCGCCGCCCCGACGAAGGTGACGGCGATGCGGCGGTCGTGGGCCGTGAAGATCGCCAGCGCGGCGAGGGAAAGAGCGATGCCGACGGCCGTCGCGATATAGACGAGGCGGGGGCGGCCACGGCCTTCGAAACCGAGCTCCCGGAACAGGGCGGTCGCGGGAACGTCGCGGGCGCGCCCGAGCGGCAGGATCGCGAAGGCGAGGGTGACGAGGATGCCGAACGTGGCGGCGAGCGCAAGCGCTGCCGGGTAGATGCCGGCTTCGGCCGGAACGGGAATGATCGCCTGCAACGCGCCGGACGCGGCGAAGGGCATGAGGACGGCCAGCACAAGCCCCGCCGCGATGCCGATCGCGGCGATCAGCAGGGTCTGCACCAGATAGACGGTGAAGACGAAGCCGCCCGACGCGCCAAGGCTCTTGAAGGAAGCGATGACACCGCGCTTGCCATCGAGATAGGCGCGCACCGCATTGGCGACGCCGACGCCGCCGACCACCAGCGAGGTGAGGCCGACCAGCGTGAGAAACTGCGAGAAGCGCTCGATATTGGCCGACAGCGCCGGCGCGGCGTTGGAACGGGTGCGGATCGACCAGCCGGCCTCGGGCAGCGCGGCGCGCGCCTGAGCCTCCACCCGTTCGAGGCGGGCGTCGCCGGCGCCGGGCTCCAGCCGCAGCTTGTAGGAGTGCTCGACAAGGCTGCCGGCAACGACGAGGCCCGAGGCGCGCAGGCCCTCCAGCGACACCAGCAGGCGCGGCGCGAAGCCGAAACCTTCCGAGACGGGATCCGGTTCGCTCACCAGTTCGGCCCGAAGCTCGAAGCTGGAATTGCCGAGCATGATCCGGTCGCCGATCTTCAGGCCGAGGCGTTCGAACAGCAGTTCGGGCGCGGCCGCGCCGAAGCTGCCGGTTTTTTTGCCAAACAACGCGTCGTGGCCGAGCGCCGGCTCCACTTCCAGCGTGCCATAGAGCGGATAGGCGTCGTCCACCGCCTTGACCTCGACCAGCGCCTGATCGGACCCGTCGGCCAGGCGCGCCATGGAGCGCATGCTGGCGCTGTGCGACACGTCTCCATTGGCGTGCAGGAAGGCGAGTTCCGCCTCGCCCGCCTCGCGCTGATTGAGGCGGAAGCGCAGGTCGCCGCCGAGCAGCGGCTGGCCCTGCGCGGCCACGCCGTCGCCGATCGAGCGGGCGACCGAGTTGACGCCGCCGATGGCGGCGACGCCGAGCGCGATGCAGGCGAGGAATATGGCGAAGCCGGACAGGCCGCCGCGCATCTCGCGCAGCGCGAAACGAAAGGCAAGCGCGAGCTGGCGGGTCATTTTCCTCATGCGATGGCCGTTTCCACCAGCGTCGGTTCCGCCTCGATGCGACCCGAGCGCATGGCGATGCGGCGCGAGCAGCGCGCGGCCAGCGACGGATCGTGGGTGACCAGCACCAGCGTCATGCCGCGCTCGGCCGCCTTGGAGAACAGAAGGTCCGCGATCTGCTTTCCCGTCGCCTGATCGAGGTTGCCGGTCGGCTCGTCGGCGATCAGGATCGGCGGGGCGGGGGCGAGCGCGCGGGCGATGGCCACGCGCTGCTGCTCGCCGCCGGAAAGCTCGCCCGGGTAGTGGGTCAGGCGCTCGCTGAGCCCCACCGCCGCCAGTTCCTGCTCGGCCACCCTGAAAGGCTCGGGATGGCCGGCCAGTTCCAGCGGCACGGCCACGTTTTCCAGTGCCGTCATGTTGGGGATGAGGTGGAAGGACTGGAACACGATGCCGATGTTGCGGCCCCGGAAGGCGGCGATCTCGTCCTCGCTCCTGCCGTTCAGCGTCATGCCGGCGATGGTGACGCGGCCCGCGTCGACCCGCTCCAGCCCGGCCAGAACCATCAGCAGCGTGGATTTTCCCGAACCGGAAGGACCGACGATCCCGGCAATCTCACCCTGCCGTACCGTCAGGTCGATCCCTTTCAGCACGTGGACGGAGGATGCGCCTTCGCCCAGCGTCAGCGACACGTTTTCCAGTTCGATGACGGCTTTTGTCAAAACGGATCGATCCTATATGGAGGGACGGGCGAAAGCCCGGATGCAGGCCAGTTGCGGAAACGTCAGCACATATGGGGGCAAAAGCATGGCTTTCAAATACAAGTTTTTGTGCCCTGTCATGGTTTTGGGCGCGATGCTTTTCGGCGTTGCGCTTACGCTTGCCGCCCCGGCCCGGTCGGAGCCCGTGCAGATCGTTGGCTTCGGCGACAGCCTGATGGCCGGCTTCGGGCTGGGGCCCGGCGAAGGGTTCACCGAGCAGTTGCAGGAAGCGTTGCGGGCGAGGGGCCATGACGTCACGGTTTCCAACGCCGGCGTTTCCGGCGACACGACCAGCGGGGGGCTCGCCCGACTCGACTGGTCGGTGCCGGACGGTACCGATCTGGTCATCCTCGAACTCGGCGCCAACGACATGCTGCGCGGCATCGATCCGGCCATCGTGGAGAAGAACCTGGACGAGACGATCGCGCGGCTCAAGGCGCGTGGCATAAAGGTGGTTCTGGCCGGCATGCTGGCCGCGCCCAATCTCGGCCATGCCTATGGCGAGGCATTCGGCTCGCTCTATCCGCGGCTGGCGCAGAAGCACGGCGTCATCCTCTATCCGTTTTTCCTCGATGGCGTGGCGGCCGAGCAGGACCTGCTCAGCGAGGACGGCATGCACCCCAGCGTCGACGGTATCCGCACCATCGTTCAGCGGATTTTGCCCACCGTGGAACAGGCGATCGCGGCGCTGCCCGGAGGATGACGGCGGCGTGACGCTTTCCCCAGCGGAAATATGCCGCGTGGAACAATTAGCTTGCCCCACCGTCTTATCGGTGATTCGCTGGCAATCGAGAGTTTCGATTCGAGGACAGGAGGCTATGCCATGCCGCGTCTTTTCACCGCCCTCGAAATTCCGCGCGATGCCGCGCTATCGCTCTCCCTGTTGCGGGGCGGCCTTCCCGGCGCCCGCTGGATAGATGTCGAGAACTATCACATCACGCTGCGCTTCATCGGCGATGTCGAGGGCCATGTGGCCGACGACATAGCCGATGCGCTGGACCGTGTGCGCCGGCCCTCGTTCACGCTGTCACTGGCCGGTGTGGGAGCTTTCGGCCAGAAGAAGCCGCATTCGGTATGGGCCGGCGTGACTGCCTCGCCGGACCTTGGGGCGCTTCAGGCCGAGATCGATCGCATCTGCCAGCGTCTCGGCATCGGCGCCGATCCGCGCAAGTTCATGCCCCATGTCACGCTGGCGCGGCTGCGCAACGCCCACCCGGCCGATGTCGCGCGATATCTTTCGGCGCGGGGCAATTTTTCCGCGACACCCTTCAAGGTCGGCCGTTTCGTGCTGATGTCGTCCCGCGATTCGGTGGGCGGCGGCCCCTATGTCGTCGAGGAGGCCTGGCCGCTGGGCGGCAATTATGCGGCCAGCCGGCCCGACAGCACCTCCGACGCTTCGCGGATCATGCGGTAGACTTTTTCGAAGCCATCCGCGCCGCCGTAATAGGGGTCGGGCACATCGCGCAGGGTTCCCAGCGCGTAGTCGAGATAGAGATGGATGCGGTCCTGCGCGCTTTCCGGAGCCGCCCGACGCAGATCCTGCACATTGGAACGGTCCATGCCGAGGATGAGGTCGAAGCGGGCGAAATCCGCCTCTCCGATCTTGCGCGCCGACTGGCAGGAAATGTCCACGCCATGGCGCGCCGCGACCGCGATGGAGCGGGGATCGGGCGGCGAACCGGCGTGCCAGCCGCCGGTTCCGGCAGAATCGAGCAGGAAATGGTGGGAAAGTCGCTTTTCGCCGATCACCGCTCCGAACACGCCCTCGGCCAGCGGCGAACGGCAGATGTTGCCGAGGCACACGAACAGGATCGAGTTTTTCGGTTTGGCGTCCATGGCAAGGGGCCCTATGTTCTGCTTCTTGCAGCCGATAACATGGAAGCAGGCCATGGCAAGAGAGAAACTGGCAGGGGATGTTCTGAAGGCAGCGCTCGGGGAGCGCCCCGAATGGGCGCTGACCGAAGACGGGCTGGCCATCGAACGGCGCTTCGTCTTTCGCAATTTTTCCGAGGCTTTCGCGTTCATGACGCGCGTGGCGATGGCCGCCGAGAAGATGAACCATCACCCGGAATGGTCGAATGTCTACAAGACGGTGGACATCCGGCTGACGACGCACGATGCCGGCGGCCTGACCGAACTGGACTTCGTTCTGGCGCGACGTATCGATACGATTTTCGGCGATTCGGTTTTCACGCCTCTGGACGATATCTTGCGGGAAACACCTCGCCGCACCACATGAAAGAGGCCAGGCATCAAAGCCGGCAGGTGCAAGGAGACAGGCATAGATGGCTGAAAGGACCGCTTTCGATCTCTTCGGCTTCGCAGGCAGGGTTGGCGGCGAAAAGGAGGTGCGTGATAAATTCTGGCGCACCGCCCGAAAGGCCGCGCGGCATGTGCCGTTCATGGAAGACGTGGTGGCCTCATACTACTGCATGCTCGACAGCAGCACGCCGTTGAAGGCAAAGGCCATATTGCTGGCGGCGCTCGGCTATTTCGTGCTGCCCGCCGATGCAATTCCGGACGTCATCTTCGGGCTCGGCTTCACCGACGATGTGGCTGTGCTGAGCGCTGCCATCGCCGCGGTGCGCGCGCATATAACGCCGGCCCACAAGGCGGCGGCGAAGGAATCGCTCGCCGGGGACGACTGATCGGCAGCCATATCCGCCGGCGCCGGCCCCGATTTGGCAAAAAGTCAAATTCTTGCCTTTTTCCTCCATTCCAAGTCGCGCGCAGGGACATCGCGCCGGAGCCCGCGAACATGAAATATGCGGGCAAAGGCGCGGAGATGGCGGCGGTTTCTATGGCGGAAGCCTTTTTTTAACGGTCTTCACGCTTTGGTAACCCAGATTAAATCAAATTGAAGGGATCGGGCAGGACGAGACGCCGGCCTGCTCCCGCACCATTTGGAATATGGGAATCACAATGCGCCGATTGATAGCTACAGTTTCTGGTCTGATCATGCTCGCCACCGCTTCGCCGGTCCTGGCACAGCAGGCGACCAAAATCGGCCAGCACAATGCGTGGGGCACCTACAGCTACCAGGCCTCCGGCGGCAAGGTGTGCTACGTGTTGACCGTTCCGACCGACAAGCAGCCGACCACGCTCAACCATGGCGATATGTTCTTCTTCGTCTCGCAGCGTCCCGGCCAGCAGGTCTCCTACGAGCCGCAGTTCATCGCCGGATATGATTTCCAGGCCAATTCCAAGGTCACGGTGACGGTGGGCGACAAGTCCTTCACCATGTTCACGCGTGGCAAGTCCGCCTGGGTCGAGAACGCTGCCGACGAGCCGCAGCTCATCGCCGCCATGCGCGCCGGCGCCGACATGAAGGTGCAGGCGAAATCCGGTCGCGGCAATGCGACCAGCTATGTGTTCTCGCTGAAGGGAATCTCGGCGGCGCTCAGCTCGATTTCGAGCTGCAAGTAAGCCTGTCCGTGCAAGACAGATCGAGGCCGGGCCGTCGGGTCCGGCCTTTTGCATTCGGCAGACAGGCCATGACTCCGGGTCAAACTTGTGCTATCGGGCGCCCTTCATCCAAAATCCGCTGCTGAAATCGGCGCAAAGCACCTATATTGGGCCAGCCATGAGCCTTTCACTCGACCTTACCCCCGCCGGCGCCCGCGATGCGCTGCGCATTCGTTCCGCGCCGGAGAAGCCGTCGCTGATCGGCCTCACGCGCGAGGAAATGGCCGAGGCGCTGGTCGAGGCCGGCGTGGTGCCGCAAAAGCAGGCGAAGATGCGCGTCAGCCAGCTCTGGCACTGGCTCTATGTGCGCGGCGTTTCCGATTTTGCGCAGATGTTCAACATCTCCAAGGATCTCCGTGCGGCTCTCGACCGTGCCTTCACCGTCGCGCGGCCGGAAGTGGTCGAGGAGCAGATCTCCAACGACGGCACGCGCAAGTGGCTGTTCCGTTTCCCGCCGCGCGGGGCGGGCCGGCCGGTCGAGATCGAGACCGTCTATATCCCGGAAGAGGGGCGCGGCACGCTGTGCATTTCCAGCCAGGTCGGCTGCACGCTTACCTGCTCCTTCTGCCACACCGGTACGCAGAAGCTGGTCCGCAACCTGACGGCGGAAGAAATCCTGGCGCAACTGCTGACCGCGCGCGACCGGCTGGGCGATTTTCCCGACACGGATACGCCGGCCGGTGCTATCGTGCCGGCGGAAGGCCGCAGGATTTCCAACATCGTCATGATGGGCATGGGCGAGCCGCTCTACAATTTCGAAGCGGTGAAGAAAGCGCTGCTGATCGCCTCTGACGGCGACGGGCTGTCGCTGTCGAAGCGGCGCATCACGCTTTCAACTTCCGGTGTCGTGCCCGAAATCTACCGCACGGGCGAGGAGATCGGCGTCATGCTGGCGATATCGCTGCATGCAGTGAACGACGATCTGCGCGACCTTCTGGTGCCGATCAACAAGAAGTATCCGCTCGAACAGCTCATGAAGGCTTGCCGCGAATATCCGGGCCTGTCGAACGCGCGCCGCATCACCTTCGAATATGTGATGCTGAAGGACGTCAACGACAGCCTCGAAGATGCAAAGCAGATGGTGAAGCTGCTCAGGGGCATTCCTGCCAAGATCAACCTGATCCCGTTCAATCCCTGGCCGGGCACCAACTACCAGTGTTCCGACTGGGAAACGATCGAGCGCTTTGCCGACTACATCAATGCCGCCGGCTACGCCTCGCCGATCCGCACGCCGCGCGGGCGCGACATCCTTGCCGCCTGCGGCCAGCTCAAGTCGGAATCCGAGCGCATGCGAAAGAGCGAACGGCTGGCCCTCGAGGCGATGATGATCGCCGGGCACGGCGAGGCTTGAGCGCCGTTCTCGCCGTTCTCCTGCGCTTCGCCGTGGTGCTGGCGGGCTATGCTGCCGCCTGCCTCGCTGCCAGCGCCTTCGTCCATGTGCTGTTCCTCGGCTGGTCCGGTCTGGCCGAAGGTGAGGCTTTGCCCGCCTTCACCACGGGCATGATGGTTTCCGTGCCCCTGCTGGCGCTGTTCGTCGCCCACCTCAACTTCTGGCCGGCTGTCGCCGCCATCGCCATGGCGGAGTTCCTGGGCAAGCGCGACTGGCTGTTCTATTCGCTGGCCGGCGGCTTCGTTGCGCTGGCTTTCGCCGGCATTTTCTATCGCGATGTCGAAGGCGCCGGCGCATCCGGTCCGGGCGATACGGCATTGCTGCTGGCCGTGATCGGCAGCGGCATCGTCGGCGGCCTGGCCTACTGGCTGGTGGCCGGCATATGGACGCCGGACTGGCGCGGCTCCGGTTCCGGCAAGCTGCCGCCTATTTCGCCTGGGTCGTCAGGATCCTGATCGCGAAGGCGGAAAACACGCCGGCGAACAGATAATCCGTCAGGCGTGTGATGCGCGGGCTCTTCTTCAGCAAGGCTGCAAGGCGATCCGCGGCGATCACCATGGTCGCCGTGAACGGCAGCGCAATCAGGATGAACATCAGGCCGAGGAAGAAGAGCTTGCCGGGTGCATGCGGATCGTGCGCGGAGACGAACTGCGGCAGGAACGTCATGAAGAACAGGATGATCTTCGGGTTGAGCAGGTTGATGCCCAGCCCCGTCGCCCAGTTGCGGGCTAGCGAGTGCGGCGCACGGCCATTGATTTCCGGCGAGAAGGCCGATCCATGGCGAATGGCCTGGAAGGCCAGCCAGATCAGGTAGAGCGCACCGACGATCTTGAGCACGAAAAACGCCTGCGGCGAGGCCACGATCAGAGCTGACAGGCCGAGCGCCACCAGCGCCGTATGAAAGACGATGCCGGTCATCGCGCCGAGCGCGCAGGCAAAGCCTGCCGACCTGCCCTGCGACAGGGCACGGCCGACGAACAGGGTCATGTCGGGCCCCGGCGTAATCGTCAGCACCACGGTGGCGATGGCGAATTGCACAAGCACGGCGGCGTCGGGGATGAAGTTCATGGGTGAGCCTGTCGATGGACCGGAAAAGGAAGGGCGGACCGGAAAAGGAAAGGGCGCCGCATTGCGCGGCGCCCCCTTATATCCCATCTGCCGGCGCAGTTCGAGACAGGTTCAGCTGTCGAAATAGCTCTGCGTGCCATGGGCCTCGATGGCCTCGGCGAGGCGGCTCAGCGCGTGGACATAGGCCGCTGTGCGCGGCGTGACGCCACGGTCGACGGAAAGCTGCCAGATCGCGCGGCCTTCGCGCTCCATGATGGTGCGCAGCTTGGTGTGGATTTCCTCCAGCTCCCAGTAATAGCCCTGCTTGTTCTGCACCCACTCGAAATAGGAGACGGTGACGCCGCCCGCATTCGCGAGGATGTCGGGAAGAACCACGACATTGCGTTCGGCGAGGATCCCGTCGGCTTCCGGCGTGACCGGGCCGTTGGCGAGCTCCAGCACGAGACGGGCCTTCACGCTGTGGGCATTGTGCTTGTGGATCATGTTCTCCAGCGCAGCCGGCACCAGAACATCGCACTCGACGCCGACCAGCTCGTCGGCGGCGATGGCCTGGTGGCCGTTCCTGCCAGCGGTGTGGACGACAGAATGGCCATCGTTCTTGGCCGCCATGAGCGCGTCGAGATCCAGCCCTTCGGCAGCATGCACGGCGCCGCCGGAATCCGACACGGCCACGATGGTGTGACCATCGCCGGCGAGCAGCGAGGCGATGTACTGGCCGGCATTGCCGAAGCCCTGGATGGCGATGCGCAGCTTGCCGGCGAGGCCAAGTTCCTCGGCAAGATGGCGCACCAGATAGTAACCGCCGCGCGCCGTGGCATCGCCGCGGCCCACCGAGCCGCCGAGCGCCAGCGGCTTGCCGGTGATGACGGCGGGCGAGCCCTGACCGACGATCTGGCTGTATTCGTCGGCCATCCAGCCCATGATCATCGAGTTGGTGTAGACGTCCGGAGCGGGAATGTCGCGGTCGGGGCCGATGATGCGCGAGAATGCCTGGATGTAGGAGCGCGACAGGCGCTCCAGCTCGGCCTTGGAAAGCTGGCGCGGATCGACCTGCACGGCGCCCTTGCCGCCGCCATAGGGCAGGTTCATCACGGCGCATTTGAAGGTCATCCAGAACGCCAGCATCTCGACCTCTTCGGCCGTGGCATCGGGATGAAAGCGGATGCCGCCCTTGGTCGGTCCGCGGGTGTCGTCATAGCGGCATCGCCATGCAAGGAAGGATTTTCGCGAGCCGTCGTCCATGCGGATCATGAGGCGCGCCTTGGTGGTTTCGCGCGGATATTTCAGCTTCTCGATGACATCGGCGTCGACGTTGAGGTGCCTTGCGGCTTCGTCCAGACGTACCAGTGCGCTATCAAGAAGGCTTTCTTCCGGCATCATATGTTCCTGTCAGTTCGGGTGGTAACCATGCGGCCTGCCGGTCGCGGCGCCTGAAATGCACGAAAAAGTGCAGATTCACAAGAAAAGGTTTTATATCGCGCGCATTTTGCCAGTTTATTGCGCACTCCGCCGAAAATGACGCCACTACCGATGATCGTTCCGACGCTTGTCCGGCGCAGCTTTCCTGCTATGACTGCGCACGCAGTTTTTGCGCCTCGCCGCAGTCCTTGAACGAACACCGGAAACGCCCATGTCCAAGCTGAAAGACGTCAAGAAGGTCGTGCTCGCCTATTCGGGCGGTCTCGATACCTCCATCATCCTCAAATGGCTGCAGACCGAGCTGGGAGCGGAGGTCGTCACCTTCACCGCCGACCTCGGACAGGGCGAGGAACTGGAGCCGGCGCGCCGCAAGGCCGAAATGATGGGTATCAAGGACATCCGCATCGTCGACCTGCGCGAGGAATTCGTGAAGGATTTCGTCTTCCCGATGTTTCGCGCCAACGCGCTCTACGAGGGTACCTATCTGCTCGGCACCTCTATCGCCCGGCCGCTGATCTCCAAGCATCTGGTGCAGATTGCCGAAGAAACCGGGGCTGATGCCATCGCCCATGGCGCAACCGGCAAGGGCAACGATCAGGTGCGCTTCGAGCTTTCCGCCTATGCGCTCAATCCCGACATCAAGGTGATCGCGCCCTGGCGCGACTGGTCGTTCAAGTCGCGCACCGATCTCATCGAGTTCGCCGAAAAGCATCAGATTCCGGTGCCGAAGGACAAGCAGGGCGAAGCGCCGTTCTCGGTCGACGCCAACCTTCTGCACTCCTCCTCCGAAGGCAAGGTGCTGGAAGATCCGTGGAGTGAGCCGCCGGAATATGTGCATCAGCGCTCCGTCTCGCCGCTCGATGCGCCCGATGCGGCGACGGAGATCGAGATCGAGTTCCTCAAGGGGGATGCGGTTGCGCTGAACGGTAAGAAGCTGTCGCCTGCCACGCTGCTCGCCGCCCTCAACGACCTTGGCCGCGACAACGGCATCGGCCGCATCGATTTGGTCGAGAACCGTTTCGTCGGCATGAAGAGCCGCGGCGTCTACGAGACCCCGGGCGGCACCATCCTGATCGCCGCGCACCGCGCCATCGAGTCGATCACGCTGGATCGCGGCGCGGGCCATCTCAAGGACGAGCTGATGCCGCGTTATGCGGAACTTATCTACAACGGCTTCTGGTTCTCGCCGGAGCGCGAGATGTTGCAGGCTCTGATCGACAAGAGCCAGGAAGACGTGGAGGGCACGGTGCGGCTGAAGCTCTACAAGGGCAATGTCATCGTCACCGGCCGCAGGTCGGCCAGGTCGCTCTACCGCGACGACCTCGTCACCTTCGAGGACGATCGCGGCGCCTACGACCAGAAGGACGCCGAGGGCTTCATCCGCCTCAACGCGCTGCGCCTGCGCACGCTGGCGGCCCGCCGCCGCAACACGCGGTAAAAGGCTTCAGTCAGCGCGCATCAGCTGAGCAGATGTGCGCTGCCGCTGACCGTGAGCCGGATGCGCGTTCCCACCTGCGGCGCGCCGGCCGAAGGGTGACGCAGGACGAGGGTGCCTGCTTCGCCCGCACCGCTTGCCACCTCTACCGTGAGCGTGCAGGTCGGTCCGCTGAACTCCGAATCCGTGACCACAGCGCTCGCGCCGCCGGCCTGATCCGGTTGAAGCCCGATCTGCTCCGGCCGCAGCAGGATTTCGGCCGTCTGGTGCTGCGCGTCACGGTCGACGGGGATCGCGCCCAGAATGCAATGCGCATGGCCATCTGCGACGCGGGCCGTCAGGATGATCGCCTCCCCGAGAAACTCCGCCACCATGCGGTCGCGGGGCCTGAGATAAAGATCGCGCGGTGCGCCGGCCTGCATGAGCGCACCGGCGCGCATGACCGCTACCTGGTCGGCGAAGGACAGCGCCTCCTCCTGATCGTGGGTGACGAGAATGGTGGTGACGCCCGCCGCTTCCAGAACGCCGGCCACCGTCTTGCGCATGGCGGCGCGCAGGCCCGTGTCGAGCGCCGAGAAGGGTTCGTCGAGCAGCATCAGGCGCGGCTTGCGGGCCAGCGCACGCGCCAGTGCTACGCGCTGCTGCTGGCCGCCGGAAAGCTGGTGCGGGCGGCGTTGCAGGAAGGCTTCGTCGAGGCCCACCAGCCGGATCAGTTCGGGGATCCGCGCCTGCCGGTCCGGCGTATCTCGGGCAATGCCGAAGCCGATATTGGCGGCGATGGACAGGTGCGGAAACAAGGCCCCGTCCTGTGCAACGAGGCCGACGGGACGCCTGTAGGCGGGCACGAAGGAGCCGGGTCCGGCAAGCAGGGTGCCGTCCAGTTCCATGCTGCCCGCATCGGGTCGCTCGAAACCGGCGATGAGGCGCAGCAGCGTGGTCTTGCCGCAACCGGAAGGGCCGACGATGGCAGTGCGGCTGCCGGAGGCGACGGCAAGGTCGACGCCGTTCACCGCAGCCACCCGGGCGCCGACGGGGCCGTAGCTCTTGCGCAGGCCGGAAAGTTCCAGAAAGCTCATTGTCCGGCCATCTTCTTCGATTGCACGTAAAGCAGCCATGTCAGCGGCAGCGAGGCCGCCACCATGATCAGCGCATAGGGGGCGGCGGCCGCATAGTCGATCTCGCCGCTATAGGCCCAGAAGGCGAGCGCCAGCGTGCGGGTGCCGTTGGGCGCCAGCATCTGGGTGGCGGTGAGCTCGTTGAGGATGCCGAGCGCCACCAGCGCCATGCCGGCGGCGGCGCCGGGCGCGGACAGGCGGATGGTGGTGGACCACAGCGCGTCGAGCGGCTTGCGGCCGAGGTTCATCGCCGCCTGCTCCAGCTCGACCGGTGCCTGGGCGATGGAGGCGCGCAGGCTGATGATGGCGCGCGGCAGGAACATCAGCATATAGGCGACGAGGATGGTGGCGAGCGTCTGGTAGAGCGGCAGCAGATAGCGCACGGTGAGCGTGACCAGCGCCAGCGCCACGACCACGCCCGGCAGCGCGCCGACCATGTAGTTGCAGCCTTCGAGCACGCGTTGCAGGCGGCCGGGCGCGCGGATCGACAGCCACGCCATGGGGATGGCGGCAAGCGTGGCGAGCAGCGCGCCGCCGAGCGCCAGAACCGTGGTGTGGCCGAGCGCGGCACTAATCTCGTCCAGGCGCCACACCTGAAGTCC
This sequence comes from Mesorhizobium sp., assembly GCA_022833215.1. Taxonomy (GTDB): domain Bacteria; phylum Pseudomonadota; class Alphaproteobacteria; order Rhizobiales; family Rhizobiaceae; genus Mesorhizobium. The sequence goes on along the minus strand of JAIPUZ010000011.1, from coordinate 8,888 downwards.
GCCGGCCAATAGCCAGCGGGCGATGGTGTAGAAGGGCACGCCGAGCGACAGAAGCGCGACCAGTGCGAAGAGCAGCAGGCAGGGCCAGGTGGCGCGGCCGAGGCTGGCCGGCACAAGGCGACGGGCTGCGCCGAAACCGACGCGGGCATAGCGCTCGTCGCCGCGCGCCAGCATCTCCAGCGCCAGCAGCGCGAAACAGCAGGCGATCAGCACACCGGCCAGCATGTTGGCGGCGGGTCCGTTGAAGGTGGACTGGAACTGGTCGACGATCGCGGTGGTGAAGGTGTCGAAGCGCACAAAGACGAAGAGCCCGTATTCGGCAAGCAGGTGCAGGCCGACCAGTAGCGCCCCGCCGCACAGCGCCAGCCGGAGCTGGGGTAGTACCACGCGGAAGAATACGCTCCACGGGCCGTGGCCGAGGGCCGCCGCCGCATCCTCCAGCGCCGGGTCGAGGCGGCGAAGTGCTGCCGAGACCGGCAGGTAGAGGAACGGGAAATAGGCCAGCACCGACACCAGAGCGCCGGCACTCAGGCCGTTGAGACCGGGCACGATGCTGACCCAGGCATAGGAATGGATGAAGGCCGGCACGGCCAGCGGCGCGACGCACAGCCACGCCCACAGGCGAGCGCCGGGCAGGTCGCTGCGCTCGGTCAGCCAGGCGAGCGCCACCGAAAGCACCGCGCAGGCCGGCACGGCTAGCACCTCGAGCAGCAGCGTGTTGACCAGAAGCTCGCCGACGCGCGGGCGGAAGATGAGGGCGGTGGCGGTTTCCCAGCCGGTCTGCACCGTGACCCACAGGATGAAGCCCAGCGGAATGAGCGCCAGCAGCGTCACCAGCACGGCGGCAAGCCCGATCCACGACAGGCGCGAGGGCGCCGTTCTCCGCCGGCGCGATGCCGATGCGGCAATCAGGGTGCTGTCGGCGGACGCCTGCATGAGCGCCTACAGCAGGCCCGCATCGGTCATCAGGTCGGTCACCTTGCGGGAGTTCAGCGTGTGCGGGTCGATCCTGGGGGCCTGAAGGTCCTCCAGCGGCACGAGGGCGGCATTGGAAGCCTCGCCCTTGCCGACCGTGTATTCGTAGGAGGTGCCGTCGCGCAGCACCTGCTGGCCGGCCTTGCCGACGATCCATTTCAGGAAGGCCTGCGCTTCCTGCGGGTGCTTGCTGGAGGCGAGGACGCCGCCGCCGGAGATCGAGACGAAAGCGCCGGGATCGCCGTTGCGGAAATAGTGCAGCTCGACCTCGTTGCTGTTCTCGGCCGTGCGGGCGCGGTCGCCGAACCAGTAGTAGTGATAGATGATGCCGCCGTCGATCTCGCCGGTGTTCACCGCCTTGAGCACGGTGTTGTTGCCGCGATAGGCCTTGAAATTGGCCTTCATCGCTTTCAGCCAGCCGGCCGTGGCCTCCTCGCCCTTCAATTGCAGGAGCGCGCTGACGATGGCCTGGAAATCCGGACCGGAAGGCGAGGCGCCCCAGCGGCCCTTCCATTGCGGGTCGGCGAGGTCGAGCAGCGATTTCGGCAACTGGTCTTCCGTCAGCTTCGTCTTGTTGTAGGCAAAGACGGTGCTGCGGGCGGCGATGCCGATCCACTGGCCGCTGGAGGGGCGATACTGGTCTTCCACCAGCGCCAGCGTGTCGGGATCTACCTGCGCGAACAGGCCGGCCTGCTCCACCTGCGTCATGGCCGGCGAATTCTCGGTCAGGAAAACGTCGGCGGGCGAAGCCTTGCCCTCGGCCACGATCTGGTTGGAGAATTCGCTGTCCGATCCGTTGCGCAGCGTCACCTTGATGCCGGTGTCGCGGGTGAAGCCGGCCGCCCACTCCTTCGCAAGACTTTCGTGCTGGGCGTTGTAGACGACGATTTCCCTGTCCTGCGCCATGACGGGCGCGGCAACAAGCATCGCGGCGAGCGCGCAAAGAACGGGGGTGGAAATGATGGACTTCATGGATGGCCTCTCAAGCGGAGCTTTGCCCGACGAACCGCCGAAAGCTCATACATGATCCTAGCAGTCAACATTCAAGCCGCAAAGAAGTCCCGGCGCATCGCTTTTTGACGCAGCCGGGCTGGTCTTGGGCGCGGCGTCGACTATATTGCGCTGCAACATTTTCCGTCACGGCACAGGCAAGGGGACCCGTCATGAGCGCCAAGCGGACTGCAATCGTCACCGGCTCGACCTCCGGAATAGGGCTCGCCATCGCCCGCGGGCTGGCAGCAGGGGGATGCAACGTCGTCGTCAATTCCTTCTCCGACAGGCCGGAGGATCACGAAGTGGCGGCGGCAATCGCCCGTGAGCACGGGGTCGACGCCGCCTACATCAAGGCCGACATGTCGAAGCCGTCCGAATGCCGCGATCTGGTGGCCAGGGCCGCCGAGCGCTTCGGCACGGTCGATATCCTCGTCAACAATGCGGGCATCCAGCATGTCGCGCCGGTCGAGGAATTCCCTATCGAGAAGTGGGACGCGATCATTGCCATCAACCTTTCGTCCGCCTTCCACACCATTGCGGCCGCGATCCCGCTGATGAAGCGGCAGGGCGCAGGCCGCATCGTCAACATCGCTTCCGCTCACGGGCTTGTCGCCTCGCCGTTCAAGTCGGCCTATGTGTCGGCCAAGCACGGCATCATGGGCCTGACCAAGACGGTGGCGCTGGAAGTGGCGCAGGATCACATCACCTGCAACGCCGTCTGCCCTGGCTATGTGCTCACCCCGCTGGTCGAGGCGCAGATCCCCGACCAGATGAAGGCCCACAACATGGATCGCGACACGGTGGTGCGCGAGGTGATGCTTGAAAAGCAGCCGACCCGGGAATTCGTGACCGTCGAGCAGGTGGCGGCGACGGTGGTGTTCCTCTGTTCGGAGGCGGCCGCCCAGATCAACGGCACTCACATCTCCGTCGATGGCGGCTGGGTGGCGCAGTAGGAACACCCAGCCTTTTCCAACTTCACAGCTTCGGAAGGACCGTGCATGCCGGCCAACGGTGGAACTGTGCAGCGCAAGAAGATCAACATCGCCCTGCAAGGCGGCGGCTCGCACGGTGCCTTCACCTGGGGTGTGCTGGACCGCCTGCTGGAAGACGGGCGGCTCGACATCGTTGCCGTTTCCGGCACAAGTGCGGGAGCGATGAACGCGGTGGCGCTGGCCGATGGCTTCGTGCGCGGCGGCGCGGAAGGCGCGCGTGCCAAGCTCGCGGAGTTCTGGCGTGCGGTGGCGCGCAAGGGTCGCTTCAGTCCGGTGCAGCGCACGCCATGGGATGTGGTGTGGGGCAACTGGTCGATCGAGAACTCGCCGGGCTATATCTGGTTCGACACCATGTCGCGCGTGGTGTCGCCCTATCTGACCAATCCGCTCGGCCTCAATCCGCTGCGGGATGTCATCGAAACTGAGATCGACTTCGACAATGTGCGCTCCTGCAAGGCGATGCAGGTGTTCATCTCCGCCACCAATGTCGAGACCGGCCAGATCCGCGTTTTCTCCGACGGCGAGATCGGTCCTGACAGCGTGATGGCCTCGGCCTGCCTGCCACAGCTTTTCCGGGCCGTGGAGATCGACGGCGTGCCTTACTGGGATGGAGGTTATGGCGGCAATCCGGCGCTTTTCCCCTTCTTCAAAGCGACGGAGACCGAGGATGTTCTGCTTGTGCAGATCAATCCGGTCCAGCGCGAGGGTGTGCCGACCAGCGCCGGCGAAATCCAGAACCGCATGGACGAGATCGCCTTCAACGCTGCTCTGCTGCGCGAATTCCGCGCCATTGCCTTCGTCAAGGAACTGATCGCGGCCGGCCGCCTGCCGCATGGCGAATATCGCGACATCCGCATGCACCGCATCGATGCCGACGAGGCGTTCAAGGGTCTGTCGGCGTCCTCCAAGATCAATGCCGAGTGGGCTTTCCTCGAATATCTGCGCGACCTTGGCCGCGATGCCGCAAGCGACTGGCTGGAAGCGCATTTCGAGGCGGTGGGCGAGCGGCCGACGCTCGATCTCTCGGGCGAGCTCGAGGATAGAATACGACCGCAGCCGGCGATGGCTCCGGGCAGCCGCGTAAGCCGGTTTCTGGCCACGCGCAAACGCCCGCCGGGCGCAACGCGCATGAAGAACTGAAACCTTGCCCGGTCTGGGGCGGATGCAGAAGCGATCATTCCGGTGCCGCCAGATCGAGCGGATGGACGATCGGAGCACCATTGGCCTCGCCGAAAAATGCCTCGACGCAGTAGATGGTGCGCAGGTTTGCAGGAGTGAGCACGCCTGAAGGCGGCCCGTCGGCCACGATGCGGCCCTTGTCGAGCAGGATGAGGCGCGAACACCAGCGCGCCGCCAGCCCCAGATCGTGCAGCGAGGCCACCACGCTGCGGCTATCCGCAGCCAGTGAACCGAACAGTCGCATCAGGGCGATCTGGTGGGCGGGGTCGAGGCCGGCCGTGGGCTCGTCGGCCAGCAGCAGCGGCGTGTCCTGCGCCAGCGCGCGCGCCGCCAGCACGCGGGCCTTCTCGCCGCCGGACAGTTCGGTCGCGATGCGGTGGCGAAACGCTTCGACATCCATGCGCCGCATGGCGGCATCGACAATCGCGCGGTCCCGTTCGGTCAGCGCCGCGAAGCCCGGCCGGTGTGGAAAGCGGCCAAGCGCCACCACCATCTCCGCCGGCACGGCCCAGGCGATCTCGCGCTCCTGAGCCAGGTAGGCGACGCAGGCGGCGCGCTGGCGTGCGTTCATGGCCGCGGAATCGGTGCCGCAGAGACGCACCTGGCCTTGTGCGGGCAACAGGTTGAGCACCGAGCGCAGCAGGGTGGATTTGCCGGCGCCGTTGGGACCGATGAGGCCGATGAATTCGCCCGGCCCGACGGCAAAGTCCAGCCCGTGCAACACCGGCCGGTGCCCGAGTTCCACGGAAAGATTTTCGACCGAAAGCAGCGTCACAGCAGGCTCCTGCGGGTGCGGAAGACCAGCCACAGGAAGAAGGGCGCGCCGACGATGGCCGTCAGCACGCCGAGCTTCAGGTCGCGCTCGGGGGCGATGATGCGCACAAGGATGTCGGCGGCCATCACCATGCAGGCGCCGCCGAGCGCGCTGGCCGGCAGCAGGCGCGACGGGCGCGCGCCGACCAGCGGGCGCAGGATGTGCGGCACCACCAGCCCGACGAAGCCGATGGCGCCGGCCACGGCCGTCGCCGCGCCGACGCTGGCGGCGGTGCCGAACACGGCGAGGAACTGCACCTTCCTGAGCTCGATGCCCATCGAGGCGGCGGTCTCCGAGCCGAGGGTCAGCGCATCGAGAGCGCGGCCGAGCGAACCCAGCATCGCCCAGCCGATCAGCATGAAAGGTGCGGCCAGCCAGACATGGACCATGGAGCGATCGGTGAGCGAGCCCAGCATCCAGAACATGATCTCGACCGCCGCGAAAGGATTGGGCGACAGGTTGAGCGCCAGCGAGGTCATGGCGCCGGCGAAGCTGGAAATGGCGATGCCGGCGAGGATGACGAGGAGCGCACCGCCGCGCGCGCCGGCAATCGCCTGCACGACCAGCACCGCGGCCACCGCGCCGGCGAGGGCGGCGAGCGGCAGGGCCAGCAGGAAGCTGGCCGACAGGCCGGTGTAGATGGCGAGAACCGCGCCCAGCGACGCCGAGGCGCTGATGCCGAGCAGGCCGGGCTCGGCCAGCGGATTGCGCAGATAGCCTTGCAGCACAGCCCCGGAGAGCCCGAGCGTCGCGCCGATCATGAGGCCGAGCATGGCGCGGGGCAATCTTATCTCGCGCATGATGAGGGCAACGCCGTCGGCCTTGTCCGACAACAGCGCTTTGATGCTGTCCGCAAACGCGATGCCCGCCGGTCCCGTTGTGAGCGACAGCAGGAACAGCGCCAGCGTGAGGATGGCAAGGAGGGCGATCAACAATGGATAGTGCCGGTCGGCGCTCATGGGCGCTCCTGCTTTGCGGCCGCGTCCTGCAGCAGGAAGACGGCGTCGAGCGTGAAGGGTGCGCCACAGATCATCTTGGCGACCGGCAGGTCGATGACCTCCTGCCCCGACAGCGCGCGGAAGGCGGGATGAACGAGGTTCTCCTGCGCCAGTGCAGGCGCGCCATAGTCGCTGCTGGACCGGCCGATCAGATCGGGATTCGCCATGACGAGTTGCTCCAGCGGCAGGCGTGTCGAGCCGGTGATGCCGAGCCGTTCGGCGATGTTGACCAGCCCGGCCGCCCTGAAAATCTCGTTGGCCAGCGTGCCGCCGCCCGCCGTATAGCTGTTCAGTTCATAGAGCGCGATGGTGCGGCCGGAGTGCGGGCCTGCCTTCAGCCGGGCAAGCCCTCCGTCCAGTTGCGAAACGAGCTCGGCGGCGCGCTCCTGCCGGTGCAGAAGCTGGCCGATGCGCGCGATGTGGTCGCGTATGTCGGTGAAGGAACTGGCCGGCGCGAACTCCTCTACCCGGAAGCCGAGGCGGCGCAGCAGCCCAACCGTGGCGCGGGCGGAAAATGTGCCGGCAAGCACGAGGTCGGGTTGCATGAGGAAGATTTCCTCGGCCAGTGCATGGTTTGCGGGGAATGCCCTTGCTTCCTCCGCCATGGCCGAGGTGCGCGGATCGCTTGCGAGCGCCGAAACCGAGTGAAGTTGCCCCTCACCGGCGATCAGCATGGCAAGCTGATCGGTGCAGACGTTCATGGAGACGACGCGGCGGGGGACGGGTTCGGCTGTGAGGGCCGAGGGCATGAGACAGGACAGAATCAAAGCAGCCATCCAGCTTCTGCACCATCCCGGGAGGATGGCGCAGAAACGATGCAATAAATGGCAGCCGTTCCTGGGCATCAGAATTTTGCCTTGATACCCGCGAAAGCCGAGATGCCTGGTGTGCCGTAGCCCTTCGCCGTCTGGTAGTTCTCATTCAACAGGTTCTCGCCGCGAAGATAGATTTCGGTGGAGTCTGTGAGCTGGTAGGCAACTTTGGCGTTCAGGAGGACATAGTCGTTGAGAGGAACCAGGATGCGACTATAGGGTGGTACGGAATCATAGGCAGCGTCCACCGTATCCGATACATATTTCAGATCTGCGCCAATCGTCCATTTCTCTGCAGGTTTGGCGGCTATTGACAGGACGAAGGCGTGTTTTGGTATGCGCACATTGCGCTCGCCTTTTTCGGATTTCGAATTTGTGTAGGTATAGGAGCCACCAATATCGAGCCAATCGCGCGCAGCATAAGTGAAAGATGCTTCAATACCCTCTGAACGTGTGGTGCCGGCTATTTGCTCATAACCTGAGCCAAATATGATAAGGTTTTCAACGTCAATTCTGAAATAGGTCAGGTCTGCAAGCAGTCGCCCTTCAAGCAGGGATTGCTCGATCCCTATATCAAAACTTTTGCTGGTTTCCGGTTGAAGCGCTGCATCCCCGACGGGGCCCCATTGATTTGCGGGCGCATAGAGTTCGTAGAGGCTGGGTGCGCGAAACCCCGTGCCGAGCGAGGTGTGTATGCGTATGCCGGTATCTGCCATCAGATAGGAGGCCGTGCCGCGATAGGTCGTATGGCCACCGAATTCTGAATGCTCGTCATGGCGCAGACCTGCCGTTAAAGTCAGGTTGTCCAGCAGTTCGACAAAGCTCTGTGCCCAAACTCCGGTGAGGTCGGTAGACCGGGTGAAGGAAGTGCCCTCGTCGATGTCTGCTGTCTGCCGCTCATGATCCAGACCATATTGCAGAACCACACGGTCCGTGATTTCGAACGCGCCCTGATAGTCGAACTTTCCCCGCTTTCCGATAAATTCGGAATCTCCGTAGGACGCAAATGTATCACGCTCCATTTTGAAGCCCTGAACAGACAGGGTGTTTTTCAACCTCCCATCCATCAGGTCGAAATTGACTCCAAATCTTCCCGCCATCGTTTTGATGAGGTTTCGATTGATCAGGCTATCGGCGCCAACATCATCGAAGTCGGCCTTCGCATCGACATAGAGAGCCGAGCCGAACACGGAGAACGCTTCATTGATGCGATGCTCTGCCGCAACATCCAGCGTTACGTTTTCATAGCTGTCACGCTCGGGGAAACCATCGGCAGCCGAGATTCCGTCTGTGTGCAGGCCAGAAATGTTGGCCGCGAATTTCGAGCCCTCGCCTGCTGCCACAAAGCCGTAGCGCCCGCGCGCGGTTCCGAAGGAGCCTCCTTCCGCATCGATTGTATGATGGATGCCATCTTCCGATTCGCCCAATGTCGACAAATCGATCACGCCGGCTATCGCGCTTGAGCCATAGAGGGTGCTCTGCGACCCTTTCAGGACCTCGATGTTTCTGACGCCGCCGGTGAGAAGGTATTCGTAGTGCGTTTTCACCTGCGTATTGGAAGGATCCGAAACATCGATGCCGTTATACAGCGTTTTTACATATGATGAGCCAAGGCCGCGCACGAAAAGGCCGGATGTACCGCCGAGGCCGCCATTGTTGGCGACCGAAACGCCGGGCAGCAGGTTGAGGTAGTCGCTGACGACTGGACGGGATGACGTCTCGATTTCCTCCTGCATAATCTGCTCGATTTTCGAGCCAACCTTGTTCTTTTCAGTCGGACTCCGGTTGGCGGTTACCGAGATCGTCTTCAGTTCGATGACATCACCGGTCTGTTGGTTCTCATCCTGCGCCTGGACCGTGCCGGTGAGCGCCAGAGCGCAGAGGCCGGTCGCCAGAATCGTTGTTCTCATCGTCATTTTCTCCCCGCCGGGCAGAGTTGAGCCCGGAAAACAGCCTTCCACCGGGAGCTGGCAGGCAGGGGAAAGTGCAGTTCCACCCCTGAACCGTACCGGCACGCGGCAACACGTTTCGTGTCACCGCTGCGGACGGCCGCGCCCGATCCCGCCCCGGGATCAGGCATGGGTGACCGGAACGGCAGGTCTCCTGACTTCCGCGTCGTCGCCTC
>JAIPUZ010000010.1 GCA_022833215.1 Mesorhizobium sp. | reverse complement strand
TCGGCGGCGCGCGCACCGGAGACTGCGACGAGAGCCGCAGCGGAGCCGAGAAGAAGGCTCTTGATGTTCATTTTCTGACCTCCAGTCAAAAGTTCAAAAACGGGTCTGGGCTATTCTTTGCTGAAGGACAGCGTTCCCTGCCCCATCCCCTACGGTGAAAAAGACGCGCACCGCGCCTCTCCTTCGAAACCGACATTACCCATCGGGCCGGCGCGTTCAACAAGGAACGCAACGCGCTGCAACCTCTGCGGCTGATATCCGAAAGGTGTGTTGCACAAACGCCACGTTTTTGCAGGGCGCGGAAACCTCCCGTTAACCATTCGGGCCTTGTCCGGGTCAATTTGCCGGGATGGCGGCTCGAATCGGGGGTGAAACATAAAAAAGAGGGGGCCGGCAGAACCGGCCCCCAGCAAAGCCACGGCAGAACCCGCAGCATGTCCACTCTGTTTGCTCCCTTTGCGGGGCGTTCCCCTTTGGTGGTTATGAGTGATGGGGTGGTTATGAGTGATAGGCGACCTCACCGTGGGAGGCGATGTCGAGACCCTGCGATTCGGCCTCCGCCGTCGGCCGCAGCCCGACGAGCATGTCGACCAGCTTGTAAAGAATGGCCGAAATCACCCCGCACCAGACGATGGTGACGAGAACGGCAAGTATCTGCGTCCAGACCTGCGCGCCCATAGTCACGCCTTCTCCGTAGCCGACGCCTCCCAGCGAACCGGAAGCGAAGATGCCCGTTCCGATGGCGCCGACGATGCCGGCCACGCCATGAATGCCGAACACGTCGAGCGAGTCGTCATAGCCAAGCCTGATCTTCACGACGGCGACGAAGTAGTAGGCTACCACGCTGGCGACCGCGCCGAGAACGATCGCCCCCACCGGGCCGACAAAGCCCGCCGCCGGGGTTACCGCGACGAGCCCCGCAATCACACCGGACGCACCGCCCAGCATCGAGGCCTTGCCCCGCACCGCCTTCTCGACGAGCGACCAGGCGATGACGGCGCCGGCCGTGGCGGTGAAGGTGTTGATCATGGCGAGCGCGGCAGTCCCGCCGGCCGAAAGGGCCGAGCCGGCGTTGAAGCCGAACCAGCCCACCCACAGGATGGCCGCGCCGACCAGCGTCAGCGGCAGGTTGTGCGGAGCCATGTTCTCCTTGCCGTAGCCCGCACGCCTGCCGATGATGATCGCACCGACGAGTGCTGCGATGCCCGCGTTGATGTGGACCACGGTGCCGCCTGCGAAATCCATCGTGCCCCAGCCGAAGAACAGGCCGTTCTCATCCCACGCCATGTGGGCGATGGGGAAGTAGACGAAGCTGACCCACAGGATGACGAACAGGACGATCGCACCGAACTTCACGCGCTCGGCGAAGCCACCGACGATCAGCGCCGGCGTGATGCAGGCGAAGGTCATCTGGAAGCAGATGAAGACCAGCTCGGGAATGGAGCCCGTTTCCGACTCCGGCGTCACGCCCGAAAGGAACAGCTTGCCGAAACCGCCGAACCAGGCGCTCTCGCTGCCGCCGAAAGCGAAGGAGTAGCCCCACAGCACCCAGACCACGATCACCGTGGCGGTGATCATGGTGCACTGCATGAGCACCGACAGCACGTTCTTGGCCCGCACGAGCCCGCCATAGAACAGCGCAAGGCCGGGCAGGATCATGAACAGCACGAGAATGGTGGAAACCAGCATCCAGGCGGTATCGCCGGAATTGAGCGCCGAAGCCGCCGCTTCCGTGGCGGCTTCGGCCGCCTCGGGGACGGTTTCCTGTGCCGATGCGGCGAGCGGGACGAACAGGGCAGGAGCCGCCGGGCCCAGCAGCGCCGCTCTCCTGAGGGTGGAAGAAAAACTCATTGATCTCTCCATGATAAATCGACCGCGCCGGATCACAGGGCGTCGGTGTCGGTTTCGCCGGTACGGATGCGCACGGCCTGATCGATGCCGAAGACGAAGATCTTGCCGTCTCCGATCTGGCCGGTCCGGGCGGCAGTGCGGATGGCCTCGACGGCCTTGTCGGCGAGGTCGCCGGCAACCGCGACCTCGATCTTGATCTTCGGCAGGAAGCTCACCGCGTATTCCGCGCCGCGGTAGATTTCGGTATGCCCCTTCTGACGCCCGTAGCCCTTGACCTCGGTGACGGTCAGGCCCTCGATGCCGAGCGCAGTCAGCGCCTCGCGCACCTCGTCGAGCTTGAACGGCTTGATGACAGCCATCACGATTTTCATCAGCTTCACCCTCTGCTGGTGCACCGGCCCGACGCGGGCCGGCAGCACAAAGGGTCAATCAAGCTCCGTGCCAGTTGCGACGGCACAAGCTCAACATGCTGATTTCAAAAGGATAAAATTTGAAGACCGGCCCATAGCGCGGGTACGCCGGCTTCACAGGAGGTTAATTTTTGTGCAGAATCTCACGCATGCATAAAATTAAGGCTATCGGCGCAGCCGGATCAGTCCCTCCTGAGCGACCGAAGCGATCAGGGTTCCATCGCGAGCGAACAGCGCCCCCCGGGTGAAGCCGCGCCCGCCCTGCGTCGAGGGGCTGTCCTGCGTATACAGGATCCAGTCGTCCAGCGGGTTCTGACGGTGGAACCACATGGCATGGTCGAGGCTGGCGGCCTGGATGTCTGGATCGAAGACGGCGCGGCCATGGGCGAAGGTCGAGGTGTCAAGCAGCGTCATGTCGGAGAGATAGGCCAGCACCGCGGACTGAACGGCGCGGTCGTCCGGCACCGGACCCGTGGTGCGGATCCAGATGTTCTGCATGGGCTCCAGCTTTTCGCGGCTTGTGTAATGCTTGAGCATCACCGGCTTCATCTCCACCGGCCGTGGCCGCTCCCAGTAGCGGCTGATGCCTTCCGGCACGCTGTCGCCGAAGCGGCTGATCAGCTCCTGCTGCGACATCAACGAATCGGGCTCCGGCACGTCGAGCGGCATCGGCACCTGATGCTCGAGCCCTTCCTCGTCCTTCTGGAAGGAGGCTTCCAGCGAAAAGATGGCATGGCCGTGCTGCGTGGCCACCACGCGCCGCGTGGTGAAGGAGCCGCCATCCCTTATCCGGTCGACCTCATAGACGATCGGCAACTGGGTATCTCCCGCTCGCATGAAGTAGCCATGCAGCGAGTGCACATGCCGATCCGGCTCCACGGTGCGCTGGGCCGCAACCAGCGCCTGCGCTATGGTCTGACCGCCGAACACGCGCTGCCAGTCGCTTTCCGGGCTGCGACCACGGAACAGATTGTGCTCCAGCCTCTCGAGGTCGAGAATGGAAAGAAGCTCGTCCATGGCGGTCGTCATCATCTGGTCCCCTGCCTTGTCGTGGCCTGTGATGTCCGACAGGATGGGCATGACGTCAAGGCTGCTGTATATCCGCAGGCGGCCGGAAGAGAGGTTGGACGATGTCTGGAACAAGCGATGCGGCAAAAACCGCGAACGGATTGCCCGACGCCGGCAAGCTCGACATGCTCGTCGCAGGCGCCGGCTATGTCGGTCTGGCCAGCGCCGTCGCCATCAAACATGCGCGTCCCAGCCTCAGGATCGCCGTGGTCGACGCCGCGCCGGCCGATGTGTGGCAGAAGGACAACCGTTCTTCCGCAATCGCCGCCGCCGCCTGCCGCATGCTGGAGCAGCTCGACGTCTGGCACCGCGTGGAGCCGCATGCGCAGGCCATCACCGAGATGATCATCACTGATTCGCGCACCGGCGATCCGGTGCGTCCGGTGTTCCTCACCTTCGACGGCGAGGTTGCACCCGGCGAGCCCTTCGCCCACATGATCGCCAACCGCGACCTCAACCGCGCCCTGCGCGACCGGGCCGCCGAGCTCGGCATCGACATCATACAGGGCATCGGTGTGCACGGCTTCGACGCGGACGGCGGTGGTGTGACCGTGCAACTGGCCGACGGCGCATCGCTGCGCGCACGGCTGCTGGTGGCCGCCGACGGCGTGCGCTCGAAACTGCGCGAGATGGCCGGCATCAGGACCGTGCACTGGGACTATGGCCAGTCCGGCATCGTCTGCACGGTGGCGCACGAGCGCCCTCACAACGGCCGCGCCGTCGAGCATTTCCTGCCTGCCGGCCCTTTCGCCATATTGCCTTTGAAGGGCAACCGCTCGTCGCTGGTCTGGGCCGAGCGCACCGAAGAGGCCGAAAGGCTGGTCAATGGCGACGAGATGATCTTCGAAGCCGAACTGGAGCGCCGCTTCGGGCTCGAACTTGGCGAGATTCGCGTCGAGGACAAGCCCCGCGCCTGGCCTCTCGGCCTCACGCTGTCCCGCAGCTTCGTGGCTCCGCGCCTGGCGCTGGCCGGGGACGCCGCCCACGGCATCCACCCCATTGCCGGACAGGGCCTCAATCTCGGCCTCAAGGATGTGGCGGCACTTGCCGAGGTGATCGTCGAGGCCGACCGGCTGGGACAGGACATCGGCGCGCTCGACGTGCTGGAGCGCTACCAGCAATGGCGCCGCTTCGACACCGTGCAGATGGGCGTGACCACCGACATTCTGACACGGCTGTTCTCCAACGACGCAGCGCCCGTGCGCGCCGCGCGCGACTTCGGGCTGGGCCTTGTCGAGCGCCTGCCCCGGCTGAAGGACTACTTCATCCGCCAGGCCGCCGGCCTTGCCGGCCATACGCCAAGGCTTTTTAGGGGCGAGCCTCTCTGACCTGATCCCCAACCCGAAACGTCCGCTTCAGGAGATGGCTATGAGCCTCGATTCCGTCCGCGCCTTCTTCAGGGCCCATGCTCCCGACCTCGAGGTCGTCGTCACCGAGGAAAGCTCGGCAACGGTGGCCCTTGCGGCAGCGGCGCATGGCGTGGAGCCGGCGCAGATCGCCAAGACCATTTGCCTGCGGGCCGGCGAGCAGCCCATGCTGATCGTGGCCGGAGGTCTTGCGCGCATCGACAACCGCAAGTTCCGCGACCGATTCGGAGCGAAGGCGCGCATGCTCGACGCCGGGGAGGTGGTACGGCTGACCAGCCACCCCGTCGGCGGCGTATGCCCTTTCGGCCTCGCCACGGAGCTGCCGGTTTATTGCGATGTTTCGCTGCGCGCCTATGAGGAGGTCGTGCCCGCCGCCGGCGCCACCAATGCGGCGGTGCGCGTGCCGACCGGGCGGCTCGCCGAACTGACCGGCGCCGAATGGGTGGATGTCTGCCAGTAAGGCATGTCGCCCGGAAACGGGAAACAGAGACCGGAAGCACATAGCCTGATTCCGCCTGAACGCGACGTGCCCCGGACGGCCCTTGCCTTACAAAGCCTGCCGCGCGCACTATCTCCTTCCTCAGGCAGGCGCCGCCTGCCAACCTGGCAGAAGGAGATGATCATGAACCGTCACGCCACCGCCGTCTGGAAAGGCACGCTCACCGAAGGGGCCGGCACGCTCGACACCCAGAGCGGCGCTTTTGCCCAACAACCCTATTCCTTCAAGGGCCGGTTTCAGGATGAAGCCGGCAAGTCGGGCACCAACCCGGAAGAACTGATCGCAGCCGCCCATGCCGGCTGCTTCGCCATGCAGCTCTCGCACTTTCTGGCTGAGAACGGCACCCCGGCCGAGGAGCTGAAAGCTGAAGCTGTCGTCACCTATGGCCCGGCGGCAGGCGGCGGATTCGAAATCACCGAAAGCGCGCTGAAGCTGACCGGCAAGGTGCCGGGGATCGACGAAGCGAAATTCCGGGAACTCACCGACAAGGCAAAGAGCGGCTGCCCGGTGTCGAAGGCACTTGGGGCGATCAAGGTGTCGCTCGACGCGAAACTCGCCTGAACCGCGGTTCCGCCCTCGAAATGTATAAGCCCCGGAAATCCGGGGCTTTTTTCATGAAAGCGCTTCAGGCGCCCAGCGCATCCAGCCGTTCGGTGAGCCGCCGCACCTGCTCCTCCAGTGCCGCAATGCGCGCTTCGAGTTCCGCATCCGCGGCCACGACCACCGGGCCCGACGCTGCCGAAAGGGCTGCGACATCGACCGGCCCGCACAACAGATGGACGTAGCGGTCCTCGCGCTGGCCCGGGCCACGTCCGATTTCCTGCACCAGCGGCGGGCGCTTGCCGATCAGCATGTCGAGTTCCGTGCGCAGATCGTCGGCAGAGGCGAAGCGGGCAAGGCGCTCCGAGCGCGCCAGCAGTTCGTGCACCGTCTGCGGGCCGCGCAGCATCAGCAGACCGAGCAGCGCCGTCTGCGGCACGGTCAGCGAGAATTTCTGCGCCATCAGATGCTCGTAGCGCTCCACGCGGGATGCGAAGATCTGGCGCACAAAACCCTTCTGCTCCAGCATCTTCAGGCCACGCAGTATGTCTGTCTGCGCAAGCGCCATCACCGGCTCGCGCGCCGTTTTCTGATTCGCCGCCGCCAGAAGCGCATTCGACGTCAACGGATAGACATCCGGCGTCAGTTCCTTCTTCTCGATGAGACAGCCCAGAATACGGGCCTCGAGCGCGCTGAGCTGGGGCAATCCTTCGCTATCCATCGTTTCGAACTCTCCGATCCAGACAAAAAGGCCGCCGCCGGGGTTCCGGCAGCGGCCTTGCTATAACCCATCGAAACCGGGGCGCAAACTTTTGGCACCGGCTTGACGAACGGTTGCGATCAGACGCGGCGCTCCACCATCATTTTCTTGATCTCGGCGATGGCCTTGGCCGGGTTCAGGCCCTTGGGGCAGGTCTGCGTGCAGTTCATGATGGTGTGGCAGCGATAGAGCCGGAACGGGTCTTCCAGATTGTCCAGCCGCTCGCCGGTCGCCTCGTCGCGCGAATCGATCAGCCAGCGATAAGCCTGCAGCAGCACCGCCGGACCGAGATAGCGGTCGCCGTTCCACCAGTAGCTCGGGCAGGAGGTGGAGCAGCAGGCGCACAGGATGCATTCGTAGAGGCCGTCCAGCTTCTCCCGGTCCTCGTGACTTTGCAGCCATTCCTTGGCCGGCTCGGGCGAGACGGTCTGCAACCACGGCTCGATCGAGGCGTGCTGTGCGTAGAAGTTGTTGAGGTCCGGGACGAGGTCCTTCACCACCTGCATGTGCGGCAGCGGGTAGACCTTCACCGGTCCCTTGATCTCGTCGGCGCCCTTGGTGCAGGCCAGCGTATTGGCGCCGTCGATGTTCATTGCGCAGGAACCGCAGATGCCTTCGCGGCAGGAGCGGCGCAGCGTCAGCGTCGGATCGATCTTGTTCTTGATCCACAGAAGGCCGTCGAGAACCATCGGCCCGCAATCGTCCATGTCGACGAAATAGGTGTCGATGCGCGGATTCGCATCGTCATCCGGCGACCAGCGATAGATGCGGTATTCGCGCAGATTGGTCGCGCCTTCCGGTTTCGGCCAGGTCTTGCCCTGCCTGATCTGCGAGTTCCTGGGGAGCGTGAGTTCGACCATTTTTCAGATCCTCAATACACGCGCGCCTTGGGCGCGATCTTTGCCGGGTCGATGCCGCCATCCTCTGGCTTGATCTGCGGCTCGGTTTTCACCGGACGGTAGGAGAGCGTGACCTTGCCATCGGGGCTGAGGTGCGAAAGCGTGTGCTTGCGCCAGTTCACGTCATCGCGTGCCGAGAAATCCTCACGCGCATGCGCACCACGGCTTTCCTTGCGCGCCTCGGCGCTGACCACGGTGGTGATGGCGTTGGCCATCAGGTTTTCCAGCTCCAGCGTTTCCACCAGATCGGAATTCCAGATCATCGAGCGATCGAAGACCTTGATGTCCTTCAGTTCGCCCCAGATCTGGGAAATGCGCTTGCAGCCGTTCTCCAGCGATTCCTGCGTGCGGAACACGGCGGCGTCTTCCTGCATGGCGCGCTGCATGCGCTCGCGGATGACGGCAGTCGGCGTCGAGCCGTTTGCGTGACGCAAACGGTCGAAGCGGTCCATGATCTTGTCGCAAGCCGCGATGTTCAGGTCCGGCACCGGCGCCTTGGCGTCAACGACCTCGGCGGCGCGGATGGCCGCGGCGCGGCCGAACACCACAAGGTCGATCAGCGAGTTGGAGCCGAGGCGATTGGCGCCATGCACCGAGGCGCAGCCGGCTTCGCCGACGGCCATCAGGCCGGGCGTCACGCGATCGGGATCGCTGGCGGTCGGATTGAGCGCCTCGCCCCAGTAATTGGTCGGCACGCCGCCCATATTGTAGTGGACCGTCGGCAGCACCGGGATCGGTTCCTTGGTGAGGTCGACACCGGCGAAGATCTTGGCCGACTCGGAGATGCCCGGCAGCCGCTCATGCAGCACGGCCGGATCGAGATGGTCGAGATGCAGGAAGATGTGATCCTTGTTCCTGCCGACTCCACGGCCCTCGCGGATCTCCATGGTCATGCAGCGCGAAACCACGTCGCGCGAGGCAAGGTCCTTGGCCGACGGCGCGTAGCGCTCCATGAAGCGCTCGCCCTCGGAATTGACCAGATAGCCGCCCTCGCCGCGCGCGCCCTCGGTGATGAGGCAGCCCGCCCCGTAGATGCCGGTCGGGTGGAACTGCACGAACTCCATGTCCTGGAGCGGCAGGCCGGCGCGTGCCACCATGCCGCCGCCGTCGCCGGTGCAGGTGTGGGCCGACGTGGCCGAGAAATAGGCGCGGCCGTAACCGCCGGTCGCCAGCACGACCATCTTGGCCGAGAAGCGGTGGATGGTGCCGTCATCGAGGTTCCAGGCCACCACACCGGTGCAGGTCCCGTCCTGATCCATGATCAGGTCGAGCGCGAAATACTCGATGAAGAACTGCGCATGGTGCTTCAGCGACTGGCCGTAGAGCGTGTGCAGGATGGCGTGGCCGGTGCGGTCGGCGGCCGCGCAGGTGCGCTGCACGGGCGGCCCATCGCCGAAATTCTGCATGTGGCCGCCGAACGGGCGCTGGTAGATCTTGCCCTCTTCGGTGCGCGAGAAGGGCACGCCGTAGTGCTCCAGCTCGTAGACCGCGGCCGGCGCCTCACGCGCCAGATACTCCATGGCGTCGGTATCGCCCAGCCAGTCGGAGCCCTTGACGGTATCGTAGAGATGCCAGTGCCAGTGATCGGGCCCCATGTTGCGCAGCGAGGCGGCGATGCCGCCCTGTGCCGCCACGGTGTGCGAGCGGGTCGGAAAAACCTTGGTGATGCAGGCGGTCCTCAGACCCTGCTCGGCCATGCCGAGCGTGGCCCGCAGGCCGGCGCCACCGGCGCCGACGACGACGACATCGAATTTGTGATCGACATAATTATAGGCGGCCACCGGTCAGCCTCCGAATGCGAGCTTGAGCAGCGCGAACACCGAAACGATACCGACCGCTGCCGTAAAGAAAGTGTTGAGGATGAGGCACACGAGCTTCGAGCCCTCACCATGGACATAGTCCTCGATGATGACCTGCATGCCGAGACGCATGTGATAGAGGCCGGATACGAGCATGGCGACCATCACCAGCGCCACGGCCGGATGCGCGAGCGCGGCGCGCACATCCTCGTAACCGGCCCCGTTCATCACGATCAGGAAGCCGACGAAGAACAGGAAGAGAGGAATATTGGCGACCGCGGTGAGGCGCTGGCGCCAGAAATGCATGGTGCCCTCGCGGGCGGATCCCAGCCCGCGCACCTTCGCCAGCGGCGTGCGCATGTCCTTGCGGGAAGCGCTCATGCCCAGCCTCCCCGAACGATCAGGCCGACAACCCAGACGGCGACAGTGAGCACCACCGAGCCGACCACCGTCGCCCATGCGAGCTTCGAGGCCGTGTGCTTCTCGAGCGCAGCGCCGGTATCCCAGATGAAGTGACGGATGCCGCCCAGCATGTGCAGCATCAGCGCCCATGTGTAGCCGAACAGGATGAGCCGGCCGATCAGGGTGCCGAAGAACCAGTTGACGTAATCGAAGGTTTCCTTCGACGTGGCGGCGGCGATCAGCCAGAGCGCGACCAGAAGAGTGCCGACATAAAGCGCGCCGCCGGTGATGCGGTGCAGGATCGACGTGGTCATCGTGATCCTGGGCCGGTAGATCGTCAGGTGTGGCGACAGCGGCCGAGGTCTCGGCTGTGCATGGGTGGCTGGTGAACGGCTCATGGCTCCCCCAAAACTGGGCTTCCCGAACGGGGCTGCAATGCACGGGCATTGCGACGCGGATGCGCCACTGCCAGTTCGAAAAACGACTTCAGGACTGCGGCGTTCTAGAACTCTTTTTGCACCGCGTCAAAGCCAGAAAACCGTTTTCTATTCATAATTTAGTCTGAGCAATTCGGTTTGCTGACGTTCAACCGATTAAGGAAGTTCAAGATTAGGGCGACGAATACTTAACCTGACTAAAATACTCATCTTGTACAGGTGAGCGGCGAATGACGGCCTTTGACCACAAGCGCCTCGCGCCCGTCGAGAACGATGGCATCGACGCCCTGGCCGTAACGGCTGCGCTGATTGGCGGGCGATGCGGGCAGTTCCTCTTCCTCGTCCGGCCCGACCACGCGGATGGACGTGCCGAGATTGCGGATGGTCATCATGCTGCCGTCGGCGCAGTTGTAAGTCGCCGTGGCCGGCTGCGCGACCTCCTTTTCGGCGACGATCGCCATCGATCCCTGCTCGCCCTCCGGACCCACCAGCGTCTTGTCTTCAAGCACCTTGCCGGCCTGATTCGACACACAGCCCGCGCAGACAACGGAAAAAAGGGTAACAGCCACCCTCGCCATCCGGCACAGTTTCATCGGATCACCTCCTGGGAGCGTGGGCCGGACAGGCCCGGAAACAGCTTCCGCTTGCGCATCGATTCGGGAGTTTCACCTGCAACCGAACCTGAAGCATCCCTGCCGGATGCCGCGCGATGTAACCGCGCGAGCGCCACCGGATCAAGCCCGTTCGCCATCCGCAAGGCAAAAAGCGGTGGGAGCCACGACAAATTTCCCACGACATCAAACGGATAGGCACAGGATGCCGATTCCCGGCGACAAAGAGCCAGTGCGAAGCGCGGTCTCGCCTACCCCTCTTAACAAAGATTAAGAAATGATTAATTGTGGGGTGCAAGGTCAAGGCGGCAGTTGTTCCGCCACTATCGGGGAGAGGCGGTCATGCGCTTCAGTATTTGCCTGCCGGCATTCGCCATCGCCACATTCGCCCTTTGCCAGACCCTGCCGGCCACGGCGGGGCAGCGGGGCGACCATGTCTACGCCGATTCCTTCGGCAATCTCGTCGTCGACAGCGCTGCGGGTTACAAGCGCATTGTCGTCGGTGAGGGCCACATGGCCCGGCAGGTGGCCGCCTACGCGGCATCGAATGCGCCCAGGGTCATCTATCTCGACAGAGCGGAAGAAAATGCGGCATGGGCGGCTGACTGTTACCGGCCGCCGGTTTTCGTCAAGGGCCGCAGCTACATGTACGGACTGTCCGACGGCGAGATGCCCGAACTGAGCCCTTGCCGCTGAGCCTGTTGCACAGCCGATTGCGAGCCCGCTTCCGGAAGGTTCGGGCAGGCCGGTGCCGTCCATGCAGCGTCACGCTGCATCGACTTTTATGCGATGCTGCCGGTGCGGAGTTCCAACTGCGGGCCGGCGCTGTCCGTCAATGGGCGAAGGAGACTTGATATGGCCGAAACGGTCACGCTTACCGATCACGACGCAATCAGGGACTGGGCGGCAGCGCGCGCCGGATCGCCCGCGGTCGTGGATGTGTCCCCCGAAGCCGGAACGCAGCCGATGCTGCGCCTCGTCTTCGGCCAGCATGCCTATGCGGACACCGGACAGGCCGAACGGCCGATCAATGCCGGCGGCTACGAGCTGGTCGAATGGGACGAATGGTTCCAGCTGTTCGATGCGGCGCATCTTGCGCTCGTGGTCGGCAAGGATGTGCCCGGCCGGCGCGATTCCTACCACGAATTCGTACGTCGTCCGGACTGAGGCCGGCTGCGGCCGCCCCAAAAATGAAAAAGCCCCGCGATGGCGCGGGGCCTTTCCGGGACCGGCGACGATCGTCCCTTATTGCCAGTCGCGGATATCCACGAAGTGACCGGCGATGGCCGCAGCCGCCGCCATGGCCGGCGACACCAGATGGGTGCGGCCCTTGAAACCCTGACGGCCCTCGAAATTGCGGTTCGAGGTCGAGGCGCAGCGCTCGTAGGGGCTCAGGCGGTCGTCGTTCATGGCAAGGCACATGGAGCAGCCCGGCTCGCGCCAGTCGAAACCCGCCTCGATGAAGATCTTGTCGAGCCCTTCGGCCTCGGCCTGCGCCTTCACGAGACCCGAGCCCGGAACGATCATGGCATTGACGCGCGGATTGACGTGCTTGCCTCTGGCAACCTCTGCCACTGCGCGCAGATCCTCGATGCGGCCGTTGGTGCAGGAGCCGATGAACACACGGTCGATCTCGATGTCGGTGATCTTCGTTCCGGCCGTAAGCCCCATATATTCCAGCGCCCGCTTCTTGGAGTTGCGCTTGGTCTCGTCCTCTATCAGCTCCGGATCGGGAACCGTCCCGGTGACGGACACCACATCTTCCGGCGACGAACCCCAGGTGACGATCGGCGGCAGCGAGGCTGCGTCGAGCACGACGACCTTGTCGTAGTGCGCGCCCTCGTCGGTCCTGAGCGTCTTCCAGTAGTCGAGCGCCATGTCCCATGCCTGCCCCGTGGGCGCGCGCGGCTTGTCCTTCACATAGGCGAAGGTCGTCTCGTCGGGCGCGATCAGTCCGGCACGGGCGCCGCCTTCGATCGACATGTTGCAAACCGTCATGCGGCCTTCCATCGACAGCGAGCGGATCGCCTCGCCGGCATATTCGATGACGTAGCCGGTGCCGCCGGCGGTGCCGATCTCGCCGATGATGGCGAGGATGATGTCCTTGGCGGTGACGCCGGCCGGCAACTGGCCGTCGACACGCACCAGCATGTTCTTCGCCTTCTTCTGGATCAGCGTCTGGGTGGCCAGCACATGCTCGACCTCAGAGGTGCCGATGCCATGCGCCAGCGCGCCGAACGCGCCATGCGTGGAGGTGTGGCTGTCGCCGCACACGATGGTCATCCCCGGCAGGGTGAAGCCCTGCTCGGGGCCGATGATGTGGACGATGCCCTGCCGGCGATCCTTCTCGGAATAGTACTCAACGCCGAAGTCGGCGGCGTTGCGGGCAAGAGCCTCGACCTGGATGCGGCTTTCCTCGTTCTTGATGCCGTTGACGCGGTCGGGCGAGGTCGGCACGTTGTGGTCGACCACCGCCAGCGTCCGCTCGGGATGGCGGACCTTGCGGCCGGCCATGCGCAGCCCTTCGAAGGCCTGCGGGCTGGTCACTTCATGCACGAGATGGCGGTCGATGTAGAGCAGGCAGGTGCCGTCGTCCTGACGGTCGACCACGTGATCGTCGAAAATCTTGTCGTAGAGGGTGCGCGGTGCGCTCATTTGCGTAAATCCGTCGATAATGGAAAGGAAGGCCCTCAGATCGGGCCGATGGCGATCAGGCGCGCTCTAGCGAAGTCGGCTGGTCGCCGAGCCTGAGACCCACGCAAAGAACCGTGCCGGCAGGCGCTTCTTGTCCTGCAGCACGAACCCTTTGTAGCACGGGTCTCCAAACAGTTCTTCCATCGCCCCACAGATACCAATCTTTTGCCGGTACGGCAATCGCCGCGCAAGCGGTGCGTCTGTCAGTCGCGCGCGTGGCTGCGGCGCATGCGTTGCTCCAGCCCCCGCAGCGCCATCGACAGTCCAACGGTAAGGATGAGGTAGATGTAGGCCACGATGGAATAGGTCTCGAAAAAGCGGAACGAACCGGACGCATAGATCTTGGCCATCTGCGTGATGTCGGCGACGCCCAGCACCGATACCAGCGAGCTGTCCTTGACCATGGCGATGAAGTCGTTGCCGAGCGGCGGCAATATGGTGCGGATCGCCTGCGGCAGCACGATCAGCCGGAAGCGCTGGATGCGCGTCAGCCCCAGCGCCTGCGCCGCCTCGACCTGCCCGGAATCGACCGACTGGATGCCCGCCCGGAACACCTCCGCGATGAAGGCCGAATAGCCGAGGGCCAGCGCCAGGATGGCGCGCCACAGCAACGAGACGTCGCGGACCATGGCGGGCGCCAGCAGGCCCGCATCCTGCAAAGGCAGCGTCACCCAATTCCATCCAGCCACAAGCGCAGGCGCGCCGACGAACGCGACCCAGAACAGCAGCACCAGCATCGGCACGCCGCGGATGATCTCGACATAGAAACGCGCCGCCTGCCTCAGCCACAGCGATGACGACAGCGCCATCAGCGCGATGCCGAGCCCCGCTGCCGAGGCCAGCACGAAGGCCACCAGCGTGACGAAAACGGTGATGCCGACGCCCCTGGAGACAGTGGCGAAGACCTGCGCATAGACATCGTTTGCCGCGATGGCGAGGCCGGCAGCCAGCGCAAGCGCGCAAGCCGCCACCAGCCACCACGGGAAATCGGCTTTCCTGACGCGTTTGGGAGACTGCATGAAGAAGCTCGGGCTGTTTCGGGAAAGGCTTCCTACACCCCTTCCCGCCTTCCCGGCCAGAGCGCCGCCGGCAAAAGCCTTGCCGCGCACGCTGCCCCAGCGTCGCCTATTCGCCCATCTTGTAGTCGCGGAACCACTTGACGGTCAGCTTCTCCAGGGTGCCATCCGCCTTCATTTCGGCGATGGCCGCATTCACCGGCGCGATCAGATCGGACCCCCTGGCGAAGATGAAGCCGAAATCCTCGGAGCCGAGCGGCCCGCCGATCAACTTCAGCCCGCCACCGGAGGATTCGACATAGCCTTCGCCGGCCGTTCCGTCGGTGAGCACGGCATCGATATCGCCCGAGATCAGCGCCAGAATGGTGGCGCCGAAAGTCTCGAACAGCTTGATGCGCGGGTTCTGCTCATTGCCGTCCAGCACGCTGTAGACGGTGGTGTAGAAGGGCGTCGTGCCGGGCTGGGCGCCGATCAGGCCGTCCGAAAAGGCAGCGAAGCTCGGCGCATCGGTGAAACGGCTCTCGTCGGCGCGCACCAGCATGAACTGTTCGGAACGCATATAGGGAGCGGAGAAATCGATCTTGGCCCTGCGTTCGTCGTTGATGGTGATGCCGTTCATGCCGATGTCGTACTGGCTGTCGGCCACCGCCTGGATCATCACGTCCCATGAGGCGTTGCGGTATTCGACAGCGAAATTGAGCCGCTTTGCGATCTCGTCCATCGCGTCATATTCCCAGCCCTTCTGCTCGCCGGTTCTGGGATCGACGAACTGGAGGGGCGGATAGGCGTTCTCCGTCACCACCACGACCTTGCGCCCGCCCAGATCCGGCAGCGCCTCGGCAGAGGCTGCGAACGGCACCAGCACAAAGGCCAGCAGGCCGGCCAGAAAAAGTCCGGTGTTCGACATGCGATGCTTCACGATGACACTCCTCTCCCTTGCAGGCGGGGAGTTTATCCGGCGCAACGCACCTTGCAACCAACGAAAAAGGCGGCCGAAGCCGCCTTTCCGGTATTTCTTGCCAAAGGCTGCTTATTCGGCCGAAGCGGCCTCGGCGGCAGCCTTCTCGGCAGCGGCCTTCTCGGCGGCTTCCTGAGCGGCCTTCTCGGCAGCCAGCGCCTCGGCGGCGGCGATCTTCTCGGCCTCGATGCGGGCCTTCTCGGCGTTCAGCGCCTCGCGCTCGGCCTCGTTCAGCTTGCGGGCGCGAACGCCGGTGTTCTCGGAGATGCGCGCCGACTTGCCGCGACGATCACGCAGGTAGTAGAGCTTGGCGCGGCGCACCTTGCCGCGGCGCACGACGTCGACGCCCTCGACCATCGGCGAATAGACCGGGAACACGCGCTCCACGCCCTCGCCGTAGGAAATCTTGCGGACGGTGAAATTCTCGTTCAGGCCCGAACCGGAGCGGGCGATGACGACGCCCTCATAGGCCTGCACGCGGGTGCGGGTGCCTTCGGTGATGCGCACGTTGACGCGCACGGTGTCACCGGGCTGGAACTCGGGCAGCTTGCGCTTTTCTTCGATCCTGGCGGCCTGCTCGGCCTCGAGCTGACGGATGATATCCATCTTCAAATCCACTTCTTGTTCTTGCGACAGCCAGAGCGCCCTGCACTCGCCGCAGCAGTATCCCGACCGCTGGACTATGCCGTCAGTCCTTCAAGACCTTCGGCAGGGGCGGCTACACCGTCTTTGATTGACGGGTGACCCGGACCGGAAGACCCATTCCTCCGATCAGGCGGGGGCGATACACCATTCCGCAGGCTTTGTCACGGGGGTGGCCTGATGTTTGCGTTCAACGCCCGTGGCTGGCCGCGGCGGCCAGTGCCATCAGCCCGAGCGCCAGCACCGCAAGCTTCCAGAAATCCGCCCGCCGCTTCAGGCCCGGCAGGCCGAGCGGCTTGACGAGATGGACCACCATCATGGCGAGGATCAGGAAAGCGAGGATCTTTGTCATGCGCCGTTTGAGCAGCCCCGTCCGTTTCTGTCAAAGACCCCGCCCCTGCGGCAGTCCGTCCATTGGCCCTTAGTCAGATGGACGCTCCGTTTCTCAGGGGTTACAACCCTGCCGAGGAGAATTGGGAGGGTTGAGGAGCATGGTATCGCGTTATCATGAGGTCTACGCGCAATGGAAGCGGGACCCGGAAGCATTCTGGGCGGAGGCGGCCCGTGCCATCGACTGGTTCGAGCCTTGCGACAGGGTGTTCGACCCGAACGAAGGCATCTATGGCCGATGGTTCACCGGCGCATCCTGCAACACCTGCCACAATGCGCTGGACCGTCATGTCGCCGACGGCCGCGCCGAACAGATCGCCCTGATCCATGACAGCGCCATCACCGGCACGAAACGAAGCCTGACCTATGCCGGGCTGCTTCGCGAAGTCATCGCCCTCGCGGCGGTGCTTTCCAGGCATGGCGTGACAAAGGGCGACCGCGTCATCATCTACATGCCGATGATCCCCGAGGCCGCCGTGGCGATGCTGGCATGCGCCCGCCTCGGCGCCATCCATTCGGTCGTCTTCGGCGGCTTCGCCGCCCGCGAGCTGGCCACCCGCATCGACGACGCGCGACCGAAGCTGGTCATTTCCGCCTCCTGCGGTCTGGAGCCCAACCGTGTCGTCGCCTACAAGCCGCTGCTCGACGAGGCGATCGAGCTTTCCGAACACCGCCCGCAGCACTGCGTCGTCTTCCAGCGCGAGCAGCTTGCCTGCGACCTTATCGCAGGCCGCGACATCGACTATGCCGAGGCAGTGGCACGGGAAAAGGAGGCGGGCACGGAGGTGGCCTGCGTGCCGGTCGCCGCCACCGATCCGCTCTATGTACTCTACACCTCCGGCACCACCGGCCAGCCCAAGGGCGTGGTGCGCGACAATGGCGGCCATATGGTCATGCTGAAATGGACCATGGAGAACGAGTTCGGCGTCAGGCCGGGCGAGGTGTTCTGGGCCGCTTCCGACGTCGGCTGGGTGGTCGGCCATTCCTACATCGTCTATGCGCCGCTGCTGCAAGGCTGCACAACGGTGATGTTCGAGGGCAAGCCCGTCGGCACGCCCGACGCCGGCACCTACTGGCGCGTCATTTCCGATCATGGCGTCGTGGCCCTGTTCACTGCGCCGACCGCTTTCCGCGCCATCAAGGGGCAGGATCCGCAGGGGGAGTTCATCGGCAAATACGATCTGTCGACCTTCCGCACGCTGTTCCTGGCCGGCGAGCGCGCCGATCCCGAGACCATCAAATGGGCCGAGCAGCGCCTCGGCATCCCGGTCATCGACCACTGGTGGCAGACGGAGACCGGCGCGCCGATCACCCAGAACCCGGTCGGCCTCGGCATGCTTCCGGTCAAATACGGATCACCCGGCGTTCCGATGCCCGGCTATGACATCCGCGTGCTGGATGACGAGGGCCATGAGGTTCCCGCCGGCACGCTTGGCAACGTGGTGCTCAAACTGCCTCTGCCGCCGGGCTGCCTGCCCACGCTGTGGGAGGCTGACGAACGGTTCCGCAAATCCTATCTCGATGCCTTCCCGGGCTTCTACAACACCGCCGACGCCGGCATTCTCGACGAGGACGGCTATCTTTTCGTCATGGCGCGCACCGACGACATCATCAATGTCGCCGGCCACCGTCTGTCCACGGGCGCAATGGAGGAGGTGCTGGCCGCCCATCCCGACGTCGCCGAATGCGCGGTCATCGGCATTGCCGATTCGCTGAAAGGACAGGCGCCGCTCGGTTTCGTGGTGCTCAATGCCGGCGTCGCGCGCGACACCGCCGTCATCGAGAAGGAGGTGGTGACGCTGGTGCGCGAACGCATCGGGCCGGTTGCCGCTTTCAAGACGGTGCTGACCATCAAGCGGCTGCCGAAAACGCGATCGGGCAAGGTGCTGCGCGCCACCATGCAGAAGATCGCCGACCGGCAGGACTGGAAGATGCCCGCAACCATAGACGATCCGGCCGTTCTCGACGAGATCGACGCCGTGCTCAGGGCGCGCGGGATCAGCCATTGAAACATGATGCCGCTTGACATGGGCATCGCAGCATAATCTTTCCCTGTTCGGATGGAACAACGCCGCTATGCGGCGTTTTTCTTTGAAATCGGGAAAAACCATGCTGACATTGCCCCAGATCCTGTCGTTTGCAGTCATCGTGCTGATGATGGCGGCCTTCATATGGGGTCGCCTGCGCTACGATCTGGTCGCGGCGTTATCTCTGCTCGCGGCAGTGGCCGTTGGCGTCGTGCCGTTCGGAGAGGCGTTTTCCGGGTTCAGCGACGACATCGTCATCATCGTCGGCAGCGCGCTGCTGGTCAGCGCCGGCGTGGCGCGCAGCGGCATCATGGAATATGCCTTGCAGCGCTATGCGCCCGGCGTCGGTTCGGTGCGCGCCCAGCTTGCCCTGCTGGTGATCACCGTCGCCGTGCTTTCCGCCTTCGTGAAGAACATCGGCGCGCTGGCGATCATGATCCCCATCGCGTTCCAGTTCGCCCGCCGCTCCGGCGTTTCGCCCTCCGTCTTCCTGATGCCGATGGCCTTCGCATCCCTGCTCGGCGGCCTGATGACGCAGATCGGCACCTCGCCCAATGTCGTGGTTTCACGCCTGCGCGAAGACCTGACAGGCACCGCTTTTTCCATGTTCGACTTCACGCCCGTGGGGCTTGCGCTGACGGCGGCGGGATGCCTGTTCCTCACGCTGTTCCACTTTCTGGTGCCCTCGCGCGAGCGCAACGACAATGGCCTCAATGCCGCGCTTGCCATGGAGAGCTATTCCGCCGAGGCGCGCATCACAGCGGAATCCACCGTCGCCGGCAAGCCGCTCTCCGCGCTGCTCAGGATCTCCGCCGGCGAGGCCGCCATCACCGCCATCTTGCGGGAAGGAAGCCTGCGCATCGCCCCGCTGCCGGACGCCATATTGCGCGAGGACGATGTGGTCCTGATCGAAGGCAGGCAGGAAGCCCTCGACCGCCTCGTCGCGCAGGCCAAGCTCCATGTCGGGGCCGGACGCGGCAAGGGAACGAACCCGGAATCGATGGCCGTCGAAGCGGTTGTGACGAAGAATTCCAGCCTGATCGGCTGGTCGGCCCAGCACCTGATGCTCTACGACCGCTTCAATGTGAGCCTGCTCGCCGTCTCCCGCAAGGGCGAGCGGCTCGACCAGCGTCTCGGCACCATCACGCTCAATTTCGGCGACATCGTCATGCTGCGCGGCGACAGCCAGACCCTGCCGCAGTTCCTCAAGGATTTCGAATTGCTGCCGCTTGCCGAAAGGCAGGTGCTGCTGGGCAGCGTGCGCCGGGGGCTGGTGCCGGTGTCGATCCTGGTTGCCGCCATGGGCGCGACTGCGCTCGGGCTGCTGCCGGTCGCCCTCGCCTTCTTCGCCGCGGCTGTGGCGATGGTGCTGTTCCGCGCCATTCCGTTGCGCGAAGCCTACGATTCGCTGGACGGGCCGATCCTCGTCATGCTCGCCGCCCTGATCCCGGTCAGCGACTCGTTGCGGACCACCGGCGCGACGGATGTCATCGCGGCGCTGCTCGCCGATTTCGGCCACATGCTGCCCGGCTACGGCGCCCTGGCGCTGATGCTGATTGCCGCCATGATGGTGACGCCCTTCCTCAACAACGCCGCGACGGTTCTGGTCATGGCGCCCATCGCTGCCGGCTTCGCCACCAATCTGGGCTATAAGCCGGAGGCATTCCTGATGGCGGTCGCCATCGGCGCCGGCTGCGATTTCCTCACGCCCATCGGCCACCAGTGCAACACGCTGGTCATGGGCCCCGGCGGCTACCGCTTCTCGGATTATCCGCGCCTCGGCCTGCCGCTGTCCTTCATGGTGATCTTCGTGGCCGTTCCCATGCTCATGCTGGTGTGGCCACTGTAGGGACGCTCTTCGGCCTGCCTCACGACCTTTTCCGTTGCTGACAGAAGGCTGTCAGCAGACCTGTGCGATGGTGCCTCCGACAGTTTGGAAGGAGAATGACCATGTCCCGCACCGGCATTTTCAACGCCATCGCACACTATGTGGAACTGGCCCGCATCCGGCGCAGGGAGGTCCGTACCATTCGCCTTCTGGCTTCCCTGCCCCCGGAAATACAGGACGATATCGGCTGGCCGGATCTGCAACTTGATGGCGCGGATGGCTTTTTGCGAGCCGAAGCCACACTTGCGGAAACCCGCAGCGCGGCCCTTCCGCACAGAACGGGCTGGGTAGCGCCCCCGATCCCGCCGCAATGCCCGGTCTGAGCGGCCATGTTCGGGGAAACCGCTGCACCGGCAACGGCCCCGACCGGATCGCAAGTCATGTTCGATGCCGTCCGGGCTCCGGACACTATCGCTATGGCCCTGATGTTATGGTCCGCGGCAGAACCGTTTCCGCTCCCGGTTCCGCACGCTGCTGTTTCCCGGGGGACGCGTCGGGATGGAACAATGCGCACACCATTCGCGAAGAGCGCGAAGAGCATGCCGGCAACTCCTGACACCATGCTGTCAGCAGCACAATGGCAATTATGGCTTGGCACGGGCCGCCGGAGAGGCGATTGTCAGCATATGACGGTGGCTCGGGGCAGACATGCCGAGGGAGCAGGACATGCGCAGGGCCGACAGGCTTTTCCAGATCGTGCAGCATCTGCGCGGTGGCCGTCTGGTCACCGCCCACAAGCTGGCGACATGGCTGGAAGTATCCGAACGCACCATCTACCGCGACATAGCCGATCTGCAATCGACGGGCGTGCCGATCGACGGCGAGGCGGGCGTCGGCTACCTGATGCGCGAAGGCTTCGACCTTCCGCCGCTGATGTTCACGCGTGACGAGATCGTGGCGCTGGTCGCCGGCGCCCGCATGGTGCGCGCCTTCGGCGGAGCGGCCATGGCGCGCGCCGCCGACGAGGCGCTGGTCAAGATCGGCGCGGTGCTGCCGCAGACCGAGCGTGAGCGCATCGCCCGCACCGAGATTCACACCCCGCTCTGGGTGGTGAGCGACGCGGCCCGCGAGGCGCTCGACATCATCGAGCGCGCGGTGGAGAAGCGGCAGGTTCTGACCCTCCACTACAGCGACGAGGCCGGCCGCACCACGGTGCGCGACATCCGCCCGCTCGGCCTGTGGTTCTGGGGCAAGGTGTGGACGCTGATCGCCTGGTGCGAGATGCGCGACGACTTCCGCGCCTTCCGCATCGACCGCATCACATTGCTGAAAAGGGCCGAGCGCAACTTCCGGCCCGAGCCCGGCAAGCGGCTGGCCGATTTCTACCGCGCGGCCGAGAGCAGCGAGACCTACGGCACCGGCCCCACCGCCAGAGGCTTGTGAGACGGCCTACGCCTCCGCGGGTTGCTTCATCTTCTCCATACGCCGCCTGACCAGCACGGCGATGGCGGCGATCAGCAGCGTGCCGACGATGAACAGGAAGGCGGCGGCAGCGATCGCAGGGCTGATGTTCTCGCGGATGGAGGAGAACATCTGCCGCGCCAGCGTGCGCTGGTTCGGACCGGCAACGAACAGTGTCAGCACCACCTCGTCGAGCGAGGTGGCGAAGGCGAACACCGCACCGGACAGTATGCCCGGCATCGCCAGCGGCAGGGTCACGCGCCTGAACACCGTGAAGGGCGAGGCGCCCAGGCTGGCCGCCGCACGTTCCACCCGCCGGTCGATGCCGGCGAGCGAGGCCGTCACCGAAACGACGACGAAGGGAACCGCCACCACCGAATGGGCCGCGATGACGCCGGCATAGGAGTTGGCGAGGCCCAGATGCACGAAGAACACCTGCATGCCGACGCCCAGAACCACCGCCGGCACCACCATCGGCAAAAGGAACACGGTGCGGAAAAGACCGGGCAGCACCAGCCCCGCATTGCGCAGGCCGAGTGCTGCCAGCGTCCCCAGCGTTCCGGCCAGCAGCGTGGTGCCGGTGCCGATGATGAGGCTGTTGATGATCGACATGCGCCAGACATTGGCGTTTGCCAGTTCATTGAACCAGCGCATCGAATAGCCGGGGATCGGATAGGTGAGGAACACGCTGGAGGTGAAGGCGAGCGGCAGGATGGCCACCAGCGGCGCGATCAGGAACACCACCGCCAGCACGCCGAACAACAGCCTGAAGAACGTCGCCGCGCGCATCAGCGGCCTCCCGCGCGGTCGGCGGAGAGCCGCCCGTACACCGTGTAGAGCGCCAGCGTGGCGACCAGCAGGATCGCGCCCAGCGCGCCCGCCATGCCCCAATTGGCCGAGCCGATGGCGTAGAAGGCGATGACCGACGAGATCATCTGGTCCTGCGCCCCGCCGATCAGCGCCGGCGTGATGTAGTAGCCGATGGCGGTCATGAACACGAGCAGCGAGCCTGACACCACGCCGCGCAGCGACAGCGGCAGAAGCACGCGCAGGAACGCCCGCCACGGCGGCGCGCCGAGCGAAGCCGCCGCCGGCATCAGGTTGCGCGGGATCGACAGCAGGACCGAATAGATCGGCAGCACCATGAAGGGCAAGAGCACATGCGTCATGGCGATGACGACGCCCAGCCGGTTGAAGATCAGCGGCAGCGGGCTGCCGATGAGGCCGAGCGACATCAGCGTATCGTTGATCAGGCCCTGCTCCTGAAGCAGGATGAACCAGGCGGCGGTGCGCACCAGCAGCGACGTCCACAGCGGCAGCAGCACCGCGCCGAGCAGAGCCTGCCGCTTCCAGCCATCGACGGACGCCACCAGCATCGCATAGGGCAGGCCGATCAGCGCGCAGGCCAGCGTCACCACCGCGCCGATGCCCAGCGTGCGCAGCAGGATGGCCGTGTTGGCCGAAGCCTCGGCCGGCAGGGCGGCGATCCTGCCGCTGGCGTCGCGCTCATAATCCAGCGCCGCCAGCAGATAGCGGTCGGTGTAGGGATTGGTCGAGTCAGCCACCGCGCGCCAGAAGCGCACATCCGCCCAGCGCTTGTCCACCGCGACCAGATCGAGCGGCCCCTCCGGTTGCTCTTCCACCGCCCGGATGGTGCGGCTCATCAGCGTGCGAAAGCCGTTCTGGGCACTGTTGAGGCGGCGCACCGCATCGCCCAGCAATTGCTGGTCGTCTATGGCGCGCAGATCGTCCACAAACGCCTGTTTCAGCGCCTCGGGCGGTTCCGACTGGCGATCCCAGTCGCCGGCAACGGCGGCGGTCAGGGGAAAGGCATGCGAGCCGACCGGATCGGACACCGATTCCTTCAGCATGGAGGCCAGCGGCCAGGCAAAGAAGATGGCAAGGAACAGAACCAGCGGCGCGACCAGCGCCAGCGCTCCGAGGCGTCCTTTCAGCGAGGTCTCGCTCATGCTGGCAGCATCCAGCAATCGGCCGGTGCGAACGACACCATGACCCTGTCGCCGGGGTTGAATTCGGCCGTCTTGCGGTCCGCCTTGGCGACAAAGCCGAAAGCGCCATTGTCGAGCTGTATCCGCAGATGGTCGCCATGATAGACGGCGTCGGTGACCGTGGCCGGATATGCATTCTCCGAAGCCGCGTCAGGCCCGAGGCGGATGCGCTCGGGCCGCACCGAGACGAGAATCCTGCCGGCATCCGGCCGCAGGTCCGACGGCTGGACGCGGATCGTTCCGCCGCCTTCCAGCTTCACCGTCGCACCGGCATCGCCGGCCTCGGCGAGCGTGCCTTCCACCAGATTGGTCTCGCCGATGAACTGGGCCACGAAGCGCGAACGCGGCTGGTCGTAGATCTCGCGCGGAGTGCCGATCTGTTCGATCCTGCCGCGATTGAACACCGCGATGCGGTCCGACATGGTCAGCGCCTCGGACTGGTCGTGGGTCACGAACACGATGGTGAGACCGAGCCGCTTGTGCAGGGCGCGGATGTCGAGCTGCATCTGCTCGCGCAACTGCTTGTCGAGCGCGCCGAGCGGCTCGTCCATCAGCACCACCGAGGGTTCGAACACAAGTGCCCGCGCCAGCGCCACGCGCTGCTGCTGGCCGCCTGAAAGCTGCGCGGGGCGGCGGTCCTTCATCGCGCCGAGCTGCACCATGTCGAGCGCGCGCGTGACCTTCTGCTCGATCTCCGAGCGCGGCGTGCCGCGCATTTCCAGCGGAAAGGCGACATTGGCTGCCACGCTCATATGCGGAAAGAGCGCATAGTTCTGGAACACCACGCCCATATTGCGCCTGTGCGGCGGCAACGGGTCGATGCGCTGGCTGCCGAGCGAGATGGTGCCGCCGCTCGGCGCCTCAAAACCGGCCAGCATCATCAGGATGGTCGTCTTGCCCGAGCCGGAAGGACCGAGGAGGCTGAGGAACTCACCCTGATCGATCATCAGGTCGAGATCGTCCACCACCCGCAGCGTGCCGTAGGATTTGCTGACCTTCTCAAATCTTATGTTCGACTGGCTCAACGGCAACCACCGTCCCCGCGGAACGGTCCTCTGTGAACAGGAGAAGGCACGGGACCGTCGGTCCCGTGCAGCGTCGTGAGTGGACCCTTATCGCGCCACCGCCTTACTGGGCCAGCCAGGCATTGAAGCGCTGGGTCAGCGCCTCGGCGTTGTCGATCCAGAAATCGACGTCGATCGACAAAGCGTCCTTCATATTGTCCGGCTCGGTCGGAAGATCGGCCTTGTATTCGGCCGGAACCATTTCCGCAGCCGCCTTCACCGGCAGACCATAGGCCACATATTGCGGCAGCCTGGCCTGGTTCTCGGGCTGGCTGGCGAAGGCGATGAAGTCCATGCCTGCGTCCTTGTTCTCGGCGCCCTTGAGGATCGCCCAGCTGTCGACGGCATAGATCGAGCCCGGCCACACCACCTTGAACTTGCGGTTCTCGGTGCGGTTGATGCCGGTGATGCGTCCATTGTATGCGGAAGCCATCGCCACTTCGCCCGAAGCGAGGAACTGCAGCGGCTGCGCGCCGGATTCCCACCAAACGATGTTCGGCTTCAGCTCGTCCAGTTTCCTGAAGGCGCGGTCGACGCCCTCATCCGTTCCCAGCATGTCATAGATCTCGGCCGGCGGCACGCCGTCCGCCATCAGCGCGAATTCGAGGGTGTATTTCGGCCCCTTGCGCAGCGAGCGCTTGCCGGGGAACTTCTGCACGTCCCAGAAATCCGCCCACGACTGCGGGCCTTCGGCGATCTTCTCCGAGTCGTAGGCAATCGCCGTGGACCACACGATGGCGCCGGCACCGCATTCGTTCACCGCAGAGGGGATGAACTTGTCCTCGCCGCCGAGTTTTTCCCAGTCGATCTTTTCATAGATGCCGTCGGCGCAACCCAGCGCCAGTTCCTCGACCTCGACCTGCACCACGTCCCAGTTCGGGTTGCCGGCCTTCGCCTTGGCCTGAAGCACGCCATAGCCACCGTCCCAGGTCTCGTCGAGCACCGGCTTGCCGGTCTTCTCGGCGTAAGGCTTGAAATAGATTTCGCGCTGCCCGTCCTGATAGTTGCCGCCCCACGAAACGACCGTCAGGTCGCGCGCCTGAGCGGGCGCGGCCATGCCGATTGCAGCGGCAACGACGCCGCCCATTGCCAGAATTCCGATACGACTACGCATGTTTCCTCCCTGTGCGGTCATGTTCTTTCTTTGACTTTGCCTGACCAGCATCTTCGCCAATCCAAAAACTGTCTCCCGAAACTGTCAAGCAAATCACGTCGCATGCCGAAGCGTGGACAACCCCCGGCGGCCCGCGCCACATGGCCGGGCAAGTCCTGATTGTGAAATTTGGCGCAGCCGTACATCTTCCCCTGAGCCCCTGAACTTCTAGCACCGTTCAAAATTATGCGCAATATATCGCTCATTATTTTGAGCGCTATTGGTCAAAGGTAGGGGGGCGTGCAGGCTGAGATAACGATGGTGATCCCATCGGACGCATTGCGGAAGCGGTGCGGCAGGCGGCTGTCGAACAGATAGGACTCTCCTGCTTTCAGCACCCGCACCTCGTCGCCGACGGTCAGCTCAAGCTCGCCCTCGACAACATAGCCGCCCTCGGTGGAGAAATGCTGGAGCATCGCCTCGCCCGTGTCGGCCCCGGGCTCGTAGATCTCGTGCAGGATTTGCAAATTATAGGCCCGCGCATCGCCAATCTGGCGCAGTGTCAGCCTGCCTTTGCCCTGATCGATGGCCCGCGCCGTTACCCGCGACGTCAGATCCTTGAGATCGTCGACGCCGAAGAACGGACCGTGCGGCTTGCGCTGGTCGTCCCCGAAAAAGTCGGACATGGAGACATCGAGCCCGCCCAGTATCTTGCGCAGCGTGGCGATGGACGGGCTCGACTTGTTTTTCTCGATGATGGAAATCTGCGCATGCGGCACCCCGGCACGCGCCGCCAGTTCGCGCTGCGACAGGCGGTGGGCGATGCGCAGCGCATTGAGGCGCGCCCCGATGTCGAAATCGTCTGTCATCCTCTCCAGAGCCCGGCAGCATCCCATATGTATGGTCAAAATATAGAACGCCCGGGCGAAGGGAAAGGGGGACTGCCGTCATTTTCGATAACAGACTGCCGACAAGCTCAGGGCTTGCCGCTCAATCCGGAACCACGGCGACAGCCTGTATCTCCACCAATGCCTCATCCTCGATCAGGCCGGAGACCTCGACAACGGCCATTGCCGGAAAATTGCGGCCCATTGTGGCCTTCCAAGCCGCGCCGATCTCCTTCAGCGACGCCGAATAGGCTTTCCGGTCGGTAACATACCAGGTCATGGTGGTGATGTGTTCGGGCCCGGCACCGCCTTCACGCAGGATGGCAAGCACATTTTCCAGCGTCTGGCGAATCTGGCCCGGCAGATCGTGCGCCTCGAACCTGTACTGCCCGTTCCAGCCGATCTGACCGCCGACATAGATGGTGCGGCCGCGCGCCTCGACGCCGTTGGAATAGCCGACCGGCTTGTCCCAGCCTTCCGGTTGCAGAATGCGGTGCGGGGTACGGGGCAAGGTTGCGGGCGGGGCCTGCTCTGCGGGCTTGGTCTCGCTCATGACGACTCCTGTCTCGATAGTTTCACCAGCTCTCTGCCGATGATCAGCTTCTGCACCTCGGTGGCGCCTTCGTAGATTCTGAGCGCCCGGATCTCGCGGTAGAGGCGCTCGGCGATGTTGCCGACCTGGACGCCGCGGCCGCCGAACATCTGCACGGCCTGGTCGATCACCCATTGCGCATTCTCGGTCGCGGTCAGCTTGGCCATGGCGGCTTCCTTCGTCGCCGGCAGCTTCTGCACATCGCGCCGCCACGCGGTGCGCGCCACCAGCAGCGCGGCCGCATCGATGGCCGTCGCCATCTCGCCCAGCGTGCTCTGCGCCGTCGGCAGATCGGCCAGCGTCGCCCCGAACATGTTGCGCGACCCGGCATGCGCAAGCGCCTCGGCCAGCGCGCGGCGGGCGAAGCCGAGCGCGGCGGCCGCCACCGACGGCCGGAAGATGTCCAGCGTGCGCATGGCGATCTTGAAGCCCTCGCCGGGTGCGCCCAGAAGACGCTCTGCCGGAACGCGGCAATTTTCGAAGCGGATCAGCGCCAGCGGATGCGGGGCGATGGTCTCGATGCGCTCTGCAATCACGAAGCCCGGCGTATCGGCGTCCACGACGAAGGCCGAAATGCCGCGGGTGCCCGGCGCCTCGCCGGTCCGCGCAAACACGGTGTAGACATCGGCGATGCCGCCGTTGGAAATAAAGATCTTCTCTCCGTCGAGCACATAGTGGTCGCCGTCGCGGCGCGCAGCACAACCCATCGCCGCAACGTCCGAGCCGGCATCCGGCTCGGTCAGCGCGAACGCCGAAATCAGCTCGCCTTTTGCGATCTTCGGCAGGATCTGCCGCTTAAGTTCCTCGCTGCCCGAAAGGCTGATCGCGCCGGTGCCCAGTCCCTGCATGGCAAAGGCGAAATCGGCCAGCCCATCCTCATGGCCAAGTGTCTCGCGCAGGATGCACAGCGAACGACTGTCGATCTCCGGCGAGACCCCGCCATAGTGTTGCGGCACGCAATGGCGAAGGAAGCCCGCAGCGCCGAGTGCCTTCACCAGCGTCTTGCAGGCGGCATCGGCATCGCCATGGTCGATCGTGCCGAGGCCGCCTTTGGCGATGAACGCGTCGATCTCGGCCGCCAGCTTCCGATGCTCGTCGCCGTAGAACGGCCAGTTGAGATGGTCGCGCGGCGGCGCTTTGGCCGGGCTTGCGGCCGGGCTTGGGGGATGCGCGGCCATGGCTCAGTTCCCCTTGAAATCGGGCTTCGCCTTGGCCGCGAACGCCTCGAAGGCGCGGCGGAAATCGCCGGTCGCCATGCAGATCGCCTGTGCCTGCGCTTCCGATTCCAGCATTTCCTCGATGCCCATCGACCATTCCTGATCGAGCATCTTCTTGGTCATGGAATGCGCGAACCACGGGCCGTCCGCCAGCCGGCGGGCGAAGGTCTGCGCCTGCGCCAGAAGCGCATCCCGCCCGGCGATCTCGTTGTAGAAGCCCCAGTTGTGGCCTTCCGCCGCCGTCATCACGCGGCCGGTGAACAGAAGCTCCGCCGCCCTGCCCTGACCGATGATGCGCGGAAGAATACCGCAGGCGCCCATATCCGCGCCGGCCAGCCCGACCCGGGTGAACAGGAACGCAGTCTTCGCCTCAGGCGTGGCAAGGCGATAGTCGGACGCCATGGCAAGGATCGCGCCTGCGCCCGCGCAGATACCGTCCACCGCGGCGATCACCGGCTGCGGACAGGCGCGGATCTGGCGCACCAGATCGCCGGTCATGCGGGTGAAGGCCAGAAGGTCGGGCATCTTCATGCCGGTCAGCGGCTCGATGATGTCGAACACGTCGCCGCCCGAGGAGAAATTGTTGTCCGCCCCGGTCAGCACCACGCAGCGCACGTCGCTGGCGCGGGTCAGCGCCCGGAACAGGTCGCCCAGTTCCTCATAGCTTTCGAAGGTGAGCGGGTTCTTCTTGTCCGGCCGGTTGAGCGTGATGGTCGCGACGCGTCCATCCTCATCCGTCTCGAAGCGGAAATGCTTCGGCCGGAAATCCCTGAACGGCCTGAGCTTGGCCTGCATGGCATTGGTCATCAGTATCAGCCTCCCATCACTTCACCGCCGGCGACCGCGATGGCCTGCCCGGTGATCGCACCTGCACCCTCGCCGGCAAGCCACAGCACGGCATCGGCCACTTCCTGTGGCGCGACCAGCCGGCC
This sequence comes from Mesorhizobium sp., assembly GCA_022833215.1. Classification (GTDB taxonomy): domain Bacteria; phylum Pseudomonadota; class Alphaproteobacteria; order Rhizobiales; family Rhizobiaceae; genus Mesorhizobium. The sequence continues at coordinate 7,496 of JAIPUZ010000010.1, read as the reverse complement.
CTGCGGATTGGCCCGCGCCAGCGTCGCGCGCGCCTCGTCGCCGCTGCGGCCGGTCTTGTCCCGGATCGTCTCGACCGCCGCATCGAGCAGCGGCGTGTCGGTGAAGCCGGGGCAGACGGCATTGACGGTGATTCCGGTACGCGCCAGTTCCAGCGCCAGCGACCGCGTCAGCCCGACCACACCATGCTTGGCCGCGCAATAGGCGGACACGTAGGCGTAGCCGGTCATGCCGGCTGTGCTGGCGATGTTGATGACGCGTGCCGAACCAGCCTTGCGCAGCGAGGGCAGCAGCGCGCGCGTGACCAGATAGGTGCCGGTGAGATTGACCGCAACGACATGATTCCACAGCGCCGGATCGGTCTTTTCGAACGGCGCGGACGGCGCTTCGCCGGCACAATTGACCAGCACGGACACCTCGCCCAGCGCTGCAATCGCTTGCGCAGCACCTGCGGCCACGAGCTGCTCGTCAGTCACGTCGAAGCCTTCGACCACCAGCGCCTTGCCGCCCACCGCCACGATTTCATCGGCAACCGCCTGAAGCGGTCCGGCCCGTCGCCCGGCCAGCGACACGGCAAATCCCCGGCCAGCCAGCGCCAAAGCTATCGCGCGACCGATGCCTGTGCCCGCCCCGGTGACGAAGGCATGTTGCCCGCTCATTTCCGGCCCGCCGCTTCGGCGGCCGCGCGGGCCAGATTGTTTTCGTACTGCGAACGCGCCGACAGATATTGCTTCGGCCATTCCACGCCGGAAAAACCGATCTTCGCCGCCTCATGCAGAACGAAGGACGGATCGGCCAGATGCGGGCGGGCGACGGCGCACAGGTCGGCACGGCCCGCGGCAATCACCGAATTGGCATGATCGGCCTCGGAGATGGCGCCGACCGCGATGGTCGCCACCCCCACCTCGTTGCGGATCTTGTCCGACATCGGCGTCTGCCAAAGCCGTCCATAGACGGGCTTGTCGTCGGTCACCACCTGCCCGGTCGAGCAGTCGATGAGATCGGCGCCCGCTTCCCTGAACATGGCGGCAAAGATCGCCGCATCCTCCGGCGTGTTGCCGCCCTCGTGCCAGTCGGTGGTCGAGAGGCGCACCGAGATCGGACGATCCTGCGGCCATGCCTCACGCACGGCGCGGAACACCTCCAGCGGAAAGCGGGCGCGGTTTTCATGGCTGCCGCCATAGTCGTCGTCACGCCGGTTGGTCAGCGGCGACAGGAAGGACGACAGCAGATAGCCATGCGCAGCATGGATTTCGAGAATGTCGAAGCCGGCCGCTGCGGCACGTTTCGTGGCCGCGACGAAATCGGCGACGACACGGTCCATGTCCTCCCGCGTCATGGCGCGCGGCACCTGCGACTGCGGCAGATAGGGAATGGCGGAGGCCGAAAGAAGCGGCCAGTTCCCCTCATCGAGCGGCTGGTCCATGCCTTCCCAGCCGCGCTTTGTGGAACCCTTGCGGCCGGCATGGCCAAGCTGGATGCCGATCTTCGCCGGGGTGTGGCCATGCACGAAATCGACGATGCGTTTTAGCACCGCAGCCTGCTCGTCGTTCCACAAGCCGAGGCAGCCAGGCGTGATGCGGGCATCCGGCGAGGTGCAGGTCATCTCGGGGAAGATGAGGGCAGCGCCACCCATGGCACGCGCGCCCAGATGCACCAGATGGAAATCGTCGGCCACCCCGTCCGTGGCGGAATACATGGCCATGGGCGAAACGACGATGCGGTTGCGCAAGGTCAGGCCGCGCACGCTGTAGGGCGTGAACATGGGCGGCGGCACGCTGCCATCGGCCGCCGGCTCCACGCCGGCCCGCTTCGCGAACCAGCGCTCGTAGCCTTCCAGCCATTCCCTGTCGCGCAGGCGCAGGTTCTCGTGGCTGATGCGCTGCGAGCGGGTCAGCATGGAATACATGAACTGTTCGGGCTCGAGCGTGTCGGCATAGCGATGCCCCACCACCTCGAACCATTCCATGGCGTTGCGGGCCGCATTCTGGATGCGGGCGACGTCGACGCGGCGGACCTCCTCATAGGCGTCCAGCACGGCCGGGATATTCTGCGCATCGTGGCCGAAGGCGTTGAACTGGCGGGTCAGTTCGATGGCGTCGTCGATGGCGAGCTTGGTGCCCGAGCCGATGGCGAAATGGGCGGTGTGGGCGCTGTCGCCCATCAGCACGACATGGCTTTTGCCGTTGAAATGGCTCCATTTCTCGCAGATCAATCGACCGAAATTGAGCCATGCCGAGCCGCGCAGATGGCGGGCATTGCTCATCAGCCGCGAGCCCTCGAGTGTCCCGGCAAAAAGCTTCTCGCAGAACGCGATCGACTGGTCCTGATCCATCTCGCCGATGCCGTGGGCGTTGAACACGTCCTCTGTGGTCTCGACGATGAAAGTCGAGGTGCTGTCGTCGAACTTGTAGATATGGGCCTGGAACCAGCCATGCTCGGTGCGCTGGAAATCGAAGGTGAAGGCATCGAAGGCCTTGTCGGTGCCGAGCCAGATATAGCGGTTGGGCCGCATCAGCATGTCGGGCCTGAAGACATCTTCATAGCGGGCGCGGATTCGCGAATTGACACCGTCCGAGGCGATGATCAGATCGGCATCGGCAAATTCCTCGTCGCTCTGAACATCATGCTCGAAAACCAGCTCGACACCCAGTTCGAGGCAGCGCTCCTGCAGGATGTTGAGCATCTTCTTGCGGCCGATGCCGACGAAGCCGTGGCCGGTGGTGCGGATTTTGCGGCCCTTGAACACCAGCTCGATGTCGTCCCAGTGGTTGAAGGCGTCCTCGATGGTGGCTGCCGTTTGCGGGTCCCATTCGCGCATCGACTGCATGGTGGCATCCGAAAACACCACGCCCCAGCCGAATGTGTCGAAGGGCCGGTTGCGCTCGACCACGGTGACGTGGTGCGCAGGGTTCTGCTTCTTCATCAGCAGGGCGAAATAGAGACCGGCCGGCCCGCCTCCGATGCAGACAATGCGCATGATCTTTCCTCCCGTCATCGGCCGGATGCAGCGCCTCGGCACCGTCCGTCCGGACAAGGAAAGATCATTCCGAAAAAAACTTCAAGCTTAAAGTTTCTTGGTCGGACGCAAAACGCGCAACGCCGCACCGGTTAAAATGGCGGGCGCAGGACAACAAGCGGCAAGAAATGCAGGTCAGACGCCTGAAAGCGCAGAGCGGATCGATCCCTTGAGCCGTCCGAGCGCTTCCATCAGCAGGGCCTCGTCCTGTCTGGACAGATCCTTGAACAATTCGCCGATCCACTCGCCGTGGCGGTCGGCCATGATGCGGAATGCGGCGCGGCCTTCGCCGGTCAGTGCGATGATCTGCACGCGGCGATCCTTCGGCGAGACGGTGCGGCTGACATAGCCCATTTCCACCAGCCGCTCGACCAGAGCCGTGAGATTGCCGGCCGAAACCATCATGCGTCTGGAAACCTCGCCCAGAACCATGCCTTTTTCGGCGCGCTCGAGCTGCGCCATCAGGTCGAAGCGCGGCAGGGTGAAGTCGAACTCCTCGCGCAACCGCCGCCGGATCTCGGTCTCGGCCAGCGTCGCGCAGGTCAGCAGCCTCAACCAGAGGCGTATCTCCGCGCCATGGTCGCCCGGCGCCTCCAGAACCTTGGTCTCGCCATCCAGCCATTCGGCCTGGCTCTCGCCATTCTTGGTATCGTCCATCTCCAGCCCGGTCGTCCTCCAGCAATCCGGCTCTTGTAGAGCCGTTTAGCCGGTCGGGACAAGCCGCAGCTCAGACTGGCGGGATGTCAGGGCCGGGGAATGCCGCCGGCAAGCACGGTGGCATAGGCGTCCGCGTCGATATTGCCGCCCGAGACCACGCACACGACGTTGCCCTTCGCATGCGGACTGGCAAGCGCAACAGCCAGAGAGGCCGCCCCTGCACCTTCCGCCACCACCTTCGCCCGGGAAAACAGCAGGCGCATGGCATCCGTCACCTGCGCAAGAGTGACGCTTTGCGCGCCGTCGATCAGCTCGCGCGCCACCGGCCACAGCTGCGGGACCAGCGACGGCCCGCCGATGCTCTTGATGAAGGACGGCTTCGTTTCGATGTCCACAATGCGGCCGGCGGCAAGCGCCGCGGCCACCGGAGCGGCGTTTTCATCCTCGCAGGCAATGATCTTCACCTGCGGCTTCAGGGCCCTCAGCGCACTGGCAACACCGGTGGTCATCGACCCGCCGCCATAGGGCGTGAAGACCGCATCGACCTCGGGCAGCGCATCCAGGATCTCCAGCCCGATGGTGCCGTTTCCGTCCAGCACCGCCTGATCGGTGACCGGGTTGATCAGCAACTCGCAAAATTGCGGGCGATCGGCTTCGGTGATGTAGCGCCACCAGTCGTCCATGCCGATGAAGCGCACCTCGCCGCCCAATCCGCGCACGCCGTCGATCTTGGTCTGCGGTGCTCCGGCATACATATAGGCCGCCATCCTCACGCCGAGCGCATGCGCCGCCCACGCCATGCCATAGGCCATGTTGCCGGAACTGACCGTGGCAACGCCGTTCGACAGGTCGGAACGGTCGCGCGACAGCAGCGCGTTGAGCGCCGGCCGCAGCTTGAAAGCGCCGATTGGCGAAAGCGTCTCGAGCTTCAGGAAAATGCGCCGGTCGGGCAGGTCAAGGTTCAGCGGCACGAGCGGCGTCGGCTGCATCCAGGCGCGCAGGCGCTTCTGCGCCGCCTCGATCGCCGTCAGCGCCGGGCGTCGCGGACCGCTCATTCGGCGGCGGCCTTCCTGCCTGCTGCCTTGCCCGGCCTGTTGCGGCGGCCGGCGTCTTCCTCGGCATGGATATAGGCATGCAGCGTGTAGCCGATATGCTCCTCCATGAGACGGCGCGCCCGCTCGATGTCGCGGTCGAGCGCGGCCTCCATCAGCGCCGTATGATGCCCGATGCCCATGGCCTCGCGCAGCGCCGCGACAGCCTTCTCGTAACCTTCCTGCCGCCCTTCGGCGGCCCGCAGCGTGGGTGCAAGGCCGAGAAACCGATGGTGGCGGCGCAACTGGTCGGAAATCGTGGCGTGGAAGCGCAACAGCCAGCTCGACTGCGCCGCGCTCAGAAGCGCATCATGGAATGCGGTATGCTTCTCGTCCCATTCGTCCACCGCCGCCTCTGACGGGTCGTCGGGCGCGATCTTGCAGCGCGACAGGCGGTAGTGGCTGGTGACCACCGCCGCTTCCCACTCCGCATCGCCATTGGCGATCGATTCCAGCAGCAGCGGCAGCTCCACCACCCTGCGTGCCCGCGCCAGATCCTCCAGCTCGGCCTTCGACACCGGCGCCACGGCGAAACCGCGATTGGAGACGGCGGTGACGAGCTTCTCGGCCTCCAGCCGCGACAGCGCTTCGCGCAGCGGTGTCCAGCCGACACCATAGGCATCGCGCAGCGCACCGAGCTTCAGGGCCGCCCCCGGCTTCAGCCGGGTTGCCAGAATATCCCGCCGCAGCAGGCTGTAGGCCGCTTCCGTCTTGCTCTGATAGGTTTCTTCCTGCATCGTGCCATCCGCCTGCACTCTGGCCCCTCCGCCGCGCCCGTCCGGCATCTCTCTTAAATTATATATGAAATGGCTCATCAGCCAAATTATATATGATCCTTGGTCATAGCCTGATCTATATATATGTGTTTGACAAGCCTTCCGAAGCCGCTATGATCCCGCCCAAGGCGAGTTAAAGCGCCGATGCCTGTGTCTCGGGAGGTTACAATGATCAGGTCGAAATCCGGCTGGTTGTCGGGAATGGTTGTTGCCGGCGCCATGCTGGCCAGTGTCATGACAGCGGCTGCGGACCCGGTCCGCATCGGCGTCGCCAATTTCGGCGAGCATTCGCAGCTCAACATCGCCATCGAAGGCTTCAAGAAGGCTCTCACCGAGGCCGGCTATGAAGAGGGCAAGGACGTCGTCTACACCGTCAGCCACACCAATTTCGACGCGTCGCTCGTGCCGCAGATGATCGCCAAGCTTCAGGCCGAGCAGCCGAAGCTGATCTACACCGTTACAACGCCGGTTTCGCAGATCGCTCAGAAGGCGCTGGCTGGCTCCGGCATTCCGATCGTCTTCACCGCCGTCACCGATCCGGTCGCGGCCAACCTCACCCCGTCGTGGGATGAAGGCGGCGAAGGCATCACCGGCTCTTCCGATCTTCAGGATCTGGCGGCCGTGATGAAATTCACCAAGGAGCTGATGCCCAACGCCACCCGCCTCGGCATCCCCTACAATCCGGGCGAGGCCAATGACGTCGCGCTGGTCGACAGCGCCCGCGAGCTGGCCAAGGATGCCGGTTTCGAGATCGTTGCCGTCGGCGTCGACAACGTCAACGACATCCAGCAGCGCGTTGCCTCCTTCGCCGGCAAGGCGGACGTGATCTATGTTCCGACCTCCAACCTGCTTCAGCCGGCCGTTGCCGCTGTGGCCGCCGCCGCCCGTCAGGCCGGCATCCCGATCGTCAACTCCGACGACGGCGCCGTGCGCGATGGCGTGGTGCCCGCGAGCTTCGCGGTCAACTACAACAAGGTTGGCGAGAACGCCGGCAAGATCGCGGTGCGCATCCTCAAGGGCGAAGACCCCAAGTCGATCGCGCCTTCCAAGCCGGCTTACGAGGACCACGTCATGGTGATCTCGAAGAAGTCGGCCAAGGAGTTCGGCCTCGAAATTCCTGCCGCTCTCGACAATTGCGAGTGCTTCGTCGACTGACGGACTACATATCGCCGGAAATGGCGGCGCTCCAAAGGCGCCGCCTTTTTCTTAAGCCCTGGAAAACGCGCTGGAGGTGCGGATGCTGGAAGTCCGGTCCGCGCGCAAGGTCTTCTATCGGGGTCAGCCCGATGAGAAGGTCGCGCTCGACAATCTCAACCTGACGCTCGCCACGGGCGAGTTCGGAGTCGTCATCGGTTCGAACGGCGCTGGAAAGAGCTCCATGCTCAACGCCATTTCCGGCTCGCTGGTGCTCGATTCCGGCAAGATCCTCATCAACGGCGCCGACGTCACCGCCATGCCGGTTCACAAGCGCGCCGCCCGCCTGGCGCGCGTGTTCCAGGACCCGATGCGCGGCACCGCCGCGTCCATGACGGTTGCCGAGAACATGCTGCTGGCCGAACTGCGCGCCAAAAGCCGCACCTTCCGGCCCGGCCTGAACGCGGCCCGGCTCGCCGAATATCGCGAGCGCCTGTCGGTGCTCGGCCTCGGCCTTGAAAATCGCCTCGACACCAAGGTCGAGCTGCTTTCGGGCGGCCAGCGCCAGTCGCTGTCGCTGATCATGGCCGTCAGCGACCGGCCGGACGTGCTGCTGCTCGACGAACATACGGCCGCGCTCGATCCGCGCACCGCCGACATCGTCATGCAGGCGACCATCCGCACGGTCTCCTCGCTGAAGCTGACGACGCTGATGGTGACCCACAACATGCAGCACGCCGTCGACTTCGGCGACCGCGTCATCATGCTGGATGCCGGCAAGGTGAAGCTGGAAATCGCCGGCGAGGAAAAGAAGAACGTCA
>JAIPUZ010000009.1 GCA_022833215.1 Mesorhizobium sp. | reverse complement strand
CCAGCCCGAGACAGCGCCTCATCAGCAGGCCGCCTGAAACCCAATCCCTGCATCATAGCTCAGCTCAACATCACGCGCGCGTCTCTCAGCCGCGTGCCTGCTCGGATGCTTACGGAACACCGGGTTTGCTCCGCGCATCTCCTCAGCAAGGGAAGGGCATTCTTCCCAATGCGATATCGGAAGGAAACCGCCACGGTTCCGGTTGTCTGCACGGCAGCGGGCATGGCCCGCCTGTTGCAGAAGCTGGTTGCAGCAATGCGCTGACCAAAAGAAAAGGGCGGGAATTTCCCGCCCTTTTCGATTCGGCTTAAACCGCTTTCTACCGCAGGCGCCCGCTGGCGTGAGCCAGCATGGTGTAGACCTTGCCGGTATCGGAAGTGAGATAGGTCTGCGTCATGATGTTGTCGCGGTCGGTGCGGGCAACATCCTTTAGGAGCTTCTCGAAGTCCTCGCAATAACGGTCCACGGCGGCCCGGAACTCGGCTTCCGCCTGATACTTGCGGCGGATGTCGTCGAAGGTCTGCTGGCCCTTGAGGGTGTAGAGACGACGCGTGAACACATCGCGCTCGCCGCGACGGTAGCGGTTCCACAACTCGATCGAGGCTTCGTGGTCGATAGCCCGGGCAATGTCGACCGACAGCGAGTTGAGCGATTCCACCACATGCAGCGGCGAACGTTCGGCCGGCTTTGCGGCGCGCGGAGTATCCGCAGCCGGCTTTGCGGCCTCGTCCCGCGAAGCGCCCGTGAGCAGGTCGCGAACCCAGCCACCCTGCTGCGCTTGCTGGCGGGCTTCCGGCTCGCGCGGACGCAGTGCAGTCTGCGAACCCTGCTCCTTGTCGAGCGCGCCGCGAAGAGCCGTGTCGCCAAGCGTGCCGGCGGAAGGCTGCGGAGCGGGACGCTGCGGCTGCTCGGGCGGACGCGGAGCAGGGGCCTGCGTTGCAGGGCGCAAATTGCCCGATTGCGGGGCCTCCGTGCTGCGGCCGGACTTTGCGACGATCGCCGACAGTTCCTTCAGAGCGTTGATCTGCTCGGAAACGGCGCGGCGGATGGCAGTGGTCGATTCCTTCGCCTCTGCCGGCATCTCCACCACGCCTCGCTTCAGCTCGGCACGGGTGATGTCCAGTTCGCTCTTGATGGCGGATGCGGTGCGGCGCATCTCGTCGGTGGCGTCGGCGAAGCGCTTCGTGGCGGCCTCCACGACATCGCCAATGGAGGAGCGGATCTTGTCGGCCGATTCCAGCGTGCGGCTCTCGGCCGTCTGCAGGGTGCGGCTGACGAGCGACTCGAAGGACTTCATGACCTTTTCGAGATCTTCCGACTTCTTCACCAGGCCGACGGCGAGGTCGTCCAGCGAGGACTGGCGCTCCAGCGTGTGCTCCAGATTGCTCTGGGCGGAACTGAGCAGTTCGGATGCGCTGGACAGCAGGCGGCTGTGCTCGTCGAACCTGGTGGCGATGGAAGCCACCTCGCGCAGTGTGTTGGAGGACAGTTCGGTGAGTCGCGTGGTGTTGGAGTCGACCAGACGCGCCGAGCTTGCAAAAGTCTGCGCGGCCTTTTCGGTGGTCGCCGCGAAGCTCTGCGTGCTGCCAGCCAGCTTCTCATCGATCTCGCCGAGGTTGGCTGCCGCCCGTTCGATGAGCTGGCCGAGCCCCTGGCTGGAAGCTCCCAGACGGCCGATGAGGTCGTTGATGTTCTCGGCAAGCGTCGCGCGGGCGTTCTCCACCGCCGACAGCGTTTCCGCCGTGCGGTTGGCGAGCGCGCTGGAAAGCCGTGCGTTTTCCTGCCGCAGCTTTTCGGTGGCGCGCTCTGTCGCTTCCTCCATGCTCTTTTGCAGTTCGGAGCCGCCATCGGCAAAACGCTCGACCAGCGGACGCGCGGTCTCGTCGAGAATGCGGGAAATCTCGGACGAGCGCTGGGCCAGCATGTCGTTGAGCTCGCGCGTGTTGGAACCGATGGTCCTTGCCGCCTCGTTGGTGCTCTGGCCGATATGCTGGCCAACCGCGGTGAAGGTCTCGGCAATGGTGTTGGCGCGGGCCACGAGCTGGTTTTCGGCCTGGGCGATCTGCTCGTTCAGCTTCTCGCCCATCGCTTCCGCCGACCGGGCGAAGCGGTTCTCGGCGCTGGCGACTTCATCGCCGATGCGGCTCGCGACGGTGGCGGCGCCGGCGGCCAGACGTTCGTCAGCACCGGCAAGCGCGGTCTCGATGGAGCGCGCCTGATCGGCGAGAGCCCTGCCGGTTTCGACGGCGCGCTCGGCAACCTGCCGTTCCGTCTGCGCGAAGGCGCCGACGATGTTTTCGGCGTGCTGGCCGATGGTCGATGCCGTATCGGCAATGCGCGAAACGATACGGTTGTCGGCTTCGTCGAACACGCGGGCGATTTCGGCGGCGCGTTCGCCCAGAACCTCGGAGCTCTCGGTAACGCGTTGCGTCAGCTTGTGGTTCACATCTTCGAAGACGCGTCCCATCTCGGCCGCGCGGCCACCCAGAACCTCGGAGCCTTCCGCGATACGCCGGGTGATCTGCTGGTCGACCTCTTCGAAGACGCGTCCCACCTCGGCAGCGCGGCCGACGAGGGTCTGCGAGCCTTCGGCGATGCGCTGCGTCAGTTTCTGGTCGGCGGCGTCGAAGATCTGGCTCATCTCGGCCGCACGGCCGGTAAGAGCCTCGGAACCTTCGGCAATGCGCGCAACAAGCTTTTCGTCAGCCGCTTCGAAGATGCGGCCGAGATCGGCGGCGCGTGCGGCCAGAGCCTCGGCGGATTCGCCGATGCGGGTGCCGAGACGGGCGTCGGCATCCTCGAAGTTGCGCAGGATATCGCCGGCGCGCGCCGCCAGCGACTGCGCCGTTTCGATCGCCCGCTGGGCGAGGCGCTGGTCGGCGACCTCGAAGCTCTCGACGATGGACCCGGCCCGGGCCGCAAGGCTGTCGGCGGTTTCCTCGGCGCGGGCGATCAGCATCGAGGACGTGTCTTCCGCGCGGCTGGCAAGACGACCTTCCGCCTCCTCGAAGGCACGGGAAATATCCTGTGCCCGCGAGAGCAGGGCGGCCGAGGTCTGTTCGGCACGCTCGGCGATCTTGCGGTCGGCGTCGGTGAAGGCCATGCCGGCCTGTTCGTTGAGCACCGACGTGATTTCCAGAACCTTGTCGCGCAGAGCGCCTGCGACGGACACGGCGCTCTTTTCAAGCGTGCCACGAATATTGTCGACGCCGATCGAGAGGGCGCGCTCCATGGTGGTGGTGCGCTCCTCGATGACGCCGGTCTGGCGTTCGAAAGCGTTCTCGATGCGGGTGATGTCGCCGGTAATCGAATCGGAAATACGCGTGCTGGTCGAGGCGATCCGTTCGATGTGATCGCTGACGGCCACGTCGATCTCGCGGCGGGCGTCGGCCAGCTTGTCGACCTGACCTGCAACGGCTTCCTCGATCTGCCCGCGGCTGTGGAAAATCTTTTCCAGATCGGCTTCCAGCGCGCGCTGGAGGATGTTGCGGCCTTCGGCCAGCTTTTCCACCTGTCCGGCAACCAGGCCGTCGATGCCGGCGCGGCTTTCGGCCAGCTTTGCTAGATCTTCCTCAAGCACGCGTGACAGTGCGCTGCGATCCATCACGAGACGGCCGGCATGCTGCTCGATGAGGGTGTTGACGCGGGCCAGTTCCTCATCCAGCGCCTGCGAGAGCTTTGCACGCTCGTCGGCCATCTTCTCAGCCTGCATGGAAATGGCCTGCTGGACGGTGCCGAGGTCCGTTTCCAGCGCGCGCTTGAGAATATCGCGGCCTTCGGCCAGCTTCTCGACCTGTCCGGAGACAAGGCCGTCGATGTCCGAGCGGCTTTCGGCCAGCTTCGCGAGATCCGCTTCCAGCGCGCGGCGCAGGATGTCGCGTCCCTCGGCCAGCTTCTCGACCTGAGCCGCAACCAGACCGTCGATGCTCGAACGGCTCTCGGCCAGTCTGGCAAGGTCATCTTCCAAGGCCCTGGCGAGGGCAGCGCGCTCCTGCACCAGGCGATCGGCGTGCGCGCCGACGAGGTTGTTGACATTGCGCAGATCGTCTTCAAGCGAATGCGAAAAGCGTTCGCGCTCTCCGACAAGCTGCTGGGATTGTTCGGCAATCACAGTGCGGATGGTGTCCAGATCGCGTTCGAGAGCGGACTTGAGGATATCGCGTCCCTCGGCCAGCTTTTCCACCTGCCCGGCGACCAGACCGTCGATGCCTGCGCGGCTTTCGGCCAGCTTGGCAAGATCCGCTTCCAGCGCCTGCGTCAGCAGGTTGCGATCTCCCGCCAGTTTCCCGGAATGCTCGGTGATCATCTGGTTGATGTTGACGAGGTCGGCTTCGAGCGCAGTCCTGAGGAAGTCTCGGCCTTCCGCGAGCTTCTCAAGCTGGCCGGCAACCAGACCATCGATGCCGGCGCGGCTTTCCTCGAGCCTGGCGAGGTCGGATTCCAGCACCTGCGACAGCAGATTGCGGTCGCCGGCGAGTTTTTCGGAGTGCTCGGCAATCATGCGGTTGATGTTGGAAAGGTCCGCTTCCATGGCACGGCGCAGAATGTCGCGTCCCTCCGCCAGCTTCTCGACCTGTCCGGCTACCAGGCCGTCTATGCTCGACCGGCTTTCGGCCAGCTTGGCAAGATCGGCTTCGAGCGCGCGAGAGAGAATGGTTCGGCCTTCGGCCAGCTTTCCGACATGGCTGGAGACCATTTCGTCAATGCTGGCACGCGCCTGCACAAGCTTCTGGGAGTCTTCGTGCAGGGAGTCCGCCAGCCGCTTGCGGCCTTCCTCGAGGGTTTCGAGATGCGTGCCAAGCGAGGCGTCGATGGCGGCGCGGGATTCGTTGACCTTGCGCAGGTCTTCCTCGAGGGCACGCGAGATGAGGCTGCGGCCTTCGGCCAGCTTCTCGATCTGGCTGGAGACGACGGTGTCGATCTCGGCGCGGCCTTCGGCGAATTTCGCCAGATCGTCGTGCAGGGCGGCAGCCATGCGCTCGCGGCTTTCGGCCATCTCGGCGCCGTGCCTGCGCACGGCCTCGTCGATCTCGGCGCGGGCTTCAGCCAGCTTTTCGATATCCGCATCGAAGGCGGTGGAAACGGTGTCGCGGGCGGCTTCGAGGCGGCCGGCGAACTCGCCGGCACGCGTTTCGAGCATGGTCGAGGTCGAGGAAATCAGTTCGGCCATATCGGAGCCGATCTGATCGCGGCCCTGCTCGATCATGGAGGAGAGGGTATCCTTGCCGGTGTTGAAGGCCGTGGCGATGTCGCGGGTGCGCTCGGCCAGCGTCTCGTTGATCTGGCGGGCGCGTGCTTCGAGCGCTGCGTTGAGCTTCTGCGTGCCGGTGTCCAGCGCCTCGGCGCGGGTTTCGAACTCGCTGATCAGCGCCTGGCCGCGCTCGGCCAGCGTACGCTCGATGCCGGACAGGCTCGCCTCGAACTCGGAGGTGAGGGTGCGCGCGGCGCCACCCAGCAGCGAGACCATGCCCGAAGTGCGGTCGTCCAGCAGTTCGGTGAGCGAGCGGGTGAGGCCGTCGGCGCTGTCGGTCAGCTTGGCGATGCGGGTGTCGAGCAGGGAGGCAAATGCCTCGCCCGAGGTCGACAGGCGGTCGGTGATCGAATCGAGCCGGTTTTCGACAGAATCGAAGATCGACAGGGAGCTTTCGTTGATGCGGTCGATCAGGGCGTCACCGGAGGAGGTGATGGTCATCGAAAGCTGGGTCGACGCGCCCTTGATGCTTTCGCGGATGGCGTCTCCGGCGGAGCTGATCTCCTCGCGCAGAGTTTCATGCGCACCGGCTATCGAGGCGCGAACGCGCTCGGCATGGCCGACGACAGCCTCGCGCTCGCTGCCAAGACCGTCGACGAGCGAGCGGATGCGCGCCTCGTTCTCGGAGTAGGACCGCTCGATCTGGTTGACCTCGCTGTGCACCAGCGTTTCTAGCTCGACGGCACGGGCCAGCGTGCGTTCGATGCCTTCGCCCATGGCCGCGACTTCGCGGCGCACGGCCTGGCCAAGCGCCATGACGCGATCCTGAGCGATGCTTTCCGGTTCGGCCAGGCGGAACGCCATCTCCGTCATGGACTGGGCGGCAAGGCGCATTTCCTGCGCACGGCGCACCATGGCGGCAAAGGCCCAGAACAGGATGATGGGCAGAACGGTGGCGACGACAAGGCCGATCAGCTGCGGACGGGCGAGAAACTGCTCGAAGGAGCGCACCTGCCAGACTTCGGGGCCGATGACCAGATTGGCCAGCGCGGCCGCACCCGCAATCCAGGCCAGCGACAGGAACGCCACGATCCAATAGATGGTGTTCGGCGCACGGCGGTTGAGGCTGTGGAGAAGCGACTTGTAGTCCTTCTGCCGATCGTCGTTGGCCGGCGCAAAACCTGCGGGGGCCGGAGCAAGGCCCGCAGGCTGCGCAGCTTGCGGCTCCACGGGGCGAAGATCGGACGGCGCGGGCTGCGGTTCCGCAACCTGCACGGCTGCCTCTGCCGCAGGCTCAGGCTGCCGTTCCTGCGAGGTGCGGCTTGCACGCGCCAGTTCGTCGGCAGCTTCCGCAATCTGCGCTTCCAGATCCTTCATGGAGGCCGCAATATCGAGATCGCCGATATCGGACGCGTCCAGATCCAGCTCGAGATCGAGGGCTTTTTCAAGCTCCTGGGCAACTTCCTTGTCGAGGGACTTTGCCGTCGTGGTTTTCTTCGCCATGCCTTCGCTACCCTGTACTAGCTGCGTGGAGCGTCTTGTTCTGGTTCTTCACGCCCTGCGGAGAGGCCAACTGTGGAAGCCTCGTATCGTAATGACACAGGGGGGTAAATAAAACATGCATTCGCGCCGATGCGTAAAACTTTAAATATAAGGTTAACGGCGGCGTGAGGGCGAAACCGCGGAATTCCCGGTTTTTTCGGGTTGCACATGGTTCAATCCTTAACCCGCTATCCACCGCTTATTGCCAGATTAACCTGCGCATCGACGATCGTGATCGACGCGCGGGGGAGTTGGGCGCATGAATAAAGGCAGGCATATGGCCAGTTCGGGACAGGCAATGGAAAGCTGTGGGAAAGTACCCGTATCGCCCGTGGACCTTGTCCATCTCGAGCGGCAGACCATGGGCGACAGGCAACTACAGCGTGAAGTGCTCAGCCTGCTCGCGGAACAGGCGCGCTCGACCAGCCTGCGAGTCGGCTCTGCTTCACCCGAAGACCGTATCGCCATGGCGCATGGACTGAAGGGCGCGGCGCGTGGGGTGGGTGCCTTTGCGCTTGCCGATTGCGCGGATGCGCTGGAGCGCGAGCCGGAAGTTGAGCAGCACAGGATCAGCCTTGAACAGGCCGTTGACGAATTCCTGAATTTCCTGCGCCGGCTGGAGCGGCAGCCCTGATCGTCCACACGCCTGCAAGGGCGATCTTGCGCCGCAGTTGACTTGCCCGGCGGAGTCATTATCTCCGCGGAGGCTTCCCCCTCAGGTGAACAAATGACCAAGCTGACCTTCATTGCCCACGACGGCACCCGTTTCGATGTCGAAGCCGAAAATGGCTCGACCGTCATGGAAAGCGCCATCCGCAATTCCGTGCCCGGCATCGAAGCCGAATGCGGCGGCGCCTGCGCCTGCGCCACCTGCCATGTCTATGTCGGTGAGGAATGGACGGATGTCGTCGGCGAGCCAGAGGCGATGGAAGAAGACATGCTGGACTTCGCCTATGATGTCCGCCCGAACTCGCGCCTGTCGTGCCAGATCAGGATCAAGGACGAACTCGACGGTCTCGTCGTATCGATCCCGGAACGTCAGGGGTAGGGCACTTTGCAGTCGGGCGGAAGCGTCTGACGCTGCATAAATTCAGCCAGAAATAGAAGCCGGAGCAGCGTTCGTTCAGAACGCCCGCTGCTCTGACTTTGTCACTCCGGCATGATCGGGGCGTCAGCAGCATCGTAGCCGCGCAAAGGCTTCTGCGGCATGAAGGCGAACGTCAACAGCGAGGCGGCCAGCATGGCGCCCGCAGCGACGAATATGATCGAGAACGATCCGTGAGGGCCGGCGACTTCAGCCGCCATCGCGCCTTCGCCCGCAAGCGGGAGATCGTTGCCGAGGGCGATGGCGCCGAGCGCGGCAACGCCGACCGCACCTCCCAGAGAGCGCAGGAACGTCAGCAGGCCCGTTGCGATGCCGAGGTCCCTCTTCTCCACAGCGTTCTGCACCGCGATTGTCGAAACCGGGAAAATCGTGCCGATGCCGATCCCGACGATGGTGGTGGCAAGCTCCACCTCCAGAAGATGTGCCCGATCGGCAATGCAGGCGAGCGCGAAGAGGCTCAGAACGGCACAGGTTAGACCGATATGCGCTATGCGCTTGTAGTTCTCTATGCGCGGAACGAGCCGGCCGCTTATGCCGGCGCCGGCTGTCATTCCCAGCAGAAGACCGAGCATCGCCAGACCCGTGTCGCCCGGCGACAGTCCCAGTGTGGCCTGCATGTAAACCGGAAGATAGACGGCAAGTCCGATGCTGCCGCCTTGCAGAAGGAACATTGTGACCGTGCCGGCCAGCACGACGCGATTGCCCAGAACTTCCAGCGACACCAGCGGTTCATCGGCCATGCGCAGCCGCAGGCCGAAGAGGAACCAGAGTGCGCCCGAACCCGCCAGAAGTCCTGCGATCTGCGGATCGCTCCAGGCATAGCGGTTACCGCCCCAGTTGATAGCCAGCAGCAACATGGAGGTTGCGACGATGAGCAGCAGCGCGCCCCAGCCGTCGATTCTGTGTCTGGTGCCGGCGATGGCGAGTTTCTTCAGCGGCTTGTTGACGACGGCTATGGCGATGAGCCCGAGGGGCAGGTTGATCCAGAAGATCAGCGACCAGTGCAGGTGTTCGGCAAAGGCGCCGCCGAGCAAGGGGCCGGCGACGCTGGCAACCGCCCATGTGCCGGAAATCCAGGCGGCATAGCGGGCGCGTTCGAGCGGCGGCACGAGGTCTCCGATCACGGTCTGCGTCAGCGCGAACAAGCCGCCGCCGCCAAGTCCCTGCACGGCACGGCCGGCTATGAGAACCAGCATGTTGGGCGCAAGGGCGCAGATGACGGAGCCGGCCAGAAAAATCAAGATCGCTGCGAAAATGACAGGACGGCGACCGTAAATATCGGAAACCTTGCCGTACAGAGGGGCGACCGCGGTCGCGGTGAGCAGATATGCCGTCACCACCCAGGACAGATATTCGGCATGACCGAGCGTGGCGGCCATGGTTGGCAGGGCAGGCGCGACAATGGTCTGGTCGAGAGCGGCCAGCAGCATGGCAAGAAGCACGCCTGCTATGATGACGTTCTTTTCGCCGTCGGTGAGCGAGAAGCTGGGAACGGCCCCTTTCGGCTGGCCGCCAATCGGCTGGTCCATTATTGTTTTTCTCCGATTTAGAAACGGTGGGCGCGCAGGGCGCGCGTCAACTCTGCTTTGCGGCCTTATCCTGCCGTTCGATGCGATAGAGCAACAGGCGCAGCAGCCTGTTTTCGAAGTTGATGCCTTCGATGCGGTCGAATTCGATCTGGGCGCGGTCGTGCTTCGCGAGCACCCTGGCCGAAATCTCTCTGGCCCTGGCCGCGGCTTCCTCGCAGGTCCTGTATCGTGCCGGCTTCCTCAATGTCTGTTCGAGTTCGCGGGCGTGCGCCTTTGCGATCTCGACATGGCGTTCCTCATGCCTCTTGATATCGGCGAACAGCGTATCCCAGAAAATGCGGACTTCGGTGTTCGCGCGGCTGCGCTGCCGCCATCTCGGAAGCACGATGCTGGCCTTTACCGTGGTGTCCGCGGATACGATGCGGCAATGGCGGCCATCGTTGGCGTAGCCGATCCTGGTGGTGAAGTTCATCCGCGTCGCGCCCGGATGGCGCAGGCCGGTCGATTTCACATGGGGTCCACGTTTGAAGAGATCGTTTTCGATCTGCTCGAATGTGGTGCCGCCGACGCCGAAATAGCTGTAGCTTTTCGAAACGGTTTCCGAGGCGGCGGGCGCCGCGGTTCCGGCCGCGATGATAAGGGAGAGGAAAATTTTCTTCATCATGTTGTCTCTGGCTGCACCTTGCGTTACGGCGGCTTTCGGCGCAACGAAAAAGCGGTCAATCGCCACAGGCTGAACGGCAGGCATGATGAGACAGTGGCATCTGGCGCATGGTCGCCATATCGATCTCGGGTTGCGTTCCGTGGTGATGGGTATCCTGAACGTGACCCCGAACAGCTTTTCGGACGGGGGCCTATATGCCACGCCCGACGAGGCGGTGGCGCAGGCCCGCCTGATGATCGGGCAGGGCGCGGCGATCATCGATGTCGGAGGTGAATCCACCGGCCCCATGGCCACGCCCGTCAGCGCAGCCGAGGAGCAGAAGCGAGTCCTGCCGGTAATCGAGGCACTGGCTTCGCTCCATGGGGCGCTCATTTCCGTGGATACATACCGGGAAGAGACGGCGCGGCTGGCGGTGGCGGCGGGCGCGCATATCGTCAACGATGTGTGGGGGCTTCAGCGCGAGCCGGGCATCGCCAGGGTGGCGGCGGATACCGGGGCGGGGCTGGTGATCATGCATACGGGGCGGGAGCGCGAGAAGCTGGCCGATCCCGTCGAAGACCAGTTCCTGTTCCTGCGCCGGTCGCTGGAAATCGCCCGTGAGGCCGGCATCGACGATGCGCGCATCGTGCTCGACCCCGGCTTCGGCTTCGCCAAGGAGACGCCCGAGGACAACCTCGACCTGATGGCGCGCTTCGAGGAACTGCATGCGCTGGGCTTTCCGCTGATGGCGGGGACCTCGCGCAAGCGGTTCATCGGGGCGATCACCGGACGCGAAGCACCGCATCGCGATGCGGGAACGGCAGCCACCAGCGTCATTCTTCGTCTGAAAGGCGCCCAGCTTTTTCGCGTCCACGATGTCGCAATCAACATGGATGCCCTGGCCGTCGCAGATGCTATGCTTGCGCGTCAATCCCGTCTTGCCGCCCTGTCCGGACACTAGAACATGTACACCATACGCATGAAGAATTGCGCTTTCTTCGCAAGGCACGGACTGCTGGACGAGGAGGAACGGCTCGGCCAGCGCTTCTACGTCGATGCGGTGATGCACGTCGAACCGAGCAAGCCGCTCGAAGCGGACTCGATGGATGCAACCGTCGACTACGGCGTGGCTTTTCAGGTGATCGAGGAGATGGTGACCGGCCGCCGGCATTTCCTGATCGAGACGCTGGCGCATGAGGTGGCGAAGGCGCTTGCGGCGCGATTTCCGCAGATCCGGCGTTCGGAGATCACCGTTCGCAAGCCGAATGCGCCGGTGCGCGGCGTTCTGGACTACGTCGAGGTGACAGTTGCCTGGCCACAATAGCCGCGTCTTCGTGAGTCTGGGCGGCAATCTTGGCGATCCGGAAAAGGCCATGGCCGCCGCGCTCGGCATGCTCGATGCCCATCCGCATGTGCGGGTGAGCGCGGTGTCCTCGCTCTACCGTACGCCGCCATGGGGAAAGCTCGATCAGCCCCACTTCATGAACGCAGCGGCGGAACTTTCCACGTCCCTGCAGCCGCAGCAGCTTCTGGAACTGTGTCTCGAAACGGAGCGCCGGCTGAAGCGGGTGCGCGAGGAGCGGTGGGGACCCCGCCTCATCGACATCGATATATTGATTTTCGATGACCGCATCATCCATGAAGCCGGGCTCGAAGTGCCTCATCCGCGCATGCTGGAGCGCGCCTTCGTGCTAGCGCCGCTGGCCGAGCTCGCTCCCGGCCTCGACATAGGCGGCAGGCCGGTCGAGAAGCGCGTGGCGGCGGTGGATACCGGCGGCATAGAACGCCTTGCTTCCGGACGGGAGTGGTGGCGCGGCTGAATCCCTTGTTCAGCCGGCGAAACCGCCATTTTCGAGAAAAGCTTTCTCTTCAGGCGTCGTTTCGCGGCCCAGCGGGCCGTTGCGGTGCGGAAAGCGGCCGAAGCGTTCGATGATGTCGTAATGGTCCACAGCATATTCCAGATAGCTGGCGGCATTCGCCTTGTGCAGCTCGACTGAAAGCTTCTGGTCGGCAATGTCCTCGGAATGCTCGAACGGCAGATAGAAGAACACGCGTATCTGCTCGTCGACGGCCAGATCGTGTCCTGCCTCTATCGCTTTGGCTGCGTAGTGGCGCGCCAGCGGATCGGTCGCGAACATGTGGCCCGTGCCCCGGAAGCAGTTGCGGGGAAACTGGTCGAGCAGGATCATGAGGGCCAGTGCGCCTTCCGCATCCCCGACCCAGCGGTCCAGTTCGCGACGCGCGGCGGCATAGTGCAGATCGAGGAAACGCGATCTGAAATCTGCGTCGAACGCCTCGTCCTTGCGAAACCAGGCTTCGGGGCCTGACTGGCGCCAGAAACCTGTCACGCTGCCTGGGTCGGTGGCTGAAATATCCATGTCGGCTCCTTTTCCGTTTCGGTCGCGGCCTGTTCAGTCGCGGCCTGTTCAGTCGCGAAGGACCATGCGGTCGCCGCGCACGTCGAATCCGGACAGCGACCCGATGAAATTCATGCCGAGCAGGCTCTGGCGAAGCGCGCCGGGCGCGGCCACCAATACCGGCATGTTGCGACGCGAGATGTTGCCGACGACGATTTCGTCGGCCCGGACGGCAGCGGCGCTGGCGGTGCCGTTCGCCGTAGAAACCCTGACCGAATAGTTGAGGGACTGGGGATCGAAGCCGGCCGCGCGTGCATCTTCAGCGCTCAGCACTGTCGTTGTCGCGCCGGTATCGACGATTGCCTGCACCGGCGTGCCGTTGATCGCCATGCGCACCTCGAAATGGCCGCCGCGCCCCTTGTCCAGTGCAACTGTGGCGCGGCCATCCTCGGTGCCGAGCATGAGCGGGCTGCCGGGAATCAGTCCGGCCGTGACGCGGTTGCCGAAATCCTGCAACTCGTAGCGATACTGGTAGCCGGCCACCAGCGCCAGGACGATCAATGCCCACAGGCCGAAACTGCGCGCCATTTCACCGAAGCGATGGCCTGACCGCAGCAGTCCCGCACCTATGACCGCGGCGAGTACGCCAAGCCAGATCAGGCCGGCGAAGTCATCGTTGAGGAAGCCGAGGGTCGTTCCCGATTCATGGTTGATCATCAGCAGGATCGCAGCCACACCGATGACAGCCAGTATGATCCAGAGCGTGCGGCTCATCGCGAAGCCTCCGCGCGTTCGCGCGCCATGCGGGCGCGGCGGGTTTCGCGGCGAGGCTTGCGCTCGACGGTTTCGAGGCGGGCGGCGAGCTCGCTCATGATTTCCCGGCGCTGCTGCGAACTCATGGAAATCCAGCCTGCTATCTCGTCGCGCGTGCGCCCGCAGCCGAAGCAGTATCCGGTTTTCAGGTCTATCGAACAGACGAGGATGCAGGGCGACTCGATTGCCGTCATGATTGTTTCCCTGAACATCGGCCGGAAAGCGAAGCGGATTTCCTGCCCCATGCTCAAACAAAGAAGCGGGACCTTATCCCACATGGTGCACCCTTTGCCATGATGCAAGCTTTTCCGGAGCCGCCGGCTTTTGCCGTTTTTGGCGAGAACGGTTGTCAGTGAGGCGCGGGGGAGCTATGCGGACGGCAGTTTTGCAAGGAGCCGGCGCACATGGTCAGCGCATTGCCGTTCGAAGATTTCCGCGTCCTTCTGGACAAGTTGCCGGAGCCGGATGAAAAGGTCGAAGCCGATATCCGCCGGGTGTTCGCAAGGGCCGCTCTGGCGCAGGGGCCGTTCGGTCTGATGGAGGACATCGCCGCGTGGTTTGCCGGCTGGACCGGTCGTGCCAACCCACAGGTATCGCGTCCACTGGTGGCCATTTTCGCTGGGACGCATGGTGTGGCGGCGCATGGAGTTTCACCGCGCCCGGTCACGGCCACCGCCGAAGCGGTGGAATTGTGCGCGGCTGGCGGCGCAGCCATCAATCAGGTGTGCCTGACCTACGATCTGGGGCTCAAGGTGTTCGACCTTGCGCTCGACCTGCCGACAGGCGACATCACCCGCGAGCCGGCGCTGGACGAACGCGGCTGCGCGGCGACCATGGCATTCGGCATGGAGGCCATTGCCGGCGGCTCGGACCTGCTTTGCCTCGGCGACATGGGCGTGGGCAATTCCACCGTGGCGGCCGCACTTCTGGCGGCGCTGTTCGGAGGCGAGGGCCGGGACTGGGTCGGCCCCGGAAGCGGGGCAGACGAGGCGGCCGTGGCGCGCAAGGGGGCTATCGTCGATCAGGCTCTGGATCTTCACGGTCCGCATCTCGACGATCCGCTGGAGGCTCTGGCGCGCGTGGGCGGCCGTGAGTTTGCGGCCATTGCCGGCGCCATTCTGGCTGCCCGCATGGAGCGCATCCCGGTTCTGATCGACGGGTTTCCGGCAACCGCGGCCGCCGCAGTCCTGCACAAGGTCAAACCCGGCGCGCTCGACCATTGCCTTCTGGCAAGCCTGTCGCCCGAACCCGGCCACCGGCGCGCTGCCGAATTCATCGGCATGGAACCGGTTCTCGATCTCGGTATAGGCCATGGCGAGGGCGTTGGAGCGGCGCTCGGTGCAGGGCTGGTGAAGGCTGCCGTGCAGATGGCTTCGGGCATGGCTGTGGCGCAGCGCGCCTGACGCTGGCGCCGAACCTCACCAGCCTGCGTTGGCGGCGATCCTTGTCGGCAGGGCAGGGAGTTCTTCCATGACGCGTGACGGCGGAAAGATGACGATCGCCTCCGTGCCTTCGCGCAACTGCGAATGCAGTTCGAACTCGCCGCCATGCATGGCGACGAGCCCCTGCACGATAGGCAGGCCAAGACCCGTTCCCTGTTCCGCGTTCTTTATGGCAATCGCACCCTGACCGAATGCGGCGAGGACGACCGGAATCTCGTCCTGCGGAATGCCGGGGCCGTTGTCCTTCACCGAGATGTACTGACCGCCGCCGGCCGTCCAGCCGACCCGTACGCGGATTTCGCCACCGGTGGGCGTGAACTTGATGGCGTTCGAAAGCAGGTTGAGCAGGATCTGGCGGATGGCGCGCTCGTCCGCGAACAGACGCGGCAGCGTCGGCTCGAATTGCTGGACGATGCGGATGCCCTTGTTGCGCGCCCGAAGCTCCATCATGTGACAACTGTCTTCGGCGAGCAGGGCCAGTTCCACCGGCTCTTCCTGAAGCTGGTAGCGGCCGGCCTCGATGCGCGACAGATCGAGGATTTCGTTGATGAGATTGAGCAGGTGCTGGCCGGACTGATGGATGTCGCCGGCATAATCCTTGTAGGTCTCGTTGCCGACCGGCCCCAGAACCTCGTTGGCCATTACCTCCGAGAAACCGAGGATGGCGTTCAGCGGCGTGCGCAACTCGTGGCTCATGGATGCGAGGAAGCGCGACTTGGCCAGATTGGCTTCCTCGGCGCGGTGGCGGGCCTCGTCCGACATGGCCTTGGCGGTTTCCAGCTCGGCGATCAGCGCATCCTTTTCGGAACGGAAGGAAAGCAGCATGACCGACGAGCGGTTGAGATGGCGTGCGACATAGGAAAGGAAGGGCAGGGCGACGGCCAGAAGCGCCAGCATCATCATGTCGATGGGAGCCATCGGCCATTTGGAAGCATAAGCGTAGACTATTACGGGCAGGGCGAAAGTCGCGAGCAGGGCTCCGCTGAGCGACGAGGTCATGATGGCGGTGGCGGCCATGGCCAGCAAGAGCGTGACTGCCTTCACGACATGGAACTGGTCCACGGCGCAGGCCGTGCAGCCCAGCAGGGCAAAATGAGCCCAGCCCAGGCCGGAAAGCGCGTGTGCAAACAGGAATTCCCGGCGGGCCGAGCCGGGTTTGATCAGGGCGGCATCGGTCTTGTCGATGCGCTGCGCAACGACCAGCAGCACGGCGTTGAGAAGCAGCGACACGCCGCCCCACACCAGAATCTGGCTGCCCATGCCGGCGGCGGCTCCGCCAATGGTGACCAGCAGTATCAGCCCGGGAAGGAAGATGGCGCCGCCCACCATGGCGCGGGCGTGGAGTTTCAGCATCTCGCGGTCGAAATCGGGATTGCCGGCCTGTTGCGCCAGACGGTCGCGGGTCTTGCGCACAGCGCGCGCCACATCGCTGTTGCGATGCGGTTGGCGGCGGTCCACAATATTCTTGTCCGCTGTGGTTGAGCGTTGCAACGGCATGAAAGGGTTCAATCTATGCGGCCAGCATGGTCCTCCGATACGCTACGACCGAATGCTTAAGACTTTGTTTGCCATATGAGCAGATCGCGTCCGCGTACCGGAAACCGCTATCGCGGCCAGCGCCGCCGCAACCCGGCAAGGCGGTGGCTGGACTATGGTCTCACCATCCTGCTGTTTGCGGTGCTGGCATTCCTTGTCGCGCGACTCGATCAGGCGAATATGCGAACCGAGCAGGGTGCGGCGAAGATCGTCGATGGCGATTCCATCGAGCTCGACGGTCAGCGCATACGCCTGCGGGGCATCGATGCGCCAGAATACCGCCAGAACTGCACCCGTGACGGGCGCGAATATCCATGCGGCCGACAATCGCGGGAGGCCCTGCTCGCACTTACCCGCAACAAGGCCGTTGCCTGCAACTGGTGGCGCACCGACCAGTATGGGCGTCTGCTTGCCGATTGCACGGCTGACGGGATGGATCTCAACCGGGAGCAGGTGGTGCAGGGATGGGCCGTCGCCTACGGCGATTTCGAACGCGAGGAGGCCGCCGCCCGCGCGGCCGGGCGCGGCATCTGGGCCGGCAAATTCGAACGTCCGCGCCAGTGGCGCGACCGGCAGGGCGGGCAGCCGGAGCCAGAACATGACGCGCTTGCGGCAATCGGCGACTGGCTGCGGCAATTGCTTCGTTTCCGGTGAGCGCGGCCCTATATTCCATTCATGTCTGTGGCAGGGAGAAGCCAATGAAGTTGTATGATGGGGGAAAAGCGCCCAATCCGCGCCGTGTCCGGGTTTTTCTTGCCGAGAAGGGCATCGAGGTGCCTTTCGTGCCGGTCGATATGGCGGCGATGGGGCATCGCTCCGAAGAGATAAGCAGGCTCAATCCCTTGCAGCGCCTGCCGGTTCTCGAGATGGACGACGGAACGGTCCTTTCCGAAACCGTCGCCATCTGTCGCTATTTCGAGGAGATCCATCCGGCTCCGCCATTGTTCGGGGAGGGGCCGCTTGGCAAGGCGCTGGTGGAGATGTGGCAGCGACGCATGGAACTGGAGCTGTTCATGCGCGTGGCCCATGCGTTCCGTCATCTTCACCCGGCTATGAAGGACTGGGAGGTGCCGCAGATCCCCGAATGGGGTGAGGCCAACAAGCCGAAGGTCGTCGACTTCCTGCATTTCCTTGACAGTGAACTGGCCGGCCGGGAGTTCATCGCCGGCGATGCCCACTCTATTGCCGACATCACCGGGCTGGTCGCCGTCGATTTCATGAAACCTGCCCGGATCGAGCTTCCGCAGGAGCTCACCCACGTGCGCAGGTGGCATCAGGCGATGAAGGCGCGCCCGAGCGCGGCGGCCTGACCCGGGTTTCCAGGATGCGCCAGCAGGAACCGCACGATTCCCTTGCGCTTTTGACGCGCAAGGTGCGGGCCTGCCGCATCTGCGTGGAACAGCCGGTCGGGCGTCCGCTGCCGCACGAGCCGCGACCGGTGCTGGTGCCGTCCGATACGGCGCGCATCCTTATTGCCAGTCAGGCCCCCGGCACGAAGGTGCATCTCAGCGGCGTGCCCTTTACCGATGCTTCCGGCGACCGGTTGCGCTCCTGGCTTGGTGTCACCAGCTCCGAATTCTACGATCCGGCAAAATTCGCCATCGTGCCGATGGGCTTCTGCTTCCCGGGCCAGGACGCCAGGGGCGGCGACCTGCCGCCGCGGCGGGAATGCGCGCCGGCATGGCGCCGGCAACTGATGGACCTGATGCCGCAGATCGATCTGATCCTGACTATCGGCATCTATGCGCAGAACTGGCATATGGGTGTTCTGCGCAAGGCGTCCCTGACCGAGACGGTAAGGGACTGGCGTGCTGTCTGGCAGGCCGAAGGCAGGGTCAAGGTGCTGCCGCTTCCGCATCCTTCCTGGAGGAATACGGGCTGGCTGAAAAAGAATCCCTGGTTCGAAATGGAATTGCTGCCTTTCCTTCGTGCGGAAATCCGCAATCGGCTAAGGTGAGGTTTTGAGAATTTATCACTCGCAATTCGGTTTTCATTCGGAATTTTTTTCTTGTTTGGTGTGGTTTTTTGTCTGAAAATTGAACAAGTTTTCTACAAGGAGCGCTCATGGACCGCCTCGACCGAAAAATTCTGCGCCTCTTGCAGGAGGATGCCACGCTGGCCGTGGCCGATGTCGCAAAGAAGGTGGGGCTGTCGACCACACCGTGCTGGCGACGTATCCAGAAGCTGGAGGAGGAGGGCGTCATCAGGCGCCGCGTGGCGCTCCTCGATCCCACGAGGATCAACGTTCGCGTCAACGTGTTCGTATCGATCCGCACCAATTCGCACAGCCATGAATGGCTGCGGCGCTTTTCCGAGGTGATCCAGGAATTTCCGGAAGTGGTCGAGTTCTACCGCATGAGCGGCGATGTCGACTATCTGCTGCGTGTCGTGGTGCCGGATATCGCGGCCTATGACGCCTTTTACAAGCGCCTGATCGCCAAGATCGAAATCCGCGACGTGTCGTCGGCCTTCGCCATGGAGCAGATCAAGAACACCACCGAGCTGCCGCTGGACTACATGGTGCTCGACAAGGAGTCCGGCGCCAACGCTGCCTGAACCCGCTTTCGGCAAGCTCGTCAGTTCTTGGCGAGCTTGCCCACCGGTGCGCCATCGACACGCTTGAGGTTCATGCCGATCACCGGCACGACCTGCTTGTCGACCTTCACGGAAACCGTGACGATCATGGAATCGTCATTGGGGATGCGGGCCTGCATCACACCGTTAAGCTGATTGCGGTTGATGGCGAAGACGACCTTGCGGGGGTCTACCACGTTGCCGGCCACGATGTCGAGACCTTCACCGGACGAGCCGCCCATGAAGGAACCCTTGTAACCGCTGCGGCCCTTGTATTCGACTGTCGCGGTCATCTGCTGGGTGAACACGCCAACGCGGCAAGAGCCGTCGAGCGTCATGCCGGCCTTCACTTCAGGCGTCGATCCTGTGAAGGAGCAGGTGAACTTGGTGCCCTTGTATTTGCCGGCCACGATTTCGCCGGGGCCGACCCATTTGCCTTCGACATTCTGGAAGAACTGCTTGTCGCGCTCGCCGGCCGAAGCGGTTGCCGGAAGGATTACGGTTGCCGAAATGGCCATCGCCAGCGGCAGCATGGAAGACACGATCACGCTTTTCATCGAGGATACCCGGCAACAAAATACTGAGAGGAACCTTGCCCGAACCATGAACAAGAATGGTTAATGGTTCCTCACCATATGCCGGACAAAACGACTTTTCGCCAGCTTCCGTCGCGTCACAAAGTGTATCAGCCCTGCGCTTCTTCCTGCGTTTTTGCCCGGGTTTCCTTGCTGGCAAAGGAGGTCAGGGCCGAGAGGAAATCGCCCATGCCGGGTCTTTTAAGCGCCTGGAACGGCAGGGGGCGCGTGGTATCCATGGCCGCAAGGCCAATGCGCGCGGTGAGCATGCCGTTGACGACGCCTTCCCCCAGCTTGGCTGACAGCCGGGCAGCGAGGCCGTGGCCAAGTATCTGCTGTACGAAACCATCCCCCAGGGCGATCGATCCGGTTATGGCCAGATGGGCAAGGACGCCGCGCGCCAGCCGGAAGAAGCCCAGCGTGCCTGGCCGCCCTCCATACAGCTCCGAAAGCCGGCGGATGAGACGCGCCGATTCGAAGGCGACATAGGCGATGTCGACAATGGCGCGCGGGCTGATGGCAGTGACGAGCGAGACGCGCTTGGCGGCATCGAGCACCATGATCCTGGCGCGGGCGTCGAGGGGAGCGAGGATTTCGGTTTCGGCGAGCCGCACGAGGTCCGCGCCATCGATGACATCGCCCCGCAATTCCTCCAGCGCCCGGCGGCCGGCGGCTGTCTCCGGCCTTGAGGCCACGAAGGCGGAAAGCTCATCCACGACAGCGCGTGCGGCCTTGGGATCGTTGCGGGCCACCGCATCCAGGGCGCGCTTTTGCATCTTCTCCACCTCGGCAAGGCGAGCGATGGCACGGAATTCGCGGGCAAGCACGACGAGCAGGGCAATCGCACCGATTGCGGCCACACCGGCGGCAATCCAGCCAAGCCATGGCGTGCGCTCGAAGAGAGAGCGGACGAGATTGTCTATCCACAGGCCGACCCCGAGCGAAACGAGAATGCCCGTGGCGCCGAGCAGAATGCGCGAGGCCAGCGAGCGCCTGCGCGGCGCGGTCGCCGGCGGCGGCACGGCCTCTGCAATGTCCGCAACATCGAAGATGTCCTCCTCGACGGGCACTGCGACCGCCATTTCGACCGGAGCGGCGCGCGGCTTGCGCGGAACGGCCGGTTCCGGGGCCGGCCGGCCCTGCTCCTTGTCGTTTCCCGCCGCCTTTACTGCCTCAGGCGAGATGGGGAAAGCCGATGGCCTGCGGGGCGTGTTGCTCATGCCAGCCTGTCTCCGATCAGGAACTGCAAGGCGCGGTCGAGCCGGATATGCGGCAGTGACAGGGTAGCGCCCTCGGCCGTGCGTTCCAGCTTCGGCGGGCGGAAGCGCACGAAGCGAATGGCCGGATCGGCATCGTCCTGCCTGTGGCCGTTCTCCGTATCAAAGACGGAATCAACTTTCTCCGGCAAGTCACCGGGAAATATGGCCGTTTCTGTGTTGCCGTCGAATGTCTGTCCGCCGATCGTTTCGCCGGCCAGCGGCGTGCCGAGTATGACCGGCAGGGTTTCGCGGCCCTGCCTGACGGTTCCTTCGCGGGTGGCACGAACGGCGGCCATGGCGACCACGTCGACGTCGGCACCGGTGAAGTTGGCGCGCGCGATGGCTCTGTCCGCAAGTCGCCGCACGATGGCCTGCAACCGGTCGTGGCTTTCATGATGGAGGTGGTCAGCCTTGGTGGCCGCGACGAGGATGCGGTCGATGCGCCTCGATACAAGGCCGGTCAGGATATTGCCGCGGCCGGGGCGGAAGCAGGCAAGGATTTCCGTGACGGCGCGCTCCAGATCGGCCATCGCGCCGGGGCCGGCATTGAGCGCTTGCAGCGCATCGATCAGCACGATCTGGCGGTCGAGCCGGGTGATGTGCTCGCGGAAGAACGGCTTCACGACATGGGTTTTGTAGGCTTCGTAGCGGCGCTCCATCATGGCGCGCAGCGATCCGGGCCGCGCGCGGCGCTCTTCGCCGGGCGGCAGGGGCGCGAAGGTCAGTGCGGGCGAGCCTTCGAGGTCGCCCGGCATCAGGAAACGGCCCGGCGGGAGGGTGGACAGAGCCCGGTGGTCGAGCTTGCATGCCCTGAGGTAGGCCGCGAAGCTGTCGGCCAGCCGTCGCGCCGTGACCTCGTCAGCGTCGGCATCCGCATTGGTGGCGGCGGAGAGCGTCCGCCAGTCCTGCGAGAGATCGGAGCGAACCGGAAGCGCTGCCATTTCAAATGCTTCACGGGAGAAGTCGAAGTAGGACTTTCCAAGCAGCGGCAGATCGAGCAGCCACTCGCCGGGATAGTCGACGATGTCCACAGACAGCTTTCCGGGGGAGAACATGCGACCCCAGCCGGAAGCGGATTCATACTCGATGGTGAGGCGCAGCTCCGAGATCGCGCGGGTCGAATCCGGCCACAGGCGCTGTTCGACCAGCGTCGCGATATGGTCCTCGTACTGGAAGCGGGGCACCGCGTCGTCCGGCTGCTCTTCCAGGCAGGCACGCGCGATGCGGCCGGATTTCTGCGCCTCGAACAGGGGCAGGCGGCCGCCGTGGAGCAGGTTGTGGACGAGAGCGGAAATGAAGACGGTCTTTCCGGCACGCGACAGCCCGGTGACGCCCAGCCGCAGTGTGGGGGTGAACATTCCGGCGGCACGACCGGAAAGCGTGTCCAGCGCGATCCGCGCCTCGTCGGCGAAGGTGGTCAGCGAGGATGCCAATTCGGTTATAAAACCCTATGCAACTGGTTGAAACAAAATGATCTGGCTCGATCTGTTTCTGGCTCAGGCCCGTTTCCTGCCCGATATAGGGCGTTGGCCCGCCCAATGTAATGGGGTGCCGGAATCAGTTTCCCGCAGGCGTGAGGAACGCTTCGAGATATCCTTTGCCCGGCGCCGCTTCGGACAGGTTGCCTTCGAAGTTCAGCACGGCAAGGCCGGAGGTTGGAAAGCCATGGCTGAGCGTTTCGAGCGCGCCGCAATCGCCATCGCCCGATACAGCCACGGTCAGATCTTCCATCATGGGGTTGTGCCCGATGACCAGCAGGGAACCGAAATGACCGTGCTCGCGGATGGTTTCGAGATAGAAGGCAGCGTCTTCAGTGTAGAGCGTGTCCAGAAACACGATACGGCCGGTGTCCATGCCGCCGGCGGCACCTTCCAGCGTTTCCCTGGCGCGGCGGGCATTGGAGCAAAGAGTGAGGTCGGGCTGATAACCGCAGGCTCGCATGGCCGCGCCGATGGAGACGGCTTCTTCTTTACCGGATGGGTCGAGCGGGCGGTCGAAATCGCGCATTCCCGGCTGTGCCCAGCCAGCTCTGGCATGCCTCAGGAGATAAAGTCTGGCCACCCGTCCTCCCGTATGTCCCACGCGCACAGGATTACCGATTGCCGCGGCGGAGCGCAACAACGGGCGGGGCGGGAAATCGCCCTTGCTATACGTTCGTGTGAACAGGGCAGTACAGGCTTGTACATGCCCGCGCTCGCGAATATATAGGCGCCAATTCTTGGGGCTGTCGGGTGAGTCGAATGAATCAAAACCTTACTGCCGATTACGTACCCTCCGACGATGAGCCGTTCATGAACGAACGGCAGAAGTCTTACTTCCGCAACAAGCTCGTCGCCTGGAAGAACGATATCCTTCGCGAAGCGCGGGAAACGCTTGAAATCCTTCAGCAGGAAAATGCCAATCTTCCCGATCTCGCGGACCGGGCCTCTTCGGAGACGGATCGCGCTATCGAGCTCAGGGCGCGCGATCGCCAGCGCAAGCTGATTTCGAAGATCGATTCGGCTTTGCAGAGGATCGAAGAGGGCACATACGGCTATTGTGAAGAAACGGGAGAGCCGATTTCTCTGAAAAGGCTCGATGCGCGACCGATCGCGACTTTGTCGATCGAAGCGCAGGAGCGCCACGAGCGCCGCGAGAAAGTCTATCGCGACGACTGAGCGCTGTTCACAGGCAAACAAGAAAGGCCGCCTTCTGGCGGCCTTTCTTGTTTTGGTGTCGGATTTTGGTGTCGGAAGAATTCCCGAAAACCCGATCCTTGAGGAATCTGAAAAAGGGCGGTGCCGCTGCCCTCAGGCAGCGTGCCTCAACGCTTTGCGTTGGACAATTCTCCCAGAAGCCTCGACATTTCGTCGTCCAGCGTTGGGCCGGGAACCGGCGCTGCCGGCACGGGTTCGCCCAGCGACAGGGCCAGTTCGCTGGCCAGCGAATCGTCCAGCGCATCCTCGGCGGACTGTGCGGGCTGCCGGGGATGCACCGGCGCGATGACGCGCGGAGCGGGGGCGGCGACATTCTGCGGAGGTTCCGCAGGTCTTGGCGCAGGAGGGGCCATCGGAGCCGGTGCCGCCCGGGCAGGCGCGGCAGCGGGAGGCTGGGGCTGAACGGGGCGGGGCTGGACTGGCGCCGGCGCCCTTGCCGGTGCCTGCGCTGCCGGAGGTTCAGCATGCGCGACGCGTCTGGAGCCTGCCAGCCTGATGTCGCGCTCCACCACCACATCTGTGGGCCCGCCAATCAGAATGAGATGTTCCACGTCATCGCGGCGAACCAGAACCAGACGCCTGTGGCTGTCGACCGCCGTGGCATCCATGACTGCAAGTCGCGTCTTGCGGTTGCGCCCGCCGGAGACGAAGGTGCCGAAACTCATGCTGCGGATCATCTTGACGACGATCAGCACCACGAGAAGCAGGACCAGAGCGGCGAGGGTCCAGAAAATGGCGGCGCTGTAGCCGGATCCGCCAGCGCTATCGAGAAACTCAGACATCGGCACCCCCAGGAGCACTGCAATGGAAACCACAGGACAGTAGAACGCCGCCCGGCGCCACCGCAAGTTGCCTTTGCCTGCTTTCACGCCTCCGGTCAGGCATATAAGCCATCGGAACCGCGCAAACGGACATCATTTTAACCATAGAGTTGCCCCCCGGGCCTTTTCCGGGCAAGGAGAATGTGATTCAACCGGCTCGGGTCGGCAAGGGGCAGGAATCGTAAGCAGGGGGCAAATGGCCAAGGAAGCGCGCGGCGATTTCTATCCGGTGCCGATGGTGGACCACAATACGCGACCGGGAACGGTAACGCGGCTCATCATCTTCATTCTGATTCTTATCGCTTCGGCGGTCGTGTTCGGGCTTTTCCGCGAACGCTTCGGGGATCCGTTCCTGCTCGGCATGCTGGGCGTGCTCGCGATGATCGGCGTCGGCTTCCTGTTCGCTACGGCCATTGGCTTTATCCAGATCGCGCCCCGCTCCACCGGCGACGAGCTTTCCAAGGCGTTCGTCGATTCGATGGCGCAGGGGCTCGTGGTCACGGACGCCAAAAATCGTATCATCTATGCCAACCGCGCCTATGCAGGGATGACGGGCGCAGCCTCGGCCGCGGACATCCGCACCGTCGAAGGTTTGTTGTCGGATGTGCCCGAAGCTTCATCGGTCATCTATCGTCTGGCGTCGGGCCTGCGCGACGGCCAGCAGGGCGATGGCGAATTTCGGCTCAGCCAGGCAATTCGTCCGGGAGCAAGCGCCGGTGCGCGCTGGTATCGCGTCGAGGCGCGCTCATTCCGCATGCCGGGTCAACGCCAGCCGTTCAACGCCTGGAAGCTGGCCGATATTTCCAGCGAGCGGGAGGAGCAGGAGCGCTTCTTCCTCGACCTGCAGAAGGCCATAGACCATCTGGACAATGCGCCGGCGGGCTTCTTCTCCACCGATCAGGACGGGCGCGTCACCTATGTCAACGCGACGCTCGCCGAATGGCTGGGTATCGATCTGGCAAGCTTCACGCCGGGAGCCGTGGCGCTCTCCGACATCGTGGCCGGCGACGGCATGGCGCTGGTGCGCTCTGTCCGTCCCGATCCGGGCACGGCGCGCAACGCGGTGATCGACCTCGATCTGACCACGATGAAGGGCGAGGCGCTGCCGGTTCGCTTCCTGCACCGCGTCACGGCGACACGCGACGGCCATACCGGTCCCACGCGCACCATCGTGCTCAATCGCAATGAAGGCGAAGATTCTTCTGCCGATCTGAGAGCTTCCGAGGTGCGGTTCACCCGGTTCTTCAATTCGACTCCCATGGCCATTGCCGGCGTCGACAAGGATGGCAGGATCCTGCGCACCAATGCGCCGTTCCTGTCGCTGTTCGGCTCGGCGGTGGATCGCGATGCGCTGGACAAGCGCGTGCGACTGGACACCGTCATTCACGAGCGCGACCGCCCGGCCTTCGAGGCGGCTCTGGAAAAGGCGCGCCAGCGGCAGGCGGATATCGCGCCCATCGACACCGTCCTGCCGGACAACGAGGAGCGGCATATCCGCTTCTATGTCAACGCCGTAGCGGATGGCGATGGCGCCGAGGAGGCGGCGATCGTCTATGCCGTCGACACCACCGAGCAGAAGGCGCTGGAAGCCCAGATGGCGCAGAGCCAGAAGATGCAGGCCGTGGGCCAGCTTGCCGGCGGCATCGCGCACGACTTCAACAACGTGCTCACCGCCATCATCATGGCGTCGGATCTTTTGCTGACCAACCACCGCCCGTCCGATCCGTCCTTCCCGGACATCATGAACATCAAGCAGAACGCCAACCGCGCCGCCTCGCTGGTGAGGCAACTGCTGGCCTTCTCGCGCAAGCAGACGCTGCGTCCCGAAGTGCTCACTTTGACCGACGTTCTTGCCGATTTGCGCATGCTGCTTGCCCGTCTTGTCGGCAACGACATCAAGCTTCGCATCGATCATGGCCGCGACCTGTGGCCGGTGAAGGTCGATATCGGCCAGTTCGAGCAGGTCGTGGTCAACCTGGCGGTCAACGCCCGCGACGCGATGCCCGGCGGCGGCGAACTGACCGTGCGCACGCGCAATGTGGCGGCCGATGAGGCAAACGCTTTCCAGTATCGCGAGCTGGAGGCCGGCGACTACGTTCTGGTCGAGGTGGAGGACACCGGCAGCGGCATTCCTGCGGATGTCCTCAAGAAGATTTTCGAGCCGTTCTTCACCACCAAGGAAGTGGGCAAGGGCACCGGCCTCGGCCTTTCCATGGTGTATGGAATCATCAAGCAGACCGGCGGATTCATCTTCTGCGATTCGGAAGTGGGCAAGGGCACCACCTTCCGCATCTTCCTGCCGCGTCATGTGGCCGCCGTGGTGGCGCAGCCTGCAGCGGGCGCCGGGCAGAAGGCCGTGGCCAACGGAGCGGATGCAACGGTGGCGGCTGCAAAGCCGGCCGATGCCGCCCGGGACCTGTCCGGCTCGGCAACCGTGCTGCTGGTCGAAGACGAGGATGCTGTGCGCATGGGCGGGGTGAGGGCGCTGACTTCGCGCGGCTATACCGTGCATGAGGCATCGTCCGGCGTCGAAGCGCTCGATGTGTTCGAGTCGCTCGAAGGCCGGGTCGACATCGTCGTGTCCGATGTGGTGATGCCTGAAATGGATGGTCCGACCCTGCTCGGCGAATTGCGCAAGCGCCAGCCCGACATCAAGTTCGTGTTCGTGTCCGGTTATGCCGAAGACGCGTTCGCCAGGAACCTTCCCGAGGATGCGAAATTCGGTTTCCTGCCAAAGCCATTCTCGCTCAAGCAACTGGCGACTGTCGTCAAGGAAATGCTCGAAGGCTGAGCCGGTGCCGTGCGGTTTCGGGCCGACAGCTAAAGCATGTCGCCCGAAACCAGTTCCCGCTGTCGGGCGACAATGCAAAAAGAACAATAGCCTGAAAGCGCAAGCAGCGAATCTGAAAGATCGCGGCACGCTTTATCGTATCGTGCAGGTCGAGGCGGTGAACGCGCCGTGCGGCTGTCGCATGATGATGTCGAATGAGGCGTCAACCGGATCGAACGATGTCACCTGGGTCAGCGAAATGCTGTTTCCGCCTGCCGTGAAGCCGCCAAGCGGACCCAGCCATGAAATCTCGCCATTTGTCTCGATCTGATAGTTGTAGCCTTGCCGGGGTGCCGGGAAATGGGCGGGCCCGGTATAGACGTTGCCCCTGATGGTGATGTCGCCGAGGCTGAGGAACTGCCCGAGAAGATAGATCTCGCAGTGATAGACGCCGTCCGGAAGCCGTTCGGCCGCGCTCGCTGGTGAGGCGCAGATCATCGCGGCACTGGCTGCAAGCGGCAGAATGCTTCTCATGGGGTGTTCCGGCCGTTCCTTCTCCCTGAATAGCAGCGCCATCGGCTGTGGCCAAAGTTTATCTGCTCCATCGCCGGTAAGGCAATCCGACGATCGGATGCAACCGTGGCGTGTCGGCAGATGCATGTTATCCTTGACCATCGCCATAGTGAGTCGGCAGGCGTTTTGCGTCGTTGAGGAATGGATTGAGGGAAGCGCCAGCGGCGTTAGCAAGTTCCGCGCAAGCAAGTCGGCCCAGTATCCGTTCCGCGTCCGGGTGTTGTTCATGGGGTGGACAATCGATCAGGGGGAAGGAATGGAGCGATTTCTCGAGGATCATCAAAAGCGGCGGCTGACCGAGCGTTTCGACATACTGACGGCGATCAATATACTGAAATCCCAGGGCTATCACGATGATGAAGTGATACGGGAGATCACACGCGTCTTTTATGTCGATCTCGATGCCTATCAGGAAGTTCTGGAGCAGGCGCGTGCCGCCTGAACATTTCCGGTAGTTTGCGCTGTGTCGCCGTCTGCATCGTCTTGAACGGCGCGGCGGAATGAGGCACACCGCCAGAAATGACGCGTCTGCTCGATCATCTCGTTTTACCCACCGCCGATCTCGATGTGGCGCGGGCACGGTTGACTCGCCTCGGCTTCACCGTGGCGCCGCGTGGCGAGCATCCTTTCGGCACGGAAAACCGTTGTGTCTATTTCTCGGACGGCACCTTTATCGAGCCGCTCGCGATTGCGGACCCGGCTGCCGCCGATGCGGCGGTGACCGCGGGAAACGTCTTCGTCGCGCGCGACCGCATCTACCGGCAAGATGTCGGCCCCGAAGGCTTTTCCGCGGTCGTGTTCGGCAGCGCGGACGCCAATGACGACCATCGCCGTTATGTGCGGGCCGGCATTTCGGCAGGACCCCGACTGGATTTCTCGCGACCTTTCGTCGATGCCTCGGGGCGAAGCGACACGGCTTCGTTCAGCCTGGCCTTTGCGGCTGCCCCGGAAATGCGCGGGACTTTCGTCTTTGCCTGCCAGAGGGTGAACACGCCGCGCGTCGACCGGTCCGTTCTGGAAGCGCATGCGAACGGCGCAACCCGGATTGCGCAAGTCGTGGCCGTCGCGCCCGATTCCGCGCCGATGACGGCTTTTCTGGGCGTGGCCGCCGATGCCGGCGAAGCCGCGCAGGCCGGTAAACTTGAATTGCCCAATACGCGCATCGCCGTGATGACGCCGAGCTTCTATGCGCAACAATTCGGTCTGCCGCACGAGACCGGCGAAAGCCCCGTCTTTGCGGCCATCATGTTTTCGGTACGCGATATCGATGCCACGCGCCGGCATCTTGTATCCGGCGGGGTGGATCACGACATGCGGGGCGACCGCATTGTCGTCGCGGCCGCGCCGGGGCAGGGCGCAGCCTTCATTTTCGAGGAGCATACATGACCACCCCTAACGCCGCGGTGAAAGCCGGAACCGTCACCTTCGACAACAGTGCGCCGCTGGCGCTGATTGCCGGCCCCTGCCAGCTGGAGACGCGGCAGCATGCTTTCGACATGGCCGGCGCGCTCAGGGAAATGACGGCGAAGCTCGGCATCGGCCTCGTCTACAAGACGAGCTATGACAAGGCCAACCGCACCTCGCTTTCGGGCAAGCGCGGGGCGGGGCTGGAAGCCGCGCTGCCGATTTTCGACGACATCCGCAAGGAATTCGGCCTGCCGGTGCTGACCGACATCCACACCGAGGAGCAGTGCGCCATCGTCGCGCCGCATGTGGACATTCTCCAGATTCCGGCCTTCCTTTCGCGCCAGACCGATCTGCTGATCGCGGCGGCGCGCACCGGCAAGGTGGTGAACGTCAAGAAGGGCCAGTTCCTCGCGCCGTGGGACATGAAGAACGTGGTCGCCAAGGTCGTGGCCTCCGGCAACCCCAATGTGCTGGTGACGGAGCGCGGCGCCTCCTTCGGCTACAACACGCTGGTGTCGGACATGCGCGCCCTGCCGATCATGGCCGAGCTTGGCGCGCCGGTGATCTTCGACGCCACCCATTCCGTGCAGCAGCCGGGCGGGCAGGGCGGTTCGTCGGGCGGCGAGCGGCGCTTCGTGGAAACGCTGGCGCGCGCGGCGGTGGCCGTGGGCGTCGCCGGCGTGTTCATCGAGACCCATGAGGACCCGGACAGCGCGCCGTCGGACGGACCCAACATGGTGCCGCTGAAGGATTTGCCGCGCCTACTCGAAAAGCTCATGGCCTTCGACAGTATCGCCAAGGGTTGAACTGTTTCGCCCGAAAGCGGCGGACAGTCCTTCAGGAAGCGATTGCCTTTTGGCCTCCTCATTGGCTATGACGTGGCCCATCTTTTCAACAGCCGGAACGGGGATTTCGAATGACCGCTATTGTCGATGTCGTAGGCCGCGAGATTCTCGACAGCCGGGGCAACCCGACCGTCGAAGTCGACGTCGTGCTCGAAGACGGCTCCATGGGCCGCGCCGCCGTCCCTTCCGGCGCTTCCACCGGCGCGCATGAGGCCGTCGAACTGCGCGACGGCGGGCCGCGCTATCTGGGCAAGGGCGTCGAAAAGGCGGTCGAGGCGGTCAACGGCGAGCTGTTCGAGGCCATCGGCGGGCTCGAGGCCGAAGACCAGATCCACATCGACCGCACCATGATCGAACTGGACGGCACGCCGAACAAGAGCCGCCTCGGCGCCAACGCCATCCTCGGCGTATCGCTTGCCGTCGCCAAGGCCGCAGCCGAGTCTGCCGGCCTGCCGCTTTACCGCTATGTCGGCGGTGCGCAGGCGCATGTGCTGCCGGTGCCGATGATGAACATCATCAATGGCGGCGCCCATGCCGACAACCCGATCGACTTCCAGGAATTCATGATCATGCCGGTTGGCGCCTCTTCGATCCGCGAGGCGGTGCGCTGGGGTTCGGAAATCTTCCACACGCTCAAGAAGAGCCTCAAGGACGCCGGCCACAACACCAATGTCGGCGACGAGGGCGGCTTCGCGCCGAACCTGAAGAGCGCGCAGGCAGCACTCGACTTCGTCATGGCTTCCATCGAGAAGGCCGGCTTCAAGCCCGGCGAGGAAGTGGCGCTGGCGCTCGATTGCGCCTCGACCGAGTTCTTCAAGGACGGCAACTACGTCTACGAGGGCGAGAAGAAGACCCGCGATCCCAGGGCGCAGGCCAAGTATCTGGCCAAGCTGGCCGCCGATTATCCGATCATCTCGATCGAGGACGGCATGGCCGAGGACGACTGGGAGGGCTGGAAGTACCTCACGGAACTGACCGGCAAGAAGGTTCAGCTCGTTGGTGACGACCTGTTCGTGACCAATTCCGCCCGCCTGCGCGACGGCATCCGCATGGGCGTCGCCAATTCGATCCTTGTCAAGGTCAACCAGATCGGCACGCTGTCGGAAACGCTGGACGCGGTCGAGACCGCGCACAAGGCCGCCTATACGGCAGTCATGTCGCACCGCTCCGGCGAAACCGAGGATTCCACCATCGCCGATCTGGCGGTCGCCACCAATTGCGGGCAGATCAAGACCGGCTCGCTGGCGCGCTCCGACCGTACGGCCAAGTACAACCAACTCATCCGCATCGAGGAACAGCTCGGCCGTCAGGCCCGCTACGCCGGTGCCTCGATCCTCAAGGGCTGAGCGCGCAGAGACATTCCGTTGCGGCGGATCGAAAAGGGCGGGGCAACCCGCCCTTTTTCTTTGCGCTCCGTCGTGGAGCGGGCGCGAGCGTAACCGTCCATTAAGCACAATCGGCGACAAGGTAACGAAAGGATTCCGGGCCGAACCATGTGGACGCGTCAGTACAAGCAAAGAAAGACCGGACGGCTGATCATTCCCGTCCTGTGCGCGGCTTTTGTCGCCTATTTCGCCTTCCACGCCTATCATGGCCAGTACGGCATCAATTCGCGGGAGCGCATGGAAGAGCAGACCGCGCGTTTGCAGGCGCAGCTGGGGAAGCTGCAGGCCGAGCGCGGCGAGCTTGAGAAGCGCGTGCGTCTGCTGCATGATGGTACCCTGGAAAAGGACATGCTGGACGAGCTGGCCAGAAAGACGCTCAACATGTCCGATCCTGATGAAGTGATCATCATGCTGCGGTGACTGACCGATTAACCGAAATCAGGTTAATCGCTATAATTTTCAATGAATATAAATGCTTAGCTGCATGCCAGCCATGCATTTTCTACATGGCGAAATGCAATTATGCATGATAGCTTCCCCCTCCATCAGTGGGGAGGAAGATCTCCCACACGTCCGGGAAGAGACGCTTACAGGGAGAGTTGCATGGCCACCGCAGCCAGAAAGGCGCCTGCCAGATCGAAGGCCGACGCCAAATCGCCGAACATAGCCGCGCCCAAGCCTGCTGAATTCAGCAAGGAGGAAGAGCTTTCCGCCTATCGCGAAATGCTGCTTATCCGGCGTTTCGAGGAGAAGGCCGGCCAGTTGTACGGCATGGGCTTCATCGGCGGCTTCTGCCACCTCTATATCGGTCAGGAAGCGGTCGTCACCGGCATGAAGATGGCGATGGTCGAGGGTGACCAGATGATCACCGCCTATCGCGATCACGGCCACATGCTGGCCATGGACATGTCGCCGCGCGGCGTCATGGCGGAGCTGACCGGCCGGCAGGGCGGCTACTCCAAGGGCAAGGGCGGCTCCATGCACATGTTCTCCAAGGAGAAGCAGTTCTATGGCGGCCATGGCATCGTCGGCGCGCAGGTGCCGCTCGGCACCGGGCTCGCCTTCGCCAACCGCTATCGCGGCAACAAGAGCGTATCGCTGACCTTCTTCGGCGATGGCGCCTCCAATCAGGGCCAGGTCTACGAAAGCTTCAACATGGCCTCGCTGTGGAAGCTGCCGGTGATCTACATCATCGAGAACAACCGCTACGCCATGGGCACCTCGGTTACCCGTTCTTCGGCCGAGACGGATTTCTCGCATCGCGGTGCATCGTTCAAGATACCCGGCGTCAAGGTTGACGGCATGGATGTGCGCTCCGTGAAGTCCGCTTCCGACATGGCGCTGGAATGGTGCCGCAGCGGCAATGGTCCGATCATCCTCGAAATGAACACCTACCGCTATCGCGGCCACTCCATGTCCGATCCGGCGAAATACCGTTCGAAGGAAGAGGTGCAGAAGATGCGCTCCGAGCACGACCCGATCGAGCAGGTGAAGGCGCGCATTCTCGAGAAGAAGTGGGCCGGCGAGGACGACCTCAAGCTCATCGACAAGGAAGTGCGCGACATCGTGGCCGACGCCGCGGAATTTGCACAGAATGATCCCGAGCCGGATGCGTCCGAGCTCTGGACGGATATCGTTCTCTGAGGGAGGGAGCACATGCCGATTGAAATTCTCATGCCTGCGCTCTCTCCGACCATGGAAGAGGGCAACCTGTCCAAATGGATCAAGAATGAGGGCGACAAGATCGCCGCCGGCGACGTGATCGCCGAGATCGAGACCGACAAGGCGACCATGGAGGTCGAGGCTGTCGACGAGGGCACGCTGGGCAGGATCCTCGTTCCGGCGGGCGCCGAGGGCGTCAAGGTCAATACGCCGATAGCGGTGCTGTTGCAGGACGGCGAAAGCGCCGACGACATCGGCAAGGCGGCTGCGCCGAAAGCCGAAGCGCCGAAGGCCGAGGCGAAATCCGATCCGGAAGCCGCAAAGCCTGCTCCGGTGGCCGCCGCGCCGAAGATGGAAGTCGCCGCCGATCCCGACATTCCGGCCGGCACCGAGATGGTGTCGACGACCGTGCGCGAAGCCCTGCGCGACGCCATGGCCGAAGAGATGCGCCGCGACGAGGACGTCTTCGTCATGGGCGAGGAAGTGGCCGAATATCAGGGCGCCTACAAGATCACGCAGGGATTGCTGCAGGAATTCGGCGACCGGCGCGTGGTCGATACGCCGATCACCGAGCACGGTTTTGCCGGTGTGGGCGTAGGCGCCGCATTCGCCGGCCTGAAGCCGATCGTCGAGTTCATGACCTTCAACTTCGCCATGCAGGCCATCGACCAGATCGTCAATTCGGCGGCCAAGACGCTTTACATGTCGGGCGGCCAGATGGGTGCGCCGATCGTGTTCCGCGGCCCGAACGGGGCGGCGGCGCGCGTGGCGGCGCAGCACTCGCAGTGCTACGCGGCCTGGTACAGCCATATCCCCGGCCTCAAGGTGGTGATGCCCTACACGGCGGCAGACGCCAAGGGCTTGCTCAAGGCGGCGATCCGCGATCCCAATCCGGTGATCTTCCTTGAGAACGAAATCCTTTACGGCCACCATTTCGATGTGCCGAAGCTGGACGATTTCGTGCTGCCCATCGGCAAGGCCCGCATCCACAAGAAGGGCAGGGACGTGACGCTGGTATCGTTCGGCATCGGCATGACCTATGCGATCAAGGCCGAGGAAGAACTGGCGGCGATGGGCATCGATGCCGAAATCATCGATCTGCGCACCATCCGTCCGCTCGATCTCGATACGATCATCGAATCGGTGAAGAAGACCAACCGGCTGGTCGTGGTCGAGGAGGGCTTCCCGCAGAGCTCTGTCGGCGACCACATCGCCAATCAGGTGTCCCAGCGGGCTTTCGATTTCCTCGATGCCCCGGTGATCACCATCGCCGGCAAGGACGTGCCGATGCCCTATGCGGCCAATCTCGAAAAGCTGGCCTTGCCGAATGTCGGCGAAGTCGTCGAGGCGGTGAAAGCCGTCACCTACCGGTAACGGCGCGAGGGAGGACGATATGCCGATCAACATCACCATGCCCGCCCTTTCCCCGACCATGGAAGAGGGCAACCTGTCCAAGTGGCTGGTCAAGGAAGGCGACAAGGTTGCGCCCGGCGACGTGATCGCCGAGATCGAGACCGACAAGGCGACCATGGAGGTCGAGGCAGTCGATGAGGGCACGGTCGCGAAGATCGTCGTGCCCGCCGGCACCGAGGGCGTGAAGGTCAATGCGCTCATCGCGGTTCTGGCCGAGGATGGCGAGGATGTTGCGCAGGCTGCCAAGGCTTCCGGCGACGCACCTGCCAAGGCTGCCGACGCTCCGAAGGCCGAAGCAAAAGCGGAAAGTGCTCCGGCACCTGCCGAAGCGCCCAGGGCGGAAGCTTCTGCACCTGCAAAGCCCGACGCGAAAGCCGCCGCCAGAGACACGGATCGCGTCTTCGCGTCGCCGCTGGCCCGCCGCATCGCCAGGGATGCCGGCCTCGACCTTTCCGGGATTTCGGGTTCGGGTCCGCAGGGCCGGGTGGTGAAGGCCGATGTCGAGGCGGCGATTGCCGGCGGCGGGGCCAAGCCTGCTGCCGCGCCTGCCGGTGAAGCCGCCGCGCCTGCCGCAGCCGCGCCTGCTGTGAAGCCGATGTCGGACGAGGCTGTGCTCAAGCTGTTCGAGGAAGGTTCCTACGAACTGATCCCGCACGACAATATGCGGAAGACCATCGCAAGGCGTCTGGTCGAGGCG
>JAIPUZ010000008.1 GCA_022833215.1 Mesorhizobium sp. | reverse complement strand
CAATGGCGGCGCATCGCAACTCGCTACGACAAACTCGCCGCCAACTTCATCGGCTTCGTCAAAATCGCCAGCATCATGATGTGGCTGAAATGATTAAATCGTCACTACAGCCTAGCTATGTCGTAGCCGTTGCGGAGTCTGGCGCTCTCCCGTACTGTCTTTCGTAGTCGGCTCTGCCTCTCCGGTTCCAAGACATTGGGAACAGCACATGGTTTTTCCGGGGCAAGACGTAGCTGTCGTCCCGTCCGGGCAGCCGCAGGCTGGCCATCGAATGCAATGAAATACGCGCCCAAGCCCGGCGCATGTCCCGCACACCGGCATGGTGCGGCTCCCCCATAAATCCCCTTCTGCTACTTATGCGAGAAAAGGCGTCCGGACAAGGCGTGCGAAGCTGCGGCGCGGCTGTCAATGAGAATTATCGGAAATTCGATGTGGGCGTTTGATCTATGGCGATCCCGGCAGGATTCGAACCTGCGACCATCGGCTTAGAAGGCCGGTGCTCTATCCGGCTGAGCTACGGGACCGTAGGTCCGCCGCAGGCGTTTCGTCCTGCGTGGCGGATGTATTGTTCAATGCGTCCAGGGCGTGCGGCGGTCATACCGGAAGTTGTCGGCATATGAAATCTGGCGCCGCTTCGGCAGATTGGGCTCCTGGAGGCGATAGGCCAGACCTTCGCGCTCGGCATAGGCGATTGCCTCTTCCTTCGTCTGGAAGCGAAGCCTGATCTGGCTCTTCATGTCGCCGGAGGTCGTATAGCCCATAAGGGGGTCGATCTTGCGCGGCTGTTCGGGTTCGAACTCCAGAACCCAGTAGCCGGTCTTTGCGGTGCCGGATTGCATGGCAGTCTTGGCGGGACTGAAAATGCGCGCGGACATGGAAACCTCATTGCTGTTCGGCCATTCGGCCGTTGCCGACTGCTTACTGCGCAAAGCGCGCGGCGGCAAGATCGCAAACGCCGCAGCATGGTTTTCCCAAGGTGATAAAGTGGTCGGAGTGGCGTGATTCGAACACGCGACCCCCTGATCCCAAATCAGGTGCGCTACCAGGCTGCGCTACACTCCGATGACCGTCTCCTGAAAGGCAGCAAGCTGAATGCCGACCTCAGAAGATGACGGATGCCGTATCAGCACGATTGCCCGCATGCAAGCCCGCTTTTGAAACTTACCGATCAGAAAGCATCCGATTTCGGCTGATGTAGCTGAGGCTTGCAGCCTATACGGCTTCGAGTTCGGAAACCTTGTTGTAACGGAGATCGAGTTCCACCGGCGTCGGATTGCGGAGAATGTCCAGAACGGGGCAGTGACGGTCGACGATGCTCTTGAGACGAAGCAGATCCTGCTCGGGCGCCGGGCTGTCGATGGTTACTTCGGCAACGATTCCCTGAAAGCCGGGCCGCACGGATTTGTCGACGTTGAACAGGCCCCGCAGATCGATGTCGCCTTCTATCCGTACCGAAACGCCGTTTACCGGAATGCCGAGAGCATCCGCATAAAGCCGGTAGGTGATCTCCTGACACGAGCCGAGCGCGGCGAGGATGTATTCGACAGGATTGGGAGCGGTGTCGGTGCCTCCAAGCACCTCCGGTTCATCGACAGCGACATTGAACTGCCGGATGGCAACGTTGCTGTTCACGCCTTCGCCGAGACGGGAGTTGGCGGAGAACTTTGCCCGGGCGTTTCCCGGCTCGGCGGAGAGCGCTGCGTTGGTGCTGTCGAATGCGGTCTTGAATCTGAAAGTCATGCTGGTGCGTCCTTGCCGGCAAACGGAGCCTGTTGTTGCAGGGCCGAAGTCTGCCGATGCAGGCGCACCGGATAAAGGAAAGCGCTGCCCCCGAGCGAGGCGTTGTGAGAATGATTTTTCGGAAATCCGGACTTTGAAGACAATGCTGAAAGGCAGAACCCTCGCCGTTCAAGGGAGAGGGGTCCTGTAGCTTGCAAAAATGCCCGCGATATTGTCGCGTGCGTCATGCCAAGGGGGATTTCAGACCGCTGCGGCCGCTTCGAGGCCACGCTGGATGTCGGCCTTCAAATCCTCCACGTCTTCCAGCCCGATCTGGAGGCGGATGACCGGGCCTTCATAAGGTCCTTTGGCGATTGTGCGGTCAGCCAGCGAGACCGGCACCGCGAGGCTTTCATATCCGCCCCACGAATAGCCGAGCCCGAAAATTCGCAGCGCGTCGAGGAATGCATGCGCCTGCTTCTGGCCGCCGCCGGCCAGAACGATCGAGAAAATGCCGCTGGAGCCGGAGAAGTCACGCTGCCAGAGGGCATGGTCGGGATGGCTCGGCAGGGCAGGGTGGAGCACGCGCGAGACGCCGGGACGGGTCTCCAGCCAGCCGGCGATGTCCAGCGCGCTCTTGCGATGATGCTCCAGCCTGATGCCCATCGTGCGCAGGCCGCGCAGCACCTGATAGACATCGTCGGGCGCGGTGCAGCAACCCAGCGTGATGAACCCGTCATGCAGACGCTGCCAGTGTTCCCTGTTGGCCGACACCGTTCCGAGCAG
Organism: Mesorhizobium sp.; assembly: GCA_022833215.1. Taxonomy (GTDB): domain Bacteria; phylum Pseudomonadota; class Alphaproteobacteria; order Rhizobiales; family Rhizobiaceae; genus Mesorhizobium. The sequence continues at coordinate 51,860 of JAIPUZ010000008.1, read as the reverse complement.
GACATCGGAATGCCCCGCGGGATATTTGGTGGCGGCGTGGATCGAGATGTCCACGCCGTGATGCAGCGGCCTGAAGTAAAGCGGGGTGGCCCAGGTGTTGTCCATCATCACCACGGCGCCGGCCTTTCCGGCCACTGCGGAAATGGCCGGAATATCCTGCATCTCGAACGTGTTCGAGGCGGGAGATTCGGTGAACACCACCTTCGTATTCGGGCGGATGAGGGCCTCGATGCCGGCGCCGATGTGCGGGTCGTAATACTCCACGTCCACCCCAAGACGCCTGAGCATGGTGTCGGCGAACTGGCGGGTGGGATTGTAGACCGAATCGACGATCAGCACATGGCTGCCGGCTTCGGCGAAGGTCAGCAGCGGTATGGTGACCGCCGCAAGCCCGGATGGGACGATAATCGTGCCCGCGGAGCCTTCGAGCTCATCGATCGCCGAGGCCAGCGCATCTGTGGTCGGGGTGCCGCGTGTGCCGTAGGTGTATTTTTGCGAGCGGCCGACAAGCGTTGCCGAATCGGGAAAGAGAACCGTCGAGGCGTGAACGACGGGAGGATTCACGAAGCCGTGAAATTCGCGCGGGTCGTTGCCGCAATGCGCAAGTCGCGTGTTCACACCCAGTTCCAGGCTGTTCTTGTCCATATCCCGATCATCCCAAAGAAAAGTGCCCGAGTCTTAGGCCCGCGCCCGGCGTGGCGCAACCTTTGGCGGTCGCTCAGAGGCACCCGCTCTGTTGATCCAGCCCGTTGGAAACGGGTCGTCAGACATGATTTTTGAGGCAATCGAGCGACATTTTTTGTCGCCTGGAGGACATTCCGGGAGGTTCCGCTGGGGAAGTTTCCCGCCGGATTCCGGGTAAATCACCCCGGAAAATCAACCCCTTCTTTCGCAGGGGGCGCAAAGGCTGGCCCAATCATTCATTTTTCTTGACCTCACGAAGATTATCGCCTTCGATGATGTGCGTGAATGGGAGCGGGTTACGGGTCTGGAATGACTTTACATCCCGGGAGAAAGCGGCCGGCAAGGTCGCCTTAGGCACGACGAAGCCGGGTCGGATCCCGGATAACAGAAAAGGGTCTGTGGGTTATGAAAAAGTTGGCAATCGGTCTTTTGAGCGCAGCCGCGATCGGCGTTGTAGCCACCGCAGCAAGCGCCGATACGCTTGACGACGTCAAGAAGAAGGGTTTCGTCCAGTGCGGCGTCAACACCGCGCTCGCCGGATTCTCCGCCCCCAACGACAAGGGTGAATGGACCGGCCTGGACGTCGACTACTGCCGCGCCGTCGCCGCTGCTGTCTTCGGCGACGGAACCAAGGTGAAGTTCACCGGTCTCAGCGCCAAGGACCGCTTCACAGCGCTCCAGTCGGGCGAGGTGGACATTCTCTCGCGTAACACGACCTGGACGGTCAACCGCGATACGGCGCTCGGCCTCAATTTCGCGGGCGTCACCTACTATGACGGCCAGGGCTTCATGATCAACGCCAAGAAACTGCCGGGCGTCAATTCCGCACTGCAGCTTTCCGGCGCTTCCGTATGCGTGCAGGCCGGCACCACGACGGAACTCAACCTCGCCGACTACTTCAGCGCCAACAAGATGGAATACAATCCTGTGGTGTTCGAGAAGTTCGAGGAAGCCAACGCAGCTTATGACGCCGGCCGTTGCGACGCCTATACGACCGACCAGTCGGGTCTCTATGCGGTGCGCCTGCAGATGTCGGCGCCGGACGATCACGTCGTCCTGCCGGAGATCATCTCCAAGGAGCCGCTCGGGCCTTCGGTGCGCCAGGGCGACGACAAGTGGTTCGATATCGCCAAGTGGACCTATTTCGCGCTGCTGAACGCCGAGGAAGCCGGCATCACGCAGGCCAATGTCGACGAGATGAAGAACAGCTCGAATCCCGACATTCGCCGTCTGCTCGGCACCGAGTCCGAGACCAAGATTGGCACCGATCTGGGGCTCAGCAACGACTGGGTGGTGAATATCATCAAGGCTACAGGCAATTACGGCGAAATCTTCGAGCGTAACGTCGGCTCCGGCAGCCCGCTCAAGATCTCGCGCGGCATCAACGCGCTGTGGACCAAGGGCGGCCTGCAATACGGCATGCCGATCCGCTAAGCGGAATGACCGGGGAGCATGTGCTCCCCGGTCTTCTTTCTCTTGCCGGAACAACAAAACAAAGGCCGGCAGGAACAGACACCAGGTTAAGGGGAACCATGTGTCAGAACATGTCATCAGAGAAGAACCCGTACGGGTCCCGCTGATCTACGATCCGAGGGTGCGCAGCATCTTCTTCCAGGTGCTTCTCGTCGCGCTGCTGGCGATGGGAATCTGGTGGATTGTCGACAACACCGTCGAAAATCTGCGGCGCTCGAACATTTCCACCGGCTTTGCGTTTCTGCGCGGCCGCGCCGGCTTCGATATTTCCGACCGCCTGATCGACTACACCTCCGATTCGTCTTACGGACGCGCGCTTCTGGTCGGCATCGCCAACACGCTGGCTGTGGCGGCGGCGGGCATCGTGACGGCAACCATACTGGGCTTTCTCGTCGGCATCGGCCGGCTTTCCCAGAACTGGCTGATTCGCAAGCTGGCGATGATCTACGTTGAGGTGTTCCGCAACATACCGCCGCTGCTGGTCATCCTGTTCTGGTATCAGGGCGTTCTGGCGGTGCTGCCCAATGTGCGTGACAGCCTGTCGCTCCCGCTCGGCTCCTATCTCAACAATCGGGGTTTCTATTTCCCGAAACTGGTCTGGGAACCCGGTTCGGGGCTTATCCTGGCCGGTTTTGTCGCTGCCGTCGTCCTGAGCTGGTACGTCGCGCGGCGCGCCCGGGCCAGGCAGATGGCAACCGGCGAGAGGTTTCCGGTATTCCTGACCAGCGTCTGCCTCATCATCGGCCTGCCGCTGCTGGGCTACCTCGTGTCCGGCATGCCGGTATCGGTGGACTATCCGCAGAAGGGCACCTTCAACCTGAGCGGAGGCACCAACATCAAGCCGGAATTCCTGTCGCTCTATCTGGCGCTGTCCTTCTACACCGCCTCGTTCATCGCCGAGATCGTGCGTGCAGGCATCATGGGGGTGCCGAAAGGGCAGACGGAAGCCTATTCCGCGCTTGGGATGAGTTCCAACGACGGATTGCGCCTTGTGGTGATCCCGCAGGCCATGCGCATCATCATTCCGCCTCTTACCAGCCAGTATCTGAACCTGACGAAGAACTCGTCCCTTGCGGTGGCGATCGGATACCCGGACCTCTATGCCGTTGGAGGAACGATCCTCAACCAGACAGGGCAGGCGATCGAGGTGGTGGTCATCTTCATGACCGTCTATCTCAGCATCAGCATTCTCACTTCGTTGTTCATGAACTGGTTCAATACCAAAATGGCGCTGAAGGAGAGATGAGCCATGCAGGAACATGACATCTCCTGGGTGCGTACGGAAATGGCTCTGGCCGAGACGGCCCCACGGTCACAGGCCGGTCTCGGCGCATGGGTGCGCAAGAACCTGTTCGCGACGCCTTTCGACTCGGTGCTGACGATAATCGCGCTTCTCGCGGTCGCCTCGTTCTTGCCGCGGATACTGGACTGGCTGTTCTTCAGCGCGGTGTGGACCGGCACCGATCGCACGGCATGCCTGACGACGGAGCAGGGCGGCCAGTTGCCGGCCGGATGGTCCGGCGCCTGCTGGCCGTTCGTCAGCGGCCGTTTCGGCCAGTTCATGTTCGGCCGCTATCCGATGGACGAGCGCTGGCGCGTGGTCCTGACCGGCATCCTCTTCATCTTGCTGCTGGCACCGCTGCTCATCCCGCGCGCTCCCTTCAAGAAGCTCAACGCGATCCTGTTCTTCGGGGTCTTCCCGTTCGTCGCTTTCCTGCTTCTGGTCGGCGGTGCTTTCGGGCTGCGCTATGTCGAGACGCCGCTGTGGGGCGGTCTCATGGTCACCCTGGTGATTTCCTATGTCGGCATCGTGGTTTCGCTGCCGCTTGGTATCATTCTGGCGCTGGGGCGGCGCTCGCACATGCCCATCGTCAAGCTTCTGTCGGTGATTTTCATCGAAACCGTGCGCGGCGTTCCGCTGGTGACGGTGCTGTTCATGGCCAGCTTCATGCTGCCGCTGTTCGTGCCGCCGGGCACGAGCTTCGACAAGCTGTTGCGTGCCTTGATCGGCGTGGCGCTTTTCGCCTCGGCCTATATGGCGGAGGTCGTGCGCGGCGGATTGCAGGCGATACCCAAGGGGCAATATGAGGGGGCGGATTCGCTCGGCCTGGGCTATTGGCCGAAGATGGGCCTCATCATCATGCCGCAGGCGCTGAAGCTGGTGATTCCCGGTATCGTCAACACCTTCATCGGCATGTTCAAGGATACGACGCTGGTGCTCATCATCTCGATGTTCGACCTGCTCGGCGTCGTGAAGCAGAACATCTCGGGTGACCCGACATGGGCAACGCCGCAAACCGCGAAGACCGGCTACATATTTGCGGCCGCGATCTTCTGGGTGTTCTGCTTCGGCATGTCGCGCTATTCTCAATATATGGAACGCCGGCTCGATACCGGTCACAAACGCTAGACAGGGGAATGGCACATGGCCACCGAGAACGCAGTCAGTGCGCAGGAAATTGAGGTCGATACCGGCAAGATGCAGGTTTCCACGACCGATGTCGCCATCGAGATCATCGGCATGCACAAGTGGTATGGCGAGTTCCATGTCCTGAAAGACATCAACCTGAAGGTCATGCGGGGCGAGCGCATCGTCGTCTGCGGGCCTTCCGGTTCGGGCAAGTCGACCATGATCCGCTGCATCAACCGGCTGGAGGAGCACCAGAAGGGCAGGATCCTCGTCGATGGCAAGGAATTGACCAACGATCTCAAGAAGATCGACGAGGTGCGCCGCGAGGTCGGCATGGTGTTCCAGCACTTCAACCTGTTCCCGCACCTGACCATTCTGGAGAACTGCACGCTGGCGCCGATCTGGGTGCGCAAGGTTCCGAAGAAGGAGGCCGAGGCCACGGCCATGCACTATCTGGAAAGGGTCAAGATCCCCGAACAGGCGCACAAATATCCCGGCCAGCTTTCCGGCGGCCAGCAGCAACGCGTCGCCATCGCGCGCTCATTGTGCATGAAACCGAAGATCATGCTGTTCGATGAGCCGACCTCGGCCCTCGACCCCGAAATGGTCAAGGAGGTTCTGGAAACGATGGTCGGCCTTGCCGAAGAGGGCATGACCATGCTGTGCGTGACCCACGAAATGGGCTTTGCGCGCAAGGTTGCGAACCGGGTTATCTTCATGGATCAGGGCCAGATCGTCGAACAGAACACTCCGTCCGAGTTCTTCGACAACCCGCAGCACGAGCGCACGAAGCTGTTCCTCAGCCAGATCCTGCACTGATCGGTTTCTGCGCATAAGGCTGCTTTCGGCATCTTCGTTCAGGCGCCGAAAGCAGCGGTAGATTCGCCTGCATGAAACGGAAACTCTGTACCGGTACGGCTGCCTCAGCCTGCCCGCGGCAGTCGCCAGCCATAGAGCCAGTCGAGATCGGCGGCGAGGCTTCCGGGCGATCGAAGGCTGAAAACGAGATTGCGCGCCAGCGCGACGGGGCCGGTGGCATTCCACGCCAGCTTGTTCAGGGCTCCGCGTCGCGCCACCTTGATTACACGGGCCTTGCGCTGCTCTTCCCACGCGGAGATTGCGGTTTGCCTTGATCCCGCAGCGCTTGCCAGCGAATGTGCGAGCAGGGCGGCATCTTCTATCGCCATGGCCGCGCCCTGCGCGGCGAAAGGCGTTACGGCATGGGCCGCATCCCCGATCAGCACCATGCCGGGAGCGCTCCACCTCGCCGCAGGGTCGACGGTATTGAGCGGCCATGCGGTCCACGGGGCAGCCAGTTCGGCAAGGGTCAGGAGCTGCGGGGAACCGAGGGTCAGGGCGCGCATCAGGATTGCGGGATCGGCATCCGCCGCCCACCCATCTGCAATTCTGCTGGCCGGCGTGAACGCAACCAGATTGATCTCCCTGCCGGCGCGCAGCGGATAGGCAACGAGATGGAACCGGCCATGCAGGAAGGTTGTGACGCTGTCCGTTTCGGCAATCGTGCGAAAAACCTGACCGGCCTCGCTGTCGATCGTGATGGTGGTGCGCCACGCTATCTGTCCGCTGAACCGGCTGTCGGCCGATCCGTCTATGTGCTGGCGCGTTCCGGACCAGACGCCGTCTGCGCCAACCAGCAGGCTGCTGTGCGCGACTTCGGCGCGGCCATCCTCATTTTCGAAGCGGGCCGTGACATTGCCTTCCGCACCGGCTGACACGCCGGACAGGCGCATTCCGGTCGTCAGAGCGATTTCCGGTCGTGTGGCTGCCTCTGCAAGCAGAGCCTGCTGCAAATCGGCGCGGTGCGCGACCAGATAGGGGGCTTTCCAGCGCCGTTCGGCTTCCTGCCCCAGCGGTATGCTGGTCAACATACGCAGCGTCCCTGCATCCTTCAGCCGCACGGTTTCCGGCTGAACGGCTTGCGGGCGCAAGCGCGGCAGAACGCCAAGTTCGAGCAGGATATGTGCGGCATTCGGGGAAAGCTGGAGCCCGGCGCCGAAGGCTTCCAGTTGCGCGGCCTGTTCATACAGCCTGCTGGCCACGCCCCGGCGCGCCAGGGCAATCGCCAGCGTAAGGCCGGCGATTCCGGCCCCGGAGATCAGAATTGGCCGTGTGTCCCCGGTTGTCATCGATGTCTGGAGCCTGTCCTGCGATCAGGCGGCGCGCTCGATGTAGGCACAACCGGCAGGGACGGTCTGTGAGGGGCCAAGCCCTGCATTGTAGCGATAGAGGGTCGAGCAATAGGGGCAGACCTTCTCGTCATCCGCACCCATGTCCAGAAACACATGGGGGTGGTCGAACGGCGGATTGGCCCCGACGCACATGAATTCCCTGACGCCGATCTCGATTGCCGCGTGACCCTGATCGTTCTGGAAGTGGGGAATGGTACCGCCAGCCATGATCATCTCCTTCGAGCTGTTATCCAGCGTTTGGATCATAAGTCGGTTCTTTGCAAGCATATGAAATGAAACTGTCGCAAAACCCTGCCAGAGGATAATGTGAAAAGTGTAGCCGGCTGGCTGGCCGGGGCACCAGCCAGCAAGGGGCGAGGAAAGCGGGGATATGACAGAATTGAGGCCGAAGCAGGCAGAGTTCACCACCCTGGATGCGACCGCAGACGAGAGCGGCAATCCGGACCGTTTCGTCAACCGCGAATTTTCATGGCTGCAATTCAACAGACGCGTGCTCGAGGAAGCACGCAATGAACGCCACCCGCTTCTCGAGCGGGTTCGCTTTCTGTCGATTTCCGCGGGAAATCTCGACGAATTCTTCATGGTGCGGGTGGCCGGCCTTGCCGGGCAGGTCCGCCAGCGCATCACGTTGAAGAGCCCGGACGGGCGCACGCCGGAACAGCAGCTCGAACAGGTGCTGCGCGAGGTGGAGCGGCTTCAGTCGGATCAGCAGAAGATTCTCGCTGAACTGATGGCGCGTCTCGAAAAGGAGGGTATCGAGACTGTCGACGTTTCAGCCCTCACCAAGGATGAAAAGGTTTGGCTGGAAGAATATTTCCGGGAACAGGTATTTCCGGTTCTGACGCCGCTGTCGATCGATCCGGCACATCCGTTCCCCTTCATTCCCAATCTCGGATTCTCGATGGCGCTTCAATTGCGTCATTTGCGGGAAGGGGAAGACATGAGCGCGCTTTTGCGCCTGCCGCCGGCCCTCAAGCGCTACATCCGCCTGCCGGACCGAAAGGGGCGCGTGCGCTTCGTGCCGCTGGAGGATGTGGTGGGCCTTTACATCGGGCGTCTGTTTCCCGGCTATGAAGTCAAGGGCTCCGGCACGTTCCAGATCATCCGCGACAGCGACATCGAAGTCGAGGAAGAATCGGAGGATCTGGTGCGGCTGTTCGAAACCGCACTCAAGCGCCGCCGGCGCGGCTCGGTGATCCGCATAGAATTCGACAGCCGCATGCCGGAAAGCCTTCGGGACTTCGTGGCGGGCGAGCTGGGCGTGGCCGGAAACCGCATCAGCGTTATCGAAGGCCCGCTGGCGCTCAGCCAGATTTCCGAGATCGTCGGCGTGGCGCGCGACGATCTGAAATTCACGCCTTACAACCCCCGTTTCCCGGAGCGCATTCGCGAGCATGGCGGCGACTGCTTCGCCGCCATTCGCGAGAAGGACATCGTTGTCCATCACCCTTACGAATCGTTCGATGTGGTCGTGCAGTTCCTTCGCCAGGCCGCGCTCGACCCCGAAGTGGTGGCGATCAAGCAGACGCTCTACCGCACATCTAACGACAGCCCGATCGTGCGCGCGCTCATCGATGCGGCTGAGGCGGGAAAATCGGTTACGGCGCTGGTCGAGCTCAAGGCGCGCTTCGACGAGGAGGCGAATATCCGCTGGGCGCGCGATCTAGAGCGCGCGGGCGTGCAGGTCGTCTTCGGGTTCCTCGAACTGAAAACGCACGCCAAGATGTCGCTGGTGGTGCGGCGAGAAGACGGCAAGCTGCGCAACTACGTTCATCTGGGCACTGGCAACTACCATCCGATCACGGCGCGCATCTATACCGACCTGTCATTCTTCACGACGGCCCCGCAGATCGCCAGAGACGTGTCGCAGATATTCAATTTCATCACCGGCTATGCGGAACCGGCGGAGGAGATGACCATCGCCATGTCTCCCTTCACCCTGCGCAGCCGGATCCTGTCTCATATCGAGGGCGAGATCCGGCATGCGCGGGAAGGCCGGCCGGCGCGCATCTGGATGAAGATGAACTCGCTCGTCGATCCACAGGTCATCGACGCGCTTTACGATGCGAGCCGGGCCGGTGTGGAAATCGATCTGGTCGTGCGCGGCATCTGCTGCCTGCGGCCGCAGGTGCCGGGCCTGTCGGAAAACATCCGCGTCAAGTCCATCGTCGGGCGTTTTCTGGAACATAGCCGCATCTATTGCTTCGGAAATGGCCATGGCCTGCCGTCCGACGAGGCGATCATCTACATCAGTTCGGCCGACATGATGCCGCGAAATCTGGATCGGCGGGTTGAAACCATGGTGCCAATCACCAACCCGACCGTGCATGAGCAGATCCTGGGGCAGATCATGCTCGGCAATCTGGTGGACAACCAGCAAAGTTTCGAAGTATTGCCCGATGGAACGTCGCGCCGAGTGGTGCTTGAAGAGGGCGAGGAGCCATTCAATGCGCAGGAATATTTCATGACCAATCCCAGCCTTTCGGGACGGGGTGACGCCTTGAAGTCGCATGCGCCGAAGCGGATAGCCCAGTTCAAGCGCCGCAAGAAAACTGTCCCGACGACCGGTTGATGATGGCAGCTTCCCAGGGCCGGCTTCAGGACCGGCGTCCGGTTTCGATCATCGACATCGGCTCGAACTCGATCCGGCTTGTCGTCTACGAAGGGCTGGCGCGTTCTCCCACGATGCTGTTCAACGAAAAGATGCTTGCCGGCCTCGGCCGCGGCATCGTTTCCACGGGCAGGCTCGACCCCGACGCGGTGACGCGGGCGATGGAGGAATTCCGCCGCTTCCGCGCACTTTCCGATCAGGCCGGCGCCGTGCACATGCACGTCGTGGCAACGGCGGCAGCGCGCGAGGCCGAAAACGGCCCGGATTTCATCCATCGTGCCGAAGAGGTGCTGGGCACCGAAATCCATGTTCTGAGCGGCCGGCAGGAAGCCTATTACTCGGCGCTCGGGGTGATCTCCGGCTTCCGGCCGGCGAATGGCATTGCCGGCGATCTGGGTGGCGGCAGCCTCGAGCTTGTCGATATAGACGGCGAAAATATCGGGGACGGCATAACCTTGCCGCTCGGGGGCCTGCGCCTTCAGGACATGGCCGGCAATTCACTGGAGCAGGCGGCGAAGATCGCGCGCGCGGAGGTGGCCAGGGCCGGGCTGCTGAAGGCGGGGCAGGGCCGTACTTTCTATGCCGTGGGCGGCACCTGGCGAAATCTCGCCCGCCTCCACATGGAAAAGACCGGCTATCCGCTGGATGTCATGCATCATTATGAGATCGGCACCGAAAGTGCGATGCCGTTCCTGAAGCAGGTGGCAAAGGGAAATCTGGAGCGCATGAAGGGCATCGAGGGCGTGTCCAAGGCGCGTCGCGCCCTGCTGCCTTACGGCGCCATCGTGCAGAAGGAAATCATCGGCGCGATGAGGCCTGCCCGTATCGTGGTCTCGGCCGTGGGGGTGCGCGAGGGATACCTGCATTCGCTGCTGACGCCGGCCGAGCAGCAGGCGGACCCGCTGCTTTCGGCCTGTGAGGAGCTTGCGCGCCTGCGCTCCCGCTCCTTCACCCATGCGCAGGAGCTTGCCGACTGGACCGGGCAGGCTTTCGAAATGTTCGGTGTCGAGGAAACGGAGGATGAGGCGCGCTATCGCAAGGCGGCCTGTCTGCTGGCAGATATCGGCTGGCGGGCGCACCCCGAATACCGGGGCACGCAATCGCTCAACATCATCTCTCATGCCGCGTTTCTGGGCGTCGACCATCCCGGCCGGGCCTATCTGGCGCTGACGAATCTCTTCCGTCACGAAGGGGTGTTCAGCGAATCGGCCGCCGAAATCCGGTTGCTGGCAATGCCGCGCTATCTGGAGCGGGCACGTATTCTCGCCGGCACGATGCGGGTGGTGTATCTTCTGTCGGCGGCGATGCCGGGTGTCATTCCGCAACTGACGTGGAACAGACGGGAGGACGGCACGCTGGAGATCGTCCTGCCTTCCAACCTTGCCTCCCTCTATGGCGAGCGGCCCGCGGCGCGTGTGACGCAACTGGGCAAGGTGCTCGGACGCCGCATGGCATTGGCGATCGAAGGGCAGCCGGCCGGTTCTGTCGCCAGATAGGGTGGCGGGACGCCTGTCCTGCGAGGTGAGTTACGCCATTTCCGGCTTCATGCCGAGCGCTGTGCGGTCCACCACCTCGCGCAGCGCGAAGGACGAGTTGATACGCGTCACATGGGGCATGGCCGACAGCCATTCCTTGTGGATGCGTTCATAGTCCGCGAGATCGCGCGCGGCGATGCGCAATATGTAGTCGTACTCGCCGGACATCAGGTGGCAGGACAACACGTTCGGGCAGCGCTTGATCGCCGCTTCGAAGTCGGACAGCGTTTTCTCGAACTGGCCCGACAGCGAGATATGGACGATCACGGTCGTATGGTGGCCAAGCGCAGCGTTCGACAGCCGGGCGTGATAGCCCCGGATTACTCCGGACCGTTCCAGATTGTCGAGCCGGCGCGAGCAGGCCGATTGCGACAGGCCCACCTTTTCGGCCAGCGCGGCGTTGGGAATGCGACCGTCCTTCTGCAACGTATCGAGTATGGCGATATCGATGCGGTCGAGAGTCGTTTTGCGTGGTTCCTGCGAAGCGCTTGCCATGATTTGCAATCATTATGGGATTGAACGGTGTCAGCAAGCAAGAATGCTGCCTTTAAACGGATAATTCCCGTGCTCAACGCTCGAGTCGCGCCAGCAGGGAGGACGTGTCCCAGCGCCCGCCGCCCATGGACTGAACGTCCTTGTAGAACTGATCGACCAGTGCCGTGACCGGAAGGATCGCCCCGTTGCGGTCCGCTTCCGCAAGGCAGATGCCGAGGTCCTTGCGCATCCAGTCGACTGCAAAGCCGAAATCGTATTTGCCTTCGTTCATCGTCTTGTGGCGATTTTCCATCTGCCACGAGCCCGCGGCACCCCGCGATATGACCTCGACCACCTTTTCGATGTCCAGCCCGGCCTTCCTGCCGAAATGGATTCCCTCGGAGAGACCCTGCACAAGCCCGGCAATGGCGATCTGGTTGATCATCTTGGTGAGCTGGCCGGCGCCGGCCGGCCCCATCAGGCCGACCATGCGGGCAAACGAATCGATGACCGGGCGGGCGCGGTCGAATGCCACCTCTTCTCCGCCAACCATGACGGTAAGGACGCCGTTTTCGGCTCCGGCCTGGCCGCCCGAGACGGGGGCATCGAGGAACGAAAAGCCGGCTTCAGCGGCGCTGGCGGACAATTCGCGCGCAACCTCGGCCGACGCGGTGGTGTTGTCGATGAAGATCGCGCCTTTCTTCATGGCGCCAAAGGCGCCATCGGCACCGATGGTTACCGAGCGCAGGTCATCGTCGTTTCCCACGCAGGCGAAAACGAAATCCTTGCCTTCCGCCGCTTCGGCGGGGGTGGTGGCGAACCGGCCGCCATGTTCGCCGACCCATTTTTCGGCTTTGGCGGCGGTGCGGTTGTAAACGGTGACGTCGTGGCCGCCCTTGTTCTTCAGGTGGCCAGCCATCGGATAGCCCATCACGCCAAGACCAAGGAAAGCCACTGTTGCCATTATCGGAGTCCTTTCACGCAAGCACGCCTGCGTCTTAAAGCATTGTTGGAGGTAAGGGGAGTCAGCGCCTGAGATGGCGTGTGATGCGTTCCTCGACCCAGTCGACCGCGTGGCGCAGGGTTTCCACGATCAGCAGGTAGATGATCGCGGCCCACAGGTAAGCCTGGAAGTCGAAGGTGCGGGAATAGGTAAGGCGGGTCACGCCCATCAGGTCGTAGACGGTGATGATGGCGACGATAGCCGATCCCTTGACCATGAGGATCAGCTCATTGCCATATGGCCTCAACGCCACGATCAGCGCCTGCGGAAAGATGATCTTGCGCAGTGTGAGCAGGCGCGGAATCCCCAGCGATTCGGCCCCTTCCCACTGGCCTTTCGGTACGCTCTGGATGGCGCCGCGCAGGATTTCGGCCTGATAGGCCGCCGTGTTCAGCGAGAATGCGAACAGCGCACAGTTGAAGGCGTCGCGGAAGAAACTCCACAGCCCGATGGCATCGAGTTGCGGACGGAACGATCCGAAACCATAGTAGACGAGGAATGCCTGCGCGAGCAGCGGCGTGCCGCGGAAGAAATAGACATAGGCATAGGCGAAGGTGGCGATTATCGGATTGCGCGACATGCGCCCATAGGCGATCGGGACCGACAACAGCGCGCCGATCATCACCGAAATCGCCACCAGCTTGATGGTGACCCACACGCCGGACAGATAGCCCGGAGCGTATCTCCAGAACATATCCGGCTTCCATGCCGAGACGAGGTAGGCAACGAGGCCAACGAACGCCAGCGCCCACAGGAAGACCAGTATGTAGCCGATGACGCGTTCGCGCGGCCAGCCGCGCGGGGGCGGTGGCGGGCGAAGGGCTTCGGTGGCGGCCGGATGGTCGACAGCGCTCATCGCTGAACCTCCTGCTTGCCGACGTGGCGTTCAATGAGCCCGATGCCGATGGAGGAAAGGATCGCCAGTGCGAGATAGATCAGCGTGGCGAAGCCGAAGAACAGGAAAGCCTGCTTGGTGACGCGCGCGGCCACGCCTGCCTGACGCAAGATGTCCGTCAGGCCGATGGCGGAAACGAGCGATGTATCCTTGAGCAGGATGAGCCACAGATTGGCGAGCCCGGGCAGGGCGATGCGTACGAGTTGCGGCAGAACGACGAGCCGCATCGTCTGGAATTTCGACAGGCCGATGGCGTAGCCGCCTTCATATTGTCCGCGTGGAATGGCCCTGAACGCCGACAGGAACACTTCGCTGGCATAGGAAGAGAACACCACGCCGAGGGCGATCATGCCGGAAACGAAGCTGTTGACCTCGACGCTGGCGGTCGGATTGAAGAATCGCACCACCTGCTGGATGCCGATCTGCGCGCCGTAAAAGACAAGAAACAGCGTCAGAAGCTCCGGCAGGCCGCGGAAGATGGTCGTATAGATGTCGGCAGCCAGTTTCAGAGAGCGCTCTTGCGACTGTTTAGCCACCGCGATCAGGAAGCCGATGAGCAGACCCAGCGGCAGCGTTGCGAGAGCCAGGCTGACGGTGATGAAAACGCCATAGGCAATTTCATCCAGCCATCCCTCCGGCCCCCAGCTCAGCAGCGTCCAAACGCTCTGCATTACCCCGCCCGTATCCCTGTGATTTCCGTTGTTGTCGAAACTGCCGACTGGTGCAAAGCCGGCAGGAAAGCCGGGGCAAAGCTTTCGGCTCCGCCCCAGCTATTCAATCAATCGCCATATACATCAAAGCTGAAGTACTTGTCGTTGATTTCCTTATACTTTCCGTTCTCCCGGATGGCCTGGATCGCCGCGTTGAAGCGATCGCGCAGCGCGGTTTCACCCTTGCGGATGGCAATGCCGGCACCGGGGCCGTGGATTTCATCGACAGGCGTGATCGTTCCAGCCAGCCTGCAGCAGGCACCATCAGGCGAATCCAGCCATTGGGTGAGGGCGATGATATCGTCATTGGCGGCATCGAGACGGCCATTGGCGAGATCGAGCTGATATTCCTGCGCTGTCGGGTAGGGTTTTACCGTGCTGTCGGTGTAGGTCACGGTCGAATAGTTGAAATGGGTCGTGGATGCCTGCGCGCCGATCGTCTTGCCTGCCAGATCTTCCTTGCCGACCCCGTTGATGTCGCTGTCCTTCGGGACTGCAAGACCGGGCGGCGTGTTGTAATATTTGTTGCTGAAGTCGACCTGCTCCAGCCGTTCCGGGGTGATGGACATGGACGCTATGATGGCGTCGAACTTCCCGGCCTGAAGAGCCGGGATGATGCCGTCCCATTCCTGCGCGACGAACTCGCACCTGACCTTCATTTCATCGCAAAGCGCCTGTGCGATATCGATGTCGAAGCCTTCCAGCTTGCCGTCGGAAGTCAGATTGTTGAACGGCGGGTAGGCGCCTTCCGTGCCGATGCGGACGACTTCTTCCTGCGCGTGGGCCGAACCAAGTGCAAACAGCGCGCTGGCAGTTGCAATAAGCACGTATCTTCCAAATCGCATGACGTTCCTCTCTGGTTATCGCGAATATCGAAACGATACCCGCAGACGGTTCTTCCGACCGCCGGATAACGGATACTCCCATTGTTTTTGCTTGAAAAGCAACACCAAAAACCGCCTGCATGCCGGTGCGTGGCGACGTTGCGGCGGAACCTTCACGGGGACTGTGCCGGACGTGTCGGGCAGCCTAGATTCGTAGCCGGGTTACATCCTCGATGAAGTCGGCAATCGCCGGGACATCATCGATATCGAATACCGGAAGGGTCTCGCGCGGCTGCGGACAATCGGCGGCGACAGCGACAATGTTCGGGTCGTTCGGCGACAGGGGCGTATGGTCGCGCGCGTCGCGGCGGCGGGCCTCGATCTTGAGATGCGATTCGTGCTTGTAGCCCTCCACCAGAACGATGTCGCACGGGGCGATACGCGCAAGGATATCACCAAGCGCAGGCTCCTCCTCGCCGTCGAGCTCGTGCATCAGCGCCCAGCGGCGGCCGGACACGATGGCGACTTCCCTGGCTCCCGCTTCCCGGTGGCGAAAGCTGTCGGTGCCTTCCTTGTCGATGTCGAAACCGTGATGCGCATGCTTGACGGTGGAGACCGTCCACCCGCGCGCAACCAGTTCCCTCACAAGGCGCTCTGTGAGGGTTGTCTTGCCGGAGTTCTTCCAGCCCGTGATCCCAAAGACGCGCTGGCTCATTTACGGTCCCTCGACATCAGGCGTTGCGCTTCTGCCAGATCGTCAGGCGTGTTGATGTTGAAGAACGGATCCATGCCCTCCTCATAGTCGAAATTCACGGAGACGAACGGCCTCGAGCGGACGAAATCGAAAACCTTCCTGCCGCCTTCGCGCAGATAGGCGCGCAGCGGCGCGGATATTCCGGCTGGCCAGAGCGCAAAGACCGGATGTTCCCGGCCGCCGGAACCTGCAACGGCGATTGCCTGAGGGTCGTGGCGTGTCGCGTCAGACAGCCGGGCTGCGAGATCGCATGGCAGGAAGGGCGTATCGCCGGCCACGGTCATGAGCGTTCGATGCGAGGGCTGGGCTTCGACCCATTCCAGCCCGGCCAGTACGCCCGCCAGCGGGCCGGGAAATCCGGGCACCGTATCCGGCAGAACCGGCAAGCCGAATGCGGCGAAGTGATCGAGATGGCCGTTGGCGTTGAGGGCCAGCGTGGCAACCTGCGGTCTTATGCGACCGATGATGTGGTGCAGCACCGGCTTTCCGTCCAGTTCCAGCAGGGATTTGTCACCGCCGCCCATGCGGCTCGACAAGCCGCCGGCCAGAATGAGTCCTGCAATCGCATCATGCATGCCGCCAGTTCCTATATGCCGTCGGGGCCCATGCTGGGCCCCGCACTTTCGGCCGCCGTCTTGTACCGGCCGACGAAACGCTCACGATAGAGCGTATAGAGACCTGAGGCGACAATGATCGTTGCGCCGGCAATCATGGACAGGTCCGGAAATTCAGAAAACAGAATCATGCCGAACAGGATCGAACAAAGTAGCGATGTATAGCGGAAGGGGGCGATGAAGGAGACTTCGCCGATGCGCATCGCCATTATGATGAAATTATAGCCCAGAAGCAGAAGCGTGGCGCTCAGCGCCAGAAGGGCTACGCCAGAGATTTCCATGGAACTCCATCCCCCCAACGGCTTGAGCAGGATGGCTCCCGTGACCGTCACCGAAATCGAGGTGATGGTGGAAACCAGATGGGTGGGAATGTTCGATGGCAGGCGGCTGGTGGCGAGGTCGCGCACCGTGCAAAAGCCCACGCTGGCAAGCGCGAACAGCGAATAGACGCTGAAGCCCTCATACCCCGGGCGCACGGTGATGAGGACGCCGGTGAAACCCGCGCAAATGGCAAGCCATCTGCGCCAGCCGACGCTTTGCCCGAATGCGAGTGCGGCACCCATGGTCACCGCAAGCGGAAGGGCTTGCAGAACCGCGGAGACATTGGCGATGGGAAGATGGGCCAGAGCCAGCAGGAAAGTGACGGTCGCCGCCACTTCGCCTGCCGCGCGCAGCGCGACCAGCGGCTGCCGGATCATGCTCATCTGCGAGAAAGCGCCGCTTTGCCAGCCTATCAGCACAATGATGACGGAGGCGAAAAGGCCCCTGACCAGCATGACCTGGGCGACGCTGATCGATTCCGCCATCAGCTTGGTGATCGCGTCGTTGGTTGCAAAGCTGACCATGGCGATGGCCATATAGGCGGCACCGCGCATATTGCTGGAAAGTTTCAAACAGGCGTCCCCTCGACTGACACCGGAAGCTCTAGCAGCCAGCCCGCAAACGGCAATGGACCATGAGGCCGAAAAGACCCGGTCAGCCGCCGGTCACACTCATGTGGCGGGAGACGGAAGGACGATTTGTGCGCCTGTCTATGATGAAATCGTGGCCTTTGGGCTTGCGGCCGATGGCCTCATCGATTGCGGCAGACAGAAGCTCGTTGCCTTCGGAGGCCCGTAAAGGAGCACGGAGGTCGGCCGCGTCCTCCTGGCCCAGGCACATGTAAAGCGTTCCGGTGCAGGTGAGGCGCACGCGATTGCAGCTTTCGCAGAAGTTGTGGGTCATGGGCGTTATGAAGCCCAGACGCCCCCCGGTTTCCGCAACCTCGACATAGCGGGCAGGGCCACCGGTCCTGAAGGGAATGTCAGTCAGCGTGAACTGGCGTTCAAGCTGCGCGCGCAGCACGGAAAGCGGCAGGTACTGATCGGTGCGGTCGGCATCGATCTCGCCCATCGGCATGGTCTCGATAACGGTCATGTCCATGCCGCGGCCATGAGCCCAGCGCAGGATATCGGGCAGCTCCATATCGTTGAAGCCGCGCAGGGCGACCGCATTGATCTTGATGCCGAGTCCCGCTTGCTGTGCGGCGTCGATGCCGGCCATGACCTTGTCGAGATGGCCCCAGCGGGTGATGGCGTGGAATTTTTCGGGGTCGAGCGTATCGAGGGAAACATTGATGCGTCGCACGCCCGCATCTGCCAGTTCCCCGGCGAAGCGCCAGAGCTGCGAGCCGTTGGTGGTGAGGGTAAGCTCCTCCAGCGCGCCGCTCCGCAGATGACGGGAGAGCTCGCGCACGAGGTGCATGATGTTCTTGCGCACCAGTGGTTCGCCTCCGGTCAGCCGCAGCTTGCGAACGCCTTTCTCTATGAAGACCGTGCAGAGCCGGTCCAGTTCCTCAAGCGAAAGAAGGTCCTTGCGGGGCAGGAACGCCATGTCTTCCGCCATGCAGTAGACGCAACGGAAATCGCAGCGATCCGTTACCGAAACTCTGAGATAAGTGATGGCGCGACCGAAGGGGTCGATCATATCCATTGCGCGTTCCAGGCTTTCCGCCGCAGTTACCCAACCGTTATATACTCTTATGTGATACGAAGCACCGCACTGTTCAAGACGAATTTGCGCTGCGTTCGCGACATGCCTTCCCGTGTGGAAGCAGGCAAACGGGTGCTGTATCGTAGGCGGACTCATTCGGAAGGATTGTCATGGCCGCACCGAGCGAACTGCGGGTGTCGAAGGACCGCAGACTGTTGACCATAACGTTTCCCGGCCGCGATCCGATCGAACTGCCGGCGGAGATGCTGCGCGTTCTTTCACCTTCGGCCGAAGTGCAGGGGCATTCGCCCGAGCAGCGGGTTACCGTTCCGGGCAAGCGCGAGGTCACGATCACGCGCATCGATCCGGTCGGCAACTACGCGGTGCGCATCATCTTCGACGATTTCCACGGTACCGGAATTTTCACCTGGACCTATCTCAACGAACTGGGCGAACACAAGGAAGCCCGCTGGCAAGCCTATCTCGACGAACTGGCTGAAAAAGGGCTCAGCCGCGACAGAAGATGACGGGGCGTTTATTTTCAATGCCTTGTCGGGCCGTCCTGATGTGCCGGATGTGGCGCTTCAGGATTCGCGCGCCTTATCCAGCACGTCCGTGATGCGCCGCATCTGATCTCCCATCACGTCGCACTGGGCAGGGCTCGACTCGGCCATCGCCAGCTCGATAAGGGCCGTGTAGATTTTCAGCGCTTCCATCAGCAGCGCCGTTCCGGCATCGGTGAGGGCAAGGCGCAGGATGCGCTTGTCTTTCGGATCACCTTCGCGGCGAACGATCCCGCGCTTTTCAAGCTGTGGCAACAGCATGGTGATGTTGGACCGCCCGACCAGCAGCTTGCGGGCGAGGTCATGCTGCGACATGCCGGGATGGCGATAAAGGTTCATCAGCACATCGAGCTGGGCGGGCTTGAGGTCGAGCGGCGCCAGCCGGGCCGCCAGCGTGCGTTCCAGCGCATGGCAGGCCCGTGCCACCGCCACCCAGTTGCGAAAACGGGGGTTGTCCCAGGGAAGCTCTTGTTTATTGTTCATTATTGAACTAATAATTGTTCACCATTGAACCAATATCGGATTTCGCACTATGGCACCATTTCAGCAGAAGGTCATCCGCTGCATGTTCGGTGTCGGGGAAAAGGTGGCGCCGCAGCTTACCGGGCGCCTTGCATTCGGACTGTTCTGCCGCACGCCCAATCCCCGCAAGCTGACACCAAAGGAACGCATGGCCGTGATCGCGGCGGGCGATTTCATGCAGGATGCCCGCCGGCATTGCCTGACGACGCCGACGGGTCGTGTCGCGGCATATGAGTTTCGGCCGGAAACACCGGGGCGATGGGCTGGCACGGTGCTTGTCCTCCATGGCTGGCGCTCGCGCACGGAATATATGCGCTTCCTCATCGCAGGTTATCGCGATGCCGGATACCGGGTCGTTTCGCTCGATCTTCCCGGCCATGGCCGGTCGGGCGGCAGGAGGCTGACACTCGTGGATGCCGTCGAGGCTGTACAGGCGGCCGGCCAATGGTTCGGGCCATTCGAGGCCGTGGTCGGTCACTCGTTCGGCGGGGCGGTTTCCCTCAACGCAGCCGTTGGCTCCATGACAGGGATATTGCCGGTGGAGACGAAACGGCTGGTGCTGATCGCTGCGCCGAACTCCATTCCCTCGGTGTTCGAAGGATACAGTCGGCAGCTCAATGTCGGACCGCGCGCACAGGCGAGCATGGCGGAAAGCGTGCGGCGTCTTTCCGGACGGCGGCTCGATGAATTCATGGGCTCCCGCCAGCTTGCCATGCTGCGCCTGCCGACGCTGATCATACATGCGCCGGACGATCGCGAGGTTCCGGCCGATCAGGCGAGGGCCTTTGCCGAAGCGGGGCCGCATGTCGAGCTGTACTGGGCGGAAGGGCTCGGACACCGGCGCATTCTGGCCGACCCCGCCGTGATCGGGCGGTCGGTGAGTTTCGTCAAAGACCGGCAGGGCGTGTCCTTATCGGTGCATTGAGGCTCAGGCTTTGGGTTTGGCGGGTTCGACCGGAAGCCCCGCCTTCTTCCACGCTCCGAAGCCGCCTTCGATGTGCTTGACCGGCTCAAGGCCCATGTCCTGCGCGGTCTTGGCCGCCAGTGCCGATCTCCAGCCGCCGGCACAGAAGAACACGAAGGAATTGCCGGTGGCGAAGAAGGGCTTGTGGTAGGGGCTTTCCGGATCGATCCAGAATTCCAGCATGCCGCGGGTGCAGTGCTTCGCTCCGGGAATGTTGCCTTCCCGCTCGATTTCACGCGGGTCGCGCAGGTCCACGAAAGTGACGGTTTCATTGCCGAGAAGCCGTGCCGCTTCGTCCGGAGAAATCGTCTCGACTTCGGCATTGGCCTCGTCCAGCAAAGCCCGGAAACCCTTCTTCATGCACCGTTCCTCCGCTTGTGCGCATTGTCGGAATGGATGACACAGCGCGCCCGCGCTGACCACCCACGGGTGATCGTTCAAATATATTTAACCAAATCATAGTGAATCAATATAGTCGCAGCGGCGTACCGCCTTCTTGTTTGCGGTTCGACCATGTGTTCGCAAAAACAGGTGATCGCTCATGAGGCAGCTCAAGAAAGCCGCGTGGCTTGCATCCGTAGCCCTGCTTGGGAGCGCTCTCGCGCTGACGGCGCAGCCGGCGAGCGCCCAGACCCTCATGGACATGCTTTTCGGCGGGCCGTCGAAGCGCCGCGCCGCTCCGCCACAAGGCGAATTCCCGCCGCCACCGAAACCGAAAGCAGCGGCTCCGATCAAGAAAATCGCTGCGCCGACCTATAATGCCTACAAGCCGGACAAGCTGACACGGGTCGATTTCACGGCGCTGACAGCGGCACCGCAAAAGGCAGCTTTTTCTCCGGGCGATCCCGAAGGGAGCTTCGCAGGGTCCGTTGCCGCCCTCGAGGGGTTCGAACTGATGGCCGAGCCTTCCATCGCCAGGGCTCTTGTCGATCATTATTCGGCCAACCCGGATTTCATCTGGATTGCAAACGTCGCTCCCGATGAAAAGGCGCGGGAGGCGGTCCGCGTTCTCGGCGAGGCGGCCAGCCACGGATTTTCGCCTGCGGATTACACGGTCGACGTGCCGGATGCGGGGGAGGGTGCGGAGCGGGCAACCGATCGTGCCGGCCTGATCCGTTTCGAGATGGCTCTTTCGGCGCGCGTGCTTCGTTATGTGCGCGATGCGCGGCAGGGCCGCATCCAGCCAAACCGCATTTCGGGCTATTACGACTTTCCGGAAAAGCCGGTAAATCTTTCCGGCGTTCTGGACATTCTGGCCCACACAAGGGAAGTGCGCGCCTATCTGGAGTCGCGCCATCCGCAGACCCCGGAATACGAGGCGCTGAGGGTCGAGCTGGAGGCGCTGGAGGCCAGCGCGGAGAATGACATCGTTGTCGACGCCGGTCTGCTTCTGAAGCCGGGTCAGTCGAGCCCCGAGCTGCCGAAGCTGCTGAGCCTGATCCAGCGCGACCTCGACGACGACATGCGCGCGCGCCATGGCGAAGCGCTGACGCACCTTTCCGCCAGCGAGGTTTACGAGCCCGAACTGGTGCCGCTGTTCGAGGACGTGCAGAAAAGGGCCGGCCTCAAGCCGGATGGCATCATCGGCGCACGCACCGTTGCCGCCATAGCCGGCGAATCGAAGGCCGACAGGCTGAACAAGGTGCGGATCGCCATGGAGCAGATACGCTGGCTGCCTTCCGATCTCGGCAGTCCGCGCGTGTTCATCAACCAGCCTGCCTTTACCGCAAGCTATATCGAGGGCGGCGAGGAAAAGCTGAAGACGCGCACGGTCATCGGCAGCGTCAGCAACCAGACCAGCTTCTTCTACGACGAAATCAAACAGGTGGACTACAATCCCTATTGGGGCGTGCCCCAGTCCATCATCGTCAACGAGATGCTGCCCAGACTGCGCAGCGATCCGGGCTATCTCGACCGCGCAGGCTACGAAGTGACCGATTCCAAAGGCAAGCGCATTCCCTCGTCCGCAATCGACTGGGGGCAATATGGCGGCAAGGTGCCGTTCAACGTGCGTCAGGCCCCCAGCGAGGCGAATGCGCTCGGGGAACTGAAAATCCTGTTTCCCAACAAGCATGCCATCTACATGCACGACACGCCGCAGAAAGCCTATTTCCAGCGCGACATGCGTGCGCTCAGCCACGGCTGCGTGCGCCTGCAGGACCCGCGCGGCATGGCTGCGGTCGTGCTCGGCACGTCCGTCGACCACATTGCCGAGAAGCTCAAAAAGGGACATTCCACGGAAAAGGTGACGCGCCGTATTCCGGTCTATGTGGCCTATTTCACCGCCTGGCCCGACATGTCGGGAAAGGTCGAATATTTCGGCGATGTCTATGGGCGCGACGACCGGCTGAAGCAGGCGATCTCTGCCACCGAAGCGGTGCGCTCGCCTTCCAGCCAGATCATTTCATCGTCTCACGCAATCCGGTGAAATGATCTGGCTGTTTGTTTTTACTGCATTTATTCGACGCCAAATGTTTCCATTTGGCTGCAAAATGCTCTAGCCGTTACCTGCCCGGCGCGGCTTCGGCTCCCTGATCATCCATTTGATGATCAGCATGGCCGGCAGGATCCAGACCAGACCTCCGATGAGGAAGAACAGCAGGTGGACGACCGGCCCGGATTGCGAAAGCTGCGCCACCGCAATCAGCGTGGCAAGGATGGAATAGACCACGACGAGAAGCACCAGCAGGATCGTTCCGATCAGTTTCTTGAGGCGAACCGGCATCTTGACGTCCTTTCCGTTGCCCTCGCATAGGGCCTGAACGAAAGCGGCGCAAGCCAAAGCGGCGCGACGGCGTGCCGCGCCATGCGCTCTTGCCAGTGTCCGCGCCATGGTCCACCAATCCGGCGCTTCTTCGATCCGCTGGAGACACGCAATGGCCTTCGACGCCGACTACGCATCGTCCATGCCCGACCGGGACCGTCTCCTGCGGAACCGGGCGCAGGTGCGTTTCTGGCTCTATTGCATTCTTCTGGTGCTGTTCGCTTTGATTCTGGTCGGTGGCGCAACGCGCATGACCGGTTCCGGCCTGTCGATCACGGAATGGAAGCCGATCCACGGCATTGTCCCACCGCTGAACGAGGCGGAATGGCAGGAAGAATTCCTGAAGTACCAGCAGATCCCGCAATACGAGAAGATCAACCACGGGATGAGCCTGTCCGAGTTCAAGTTCATCTTCTGGTGGGAGTGGGCGCACCGGCTGCTGGCACGCGGCGTAGGCTTCATCTTCGCCATCCCGCTGGTATTTTTCTGGGCAACACGCCGCATCGAGAAGGGGTTGATGCCGAAGCTCATCGGCATACTGGCTCTCGGCGGCCTGCAGGGCGCTATTGGCTGGTGGATGGTGGCCTCGGGGCTGGTCGAGCGCGTCAACGTCAGCCAGTACCGTCTGGCAACCCATCTCACCATCGCATCGCTGATCTTCATGGCGACGATGGTCGTTGCGCGCGGGCTGGCCCCGCATTCGCAGGACGCGGCGGATCGCGGCACCCGGCGCATGGCCGGAATCCTCACCTTCCTGATCATGGTGCAGATCTATCTCGGCGGGCTCGTTGCGGGGCTTCATGCCGGCCTGAGCTACACGACATGGCCGCTGATGGACGGCAAGGTGGTTCCCGACGATCTGCTTTTGCTTGAACCTGCATGGCGGAATTTCTTCGAAAGCCCGAAGACGGTGCAATTCGTGCATCGCATCGGCGCCTACACCCTGTTCGTCGTGGCGTTGTGGCACATGATTGCCACCGGCAGGCGCTTTCCGGGAACGACGCATGCGCGCCGCGCGGTGTTTCTGTTCATCCTCGTGCTGACGCAGGCGATCATCGGCATCGCCACTCTGGTGATGCAGGTGCCGTTGCATCTGGGCCTTACACATCAGGGCTTCGCGCTGGTGGTTCTGGGGTTCGCGGCTGCGCACTGGCGGGGCACCAGGGGCGCTTACCCGCTGCCCGGCGAGATCAGAACCGCTTCCTGACCTCGCGAACGGCATCGGCCACCGCGAGTTCGCGGTTTTCATCGGCGACGTTGTCATCTTCGTGATGCCATGCAGCCGACAGGCAGCCATAAGCGAAAGCGTGGTCGAGAAGACGGCGCGGGTCCTCGCGCATTGCTTGCGCAAGCTGCTCCGCCATGCGGACAATGCGCCCGGGGTCGAGGCACAGATCGTCCCGGTCCAGCGGGTTGTAAAACAGATTGGCGGCATCGAAACCGATGTCGCCGAGCAGGCCCTTGGGGTCTATGGCCAGCCAGCCGCGCGGTCCTTCGAGGATGTTTTCGTGGTGGAGATCGCCGTGCAGAGGGCGAACGTCGCGTTCGGTGTCGAGCAGTTGCTGTGCCAGTTCCGCCGCGTCGACATAGGCTGAAAGCACGCCGGCGGCGTGGTCCTGCCTGGCCTTCCTGAACAATGCCTCATAGCGTTCGGCCAGAGGCTGCAATCCGGATGGGGCAGGGCTGTCGCCCGGTGCATGGAGCCGCTGCATCACCTCTGCGGCGATCTCGGTCGCCGCCGCATCGCCTGCGGTTTCGAGCACATCGGTCAGATGCCGTTCGCCAGCGTACTCGATCAGCATCCGGTGCCGGTCCTGATCGATCAGCCGGACAAGACCGCGCCCGTTCCGCCACGCCAGCAGATGGACGCCGCGCAACTCGTCCTCGATATCGTCGAAAGGCTTCAGGTCCTTGACCACGGCAACAGAACCGTCGCCAAGCGTGACCTTCCAGACGCGGCTGCTGAACGTGTCCGCAATCAGCCGCGCCGCCGCGATATTCCAGTGCGCGGGAAATGCCGGCGTTTCCGTCACGCACCCTTGCCGATCATGAGGTCGAGGTTCTGCACCGCGGCGCCGGACGCCCCCTTGCCGAGATTGTCGTAGACGGCGATCAGCAGCGCCTGTGCCCGCTCATCATTGGCGAACACATAGAGTTTCATGCGGTTGGTGCCGTTGTAGCGCTCGGGGTCGATGTCGGGAACGCGCTCGACCTGCTCGTAGGGCGCGACCTCGACCACGCTGCCCGCAATGGCGGCATAGTGATCGGCAATGGCCGCATGCAGTTCGGCACCGCTTGGAATGTAGTCCAGCGTTCCCAGTTGCAGCGGCACGATGGTGATCATGCCCTGCGCGAAATTGCCGATTGCCGGTTGCAGGATGGGATCGCGGCTGAGGCGGCCATAGGTCCTGATCTCTGGAATGTGCTTGTGCTGGAGCGACAGGCCATAGGGGAAGAATTCGCAGGCACTCTCGCCTTTGGCCTCATAGTCCTCGATCATGGTGCGCCCACCGCCGGAATAGCCGGTGATGCCGTTGATGGTGACCGGGAAATCGGCGGGCAGCAGGCCGGCATCGACCAGAGGGCGCAGCGTGGCGATCGGCCCCTGCGGCCAGCAGCCGGGGTTGGCCACCCGTCTGGCGGCGGCGATGCGGGCCGGCTGGTCCTTGTCCATCTCGGCGAAACCGTAATCCCAGCCCTCCGCGACCCGGTGCGCGGTGGAGGCGTCGATGACACGCGTGGTGTCGTTGGCGATCAGCGACACGCTTTCGCGTGCGGCATCGTCCGGCAGGCAAAGGATGGCGATGTCGGCGGCATTGAGATATTCCGCGCGCGCTTCTTTCTCCTTCCGGCGTTCGGCAGGCACGGAAATGATGTCGAGATCGGCGCGGCCGGCCAGCAGCGTGCGAATCTGGAGCCCGGTGGTGCCGTGTTCGCCGTCGATGAAGATTTTCGGTTTCATTCCTGTGTCTGCCTGAATGCGGAGAAGGACTAGATGTCCTGACCGTGGTGGGTGTTGTTTACGGCGTTGTCCTGCTTTGCCTTCCGTTCGGCCAGCAATCCCAGATAGTGCATGGCGATCATGGAAGCGGCGATCGAGGTAATATCGGCGTGGTCGTAGGCCGGCGCAACCTCTACGACATCGGCGCCGACGATGTCGACCTGTCCCAGCTTGCGCAGGGTTGAGAGCATGCGTGCCGAGGACGGGCCGCCGGCCACGGGTGTGCCGGTACCGGGCGCGAAAGCAGGGTCGAGACAATCTATGTCGAAGGTGAGGTAGGTCTTGCGGCCGCCCGTGCGTTCCACGATGGCATAGGCGATTTCGGCGGCGCGCATTTCCTCCACCTCATATCCATGGAGGATCTTGATTCCGAACGTTTCCGGAGCGTGGGTGCGGATGCCGATCTGGATCGAGCGGTCGGGATCGATGATGCCTTCCCTGACGGCGCGGCCGACAAAGGAGCCATGATCGATGCGCCTGCCGTCATCCGGCCATGTGTCCTGATGGGCGTCGAACTGCACCAGCGCCAGCGGGCCGTGAATGGCGGCATGGGCCTTGAGCAGCGGCCAGGTGACGAAGTGATCGCCTCCGAGCGTGAGCAGAAACGCGCCGGACCTGAGGATTTTGGCTGCCTCGCGCTCGATTGTAGCGGGCGTCCTGTTGTGGTTGCCGCTGTCGAGCAGGCAGTCGCCATAATCCACGACGGCAAGGTCCTGGAACAGGTCGCGGGAAAAAGGATATTGCGGATCGTTGTCGAGAATTGCCGAGGCACGGCGAATCGCCTGCGGTCCGAAGCGCGCGCCGGGGCGGTTGGTGACGGCGGCGTCGAAGGGGATGCCCCAGACCACGGCATCTGCGCCCGTGACATTCTTGGTGAACTGGCGGCGCATGAACGAAAGCGCCCCGGCATAGGTCGGATCGGAGGCCGCACCGCGCTTGCTGCGGGTGGTGAAGGCGTGGTCGATGGTCCTCGAAGGCATGATCGCTCCCTGAACATCTTTGTCGCAGTGCAACAACTACAGAAGAGCCGTGCAACTTGCCAGCGTGTCAGCGGTTAAAGTGGCAAGCGGGCCGGGGCCGGTAAAAACACATGCCGCTCCATGGCTGCGCAGGGTGGTCGCGCCGATAATGGCCGGACGAATCGAATGGAACGATGCAATGGCAAGATCGACGGCGGGTGTTTTGCAGGGGGATGCCGCCCTGCAGGAGCAGGCGAAGGTGGCGGCTCTGCGGCGCACGAAGATCGTGGCGGCGACTGCCCTGGTGGGCTGCATCGCCCTTTTTGCCGTGGCAAAGACGCTGGAGGCAACATGGCCCGCCATGGGCTTCGTCGCGGCCTTTGCCGAGGCGGCGACCATCGGCGGGCTTGCGGACTGGTATGCGGTCGTCGCCCTTTTCAGGCGGCCCCTCGGCCTGCCGATCCCGCACACCGCCATCATTCCCGCCAACCAGACCCGCATCGCCGACAATCTCGGCCGCTTCATCGAGGTGAACTTCCTTGCTCCGGGGCCGGTGCGGGAGAAGCTGAAGGAAGTGGATTTCGCCGCGCTGGTCGCCGACTGGCTGGTGGACGAGAAGCGCGCCGCGGGGTTGTCGCGCTTCGTTGGCCGGCTGGTCCCGCAGATGCTGGCCGCGGTCGAGCAGTCCGGCCTGCGCGATTTCGTCGGCCAGCGCCTGAAGGACGAGCTTGAAAAGGTGAAGGTGGCGCCGCTCGCTGCCGATCTTCTTTCCACCTTCACCCATGATCGCGGCCACCAGAAGCTGTTCGACGAGATCGTACGGGCGCTTTCGGGCGTGCTTGCGGACGAGAAGGCGCTGGAGGCGATGCGCGAGAAGATACGCGCCGAACTGCCGTCGCTGTTCAACATGTTCCGCGCCGATGCCTATCTCCTGAAAAAGATCGTCGCATCGGCCGCTACCTTGCTGAGCGATGTGGAGGCGGACGCCGATCATCCGCTGCGCGAGGAGTTCGACCGTTTCGTGCAAGGGTTCATCGCGGAGCTTCGGACATCGCAGGACTACGCGCGCCGTGCAGAGAAGCTGAAGCACGATCTTCTGGCGCGGCCCGAAATGCGCGATCTCGTCGACACCATGTGGAACAGCCTGCGCGCCTTCATCGAGGACGGGGCAGCCGGCAGGGGCACGGCGATCCAGACACATATGACCAGCATGTTCGTGGAGGTCGGACGCCATCTGGCACGCGATCCGAAGGTCAGGGCGGATATGAACGCAGGCTTCGTCGTGGCGCTTTCGGCCTTTGTGGAAAGCCAGAAAAGCGGCGTTTCCACCTTTATTGCGGATCAGGTGAAGCGTTGGGATCTGGCCCAGCTTACGAGGCTGATTGAAATCAACATCGGCAGGGACCTGCAATATATCCGCTTCAACGGCATGATCGTGGGTGGCATTGCGGGCGTCGCGCTCTATATCTTCGAGAGAACGTTTCTTTCGTGAAGGCGGGAATTATATCGGTCGGATTCTACGTTTGAATGAGTTGAAGTTTCTGATCCGGTTATCCAATAGTATTGGCGAACGAAAACCACTTCCCGGGAAGATGGAAAACCTGCGGCGCGGACCGGAAAGGCGGAATGCGAAAGACACCACCGACATTCGAAGAACTGAAAACCATGGTCGGGCAGGAGCTCGGCGTCTCTGACTGGACGCTGGTGGACCAGTCCAGGATCGACCAGTTTGCCGAGTGCACGGGCGATCGCCAGTGGCTGCACACGGACCCCGAGCGGGCGAAGCGGGAGAGCCCGCTGCGGGTGACCATCGCCCACGGCTATCTGACGCTGTCGATCATCGGGGCGCTGTGCCACGAACTCGGCGCAATACCGGAGAACACGCAGGCCGCGTTCAATCACGGCCTCGACAAGGTGCGCTTTCTTTCCCCGGTGCGTGTGGGATCGCGCGTGCGGTTGCGTGCGACCTTGCTGGCGATGGACGAGAAGGGCCCCGGCCAGTATCTGATGAAGTTCCTCAACACCGTCGACATCGAGGGCGAGGAGCAGCCGGCGCTGACCGCCGAGACGCTGGTCATGTTCTATGAACGGCGTCGAAAGGCGGCCAGGCGCATGACTGCCCGCTGATCCGGCGCTATCTGGCCGGGCCGATTTCCAGCTCGACCGTGCCGATGCCTTCCACCTCGCCGCTCAAGCGGTCGCCGGCCTTCACGGGCCCGACGCCCGATGGCGTGCCGGTGAAGATCAGGTCACCCGGCTGAAGTTCCACGGCTTCGCTGCAAATGGCGACGATGTCCGCTACTGGCCAGATCATTTCGGCAAGGTCGCCCTGCTGGCGCAACTCGCCATTGACGGCCAGCCGGATGCGGCCTTTTTGCGGATGACCGCTGGTTGCGGCAGGAACGAGCGCGCCACAGGGAGCCGACTGGTCGAACGCCTTGGCCCAGTCCCACGGCCGCGCCGCCTTCTTCGCCACGTCCTGAAGGTCCCGGCGGGTCAGGTCGATGCCGACGCCGTAGCCCCAGATGTGATCAGGCGCTGCATCGCGGTCGATACGGATGCCGCCTTTGCCGATGGCCACGACCAGTTCGATCTCATGATGGAGGTTTTCCGTAGCGAGCGGATAGGGAATGGTGCTGCCCGTTTCGACCAGCGCGTCCGCAGGCTTGGTGAAGAAAAAGGGCGGGTCGCGCTCGTCATTGCCCATTTCGCGGATATGCGCCCCGTAGTTGCGGCCGACGCAGAAAACGCGCCGCACCGGAAACCGCTGCTTGCTGTCGCTGATGGCGACGGAAACGACAGGGGGCGGGGGCAGGACGAAATCGGTCATCGGCTCTTCGGCTTTCTGTAGTGACGTGATTCTCTTTTCAGGCTTTCGCACCTCGCACATTCGTCCCGATTTGTGGGGCGGGCAAGAAGCGATGGCGGGAAACGGTCCAATGCGCGAAAATTTGGCCCGGCAGCAAGGCCAAGCTTGAAACGTTTCCGGATGCGGTTTAGGCCGGTGGCGCTTTACTGAGGAATGAGCCTGCCATGCTGGACATCAAGTGGATTCGCGAGAACCCCAACGCTCTTGTCGATGCACTGAAGAAGCGTTCCTGGTCGGAGGCCGAGGCAAGGTCGACCACAGACGATCTCATCGCCAGGGACGAGGCGCGCCGCGCCCATGTCCTTAAGCTTCAGCATGCGCAGGAGCGCCGCAACGCCGCCTCGAAGGAGATCGGCAAGGCCATGGCCGCCAGGGACATGGAACTGGCCGAAAAGCTGAAAGCCGAGGTCGGCGACATCAAATCCTTCATTCAGAACGGCGAGGCGGAGGAGCGCCGCCTCGACAGGGCGTTCATCGATGCGCTGGCCGTGATCCCCAATCTTCCGCTCGACAACGTGCCGGTCGGCAAGGACGAGAACGACAATGTCGAACTGCGCAAGGTCGGCAAGGTCTCGCCGCCCGCGAACTGGGCGCGTGAGCATTTCGACCTCGGCGAGGGGCTCGGCCTGATGGATTTCGAGCGCGCGGCGCGCCTTTCCGGCTCGCGCTTCACCGTGCTCAAAGGCCAGCTTGCGCGGCTGGAAAGGGCGCTCGGCCAGTTCATGCTCGACCTGCACACCACCGAGCATGGCTATACCGAGGTGCAGGTGCCGCTTCTGGTGCGTGACGATGCACTTTTCGGTACGGGCAATCTGCCGAAGTTCGAGGAAGACCTGTTCTTCGTGCCTCATGGCGAGAGCAGGCTGGGCCTTATCCCGACTTCCGAAGTTCCGCTCACCAATCTGGTCCGCGAAGAGATCACGGCGCATGAAAAGCTGCCTCTGCGCTTCACCGCGCTGACGCCGTGCTTCCGCTCCGAGGCCGGATCGGCCGGCCGCGACACGCGCGGCATGCTGCGCCAGCACCAGTTCTACAAGGTGGAGATGGTGTCGATCACCGATGCCGACAGCTCGGTCGCGGAGCACGAGCGCATGACCGCCTGCGCGGAGGACGTTCTGAAGCGTCTCGACCTGCCGTTCCGCACCGTGGTGCTGTGCACCGGCGACATGGGTTTTGGCGCGCGCCGCACGCACGACATCGAGGTCTGGCTGCCCGGCCAGAAGACCTATCGTGAGATTTCCTCCTGTTCCGTGTGCGGCGATTTCCAGGCGCGGCGCATGAATGCCCGCTACCGGGACAAGGATGGAAAGGGCAATCTCTTTGTCCACACGCTGAACGGATCCGGTGTGGCCGTCGGCCGCGCGCTGATTGCGGTGATGGAGAACTATCAGAATGAAGATGGCTCGATCACTGTCCCCGATGTCCTGCGGCCCTATATGGGCGGCCTTGAGAGGATCGAAGTGAAATAATGCGCATCCTTCTTACGAATGACGACGGCATCCACGCCGAGGGACTCGAATCGCTGGAACGTGTCGCCCGCACGCTGTCAGACGATGTGTGGGTGGTAGCCCCGGAGAACGACCAGTCGGGCTATGCGCACTCGCTGTCGATCTCGGAGCCGCTGCGCCTGCGCAAGATTGGCGAGAAGCGCTATGCCGTGCGCGGCACGCCGACCGATTGCGTGATCATGGGCGCCCGCAAGGTTTTGCCCGGCCTGCCCGATCTGGTGCTGTCGGGCATCAACTCGGGCTCGAACATTGCCGACGACGTGACCTATTCGGGCACTGTCGCGGGGGCGATGGAAGGCACGCTGCTCGGCATCCGCTCCATAGCGCTCAGCCAGGCCTATACCCGCGAAGGGGACGAGCGCGTGGTGCCATATGCCACGGCCGAGGCTCTTGCGCCCGATCTGTTGCGGAAGCTTCTGGCGATGCCGCAGCAGGAAGGCGTCCTCATCAACATCAATTTCCCGAGCTGTGCGCCGCAGGATGTGAAGGGCACGCAGGTGACCTCGCAGGGCAAGGTGGTCCACCGGCTGTGGATCGACGAGCGCCGGGACGGGCGCGGGCTGCCTTACTACTGGATGCGGTTCGGCCGTGGCGAAAGCAACGGCAAGACCGGCACCGATATCCATGCCGTCGAGAACGACTATGTTTCGGTAACGCCGTTACAGCTCGATTTCACTGCGTATGAAATCCGCGATCAGCTGGTCAAGGCTCTGGCATGACGGAAGACGATCGCGAGGGATTCGCCGCCTTCCTGCTGCGTTTGCGCGGCAAGGGGACCGTTCCCAAGGCGCTTATCGCCGCGATCGAGGCCACGCCGCGCCGCGGCTTTCTTGCCCCGCAGTTCAGCACCGTCGCATGGTCTGAACGCATGTTGCCGATAGAGTGCGGCGAGGCGATCGAGGGCGCGGATATCCAGACCGCCATCATCGCCGCAATGGCGCCGGAACCGGGCATGCGCATCATGGAGATCGGGACGGGTTCGGGCTATACGGCGGCCGTCATGTCCCGGCTTGCCGGGCGTGTGGTCACGATCGAGCGCTACAGGACGCTTGCGGAGCAGGCGCGCCAGCGCTTCGAGGCGCTCGGCATCACGAATATCATCGTGCGTCATGCGGACGGCTCCAACGGCCTGCCGAATGAAGGTCCGTTCGATCGCATTGTCGTCTGGGCGGCTTTCGAATCGATCCCGCGCTTCCTTCTGGAGCAGCTTTCCAGCGGTGGCGTTGTGATTGCGCCGATCGGCCCGGAAGAGGGCGAGCAGGTGGTTGCGAAACTCACCAAGGTTGGCAGCCGTTTCGAGCGCGAGGACATCGGCATCGTTCGCCTGCAACCCATGCTTCCCGGCGTTGCCGCCGTTCTCTGAAGCCTTCAATCCGGTTTTCCGCTACGGGCCTTACATCCCGGTTGCCGGCGGTCCTGCCGGCGCATGACCTGCTATCGATGCGATTTTTAAGATAAATTGCCGCTCATTTTAACGGTTTAACCGACCGGTAACATTAACGCGCTTTAATCGTACCCAGTTCGTTCCGGGTCAGCGCGGGTCAGAGTCATGCAGTTCAGCGTTTTGAAAGCAAAAGGGCGCAATCTGGCGCGAGGCTGTGCAGTTCTCGTGGTGGCCGCTGCGGCATCCGGGTGCAGTTCCGGTGCCATGCGGTTCACGGATGGGCTGGATGGCATCACGACAGCGTCCACGCCTCAGGCCAGTGTCGGCAGCTATGGGCAGGCATCGCAGCAGCCTTATCCTGGCGATGTCGCCGCGCAGCAGCCTGTCTACAACAGCGGAGGATACAGTTCCGGTTCGGTCGGCCGTTCGTCGCTCCCGCCTCCTTCACAGCCTTCCGTCGCTCAGGTTCAGCCGGCGCCGGTGCAGACGCAGGTGGCCTCCGCGCCTGCCCTCGACAACACCACCACAGGCACCGTCCGGCAGGCGCAGCCGGTGCCCATGCCGTCCAGCAAGCCGTTCCAGTCCGCGGGCGAGGAAGCGAAGCGCATTGCCGAGCGCGGTGCGACTGCGGCGGAGCAGCCCCGGCAGGTTGCAGCCGTGCCGCCCGTTAGCGCGCCCTCGGCGGGTTCGGCCCAAGCCGTCGCTGGTGGAAGCTATACCGTTCAGCAGGGCGACACGCTTTCCGCCATATCGCGCAGGACCGGCGTCAGCGTCGCCTCGCTTCAGCAGGCAAACGGCCTGGCTGATGGCAATATCCGTATCGGCCAGACGCTGAAGATTCCAACAGGCGCGGGCGTGCCTGCGGCTGCCGCGAGCGCTGTTGCGGCGGCGAAACCGCAGCCTGCAAATGTCGATCCGGTCAAGACTGCTTCGACGCCGCCCCCGGCACAGCAGACGCCAGGCGAGAAGCTTGCTTCCTATACGCCTCCCAAGCAGGCGACCAAGACGGTCGAGCAGGTGGATGACGATGGCGCTGCCGCCCCCAACTCGACCGGAATCGGCAAGATGCGCTGGCCTGTGAAGGGCCGGGTGATCTCCGGCTTCGGACAGGGGGGGGATGGCATCGACATCTCCGTTCCGAAGGGCACGCCGGTCAAGGCGGCCGAGAATGGCGTGGTCATCTATGCCGGAGACGGTCTCAAGGAGTTCGGCAACACGGTTCTGGTGCGCCACGACAATGGGCTGGTTACCGTCTACGGCAATGCCAGCGAGCTGAACGTCAAGCGGGGACAGACCGTCAGGCGTGGCGACCAGATCGCATTGTCGGGCATGAGCGGCAATGCATCTGCTCCGAAGCTGCACTTCGAGATTCGTAAGAACTCCGCTCCGGTCGACCCGTCCACCTATCTGGAGTGAATGGAAAAATCTGGTCGCGGGCCGCCTGACCTCCAGTCCGGCCCGCTTTTCAGGCCCGCCCCGTTCAGGGGCGGGTTTTTCAGTTTGCGGCCCTGAGCGGCTTTCCCAGCCGGCCGGCAAGGTCCTGGATGAATTGCCATGCCACGCGACCGGAACGGCTTCCGCGTGTGGTGGCCCATTCAAGCGCCTCTGCGCGAAGATTTTCTTCACTCAGGTCCAGCCCATAGTGGCCGGCATAGGCATTCACCATCTCCAGATAGTCGTCCTGCGAGCATTTGTGGAACCCGAGCCACAGCCCGAAACGATCCGACAGCGAGACCTTTTCTTCCACGGCTTCCGAAGGATTGATCGCCGTCGAACGCTCATTGTCGATCATATCGCGCGGCAGAAGGTGGCGGCGGTTCGAGGTCGCGTAGAAGATGACGTTCTGCGGCCGCCCCTCGACGCCGCCCTCGAGCGCCGCTTTCAGCGACTTGTAGGAGGTGTCGTCATGGTCGAACGAAAGGTCGTCGCAAAAAAGGATGAAGCTGTAGGGCGCCGCCTTGAGGATGGCCATCAACCGGGGAAGGGTGTCGATATCCTCACGATGAATCTCGATCAGTTTCAGCGGCTTGCCGGTCTTTTCCGATGCATTGACGGTGGCGTGCGAAGCCTTGACCAGCGAGGATTTTCCCATGCCGCGCGCGCCCCAGAGCAGCACGTTGTTGGCCGGCAATCCGGCCGCGAACCGCTCCGTATTGTCGACGAGGATGTCGCGAACCCGGTCCACGCCCTTGATGAGGTCGATATCGACGCGGTTGACGCTGTGGACCGGCTCCAGAAACGACGTTTCAGCCTGCCATACGAAGCAGTCGGCGCAATCCAGGTCGCTGGGGGGAGGCTGAGGAGGGGCGAGGCGGGCTATCGCCTCGATCAACTGGTCGAGCTTTCGGTTCAGGATGTCAACGCTGCTGTCGGTCATGGGAAATACGTTTCATGTCTGCCAATTGAGGAACAGCGCAGGCTGTAGCATGCGCCGATTGGTGCGAAAAGCGCGGGATGGGCTGCCAAGCGCGGTTGCAATGGCCGCTTGAGCGACTATATTCCGGCGGATTTTCTGGCCGGATTGCGGCTTTCCTTACATTCCAGGAGTAATTCATGTTCGTGACCCCGGCATATGCGCAGGCAGCAGGCGGCGCTCCCGATATGTTCATCAGCATACTGCCGTTCATCCTCATTTTCGTGGTAATGTATTTTCTGATCATCCGCCCGCAGCGCGCGCAGATGAAGAAGCGTGGCGAGATGCTGCAGGCCATTCGCCGTGGCGATACGGTCATCACGGGTGGCGGCCTCGTCGGCAAGGTAACCAAGGTGATCGACGACAACGAGCTCGAGGTCGATCTCGGCGGCATGAAAGTGACAGCGCTTCGTTCCACCATTGCCGATGTGCGCGTCAAGGGTGAGCCGATAGCGAACCAGAACGCCAAGAAATAACCGTATTGGGGGCCGATGGCCCTCATTACATCGCCCACGGGCACGCCAACAGGTTTTCGACTGATGCTTTATTTCTCGCGCTGGAAGACGTTTTCTATCTGGGCCGTCGTCCTGCTGGGCGTGCTGTTCTCCCTGCCCAACATCTATCCGCAGTCGCTGATGTCGTCTCTGCCGAACTGGTTTCCCACCCGGCAGATGACGTTGGGGCTCGATCTGCAGGGTGGATCGCACATCCTGCTCAAGATCGACACCAACGATCTGATCAAGGCACAGCTTGAAAGCGCGCGCGACGAGATCAGAACGCAGCTTCGCGATACACGCATCGGTTACACCGGGCTTTCGGGAACCGGCAAGGTCGTACAGGTTCGCATCCGCGATGCGAACCAGATCGCTGCCGCCAGGGAGGCGCTGAAATCGCTGACCACGCCGGTTTCTTCCGGATTGTTCGGCACGGGCAGCGTTACGGAAATGGCGATGGACGAGCCGGAGCCCGGCCTGCTCCGCTTCACCATGACCGAGGAAGGCATCAGGTATCGCACGGCAACCGCCCTCAACCAGTCCATCGAGGTGGTGGGGCGCCGCGTCAACGAACTCGGCACCACAGAGCCGATCGTCCAGCGGCAGGGCGACGACCGCGTTCTTGTACAGGTGCCGGGCCTGCAGGACCCGCAGCGCCTCAAGGACATCCTTGGCCAGACCGCGAAGCTGACCTTCCAGATGGTCGACCAGACCGTGCCGGTTCAGGAAGCCATGGAAGGGCGTCCACCAGCCGGATCGACCGTCATGTTCTCGCGCGACGATCCGCCAGTTCCGTACCTGATCGAGAACAGGGTGATCGTTTCCGGTGAAAACCTTATCGATGCGCAGGCGACTTTCGACCAGCGCACGAACGAGCCGGTCGTCTCGTTCCGCTTCGATTCGAAAGGCGCCGGTCGCTTCGGTCAGGCGACCCAGCAGAATACCGGCAAGCTTTTCGCCATCATCCTCGACAATCAGGTGATCTCGGCGCCGCGCATCAACGAGCCGATCCTCGGAGGCTCGGGGCAGATTTCCGGTTCCTTCACGCCGCAGAGCGCCAACGATCTTGCCGTGCTGCTGCGCGCCGGCGCGCTGCCCGCCACGATGACGATCGTGGAAGAGCGGACCGTCGGCCCGAGCCTCGGCGCGGATTCCATCAGTGCCGGCAAGTTCGCCTCCATCGTGGGCGCTGTGCTGGTGATCGGCTGCATGCTGCTGGTCTATGGAAAGCTCGGCCTCATCGCCAACCTGGCGCTTGCGGCCAACGTGGCCATGATGATCGCCATACTCACCGTTATGGGTTCGACGCTCACTTTGCCGGGTATCGCCGGTATCGTTCTTACGATGGGCATGGCGGTCGATTCCAACATCATCATCTTCGAGCGCGTACGTGAGGAGCGTGCGTATGGGAAATCGATCGTCCAGTCCTTCGATCAGGGCTTCAAGCAGGCGCTTGCCACCGTTGTCGACGCGAACCTCACCACGTTCATCGTTGCGGTGATCCTGTTCTATGTGGGCACCGGCCCGGTGCGCGGCTTTGCCGTGACGCTCGGCATCGGTATCATCACCACCGTCTTCACGGCTTTCACGCTGACGCGCTGGATGGTTGCCTTCTGGATCAAGCGTTCCAAGCCCACCGAGTTCCCCAAGGGGCTGGTGCACTACCTGCCGCTGGAGCCGTCTCTGCCCTTCATGAAGCTCCGCAACTGGGCTTTCGCGCTGTCGGGCATTGTATCCATCGCCATCATCGGCATGATGTTCGTCAAGGACTTCAACTACGGCGTCGACTTCAAGGGCGGGTCGATGATCGAGATACAGGCGAAGTCCCATCAGGCGGATGCCGCCGACGTGCGCTCACGCCTCGAGCAGCTTAATCTCGGCGATGTCCAGGTTCAGGAGTTCGGTAGCGAAGGCGAACTGATGGTTCGTGTCGCGGCGCAGGATGCCGGCGACAATGCCGAGCAGTCCGCCGTGGAGAAGATCAAGGGCGAGTTCGCCGAAGACTACGATTTCCGTCGCGTCGAGACGGTCGGCCCGACCGTTTCAAGCGAACTGGCGTGGACCGGCACCATCGGCGTCCTCGTCTCGATGATGGCCTTGCTGGTCTACATCTGGTTCCGCTTCGAATGGCAGTTCGGCATCGGAGCCGTCGTCTCCACAGCTCATGACGTGATCGTCATCGTGGGTATCTACGTGTTCTTCGGGCTGGAGTTCAATCTGTCCTCCATTGCGGCAATCCTTACGGTGGTCGGCTATTCGATCAACGATACGGTCGTGATCTATGACCGGATCCGGGAAATGTTACGCAAATACAAGAAAATGCCGATTGAGGAGATTATCAATCTGGCGCTCAACCACACGCTGTCGCGCACGATCCTGACAGGTCTGACGGTGCTTCTGGCTCTCGCCGCTCTCTACCTCTATGGCGGCGAAGTGATCTCGTCCTTCGTGTTCGCGATCATCATCGGTGTGTTCGTCGGCAGCTACTCTTCGGTGTTCATCGCCGGCCCGATGCTTATTCTGTTCAAGCTGCGGTCGGAGACCTTTGAAAAAGAGGATGGAACCAGGAAGAGCGGCGCATCGTCCACGGTGGCTCCGGCCTCTGGCAGCTAGCCTGTGGCGACGGAGCAAGAGAGCGGGTACTGTTCACGAATGGGACAGGGTATCGTCATGCGCGAGGCGCATTTCCCCGGCCGTGCGCCCATCGAGGCGTACGGAAACGGCGGGTTTCGCTTCGCGGAGATGTCGCACAAGGGGTCGATCCTGTGCCTTCCTTCCGGCATATACGGCTGGGAGCCGGCGGATCGGGAGAGGCTGAGCGCCGACGATTTCAATAGCGTGCTTGCCGAGGCGGCGGAGATCGAGATCTTTCTGGTGGGCACGGGTGTCGACCTGAGACCTGTACCCAAAGACCTGCGCTCAGTTCTCAAGGAGGCCGGAATCGCCTCCGATCCCATGTCGACCGGGGCGGCCGTGCGCACCTACAACGTTCTGCTCGCAGATGATCGCGCCGTCGCCGCCGCACTGATCGCCGTCGACTGATTTCATGGCCAGCGCATCGCCCCTGGTCATGCAGGCCGTGCGCGAGGCCGATCATGACCGTTACCTCGCCGCGCTTTATGCCCCGCCGGGAAAGCGCGATGCGCTTCTCGCGCTTTATGCGTTCAACGCGGAAATCGCAGGCGTGCGCGACCGTATCCGGGAGGCCCTGCCGGGAGAGGTGAGGTTGCAGTGGTGGCGGGACACGCTCAGCGCGCCTTACGATTCGGCGGAAACGGGTCAGCCCGTCGCCGACGCCCTGCGCGCGGCCATCGCGCAGTTTCATCTGCCGCTTCCGGCCTTCGGGAACTATCTGGAAGCCCGTATTTTCGACCTCTATGACGATCCGATGCCTTCGCGCACCGATCTCGAAGGTTATTGCGGCGAAACAGCCAGCGCCATCATCCAGCTTGCGGCGATGATACTTGATCCAGGGGCGGCACAGCGGTTTTCGGAGATTGCGGGTCATGCCGGCTGCGCTCAGGCAATGACGGGCCTGTTGCTGCTGCTGCCGCTGCACCGGGCAAGGGGGCAATGCTATGTCCCGGCCGATCTTCTTCAGGCTGTCGGTACTTCGCCGCAGGATCTTGTCAAAGGACAGGACAGGGAAGGCGCGTTGCGGGCCGTGGCAGCGATGATCGCCCTTGCGAGAGAGCATCTTCTGGCTTTCCGGAAAGGAGCGCCCTCACTGCCGGTCTCGCTGCGCCCCGCATTCCTGCCGCTGGCTTTGACCGCGGCGACGCTGCGGCGCATGGAAGGGCGGCCGCAGGATGTTCTGGACGGAAAGATTGCGCTTTCGCATTTTCACCGGCACTGGCTTTTGTGGCGCCATGCCGCCAGAGGATGGCGGTAGAGCCTATTCGGCTGCCCGGATGTCTCCGGTCGCCCCCAGCCATGCCGAGCAGTCCTGAAGGGCGCGCGCCGTCATAGCCCTTTTCCTGGCAAGGGTCTTTTCCTTGCCGCGCAGCCGCTTGCCTTCCACTTTGGGCGCTTCCACCGGAGGGAACAGACCGAAGTTGATGTTCATCGGCTGGAAGGAGCGTTTTCCGGGTTCATCGTCCGAAACGATATGGCCGCCGGTGATGTGGTTGAGCAGCGCGCCGAAGGCGGTGGTGAGCGGGGGCGCGGAAAGCGGTAGGCCGAGGCGCGCGGCGGCGGCGAACCGCCCGGCAAGAAGGCCGATGGCGGCGCTTTCGACATAACCCTCGCAGCCGGTGATCTGGCCGGCAAAGCGAAGCCCGGGGCGCGCCCTGAGTTGCAAGGTGCCGTCCAGCAGTTGCGGCGAATTGATGTAGGTGTTGCGGTGCAACCCGCCAAGCCGTGCAAAATCGGCATTCTCCAGCCCCGGAATGGTGCGGAAGATCCGGACCTGATCGGCATATTTCAGTTTCGTCTGGAAGCCGACCATATTGTAGAGCGTGCCCAACGCATTGTCCTGCCGCAACTGCACCACGGCATAGGGTTTAACGGTCGGATTGTGGGCATTGGTAAGCCCCATCGGCTTCATCGGCCCATGACGGAGCGTTTCCGGGCCACGTTCTGCCATCACTTCGATCGGCAGGCAGCCGTCGAAATAGGGCGTGCCTTCCCACTCCCTGAATTCGGTTTTGTCGCCCGCGAGAAGCGCTTCGATGAAAGCGTCGTATTGCGCCTTGTCCATCGGGCAGTTGATGTAGTCCTTGCCCGTTCCACCGGGACCGACCTTGTCGTAACGGGACTGGAACCAGGCGACGTTCATATCGATGGTATCGAAATGAACTATCGGCGCGATGGCATCGAAAAAGGCCAGCGCATCGGCACCGGTCCTTGCGGCAATGGCAGCGGCAAGGTCGGGCGCGGTCAGCGGACCGGTGGCGATGATCGCCTGATCCCACTCGTCCGGCGGCAGCGACGCCATCTCCTCACGCACGATGGTGATGAGCGGATGCGACTCCAGCCTTGCCGTCACCGCCTGCGAGAATCCGTCGCGATCGACGGCTAGGGCTCCGCCCGCCGGCACCTGATGTGCGTCGCCCGATTGCATGATGAGCGATCCCGCCAGCCGCATTTCGGCGTGAAGCAGCCCGACAGCGTTGGTTTCGGCATCATCCGAGCGAAACGAATTGGAGCAGACCAGTTCGGCCAGCCCTTCGGTCTTGTGGGCTTCCGTGCCGCGCACGGGACGCATTTCGTGGAGAATGACAGGGACCCCGGCCTGCGCGGTCTGCCATGCAGCTTCGGAACCGGCGAGACCGCCGCCGACGATGTGAACGGGCTTGATGCTCATGCCGCGCACTTAATCCTTCGGGATGTGGAATGCAATGCGTGGCCGGACGCCACGACTTTCCCGCAAACGACAACACCCGCCGGGGGAGGAGGTCCGGCGGGTGTCGTTAAGGTGGTCGATCCTGGGAGGAGGAGGAGATCGACCGTTCGCCGTTGCCGGGGAGGAGGTCGGCTTCGGCGAAACTGGCTGCTCCAAAGGGAGCTGAATTTTTCTTAACAGCGCCCGCCGGGGGAGGAGGTTCCGGCGGGCGCCGTTAGGGTGATCAGCCAATTGGGAGGAGGAGCGGCTGATCCTATCCATCGAAGCGGGGAGGAGGTCGCTCCGATGAAATTCCGTTGTCAGAATGACTTGCGCACGATCTGTTCGATCTCGAAGCGCGAAATTCCGACATCATCAAGCTGGCGGCTGGACAAGCGACCCAGCTCATTGACCGTCTTGCGGTAAGAACGCCAATTGCGGTAGCTGCGGATCAGGTTCATCGTCTTTTACCAGCGAAACTGTTCGGGGTGATGGCCACCCCGAAGGGTCAGACCGACTTGCGGGCTACGAAATGAATGTCGCTGCGGCTGATGCCGAGGTCATTCAGTTCACGGTTGCTCAGGCGGCTCAGCTCGGAAACGGTTTCCCGATAACGGCGCCAGTTGCGATAGTTGCGGATCAGGTTCATGGTCTTGCTCGTCTTATTGTTCTTGCGGTTTCTGTCGTCTTCGTACGCAGCCTAGATAGGAGGATACGCCCGGCTTTGAAAGCGCAGAACTCGCATGGCAGCAATGCATTTTGTGCAATGCAATATCGCACCCCTTTCACACCTGCGACATAAAAAGGCCAAATTCGAAAAACGGCGCTTTGCCAACAGTTTGGAAATGTGGATTGGTAAATCTACTGATTTAATGGAAAATGCATATGGCGCGCTACGTAGTGCAGCTCAGGCAGGACGTTGAGCGCTGGGTTTCATCGGGCCTGATCGACCGCTCCACGGCGGAAAAGCTGGTTCTCGATGCTGAACGGCGCGACCGGAAGTCGTTTGGTCCGGGTGCCGTGCTTGCAATGATGGCGGCGCTGCTGTTTGGCGCCGGGATCCTCATATTCATCGCCGCGAACTGGGAAGCTTTCCCGCGACTGGCCCGCGTCGCGGCGCTGTTCGCTCTTATCTTCGGCGGTTATGTCGGCGGCGCATTCGCCAGGCTCAGGGGGCACGTCGCCATCGGTGAAGCGCTCTGGATCGTGGCTGCCGCAGCTTTCGGTGCTTCTCTCGCCCTGATCGGGCAAATGTATCATATGAGCGGAGACGAATCCGCCGCCATTCTGACATGGTGCGCGGCGACTGCGCTTGCAGCCCTCGTGCTGCGCTCCGGGCCGCTCACCGTCGCGGCGACGGGTATTGCCGATGTCTGGCTTGCGGCCGCCCTGACAGGTGGCCTGATCGCCTCTTTCAGAGTCGATTCTCCGGCGCTGTTCTTGCCTGTGGCGGCGGTCCTGTTCGGCATATCCTGCTGGACGCGCAGCCAGGCGACGCGCCATCTCATCCTGCTTTCTCTCATAGCCTATGCGACATGGCATGCAGTCGATGGCGACACCTTCGAGATAGCATTCATGATGGCGGGCGTGTCGGCGTGTCTCTTTGCCGTTGCGCATATCATGCCGGCGGAGGTGGACAACCTGGTCCGCATCAACCGACGCCTGCCGATTCATGCCCTGATCGGCTTTCTGGTTGCGATGATGCTGATCCAGATCGATGTCGAGGGCGATGGCGGCTTTCCCGTTGCCGCGGCGGTGACACTGGCCGGTATCGTGGCCGCGCTCGTGCTGCAGGGGCGCGAAAGCCGGGGGTTGCGCTGGATCGCCTATCTGGCCTTCGCCATCGAACTCTGTCTGATCTATGCGATAACCATGGGCACGATGATGGGAACGGCGGGCTTCTTCGTATTTGCCGCCGTTCTGGTGGGGTTTCTTGCCCTGCTGATCATCCGGCTTGAGCGCCGTCTCGGCAGCGATGCCCCGCAGGCCGAAGGAGGCAAGGCATGAGCAAAGGCAGGAAACTCGTTCTCTCCGCGCTTTTGCTGGCGCTTGTTCAGACCGGATTTCTGGGCTGGATGATCGTCGGCAGGGCTGCCGTGCTGCGCGATGGCCGCGAGGTGCTGCTGAAAGTGGAGCCGGTCGATCCGCGGGACCTGTTGCGCGGCGATTACGTGATCCTGAACTATGAAATATCCCGCATCCCGCTCACGATCATTTCCGACATCGGCGAAGTTGGTGACAGGCTGGACACGGCCGGCAAAATCACCGTGCGCCTCGGCCGGGACGAGGATGGCTACTGGCGTGCCAGGAGTGCATGGATCAGGAATCCACCGGCTGGCGCGACCGGCACCGACGAAATCGAGATCGCCGGTCAGATTCCGCCGTTGAATCTTGCCTACATCGGGGAGGATGTGCGGGTTACCTATGGCATCGAACGCTTTTATCTGCCCGAAGGGGAAGGGCGCGCCATCGAGCGGGATATGCGCGTGCGTGCGTTCGGCGTGAGGGTGGCGGTGCCTGCTTCAGGAAACGCTCAGGTCAAGGCGCTGATGGACGGCGACCAGGTTCTTTTCCAGGAGCCGCTTTATTAGCTCCGTTGCCCGCTTTTCGCTCGGGCCGGCCAGAAAAAGCTTTATAGAGACCCGGATTGGGTGGTGCGGATGAAGGGACTCGAACCCCCACGCCTTTCGGCACCGGAACCTAAATCCGGGGCGTCTACCAATTCCGCCACATCCGCGAGGTCCCGCAATTCCCATGAAGGCCGGTCCGTGTCAATCCGCAGCCGCCGGAGGCGACGGCCTGCGGGGATATTTTTAGCCGCGCCTCCCGGGCGTTAAGATGGTTGAAAATTGGCCTCGCCTGTGACAAAAGGCGTGTCGAATGTGACGGGATGCGACGATCCGCTTCTGCATCATGTGAAAAGAAGTCGGAAGAACAAAGACTTACTCACATTGCTGGAGCGTATCGGGTGGTCGGATCATGGTGTGATCTGCTCATCCGGCTTCGCCCCGAAGCCAACCCCGGAAGAATTTACCGGCAGGCTGTGAACGGCAAAGGCCGTCTTGCGGTCTTTCAGGTCAAGATAAAGGTTTGATGATGCAGGTCACCGAAACGCTCAACTCCGGCCTCAAGCGCGAGATCAAGGTCGTCGTGCCGGCTGCCGATATGGAAGCCAGGCTCATGACGCGTCTGACCGATGCCCGGGGCAAGGTCCGCATCAATGGCTTCCGTCCGGGCAAGGTGCCGGTCCAGCATCTGCGCAAGGTGTATGGCAAGTCTTTCATGGCCGAGGTGGTCAACGAGATCCTCAACGATGCGCGCTCCGTCATTGTCGAGCGCGGCGAAAAGGCAGCCATGCAGCCCGAGGTCATCATGACCGAGGACGAGAAGGAAGCCGAGAAGATCCTCGACGGCGGTGTCGATTTCGAGTTCAGCCTGAACTACGAGGTCATTCCGCCGATCGAGATCAAGGACTTTGCCGACATCAAGGTGAACCGTCCTGTTTACGATGTGCCGGATTCGGAGATCGACGAGCAGGTGCAGCGCGTGGCCGAATCCACCCGCAGCTACGAGCCGAAGGATGGCAAGGCTGCGGAAGGCGACCGCCTGACGATCGACTATGTCGGCAAGATCGACGGCGAGGCTTTCGCCGGCGGCACCGGTTCCGACCAGCCGCTGGTTCTGGGCTCCAAGGAGTTCATCCCCGGGTTCGAGGATCAGCTTGTCGGCGTCAAGGCCGGTGACGAGAAGCAGGTCGTCGTG
Organism: Mesorhizobium sp.; assembly: GCA_022833215.1. Lineage (GTDB taxonomy): Bacteria > Pseudomonadota > Alphaproteobacteria > Rhizobiales > Rhizobiaceae > Mesorhizobium. Next base: position 7,166 of record JAIPUZ010000008.1, on the reverse strand, counting down.
ACCTTCCCCGAGGACTATCAGGCCGCACAGCTTGCCGGCAAGGAAGCCACCTTCGACGTCACCGTCAAGGAAGTCGCCAAGCCGGGCGAACTGAAGATCGACGACGAGACCGCCAAGGCGCTGGGGCTGGAGTCGCTGGAGCGCCTGCGCGAGATCGTGCGCAGCCAGATCGAAAGCCAGTTCGGCTCGATCACCCGCCAGAAGGTGAAGCGTCAGCTTCTGGACCAGCTCGATTCCGCTTACACCTTCGAGGCGCCCTCCAAGCTGGTCGAGGCCGAGTTCAACAACATCTGGAATCAGGTCAACCGCGATCTGGAAGCAGCCGGCCGTACCTTCGCCGACGAAGACACCACGGAAGAGGATGCCCGCGCCGAATACCAGCGTCTGGCAGAGCGCCGCGTGCGGCTCGGTCTCGTCCTGGCCGAGATCGGCGAAAAGGCCGGCGTCACGATTTCCGATGAAGAACTGCAGCGCGGCCTGTTCGAACAGGTTCGCCGCTTCCCGGGCAACCAGCAGCAGGAAGTGTTCGAGTTCTACCGAAGCAACCCCGAAGCCCTGAATACGCTGCGCGCGCCGATCTTCGAGGAGAAGGTGGTCGATCACCTGCTGGGCCAGATTTCGGTCACCGACCAGAAGGTGAGCAAGGACGAACTGCTGGCCGACGACGAGGACGGCGAGACCGAGGCGAAGCCGGCCAAGAAGAAGGCCGCGCCGAAGAAGGCTGCTGCCAAGACCGAGGAAGGCGAGGCGGAAGCTCCGAAGAAGAAGGCTGCGCCCAAGAAGAAGGCCGAGAAGGACGCCGAGTAAGAATCGCTTCCGCCAGATAAGACAAAGGCCGCCTTCAGGGCGGCCTTTTTCGTGCACGGGGCACGGTTTCTGTCGTCGACCTGAAGCATGTCGCCCGAAAGCCGGAACCGGTTTCGGAACAATGACATGCGTAAAACAGGAACCTGAAGCGCAAGGAGCGAATCTGAAAGATCGCGACCTGCGTTAATGTCCGGCGCTCTCCTTCTTCAGGAGATTCTACAGTCTGGCTGGCCGGGTATTATCCGAAGCTTCCGTGCCGGGCTTGTTCGGACCGTGATTTTGCCTGCTGAGGCAGAAGTGGCCGATGATTTCGGCAAGGTCGGATTCCGCGACCTCGCGTTGCGCCTCGGAGCCTTTCATCCAGCGGCGGATTCGCTGGCGGCTTTCTTTCCAGTGGTCCGAGACGGATTCAACAAGCAGCGGGAAGACGAACACCTCGCAAGGAACGTCGTGCCCGCCCGTCATCGCTTTCGCATAGAAGTAGCGGCCTGCTTCGAGGGTTGAAACACGTCCTGAAATACCTGCCTCTTCGCCGGCTTCGCGCGCGGCCGCTTCGCAAAGCGGCTCCCGTGCCTCCGGCCAGCCCTTGGGCAGAACCCAGCGGCCTGTACCCCGGCTGGTGATGAGCATGATCTCGACGTTGCCGTTCAGTTCGCGCCAGGGCAGGGCAGCGACCTGCAACCGGCATGGCACTGTCCCGAACAGCTTGCGCACCCTTTCGGCGAGGTGCGCATGTGAGTGAGGCCCTGTCAGCATCGTAGCAGCGCCCGCTGAGAATCGCTTTCCAGTTAACAAGGCTACACCTTTCATGGTGTAGGGAAAGTAAATGGCGCGAAAGCGTGCCGCGATCTTTCAGAATCGCTCGTCACGCCGTTGTCCCGAAACCGCTTCCAGCTTTTCGGGTGACATGCCTTGGCGCGGGCTCTTTTATGAGGCGTTATTTCACCTGATCGTCGGCAATGGGCTTCTGGTAGGTGAAACCCATGTCCCAGGGGAAATAGATCCAGGTGTCCTGGCTTACCTCGGTGACGAAGGTGTCGACCAGCGGCCGGCCCTTCGGCTTGGCGTACATCGTGGCGAAGTGAGCCTTTGGCAGCATGGCGCGCACGATACCGGCCGTCTTCCCGGTATCCGTCAGGTCGTCGATGATGAGGACAGACTCACCGTCATTTTCCAGCAGCACCGGGTTCACTTCCTTCAGAACCTGCAACTGTCCCTGAGAAGCGTAGTCATGATAGGAGGCGACGCACACCGTTTCGATGATGCGGATGCCGAGTTCGCGTGAAATGACGGCTGCGGGCACCAGTCCGCCTCTGGTGATGCAGACGATGGCTTTCCATTTCTGGTTGGCGCCGGCAAGCCGCCACGCCAGCGCGCGCGCGTCGCGGTGGAACTGATCCCAGGATATCGGGAAGGCTTTGTCTGGCAGGGACATTCGGGCGCACTCCGCAGGCGCGCCTGAGCGCGCAGTGAGATGGAATGCGGCCGGAATTAGCCGGAAATCGACATGCTTGGCAAGGGGCAGCACAAGGCCGCGACGATCCGCTCAGCGCGACAGAAGCACGGTGACCGGCGCGGAGCGGAGAATGGAGCGTGTGACCCCTCCAAAAAGCAGTTCCCTGAGCCAGGAATGGCTGTATGCGCCCAGCACGAGGAGATCGGCGCCACTGGCTGTCAGCCGCTCCTGAATAACGCTATCGACCGAATGGCCGCGGGAGCTTTCAATGGATACTCCCACCGTTACGCCATGTCGCGCCAGCGCGGCGGCGATGCGCGCGCCCGCCGCGTCGGGGCTGTCGTCGGCGTTGGCGGGCGGGTCGATCACCAGTATATCCGTCTGATCGGCTTCGATAAGGAAGGGCAGGGCATCGAAGGTGGCCCGCGATGCTTCCTTGCTGCCGTTCCAGGCAAGCAGAACCCGTCGGAAAGATGAACTGACCGGCCCGGAATGCGGCACCATGAGAACGGGCCGCCCAGCTTCGTAGACAAGGCTCTCGACGTCGGTTCCATCGTCGCTTTCCACGTCGCGCTGGGCCGCCACCACCAGATCGGCGGCACGGATGCTCGGCATGCCCGCCAGCGTGCCGTCGCCCGAGAAGCTTTCCAGCGTGCGCCATTCGAAGGAGAGCCCGGCCTCGTCGGCGCGATCGTTGAACGAGCCGCGAAGTTTCAGCGTCGTTTCCTTGTTCAGTTCGGTGGAGACCTGGATGAAGTCGGTGTCGGGAAAGCCCGCTGCCGCCGTATAGGGCACCGGAAGCACTTCGGCATGCACACCGACGAGGTGTGCCTCAAGGCGAACGGCAAGCGGGATCGCGCAATCGAGAACGCGCACGAACTCCTGTTCCCCCTGCAATATGGCAGCGATGGTCCTGAACGACATGGCCTAACCCTTTCCGGCAAGGAATTGGCCGATACAAACGCGCCGAACCGGTTTCCGGTTCCCTTCCGGCCTTCAGTTCGTTGAAGCGAGCCCGGCCACCATGGCCTCGACATCCTTTCGCGCCGCATCCAGCATATCCTGTGAGCGTGCGCGAACGACCAGTTCGGTCCAGAACCTGCCCTCGCCGAATTTCGGATAGGAGCCGATGATGGTGAGCGGATGCTCTTTCTGTATCTGCGCAAGCGGCTCTCCGATGACCCCTTCGCCAAGCGGGCATGGCACCGTTGCCGAAAGCATCCTTGTCCCCGTCCTGAGCGTGGGCACGACCTGATCGAGCATGGCCTGGAAGACGGACGGAACGCCGGCCATGACATGAACATTGCCGATGCGGAAACCGGGAGCGACCGAGACGGGGTTTTCGATATGCGCCGCGCCGCGCGGCATTCTGGCCATACGCTTGCGAGCCTCGGTGAACTCCATGCCGCGTTTCGCATAGTGAGCGTCGAGCATGGCATAGGCCTTGTCGTCATACTCGCATGGCACGCCGAATGCCCGGGCGACGGAATCGGCGGTTATATCGTCATGCGTCGGACCGATGCCGCCGGAGGTGAACACATAGGTGTAGCGCGCGCGAACGGCGTTCAGCGCCGAGGCGATTTCCTCCTCCTCGTCCGGCACGATCCGCACTTCCTTCAGATCAATGCCGACGGCCGTCAAGATGTCGGCAAGATGGCCGATGTTCCTGTCTCTGGTGCGGCCCGACAAAATCTCGTCACCAATCACAAGCATGGCGGCGGTGACGGTCCCGGGCATGAACGACTCCTGCATCAGTGTTTCATGGATCAATACCGCTTTGCCCGCGAGCGCGCAAAGGTACAGAAACAGTGAACGGTGTGTCGGCTTTGCCGTGCTTTTTCGTGAACGAAAGCTGCCCTAGATTCCTTTTGCTATTTCACGCGGGCAGGGTGTCCGTATGTCGCAAAGGTGGAGATGAAGAAAATGGCGAAGGTGCTTGTCCTTTATTATTCGAGCTGGGGTCACATGGAGCAGATGGCCAAAGCCGCTGCCGAAGGCGCGCGCGAAGCCGGCGCCGACGTGACCATAAAGCGGGTTCCCGAACTCGTCCCGCTCGAGGTTGCGAAGGCGGCTCATTACAAGCTCGATCAGGACGCGCCGATTGCCGAGCCTCTCGAACTGGAGACCTACGACGCCATCATCTTCGGCGTTTCCACCCGTTACGGTGCGATGGCCTCACAGATGAAGAATTTCCTCGATCAGACGGGCCCGCTCTGGGCGAAGGGCGCGCTTGTCGACAAGGTCGCTTCCGTTATGGTGTCGACCGCCACCCAGCATGGCGGCGCCGAGATCGCGCTTCTGAGCACGCAGGCGTCGCTCCAGCATCACGGCATGATCATCGTGCCGCTCTCCTATGCCTATCAGGGCCAGATGGGCAATGACGTGGTTCGTGGCGGTGCGCCTTACGGCATGACCACGACCACCGAAGGTGACGGCTCGCGCCAGCCTTCCGCACAGGAACTGGAAGGGGCCCGCTTCCAGGGCAAGCGTGTGGCGGAAATCACAGCCAGGCTCCACGGCTGAGGCCCGGGCCCGGCTGGAAGTTGTAAAGGGCGGCCGATGGCCGCTCTTTTTTGGAGCGTTTCCGCTTTTCTTCGAATCGCAGAAACGCTCTGATCTTTTGTTTTCACGCAATTACGAACGCAAAACCGCTTCGTACTTTTGCTGGAATTGCTCTGACAGGAGGATGCCGCGTAAGGGGCAACGATCACTCCGAAACTTCGGCTTGCGGCCTGTCACGACCGTCGGACAGTTCCTCATGCCATTTTCCGGAACTGTCCTCATATTGGATGCCGTCCGATGTGCCGGCAATCTGCTGTTCCTCGGCTGCGCGCGCGGCAGCCCTGACAGCGGCATCGCGGCTTGGGAAAGTTTCCGAATAGGTGGAGCCGACCTGATAGGCCCAGCCTCCGTCGTGCTCCACGATGTTGTAGACGACCCTGGTCATCCCCGTTCTCCGTATAGCGCCTGTTGAAGGGACCGATGAAAAACGCGGATGGCGGCCGTTGGTTGCCTCCTTTCGTCAGGAGGGGACCATCCAGTGCCGCATGGTGGTGACGGAACGCTGTAGCTGCGGCGCCGCCGGTATTTCGGCACCCAGCGCAGCGGCGGCGCGCCAGCCCCAGCGCGGATCGGCAAGGAAGGCGCGGCCGAGCGCGACAATATCCGCGCGGCCTTCGGCAATCACCCCTTCCGCCTGTTTCGGCTCCGTTATGAGGCCGACGGCGCGAACCGGAATGCCGGCTCCCCTGCGCACAGCTTCGGCCAGATGAACCTGATACAGGGGGCCGGAGGGAAGTTTCTGCAATGGCGAGTTGCCGCCGCTCGAGCAGCAGATGTAGGAAATTCCTTCTGCCTTGAGCGTTTTCGCCACCTCGACCGCCTCGTCGACGTCGAAACAGCCATCCACCCATTCCTTCACCGACAGGCGCATGCCCAGCATGAGCGTCGGGGCAGCTTTGCGCACGGCGCGCGTGACCTCCAGCGCAAACCGCATGCGGTTTTCCAGGGAGCCTCCCCAGCGATCCTCGCGCCTGTTCGAAAGCGGCGACAGAAACTGGAAGATCAGATAGCCATGCGCGCCATGGAGTTCGATGAAGTCGAAACCGGCACGTTCGGCTCGCTTTGCCGCTTGCGCGAACCGTTCCACAACCTCACGGATTCCCTCTTCCGTCAGCGCGTGAGGCGTCTGCCAGCCCTCGTCATAGGCAAGGGCGGAGGCCGACACCACCGGCCAGGCATCCTCTCCCGGCTGTAGCGGGCCGCCGCCTTCCCATGGCCTGCGGCAGGACGCCTTGCGGCCTGCATGGGCAATCTGCGTACCGAACTTCGTTCCGGGCGCCGCAACGCGTCTGGCAGCGTCCAGAGCGCGTTTGGCAGCCGCTTCGTTCGCTTCCGTATAAAGCCCCATGCAGCCGTGGCTGATGCGTCCGCGCCGTTCGACATTGGTCATTTCAACGGTGACCATGCCGGCGCCGGACATGGCAAGGTTCATCCAGTGCTGGAGATGCCAATCCGTGGCGCATCCGTCGATGGCCGAATACTGGCACATGGGCGCCACGGCGAGACGGTTGGGCAGATCGAGATCGCCGAGGGTTATGGGCTGGAAAAGAGCTGCTGTCATGAAGGGCTCCGGGAAATTCCTGAGTTTTGCGTATGTCTGGCGCGGCTGCGCAGGCGGGATGCAGGTTCACAGACCTGACAGGTGGTTGCGTCCGGCCACAACGACCTCCGGGCGCCCGGAGGTCCGAAACTGCGATCAGAGCTCGCGTTCGATGAAGTGCCGGTCCACTGAAATCTGTCCGCCGCCGAAAGCGGCGATCAGGGCGGCTCCGCCATCCGGGAGCAGTCGCGGGGAGAAACAGGCTGTTGCATCGGGGGAGGAGGATGTGGCGGACATGGTGCGCAGGTTCCTGAGGCGCAAAGCATAAGGCTTTGGCAGTTTTCTCGACTATGGCTGGGGGATCGCCTCGCCAAACGCAGACAGATTGACCAAGACCAGCCGCAACAGTCAACCTGTCGCCGTGACGGCACTCCAATGAAATTCGCTGCTCCGGCAGACGACGGCCTGCACCGCATTGTCTGCATGATCGGGCTGGCGAAGCCGATTTACCCAGCTCAACAGATTAGTGGTGCAACACGGTTGACGAAAGCCGAATAAGCCGTGAGAAACGTCACGCGCGGACGTGGCGGAACTGGTAGACGCAAGGGACTTAAAATCCCTCGGAGCGATCCGTACGGGTTCGATTCCCGTCGTCCGCACCATTAACGCAGCCGTTCCGCGACCTCGAGCATTTCCGCCTTTCTTAGAATCGCAGAAACGCTCTAGGCTGTAGTGACGATTTAATCATTTCAGCCACATCATGATGCTGGCGATTTTGACGAAGCCGATGAAGTTGGCGGC
>JAIPUZ010000007.1 GCA_022833215.1 Mesorhizobium sp. | reverse complement strand
GATGCAGCGCCGCCGGCCCGACCTGATCCGCGCCGAAGTGCCGGACCGCGGCCACATCCCGTTTCTCGACGAGCCGGAATCGCTGGAGGCCATCCACACATGGCTGGCCAGATGCCTCGCGCTGCACGAGGGAGCGTCTTCCTGATACCGCAACCGCGGCACCAAGCTGGCCGGCGTTGAAGCGGGGGCGGGCCGTCAGGGCCGGTCCAAGCCACCAGCCGATCGACGAGCTCTTGCCGGGATCGCCAATCCCGAGGCCCGACGTCGCGATAGCTCCGGTCAGGCTGACGCCCGGATAGCACGCGGCCCCGGCCTGACCGGTTTTCGCGGGTCGCCTCCGCGCATTGCCGCTCGGCCATCGGCATTCCGGCCGCGCCAGCAGGATGCCGCCGGGTATGGGCAGCGCTTCGACCGAAGGCTGGGCGCGTGCTTGCGCAGGCACTCGGCCAGAGCCGCCAGCCACCGCTTGTACGCTGCGGAAGGCACAAAGGATAGGAGCGGTTTTTTTCTTTCTTCTGATAATAACCGCACGCATCGTCGGTTTGCCTTTCCGATCGATAATCTTGCCTTATCGGTCTTTTGAAAGATTGGAGCCAACGGTGCCGCAGCACCGGCCAGAAGCCCGAAAAAGGCGCTCTGTAACGTTCTGGCGGCTGTCAGGAGCGGGAAATTGCAGGCTGCCCGCCTTTTCGGTGGGCTGGTCAGGTCGCCGTCACGGCAGGGACGCCATTTCCAATATTCCCGGCCTCCGAAGGAGGAACAGGTTTGAAGGTCGCGGCATGCGCACACACGAGAGCCTGAGCGCATGGAGCGAGGCTGATGGATCGTGCAGCCCGAGACGCCCCGGCATGAGAAGCGATTTTTGATCACCCGTCCGGCGCGATCAGGATCAGCCCCGAAAAATAGCTGCGATATCGGCCGACATCGCGCGTCAGAAGCGGCAGGCCGGATATGGCCGCATGGGCGCCGATGAAGAAATCGGGCAACACCCCGGTTCGCGTTCCGCCTGAGCGACGATACCGGGCAAACACCTTGCCTGCCAGGAACAGCGCGGCGCGCGGCATGTCTACCAGCTCCAGCCCCGCCGCCTCTGTGAAGTCCTCCAGATCCTCGATCCGCTCATAGCGAACCGAAAGCTCGGAATAGACGACGTCGTTGATCAGGAGCGGCCCGCGCAGGCTCGCAGCCTCAAGCTGCGCGATCGACCAGTCCGCCCAGCGCCTGTCGTCAGTGACCAGATCGAGCAGCACATTGGTGTCGACCAGCGTCACTTTTCACCGCGCGTCAACGCCATGATCGCGTCGGTGTCGAGGCCGGCGCCGGCATGGCCGCGCAGGCGGGCAAAGCGGTTTTTCGGCGGCTTGCCATCGGCGCGCGTGATCACCACGCTGCCATCGGCGGCCCGGCGAAAATCGACCTTGCTGCCCGGCTCGATGCCGAGAAGATCCCGAACCGGCTTGGGGATCGTGACCTGCCCCTTGGAGGTGACCGTGGTTGCCATGATAAGCACCCTTTCAGGTAATGACTGTTTTTCGAAAGGTATTACCTCGGCGCGGGAATTTCAACCGAAAGCCTCCGACGCCGATCTTCGGGGAAGCGTTCTTCCGAAGCAAGCAGGCAAGCTGGCTGAGCCCATTTTGACGGCAGGCACGGCCCCCTCCCTCGGAAAGAGAACAACTTTACGAACGGACATGCACAACCCTCCATAAGCCTCCTCATCGCCCGTCGCTCCCCTCCCCTGCCCTTTCGAGGGCCGAAAGCATGGGCAGCAGCGAGAACCTGCCTTGCTCCGCGCGCCCGGTCAGCGCCCGCAGATAACCGCCGGGCGACCGGATCGCTTCGGACCGTTCGAGAATTGCAGCGATAACCACGCTGGCGGACAGATTGCCCATCGTCTCGCAAGCCCTGGCCCAGGCATCCGGCGAAATGCCTAGCATCGAGCGCACAAGCTGCGCAGTTTGCAGCACATCGGCCCAGTCCGCTATGCCTGCCCGCGAATAGCTGGCAAGCGTCGGGCAAACGCGCAGCAGATAGGCCAGCGGTACCGGCTGGCTCTTGGTTTCGGGGGCCCTCCCCATGGGCAGCCCGGCGTCGCCCTCATCGAGCTCATCCGGCGTTTCATCCAAGCTGCGGTCTTCCTTCGCCTTCAGGGGCTCTCCAGCTGCCTTCAGCTCTTTTTCTGAGCCATTATCAAATGATGGTTCTGTTTTTGGATTCTGATATTGCCGCTCGGAATCAAGGTCATTGCCGCTCATTTCTGTATCGGAAAGAGATACGAGATAGGCGTTTTCCACCTCCGCCCGAAGACGCAGAAGCGCATCGCGTCTCTGTTCGAGGAGATCGAGAGAGGTCGTCCGGGCCAGGCGACGGCACAGAGGCATCAGGGCCATGGCAAAGCCTTCCCAGTCGCCCTTGCGCTTCTCTTCCCTGCCAGCCTCGACGATCTTGGCGATGTCGCGCTGGTGAATGGTGATCTCGCCGCGCAGGCGCCGACGAAGCCGTTCCTCCGCCCGGGCCGCTTCCGCCGCCTCGTGGATCGCGCCGGCGGCCAGCGCCAGAGGCGCGAGGTCGAAGCCAAACGCGCTCTCCACCTCTCCGCGCTCGTCGCGGCGGCAGTATCGCTTGCCGTTGGCGCTGTCGCGCCGCAGGATCAGCCCCGCCTCCACCAGCGCCGCCAGATGCCGGCGCAACGTCGCATCGGCCATGCCGCGGCTGCGCAGGGAAAGCTCCGCATTGGACGGGAACACGATGATCGGCTGCGATCCGTCCAGTTCGCGCTCGGGATGGAAGCTCAAAAGCGCATCGAGCACGGCGATCGTCCGGTCGGAGAGACCGAAAGCGACACGCGCTTCGGTGAGCGCCCGCAGGAGCTGCCATTTCTCGGCGCGCCCGGTGTCGTTGCCGGCCTGGCTGCCCTCAATCAGTTCCGCCTGCCGCCGGTATATCGCCTCCCGGTGCCGAATTTGGGCAACACCAGTCCGCCCGCCGCCGAAAGGCGTCGTCGCAAAACGCTCCGTCATAAGAATCACCTCAATTCGAGGCACAGAAATGCCGGGCCAGCACGCGCCAGCGTCTTGACAATACAATGCGGAAGTGATTCTTTCAGATTGCTACATCGAAAGGGGCTTCCGGGATGGCGACGTTCTGGAGGCCTTTTTTCTTGCCTGCTTCTCCGCTCTTGGTTTCCGTTCTTCACTCACATGCCGGACAGGATGCGACCCTGCCGGCAGGTCCTCATGTTTCGTCCTGCACGTCCCGGCCCTGTCCGGCCCGGAAGGCGGCATGCAGGCGCGGCAACTCGGCCGCCACATAGTCGGCGAAGCCGCTGCCGGCGCTGTCCGGGATCGTCAGCCGCGTGGCCTTGCCCGCGGCCGCCAGCTCGCCAAGCACCCTGCCCTCGCCATCGGCGATCCGGCGCGCCTGACGACCAGCCTTCGCAGCCTCTCCCCGCTTGCGTGCGGCCGCCTGAAGCCGGTCGAACAGATGCTGGAACCGCGTGTCGCTGTCGGCGTCGCGGAAGTGGCGCATGCCGACCTCGTGCCGCGCCACGCCGCCGTCGGCTGAAAGCAGTTCGCCAAGCTCCATCCAGCGCGGCCGGCCGGCCTTCGGCGCGGGGCCGATCGCCTGCACGATGTCGAGCGGCACCTTCTCGGTCACCTGCAACAGCCGCGACATCTCGGATTTGTGGACGGCAAGGGCGGCCTGGGCGGTGGCGCGGTCGAAGCCATGGTCGAGCAGCGCCTTGGCGAAGAAGGCCCGCTCGATGAAGGAGAGCGCCCGTCTCTCCGCATTTTCCTTGCCCTGCGCCAGAGCCAGTCCGGCATCGTCGAGCGTCCGCACCACGGCGCGCACCGGGCGGCCAAGCTCGCGCGCGGCCTGGGCACGGCGGTGGCCATAGGCGATCTGGTAGATTCCCCGCGCGGCCCTTTCCGGATCGGGATGAGGACGCACGAGAACCGGCACCTGCTGCCCGTGTTCGGCCATGCTGGCCTTCAGCGCCTCGAAATCCTCGTCGTTGCGTGCCCCGTCGCTCAGCCGGTCGAGGAAAGGCGAGCGCTCCAGAAGGTTCGGATCGAGCTCCACCACATGTTCGCCGGCTGCCAGAAGCTCACGCAGCTTGCCGGCTTCCTCGGCCTCCTGCGACAGCGAGCCCAGCGTCAGCCCCATGGCCTTGACCGCGGCCGAGGTGGTACGTCTCGGCGACGGAGCGGCAATGGAGGCGGCGGGCGCCCCCACCGGCGACGACGGGACAGGAGCCTGCCCGTCGGGCTCCGGCGGCGTTCCGCCGGATAGAAACGAACGAAGCCTGTCCTTGCGTGTGCTCATCTCACATCACCTCCTGCCACGCATAATGCGGGTGATTCGGCATGTGGGGATAAACTGTGGCGCGGGCCTGCGCCCTGCCCACCCCGATTCGGGGTCCGAGCATGAAGTTGACAGCTGTCAACCGCCTCATGGCTTGCGTCCCCACGATTGCAGCAGCAGCGCCTCGATCTCGGCGTTCACCGCATTCAGCGCCTCAAAGGCGCGGTCATAGGTGGCGCGGTGGAAGTTCTCCCGGCCGACCTCGTAGAGCGTCTGCTTGGAAAGCCCCGCATCGGAAATGGCGGTCGACTTGACCATCGGCGCGGTCAGGACGCGGTCCCCGAACTGCGTGCGCAGGAAGCCCGCGATCTGGGCCTGCGGCCCGTCATTGGGTTCGTAGCGGGTGACGAGATAGCGCAGGAAATCGAAGTTGAGCCCGCCGCCTGCCTCGCGCACCACCGCCAGCAGGTCGGAGGTCATGAACAGGAACTGGCTCATCGAGGCCACGTCCAGCATCTGCGGATGCACGGTGACGATGACCGATGTGGCGGCGCAAAGCGCGCTCAGCGTCAGGTAGCCCAGTTGCGGCGGGCAGTCGATGACCACCACGTCGTATCTGTCCTCCACCGTTGCGATGGCCTGCTGCACGCGGGCGAAAAACAGGTCGCCGGGCTGGCCCTGCCCGCGCATGGCCAGATGCTGCGGCGTGGTGTGTTCGAATTCCTGAAGCTCGAGGTTGCCCGGCACAAGGTCGAGCCCGTCGAAATAGGTGGGGCGGATGACGCTGGCCAGCTCCACGCGTTCGTCATCGTAGCGGATCGCGCCATAGAGCGTGTCGTTGCCGGTCAGGTCGAGTTCGGGCTGGTAGCCGAACAGGGCCGAGAGCGAGGCTTGCGGATCGAGATCAATGGCCAGCGTGCGGTAGCCTTGCAGGGCAAGATACTGCGCCAGATGGGCCGAAGTCGTGGTCTTGCCGGAGCCGCCCTTGAAATTGGTGATCGCCACCACCTGCAGGTGCTCGCCGCCCTGACGATGGCGCACATAGTGACGCGCCCGGGCGCCGCCCTGACCGGCAAGATGCGCACGCAATGCATTGACGTCGGCCAGCGTATAGAGGCGGCGCCCGCCGGCGCCGACCTCGGGCGAGGGGCCTTCGCCGGAAATGGACAGCTGCCGCAGGTAGCCGTCGGTGACGCCGATAAGGCGCGCGGCCTCGCCGCTGGTGAAGGGCCGCAGCGTCTTCATCGCGCTCGGCGGAAACAGGCGCCCGCGCAGGCTGGCGAGTTCCGCCGACAGGCGCTCGGCATCGGCCGCGATCTGACGGTCAGCCGGCTCCCGCATATGTGTCTCCATCTGCCCCATGGCCTCGGCCCGGACTGTCATCGTCAAACCTGCCTGCACAAAATCACAGCCGATCCCTGCCGGAAACGGCACGTTCCGACTCACCCGGCACGGGTGAAGTCTACGCAATTACGTCAGAGTTTACAGCGGCCAGCGCGAGTTACGGAAAAACACGGCATTTACCCGCGTGCAGCGTATATACGCTCGGGGAAATAACGATTCCTGTCAAGGGAAAGAGGGTTAACGGAAATTAACCTTTCTGCAACCGAATCAGACGCTTGCGGTTGCCAGCTGTCAACCGGCCGGCCGCCGGTGGTTTTCTGTAAAATATCCATGGATTCAAGGGATTGGCCGGCCTCCATGATTGGTGGGCATGGCTGCGTGTGGATCAGGCGATGCCAGACGCACAACGAGCCGGGCTGTCTGAAGCCGTCCATGGCGCTCCCTTTCCACCTTACTGGCAGAAGAAGCGCACCCTTCCCTCCTTCGGCCTAAGGGCAAGCCTCTTCTCCGATTCTCTCATCCAGATCCGGCGGCAAGCGGGGAACCGCTGCCATGCCTGCCGCCAAAACAGGGAGAAGGGGGAGGAACAGGGCAGTCCATGTGCGGCAAGAGGCATTCGCCTGACTTGCGGCAAGCGGGAGGAAGGGCAGGGAACCGCGTGGCCGTCGGGGCAGGAATGCACGCCACGGCATTGCCCTCATGGGCACTGTCTGAATTGGCGGAGGGCATCCGCCGCGTCTTCACCTGTGACCGGGAGAAGCTGCCGGGCACCGGAACCGGCGATGCTGGCTGTCGCCGCAATTCAAGGCAGCCGGAAAATCCACTCACAAGGCATCTTGTGAGAAGCCTGTCCCGACGGCGTGGTCGACACCGCAGGGACGCACCCGCGTCTGCAGGAGCGCTCAGCCGCGCGGATCGCCCTTGTCGTCGTCCAGCAGGATGCGCTGGGCCGCACCGTCGAGATCGTCATACTGGCCGCTGCGCAGCGCCCACAGGAAGGCGATCAGGCTGATGGCGCCGAGGAACAGCGCCACCGGAATGAGATAGACGAGGATGCTCATGCCGTCACCGGCTCGGTTGCCGGCAGCGCCTTGCCTGCAGCCGCGGTGCGGCCCGCACGCATCAGGCGCAGCGCATTGGCGATGACGAGGATGGACGAGCCCGACATGGCGATGGCCGCGATCAGCGGCGTTACATAGCCCAGAATGGCGATCGGCACGGCGATGACGTTATAGACGATGGCGATGCCGATGTTCTGGCGGATGAGCTGCCCGGCGCGCTCGGCCACCTCGATTGCCGTGGTGACGGCGGACAGGCTTTCGCGCAGGAACACGAAATCGGCGGCGTTGCGGCCGATTTCGGCGGCCGTCGCGGGTGCCATGGAGACATGGGCAGCACCGAGCGCCGGCGCGTCGTTCAGCCCGTCGCCGACCATCAGCACCTTGCGGCCTTCCTGCACCAGTTCCTCTATGCGCGCCACCTTCTGCGCCGGCAGAAGCGCCGCGTGCCAGGTGTCGATGCCGAGTTCCCCGGCAACGCGGCGGCAGGCGGCTTCCGTATCGCCCGACAGCATCTCGACGGAGCCGACATTCGCCGTGAGCGCGGCGATGGTGGCGCGGGCGCCGGAGCGGGTCTCGTCCTCGAACGCGAAGCGGGCGACGATCTCGCCATTGCGCGAAAGCACCGTGCCGCTCTCCTGCGAGGCATGCGCCGCCCAGTTTGCGCGGCCGAGCCGCCAGAGCGTGTCGCCCGCCCTTGCCTCCATGCCGAAACCGGGAAGTTCCTTCACCTCGTCGAAACCGGAGAGGAGGGCAGGGGAGGGGGCCGCGCCGGCCTGTGCGGCGATGGCCAGGGACAGCGGATGGCGCGAATGGGCGGCAAGCGCCGAGGCCACGCTCAGCAGGCGCGGTGCGATCTCATGCACATTGGTGAGGCGCGGATGTCCGAGCGTCAGCGTGCCGGTCTTGTCGAACACGATGGCATCGGCCTGCGCAAGGCGTTCCATGGCGGCCCCGTCCTTGACCATGATGCCGTTCTCGAACAGGCGGCGCGCCGCCACCACCTGCACGATGGGAACGGCGAGGCCGAGCGCGCAGGGGCAGGTGATGATGAGAACGGCGATGGCGATGGTGATCGCCTGATGCCAGTCCGCCCCGGCCAGCATCCAGCCGATGAAGGTGACGAGGGCGGTCAGGTGCACCACCGGCGCATACATGGCCGAGACGCGGTCGGCGATGCGGCGGTAGCGGGCGCGGCCGCCTTCGGCGGCTTCCATGAGGCGCATCATTTCGGCAAGGAAGGAGGAGGAGGCGGGCCGTGTCGCTTCCAGCGTCAGCGGGCCGGTGAGGTTGAGCGTGCCGGCCTGGATTTCCGCACCCGCGGCCACGGGCTGCGGCACGCTCTCGCCATTGACCAGCGAGCAGTCGAGGTCGGACGCGCCCTGCACGACCTTCGCATCGACCGGGATGCGCTCGCCGGCGGCCACCAGCAGCCGCATGCCGGGCTCCACCTCGCCGATGGGGCGATAGTCGCGCGTGCCGTCGCCGAACAGCACCAGCGCCCCGCGCGGGCTGAGGCGGGCGAGGCCGGCCACGGCGGCGCGCGCCTTGTTGCGCATGACATGGTCGAGCGTGCGGCCGATGAGCAGGAAGAACAGCAGCGTCACCGAAGCGTCGAAATAGGCGTGGCTGCCCGAATGCCAGGTGTCGTAGATGCTCAGGGCGTAGGCCATGGTGATGCCGATGGCGATCGGCACGTCCATGTTCATGCGTCCGTGGCGCAGCGCGCCCCAGGCCGAGCGGTAGTAGATGCCGCCCGCTACTGCCAGCGCGGGCAGCGCGATCAGCGCCGAGACCCAGTGGAACAGGTCGCGCGTGGCGCCTTCCGCGCCCGACCATACCGAGACGGAGAGCAGCATGATGTTGCCGGCGGCGAAGCCCGAAACGGCCAGCGCCCGCAGCAGTTCGGAAAGCACGGGGTCCTTGCCCTCCTGCGCATCGTCGAACAGGTGCGGCGTATAGCCGAGGCCGTCGAGCGTCTGCACGATGGGCGGCAGCGCGTCGCCGCGCCAGCGCACGCTGACGCGTTTCGTGGACAGGTTGACGCGCGCCCGTTCGACCGTGCCGAGCTTTCCAAGCGCGGTCTCGACCGCATGGATGCAGGCGGCGCAATGCACGCCCGGCACCGAAAGCTCCACCTGCCGCGTGCCGTCGCCCATGTCGCGGGCGGCGAAGGCGACTTCCTCGTCCGAGGGCAGCGCGCCGAGCGCCGCGGCAAGGTCTTCGGTTCCGGGCGCGCAGCAGCTCATTCGATGGCCCCGCCCTTGACGACGATGCGATGGATCTCGTGCCACGGCACGTCGCGCCCGGCATCCGCCTCGATCTCCACGATCCAAGCGCCCTCGCCGATGGCGAAGGGCGCATCGAGCGCGCCGCCGGTGGCGGGTGCGAGGGCCAGCGTGGTGTCCTGCGCGTCGCTCACCGGGCGACGGAAGGTGGCGGTGCCGGCCTTCAGTTCCACCGGCCGGCCTTCGGCATCGGCGAGCGCGAAGCGGAAGGTGCCGCCGGCACCGGTCAGGGTGGTGCTCCAGCCGAGCGCAACCTGCGCGCGGTGCTCGCGCGACTTCCTGTTGAACTCGAGCCCGGCGACATAGGAGTTGCGCACCACGAAGCCGGTCCAGCTCGTATTGGCATAGACCGCCATGGTGACGTTGACGGCGACGATGACGCCGAAGAAGGCCACCATGATCAGGAGGAAGTGGCGACCGGTGAATTGCTGGCTCATCCCTGTCACTCCGGGGTTTCGAAGCTGGTCACGTAATCGGCGGAGTCGAGGCTCGACTTGTCCTCGACATGGAAGACGAGGCGCTGCGCCTTGCCCGGGCTCTTCGCGTCCTCGCGCGGCTGGCGCACATAGACCTTGAGCGAGCGTGCCCGGTCCGGCTCCAGCGTCACGGTGATGGCGCTGCCTTCCTCATGGTCGAGGCCCAGGACATTCATGGTCGCACCGGGCAACTCGCCGAGGCTGACGGTGACGGTGCGCTGTTCGGGAATCTTGTTGAGCAGCTTGACCGTATAGCCGTTGCGGATCGAACCGTCCGAAAGCACAACATATTGAGGATTTCGATCGTGCAGCACGTTCATCTCCAGCCGGTCGCGGGAAACCAGCCCGTAGATCAGCAGCAGGCCGACCAGCGCCCAGCCGCCAAAATAGATGAAGGTTCGGGGTCTGAACAGCTTCCTCAGATGGAAGTGCGACACCGCGTCCGACATGCGCCCCGTGGCGTCGCGCACCAGCGAAGGGCGTATTTCGTGCGCGCCGTCGCCGGTCGCCAGCGCCATGTTGCTGTTGTAGTCGGCCAGCGTCGTATAGGAGATCAGGCCGCGCTCGCGGCCGAGCTTGTCCATCACGCCGTTGCACGCGTCGATGCACAGCGCGCAGGTGATGCATTCGAGCTGCTGGCCGTCGCGGATGTCGATGCCCATGGGGCAGACGACCACGCAGGCGTTGCAGTCCACGCAATCGCCGACAGGCTTGCCGGCGGCGGCCGCCTTCTTGGCATGGCGCGAGCGCGGCTCGCCGCGCCAGTCATTGTAGGTGACGGTCAGCGAATGCTCGTCCAGCATCGCCGCCTGGATGCGGGGCCAGGGGCACATATAGGTGCAGACCTGCTCGCGCATCAGCCCGCCGAACACATAGGTCGTGGCGGTCAGCACGGCGACGGTCATGTAGGCGACAGGCGCGGCCTGCCCGGTGACGAAGTCCATCACCAGATAGGGCGCGTCGGAGAAATAGAAGATCCATGCGCCGCCGGTCGCCACCGCGATGGCGATCCAGATCGCATGCTTGGCGGTGCGGAGCGCGACCTTGCGCGCCGTCCACGGCGCCTGATCCAGCCGGATGCGGGCGTTGCGGTCGCCCTCTATGGCGCGCTCGACGACGAGGAAGAGATCGACCCACACGGTTTGCGGGCAGGTGTAGCCGCACCATGCGCGCCCGACCGTGGAGGTGATGAGGAACAGGCCGAGCCCGGCCATCACCAGAAGGCCGGCGACCAGAAAAAATTCCTGCGGCCAGATTTCGATGAAGAAGAAATAGAAGCGGCGGTTGGCGATATCGACCAGAACCGCCTGATCCGGCGCGTGCGGGCCACGGTCCCAGCGGATCCACGGCGTCAGATAGTAGATGCCGAGGGTGATGGCCATGACCAGCCACTTGAAGTTGCGAAAGGAGCCGTTGGCGCGCTTGGGAAATATCTTCTTGCGCGCGGCATAGAGCGGCTGACGCAGCTTCGCTGAGTTGACCGCCTCGGCATCGTGGCGCTCGAACTCGAGTGTGCCCGACATGCTGTTCTCCTGACCGCGTGGTACCACGGACGGAAACATGCCCCGCGCACGCCTCAGGCGGCTTGATTTAGGTCAAGCCCGGGGTGCGGCACAGTGACCGCGCCGTCCGCGGCCAGAGGGCCCGGCATCGCTGCCGGACCCTCCGGCCCCCCGGCTATTCGCCCGGCCCTTTTCAGGTGGGCCGATGGTTGGGGTCAGCGGCCCCCGCCGAGCGAATGGACGTAAACGGTCAGTTCCTTCACGGTCGTCTCGCCCAGGCGCGCCTGCCAGGCCGGCATCACGCCGTGGCGCGGCTGGCGCACCTGCGCGGTAATCTCGGCCGGGCTCGAACCGTAGAGCCAGATCGCATCGGTCAGGTCCGGCGCGCCGAACTCGGCGCCGCCCTTGCCGGCCTCGCCATGGCAGGCCGCGCAGTTGTTGGCGAAGACCTCCGCTCCCGGCCCGCTGAGATCGCCGCCGCCGGACAGGGCCACGACGTGCTTCACCACGTCGGCGATCTCCTCGCGGCTGAGAATGTCGCCATAGGCGGGCATTTCGGAAATGCGGGTGTCCTCGTCGCCGGCGAAGCGGATGCCGTGGGCGATGGTGGTGCGGATGTCCTCGGGCGAGCCGCCCCACAGCCATTCGTCGTCGTTGAGGTTGGGATAGCCGGGCGAGCCCGCAGCGCCGGAGCCGTGGCACTGCACGCAGTTCACCTTGAAGGCTGCCGAGCCGGCCGAAATGGCGAACTGGCGCAGGGTATCGTCGGCCAGAATCTCCTCGACCGAGGCTTTCTCGATGGCAGCGACATAGTCGCCCTTGGCCGCCTCGGCGCTCGCCAGCTCGGTGCGCAGGTCGGCGCGGCTTGACCAGCCGAGCATGCCCGAGGTGGCGGAACTCACCAGCGGCCAGGCCGGATAGGCGATGGTGTAGACCAGCGCCCACACGATGGTGGCGTAGAAGGTCCACAGCCACCAGCGCGGCATGGGATTGTCGAGTTCCCTGATGCCGTCCCATTCATGGCCGGTCGTGGCGACGCCACTGATTTCGTCGATTTCCTTGTGGCTCATGTCAGTCGTCCTTGAGCGGGATGCGGGCGGCTTCGTCGGCCTGTTCGCGGCTGCCGGGGCGGAAGGCGAAGAGCACGACGCCGATGAAGAACAGCGTCATGAACAGAAGCCCCCACGAATCGGCGAACTGGCGCAGCCAGGTGTAGGTTTCCATCGAAGCCTCCTAGCGCGAGCCGTCGGGCTCGTCGTAGGTCGTGAAATCGACCAGCGTGCCGAGCATCTGGAGATAGGCGACCAGCGCATCCATTTCGGTCAGGCGGTTGGGATTGCCGTCGAAATCGCCGAGCTTGGCCTTGGGGTAGCGGGCCTCGACGCCGGACGTGTCGGCGTTGGGGTCGGCCTGCGCCTTCATGTCGGCCACGGCGTTCTCGATCATCTCGTCGGTGTAGGGCACGCCGACGCGCCGGTTGGCGACCAGATGCGTCTCGAAATTGCGGATGTCGAGGTCCTTGTCCTTCAGGAAGGCGTAGCTCGGCATCACCGATTCCGGCACCACCGAGCGCGGCTCGATCAGGTGCTGGACGTGCCATTCGTTGGAATAGCGGTCGCCGACGCGGGCAAGGTCCGGCCCGGTGCGCTTCGATCCCCACTGGAAGGGATGGTCGTACATCGATTCCGCCGCCAGGCTGTAATGGCCGTAGCGCTCGACCTCGTCGCGGAACGGGCGGATCATCTGCGAGTGGCAGACATAGCAGCCCTCGCGGACATAGATGTTGCGCCCGGCCAGCTCCAGCGGCGAATAGGGCCGCATGCCGTCCACCTTCTCGATGGTGTTCTCGAGGTAGAACAGCGGCGCGATCTCGACGATGCCGCCGATGGAGACCACGAAAAGCGAGCCGACCAGCAGAAGGGTGGCGTTCTTTTCGATGGTCCTGTGCTTGTCCAGAAGTGCCATTCGGTCAAACTCCTATTCGGCCGGCACGGCGGCGGGGCGGGGAGCGGCGGACTTGCCGCCGATCGGCTCTTCCTCGCGCTCATGGCCCAGAATGGTCATGGTGAGGTTGTAGGCCATGATGATTGCACCGGCGAGGTAGAGGGCACCGCCGAGCGCGCGCATCAGGTAGTAGGGGAACATGGCCTGCACGGTTTCCGCGAAGGAGTAGACCAGGAAGCCCTGCTCGTCGTATTCGCGCCACATCAGGCCCTGCATGATGCCCGACACCCACATCACGGCCGCGTAGACCACGATGCCGATCATGGCGAGCCAGAAGTGCCACACCACGAGGCGCTCGGAGTAGAGCCGCGCGCGGCCCCACAGCCTCGGCACCATGAAGTAGAGGGCGGCGAAGGTGATCAGCCCGTTCCAGCCGAGCGCGCCGGAGTGGACGTGCCCGATGGTCCAGTCGGTGTAGTGCGACAGCGAGTTGACCGCCTTGATCGACATCATCGGGCCTTCGAAGGTGGCCATGCCGTAGAAGGCGATGGCCGCGACCATCATGCGGATGACGGGGTCGGTGCGGATCTTGTCCCAGGCGCCCGAGAGCGTCATCAGGCCGTTGATCATGCCGCCCCAGGACGGCATCCACAGCATGATGGAGAACACCATGCCCAGCGTCTGCGCCCAGTCGGGCAGGGCGGTGTAGTGCAGGTGGTGGGGACCCGCCCAGATGTAGAGGAAGATCAGCGCCCAGAAGTGGATGATCGACAGCCGGTAGGAATAGACCGGGCGTTCGGCCTGCTTCGGCACGAAGTAGTACATCATGCCGAGGAAGCCGGCGGTGAGGAAGAAGCCGACCGCGTTATGGCCGTACCACCATTGCGTCAGCGCATCCTGCACGCCGGCGAACAGCGAATAGGAGTGCGAGCCCACGAAGGATGCCGGCACCGCCAGGTTGTTGACGATGTGCAGCATGGCGATGGTGACGATGAAGGCGAGGTAGAACCAGTTGGCGACGTAGATGTGCGGTTCCTTGCGCTTCAGGATGGTGCCGAGGAACACCAGCAGGTAAGCGACCCACACGATGGTCAGCCAGATGTCGACATACCACTCGGGCTCGGCGTATTCGCGGCTCTGGGTGATGCCCAGCAGATAGCCGGTGGCGGCCATGACGATGAAAAGCTGGTAGCCCCAGAACACGAACCAGGCGAGGTCGCCGCCGAACAGGCGCGCGCGCGAGGTGCGCTGGACGACATAGAAGGACGTCGCGATCAGCGCATTGCCGCCGAAGGCGAAGATCACGGCCGAGGTGTGCAGCGGCCGCATGCGGCCGAAGTTGAACCAGGGCTCGATGTTGAGATCGGGGAAGGCGAGCTGCAGGGCGACGACGACGCCGACGGTCAGGCCGATGACGCCCCAGAAGATGGTGGCGATGGCCCCGTAGCGGATCGGTCCGTCCATGTAGGCGTCCGGATCGGGCGCCTGCACGGGCGCGAACTGCGCGCGGCGTATCAGCGCGAAGGTCGCGCCGACGAGTACGAAGAACAGCACCCACATGTGCTGGGCGAAGGGCTGATCTGCCGCGAAACCCGCCCCCATGAGGGCGATGAACGCAAACAGGCCCAGGCCGACGATATATGATCCGTTGGTCATCCAGAGTCCCCGATCCTTGCCCGGCCGGGTTCATGACACCCGCCGGCATACCTCTCATTGGGTGGTTCGGGCGCGCTGCGCATTGATCCATGTCAACGCCGTGACGCGTCGTCGCATCCATTGTGCATGCCGGTCGATCGGGTCATGCAGAATGAAATCCATACAGATAACGGCCCTTGCGGGAGATGAGGCGTCGCGCCGGCGCTGCCAGACAAGCGTGCTGGCCATCGTGGAGCTGGCCCATGCCCAGATGCTACGGCTCTGCGGCCTGCTGGAGGAGGTCGCCGATTCGCTTCCCGCCAGCATCGACCGCCGCAAATGCATGATGATCGCCTGCGAGCTGGAACCGCTGGTGCGGGGCATCCACCGATTCGAGGAGGAAACGCTGCTGCCGGCCTATGAGCGCGTGCTGGAGCAGCGGGGAAGGGGGCGCGGCTCGGTGGAGAGGCTGCGCGCAGAACATATCGAGGACGAATGCTTCGCCGGCGAACTGACGGAAGCGCTGCTGGTGCTGGGCCGCGACGGATCGGTCGACAATCCGGAAGCGCTGGGCTTCATGCTGCGCGGCTTCTTCGAGGCGCAGCGCCGCCATGTCGCCTTCGAGCGCGAGCATGTGCTGCCGGAAATCGGCTGCGTCGAAGCCTGAGGGTCAGTTGCCGGCCCGCGCTTCCAGGCGGCTGAGGCTGGGGACGACGATATGGCGGTTGTTCTCGATGCTGATGACCTTGTCGGCGCGCAGGCGCGTGAGCTGCCGGCTCACCGTCTCGATGGTCAGCCCGAGGAAATCGGCGATGTCGGCGCGCGTCAGGGGCAGGTCGAAGGCCGCCGAATCCCGGTCCGGATCGGCGGTCGGATCGATATTGCGCGCGATCATCAGCAGGAAGGAGGCGATCTTCTCGGCCGCCGTCTTGCGCCCCAGCGTCACCATCCAGTCGCGCGCCTCGTCCAGCTCGTCCAGCGCCTGACGGTACAGCCGGCGCTCGAGCTCGGGCGACGCCTGCATCATGCGCTCGACGGCTGCCTTGGGGAAGGCGCACAGCGACACGTCGGTCGCCGCTTCCGCGTTGAGATCGCTTTCGGTCTTGAACGGACGGCCGAGGAAGTCCGGCGCGAATTGCAGGCCCACGATCTGCTGGCGCCCGTCGGAAAGGGTCTTGGTGAGCTTCACGACGCCCGACAGCACATTGGCGTAGGTGTCGATCCGCTCGGCATCGCCCAGAAGCTCGGTCCCGCTTTGCGCCTTCTGCTTGTGCGAGCTTTTGGCCAGCGAGACGAGCTGTTCCGGCTCGAGCGCGCCGCAAACGCCCCTGTGGCGCGCCTCACAGGACACGCACAGCACGGGTATACCGTCGGTATGAATGTCCTTGCGCACGATTCAGCCACCTTTCGGTTCTCCGATAGCACCTTAGCGCGATTGACGCGCCGCGTCAGTTTGTCTTGCCTTCATGCCGTTTGATCGAGGTCAACGCGGCCCTGCCCGCAAAACGGCAGAGCTTTCGGGCAAACAAGGAGGCATCATGTCCGCGCAGACAGCTTTCAGGTTCGCCGACACCGCGCCGCGCTATACGAGCTATCCCACCGCCCCGCATTTCCACGAAGGCGTCAACGACGCCACCGTGCGCGGCTGGATGGCGGCGGTGAAGGACGGCGAGGCCGTATCGCTCTACATCCACATCCCGTTCTGCGACCGCCTGTGCTGGTTCTGCGCCTGCCATACGCGCCACACGCTGCGCTACGAGCCGGTGGCGGCCTATCTGGAAACGCTGTATCGCGAGATCGCGCTTGTGGCGGCCTCGCTGCCGGATTCGGTGCGGGTGGGCGCGGTGCATCTGGGCGGCGGCTCGCCCACGCTGCTCACGCCGCAGGATTTCCGGCAGCTGATGGATACGCTGCGGGCAACCTTCCGCTTCATCGCCAATGCCTCCGTCAGCGTCGAGATCGATCCGACCGACATGGACGAGGCGCGCCTCGACGCCATCGCCGCCGCCGGCGTCACCCGCGCCAGCCTCGGCGTGCAGGATTTCCACATCGAGGTGCAGAAGGCCATCAACCGCGAACAGAGCTTCGAAGATACGAAGGCCGTCGTGGAGGGCCTGCGGGCGCGTGGCGTTTCGGCCATCAATCTCGACCTCGTCTACGGCCTGCCGCACCAGAGCGTCGCCTCCATCGCCGATACGGTCGCCCTGTCGCTGTCGCTCAGGCCCAGCCGGCTGGCGCTGTTCGGCTATGCCCATGTGCCATGGTTCAAGAAGCACCAGAAGCTGATCGACGAGGCCGCCCTTCCGGACCGCGAGGCGCGCATGGCGCAGTCGGCGCGGGCCGCCGCCCTCATCCGCGAAGCCGGCTATGAGGCGATCGGCCTCGACCACTTCGCCCTGCCGGGCGACAGTCTGGCGCTGGCGGCGCGGCGCGGCGCGCTGCGACGCAATTTCCAGGGCTACACGGACGACGGATGCGAAACGCTGATCGGCCTCGGCCCTTCCTCGATCAGCGGTTTTCGCGACGGCTATGCCCAGAACGCGCCGGCCATGGGCATCTACCGGCGCGCCATCGAGAAGGGCATGCTGCCGGTGGTGCGCGGCTTCGAGCTGTCGGGCGAGGATCGCGTTCGCGCCTGGGTGATCGAGCGGCTGATGTGCGATTTCGGCTTCTCGGCGGACGAGGCGTCGGGACGTTTCGGGGAGGATGCCGGGGCCGTCGTCGACGAGGCGCGCCAGATGTGCGACCGCTTCCCGGACGTCCTGTCGCGGCAGGGCGACAGCTTCACGGTCCAGCCGCAGGCGCGCGCCCATGTGCGGTCCGTGGCGGCCGGCTTCGACAGCTATCTCGGGCGCGGCGCGGCCCGCCACTCCATGGCGGTCTGAGGAACAGGCTGTTCCCGGCCTCGTGAGCGTCTATATGCATCGTCATGGACGCACTTCCGACGGCCAGCCTGGCCCGCAACATCCCCGATGAAACGCTGCTGGACGACATCCAGCGGCGGTCGTTCGGCTTTTTCCTGAATGCGGCGAACCGGGCCAACGGCCTTGTCGCGGACAGCACGCGGCCGGGCGCCCCATGCTCCATCGCGGCGCTGGGGCTGGGGCTCAGCCTGTGGCCGGCGGGCGTGGAGCGCGGCTGGATGAGCCGCGGGGAGGCGCAGGCGCTGACGCTTGCAGCCCTGCGCTTCCTGTGGCGCGCGCCGCAGGGGCCTCAGCCGGATGCGACCGGCCACAAGGGCTTCTTCTATCATTTCCTCGACATGCATACGGGCCGGCGCGCATGGAAAAGCGAGCTTTCCACCATCGACACGGCCCTGCTGATGGCGGGCGTGCTGGCCGCCGCCCAATATTTCGGCCATGACGACGCGGCCGAGGCCGAAATCCGCAGCCTTGCCCATGCGATCTACACGCGCGTCGACTGGCGCTGGGCGCTGAACGGCGGGGCGACCTTCAGCCATGGCTGGCGGCCGGGGCGCGGCTTCCTGCGCTTTCGCTGGGAAGGCTACAACGAGGCGCTGATCCTCTACATTCTGGGCCTCGGCTCGCCGAGCTTCCCGATCCCGCCGCAAAGCTATGCGGCGTGGCTTTCCACACTGCGCTGGCGGCGGGTCTACGGGCGCGAGATGCTCCATGCCGGCCCGCTGTTCGTGCATCAGCTTTCGCACATCTGGATCGATTTCCGCGACATACGCGACGGTTTCATGCGCGCACGGGGCTTCGACTATTTCGGCAACAGCCGTGCCGCCACCCGGCTCCAGCGCGACTACGCCATCCGCAACCCGAAGGGATTGCGGGCCTATGGCGAAAACTGCTGGGGCTTTTCCGCAGGCGACGGGCCGGGACCGGCACGCCGGACGATCGGCGGCGTCGAGCGCCGTTTCCATGGCTATGCCGCGCGCGGCGTGCCCCACGGGCCGGACGACGGCACGCTGTCGCCATGGGCGGCGATGGCCTCGCTGCCCTTCGCGCCGGAGATCGTGATGCCGCTGGCGCGCCATGTCCACCGCGCCGTAGCGGGGGGAGGGGCGGGGGCAGGGGCGGACGAAGGAACCCGCTGCCGCTTCACCGCCAGCTATAACCCGACATGGGCCGGGACCGACGATCTGGACGGCGGCTGGGTGTCGCCCGCCCTCATCGGCATCAATCAGGGGCCGGTGGTGCTGATGATCGAGAACCACCGCAGCGGTTTTCTGTGGCGGCTGATGCGCGACTGCCCCGCCATCGTCACCGGCCTGCGGCGCGCCGGCTTCAGCGGCGGCTGGCTTCAGGGTTGATAGACGCCGGCGACGGCTTCTTCGGCGGCGCGTTCGTCCGTGGCGATTCCGGCACGGTTCAGAATGTGCCCGACGGTGCGCACTCCTTGCAGAACCGTCCCGCGGCTGGCGCGGGGACCGGTGTGATCGAGGCGCAGCAGCTTTGAGGCCACAGCGCCGACGCCGGCCGTCAGGCCCGCCGCAATCGCCGCCTCATCCTGCGCGAGCCTGTGCGCGTCGAGCCCTTCCGGGAGCAGGATGGTGGTGACGAGGCGCGAAGCCTCGCGTTCGTCGCCGATCCACAGGCGCGCACCGAGCGCTTCCAGTCCGGCGCGGGTGGCGCGCTGTGCGCGGACATGACGGGCGATGGTGCCGACCATCCCTTCGGCCTCCACCCGGTCGAGCGCGGCTTCCAGCGCATGGAACTCCAGCGCCGAAGGCATGCCGGAAAGCGCGCCGCGCCCGGCATCCAGCCAGTTGCGCTTTATATCCACGAGCGACAGCACGGAATGCAGCGCTGCGTCCGGCCGGTCGATGGCCTGCCATGCGCGCTGGCTGACGCAGAGCGCGGAAATGCCGGCCGGACCGCCCAGCCCCTTCTGCGGACCGATGACGGCGATATCGATGCCAAGCGCATCCACGTCCAGTTCGTGCCCGCCGGCAGAAGCCACCGCATCGACCAGCAGCAATGCGCCCTTTTCCCGCGCCAGCCTGGCGATTGCGGGCAGCGGGTTGAGGATGCCGGACGCCGATTCCGCATGGACCAGCGCCACCAGATCGATCCTGTCCGCGCTGGCCAGCACCTGTGCTACCGCTTCGACCGTGACCGGCAGGCCGGGTTCGGCCCTGAGTTCGACGACGTCGACGCCGGCACGCTTCAGCCATCCGCCGAACAGCTCGCCATAGGGGCTGGTGACGATGTTGAGCGCGCGCAGGCCCGGCCGGCCGAGGCTTGTGGCCGCCGCCTCCAGCGCCACGACCGCTTCCGCCTGCACGAACACCACATCGTTCTTCGCGCCGATAAGCGCGGCGATGCGGTCGGCAAGCCTTGCGTAGCCCGCGGCCGGGTAGGGCGGCAGGTCGAGCAGCGAATTGCGGGCGAAATCAGGCATTTTGGGAAGCTTCCCTATCGAGCCGGGGGATGTGAAGGCGGGGAATGGCGGCGACCAGCGCGCGCCCGGTTTCCGATTGGGGATCGGCGACGACCGTGCCCGCCGGCCCCGCCTCGACGATGCGGCCGCGATCCATGATGGCGATGCGGTGCGAGACGGCGCGCACCACCGCCAGATCGTGCGAGACGAACAGATAGGCAAGGCCGCGCTCGCGTTGCAGGCGAACCAGCAGGTCGAGGATCTGGCCGCGCACGGTGACGTCGAGCGCAGACACCGCTTCATCCAGCACGATCAGCTCCGGCTCGGTGGCCAGCGCGCGGGCAATGGCCACGCGCTGCCGCTGGCCGCCGGAAATGGCGTGAACGGGGCGAACGGCCAGGTTGTCGGAAAGGCCGACGCTTTCCAGCAATTGCGCGATCCGCCGCGGGCGCTCCGCGCGCGGGGCGAGCCCGTGGATGCGCAGCGGATCGGCCAGCACATCGGCCACCGTGGCGCGCGGGTTGAAGGCGGCGGATGGGTCCTGAAACACCATCTGGATGCGCTTGCGGACGGTGCGCAGCGCCTTGCCGTTCAGCGCGCCGAGATTCTCGCCTCCAAAGGCTATGGTGCCGGCATCCGGCTCGATCAGCCGCATCACCACCCGCGCCAGCGTGGACTTGCCGCTGCCCGAAGGCCCGACGAGGCCGATGGTTTCGCCGGCCGCGACCGACAGCGACACGTCATCCAGCCCCTTCACCTCGCGGCCGCCCGAACGGTAGGTCTTGGTGAGGCCCTGAACGGCCAGCAGCGGCGCTCTCATGGCTGCTTCTCCGCGATCAGCGGCGGGGTGTCGAGCCCGATATGGCTGGCAAGCAGCCTTGCCGTATAGGCTTGCCCGGGCGAGCCGAGCAGTTCGGCGGCCGGGCGGGCCTCCACCAGCCGTGCATCGTGCAGCACGGCGATGCGGTCGGCGAAGCCGGAGGCGAGCGCAATGTCGTGGGTGATGAAGATCAGCGTCATGCCTTCGGCGTGAACCAGCTCATCGAGCAGCGCCACAATTTCCGCCTGCACGATGGTGTCGAGGGCGCTTGTCGCCTCGTCGGCGATCAGCAGCGATGGCTCGCCCGCGATGGCCGCCGCAATCGCCACACGCTGGCGCTGGCCGCCGGAAAGCTGGTGCGGATAGGCGGCAAGCGCGCTGTCCGGGTCGGGAATGCGCACCCTTGCAAGCAGAGCGCGGGCGCGGTCACGCGCCTCGGGGTGCGACAGGCCGAGATGCAGGCGCGCGACTTCCGCGATCTGCCTGCCGACGGGGATGACCGGGTTGAGACTTGCGCCCGCATCCTGAAACACGAAGCCGATGTCGCGGCCCGCGCGCGGCGGCGCGGCAAAACCCGGCCAGTCGATGCGGCCCGCAATGCGCGCTTCCGGTGGCAGCAGCCCGCCCAGCGCCAGCGCCAATGTGCTCTTGCCGGAGCCGCTTTCGCCGATGACGGCCAGCCGCTCGCCTTTGAGAATGTCGAGGTCGAGGCCCTGAAGGGCCACATGCGCGCCCTCTGCGGCGCCGTAGGTCACGGTCAGCCCACGCAGGCTGGCCAATACATCCCTCATGGCCGCGCCTTTCTGCTCGCCAGCGCATCGGAAAGCCCTTCGGCAAGCAGATAGACGCCAAGCACGGTGACGACGAGGCCGATGCCCGGCACGATGGACAGGAACGGCGCCGAGCGCAGCACGTTGCGGCCTTCGGCGATCATCGAGCCCCATGTGACGATGTTGGGATCGCCGAGGCCGAGGAAGGAAAGCGCGGATTCGATCAGCACCGCATTGCCGACGATCACCGCCGCCAGCGCCAGTACAGGCGGCAGCGCATTGGGCAGCACTTCGCGCAGCGCGATTTCGGCCGGATGCATGCCGATGACGCGCGCCGCCGCCACATAGTCGCGCTCGCGGATCGACAGCACCTCGGCGCGCGCCAACCGCGCCGGCCCGGTCCATGCGCCGAGCGCGATGGCGAGGATGACGACCGGCAGCGATGCGCCCGCGACGCTGACGAAAGCCAGCGCCAGAAGGAAGCCGGGCACCGTCTGGAAGGCGTCCACGACGCGCATCAGCGCCTCGTCCACCAGCCCGCCGGCGAAACCCGCAATCGTGCCGACCAGCGCCCCGGCAATGATGGAGACGGCGGCAGCCGCCAGCCCCACCGCAAGCGACGCCTGCGCGCCATGGAACAGGCCGGCCAGCACGTTGCGGCCGAGCCGGTCGGTGCCGAGCGGAAAGGCGGGGTCGGTGAAGGGCGGCGTCAGCGGCGCGCCGGCAATGGCCAGCGGGTCGCCGGGAAACAGGAAGGGCGCGCTGAGCGCGGCCAGCGCCAGCAGGGCCAGCAGCGCCAGCCCGGCCACGCCGGCGGGCGAGCGCAGCAGCCGCCCCAAGGTATTTATAGGGGCATTCATGCCGTCACCTCGTTCGCGCCGACGCGCGGGTCGAGCAGCGCATAGGCCATATCGACGGCGAGATTGACGAGGATGACCAGCACGGCGCTGACCAGAATGATGCCGGTGAGCAGCGGCGCGTCGCGCCCCGCCACGGCCTCCTGCGCCAGCCGCCCGAAGCCGGGAATGGCGAACACGCTTTCGATGACGACGCTGCCACCCAGCATCGAGGCGGCCTGAAGGCCGAGCATGGTGACGAGCGGCAACAGCGCGTTGCGGGCAATGTGGAACACCGCGATGCGGCGGTGGCCGAGCCCGCGGGCGCGGGCCGCAAGCGCATAGTCCTGCCGCCATGCCTCGGCCATGCCGGTGCGCATCATGCGCAGGAACAGCGCCAGATAGATGAGGCCCAGCGCCGCCACCGGCAGGGCCAGATGCCAGGCGATGTCGCGCGCCCGCGCCAGACCCTGCCTGCCCGAGGCGATGGTTTCGATGCCTGCCGTGGGGAACCAGCGCAACTGCACCGAGAAGATGACGATCAGCACGAGGCCGAGCCAGAAGCTCGGCACCGCATAGAGCGCCAGAGAGCCGGTGGAGAGCATCCGGTCGCGCCAGCTTCCCGGTTTCGAGCCGGCGACGATGCCGAGCGCCGACCCCACGGTGAAGGAAAGCGCAACGGCGCTGCCCATCAGCCACAGCGTGTTGGGCAGCCGCTCAAGGATGAGGCCGGAAATCGGCCTGTTGAAGATGACGGACCAGCCGAGGTCGAGGCGGACAAGCGACGTCAGGTAGAGCCACAGCCGCGACAGGGTCGAACCTTCGAGGCCGTAGCTCTGGCGCAGCGCCTGCACCAGCGCCGGATCGCCGCCGCCGATGGAAAGCAGATAGGCGTCCGCCGCGTCGCCGGGGGCGAGTTCGAGCAGGAAGAACGACCCGACGATGACGATCAGCAGCACGGGAATGCTGCTGACCAGCCTGCGCCGGAGAAGGCGAAGCGCACGGTTCATGCCTGAAACTCTGCTGTGGCGCCCGCCTTAGTCTCTCACGATTCCAGTTCGGTGTCGGCCCAGTTCGAAACCGCCCAGCGCGGATTGTTGGAGACGTTCTTCACCTGCGAGCTGGCCACGGTGATGAAGCCCCAGTCGGCCACGTTGATGATCGGCAGGTCCTGCGCCACCAGCACCTGAAGCTGCTTGTAAAGTTCGGTGCGCGCTGTGGTGTCCACGGTCTCGCCGGCCTTGTCGATCAGCGCGTCGATGTCCGCATTCTCGTAGCCGCCCTGATTGGAGAAGGGCACACCGGCTGGCGTGCCGGAGCGCACGAGGATGGTGGTGGAGATGGCCGGGTCGCCACGGAACACGGTGGGCGCGACGGCGAGGTCGAACTCGTGATCGGTGTAGACCGCCTTCTGGTGCGCGGCGGCATCGTTGTTCACCACCGTGGCATCGATGCCGACGGCGGCCAGCGCCTGCCGCAGATAGTCGCCGAACTGGCGCGTCTCGGTGAAGTAGGGCGCGGGCAGCAGCCGCAGCCTGAAACGGGTGCCGCCGTCCTTCCTCGGATAGCCGGCCTCGTCGAGCAGCGCGTTGGCCTTGTCCACGTCGAAGGGATAGGCCCGAACGTCGCCATTGTAGAATTCGGGCGCGTTCTTTGGCACGATGCCGGTGGCCGTTTCCGCATAGCCGAGGAAGATGGTGCGCACCACGAAATCGCGGTCGATGGCGTGCGCGATGGCCTGCCGCACCTTGACGTTGGC
Source organism: Mesorhizobium sp. (assembly GCA_022833215.1). Taxonomy (GTDB): domain Bacteria; phylum Pseudomonadota; class Alphaproteobacteria; order Rhizobiales; family Rhizobiaceae; genus Mesorhizobium. The sequence goes on along the minus strand of JAIPUZ010000007.1, from coordinate 3,787 downwards.
CAGCTCCGCGCGGCGGTGGTTGATCTCCACGCCAAGCTGATAGGTCAGCGCCTCGTAGCCCTTCGAATAGACCTCGATGCCCGGCACCTTGGAGATGCGGTCGAGATCGGTGAGCGGCACCTGGCTGAAGGCGGCAAGCTGGATCTCGCCGGCTTCCAGCGCACCCGCCGCCGCCGCGCGGTCGGGCAGCACGCGGAAGATGATCTCGTCGAGCTTCGGCTCGCCTTCGCCCCAATAGTCGGGGTTACGTTCGAGCCGGTAATATTCGCCCGGACGGTGCTCGGCGAAGCGGAACGGCCCGGTGCCGACCAGCCTGTTGTTGGCCTCGCTGGCGGCGATGTCGGCCTCGCCCTCGAAGATGTGCTTGGCCACCACGCTCGACACCACCGGCAGCGCGTTGCGGATGAGCTGGAACGGCGTGGGCTTGGCGAAGCGGAACACGGCGGTGTGGTCGTCCGGCGTGTCGACGGCTTCCAGATTGGCGAACACCAGCCGGCCGAGATTTTGCAGCGGCTTCCACACCTGAAGGGCCGAGAAGGCGACGTCTGCCGAGGTGAAGGGCTGGCCGTCGTGCCATTTCACGCCCTCGCGCAGTCTGAAGGTGGCCGAAAGACCGTCGTCCGAGCCTTCCCATGCGATGGCGAGGCGGGGCGCCAGCCCGCCCTCTCCGTCGAACGAGGCTTCCGCCAGCGGTTCGATGACCTTGGAGGCGATGAAGAACACGCCGTTCGAGGCGACGATGGCCGGGTTGAGGTTGCGCGGCTCGGAATCGGCGGCGACGATGAGGCGGCTGCCGCTCTGGCCAAACGCAACCGGCGGCAGGGCCGTGGAGACCAGCAGAAGCGCCGAGCCCCTGATGAGGGTGCGCCGGGAAAGGGATATGGTGTTCATCTTCTGCTCCGCCAGACTTGCGTGGAAGGGTGGATCGAATGTCCGGATTCTTCCGGAATTGGCGGCATTCTCCTGCAAGGCCAATGGCGCTTACAGGGATGGATTCCTGCCGGTCGCCCGAAGGTTAGAATTATCTCTTCGATATCCTGCGTCAACGGGAACAACATGCTCTGGCCCCAGAGGAAATGCCTTGTGGCCTTCTGGGCCCGTTCAGCCGGCCGGGGACGGCGCGTGCACGATCCGGTCGATGCGCGCGGCCGTGCGCGCGACGCCTTCCTCGATGCGCGAGGCGGGGATCGAGGAATAGCCCATGCGGAAGAAGCGGCACGGCCCGTCCAGGTCGGGGAAAAAGGGCGAGCCGGTCTCGATCAGCACGCCGTGCTGCCGCAGTTCCCCCATCAGCCGGTCGGCGTCGAGCCCTTCCGGCCCCTCGATCCAGAACGCGGTGCCGCCGAAGTCGGATGCGCCGGCGATCTTCAGACCGTTTCGCTCCAGCGCCGCCGCCATCACCTCATGGCGCTTGCGGTATTCGAGGCGCATGCGGCGGATCACCGCGTCATAATGGCCGAGCGCGAGGAAATAGGAGACGGTGCGCTGCAAATGGCCGGGCGGATGCCGCAGCATGAGGGCGCGAAGCGCGCGCGCCTCGCGGATGACAGGGGCCGGGGCGGCGAGGTAGCCGAGCCTCAGGCCGGGAAACAGCGACTTGGAGAAGGAGCCGACATAGAGCACGCGGCCATTGCGGTCGAGCGACTTGAGCGCCGGCGAAGGCGGCTTCAGGAAGCTCATCTCGAACTCGTAGTCGTCTTCCACGATGATGAAGTCGCGCTTCTCCGCCTCGGCCAGAAGGTCGAGCCGGCGCTCCATCGGCATGGTGGCGGCGGTCGGCGAATGGTGGCTGGGGGTGACGAACACCACGTCCGGCTTTGCCGGCAAAAGGTCCAGCCGCAGCCCGCCCTCATCGACGTCCACGGCGGTGACCTCCGCCCCGCTCAGATGCAGCGAGGCGCTGAGATCGGGATGGCAGGGGTTTTCGCACACCGCGCTCGCGCCCTGCCTGAGCATGAGCTGGATGATCAGCCACAGCGCATTCTGCGCCCCCACCGTCACCAGAATCTCGTCGGGGCTGGCCTTGATGCCACGGCTGGGCAGGGACCTGCTGCATATGTAGTTGACGAGCTGCACATCGTCGGCCGCGGCGAAATCGCCCGCCATCAGCTCGAAATCCTCGCGCGCCAGCGCACGCCGCGCGCAGTCGCGCCAGGCCGAGAGATCGAACAGGGTCGGGTCCATCTGGCCGTAGAGGAAGGGAAAGGGAAAGCGATGCCAGTCCAGCGGCTTGCGGATGGGCTTGGCGATGGAGAAGCTCGCCCTGATCTTGTTCTGCCAGTTCACCGTGCCGCGGCCGGCAGGGGCGGCTTCCGCCGAAAGCCCCGCCTGCGGCTGGCTGTCGGAGACGAAATAGGCGCTGCGCCCCCGCGCCTCCAGATAACCCTGCGAGGCGAGCTCCTGATAGGCCAGCGTCACCGTGATGCGCGATATGTTGAGATAATCGGCCAGCTTGCGGGTCGATGGAAGCCGCGCGCCGGGCACCAGACGCCCCGACAATATGGCCGAGACCAGCGTCTCGCGAAGCTGGTTCTGCAAGCCCGCCCGGCTGTCGCGGTCGATGAAGAAGATGGTCTCCGAAACGGTATGCTGGCTCACGCGTCTGGCCTTGTCAGAACTGGACTCATTGAAGTTCCCATTTGGATATAAGGCAAGAGCCCTTCCTCCCATAGCATCGCCTCATTCGCAAAAGTGAACATCGGGAAGCTGGCGCGAGGGCTCCCGCCCCGGCGGGACGCATCGGCAACTTCCGCCGACAGGAGCGACGGACGCGCTGCGTCCGGTCGATGACGCACGACTTCAAGGCAGGCCGCCGGCCCGCCGGCCTGAACGGGAGGACATGGCATGACGACGGGGCAAATGACCGCTGAGGATCTGGCGGCGCTGTTCGACGCCTTCAACCGGCATGACATTGAAGGGATCATGGCCTGGTTCGCGCCCGACTGCGTGTTCGACACCGTCGGCGGCGCCGAGGCATGGGGCACGCGCATCGAGGGCGCACAGGCCATCGCGGCGGCGTTTTCGGGCGTATGGGCGGCGATGAAAGATGCGCGCTGGGACCATCACAGCCACTTCGTCCATGGCGACCGCGCCGTTTCGGAATGGACCTTCACCGGCACCAACGAAGATGGCAGCCGGGTCGAGGCCCAGGGCTGCGACCTGTTCACGCTGCGCGGCGGCAGGATCGTGAAGAAACAGGCCTTCCGCAAGCAGCGGCCGCTTATCGCCGCGTGAAAGCAAGCCCGTCCGGGCGCAGGATTTCCAGCCATGCAACATCAGGCAATCGACTTCGGGCCGCTCCGCAAGCCCTACGATCCCACCTACGATCCGGTGGTGGCGCCCGATCCCGGCCACGGCCGCGACTATGCGCCGACCTACTGGATCGGCACGGCAGGCGCGCCGCCGGCCGACGACGGGCCGGTGCGGGCCGACATCGACGCCGATGTGGTGGTGGTGGGCTCGGGCTATACGGGGCTTTCCTGCGCCATTCATCTCGCCCGCGAGCACGGCATCAAGGCCGTCGTTCTGGAGGCGAACGGCGTGGCGTGGGGCTGCTCCACCCGCAATGGCGGGCAGGCGCAGATTTCGGCCGGCCGCCTCAAGCGCTCGCAATGGATCGAGCGCTGGGGCGTCGAGGTCGCGAAGAAGCTGCACCGGGAGATCGCCGAGGGTTTCGACCTGTTCCGCGCCCTGATCGCCGAGCCGGAGATCGACTGCCTGCCGCAGGATGGCGGCCATCTCTACATCGCCCATCGCGACAAGATGATGCCGGGGCTGGAGAAGGAAT
>JAIPUZ010000006.1 GCA_022833215.1 Mesorhizobium sp. | reverse complement strand
TGGATTATGACAACGCCTTCGAACCGGACGCCGCCATCGTTTCCGATGCGGCTCTCAGGCAGGTGTTGTTCAATCTGTTCGATAACGCTCTGGAAGCCTCGCCCGCATGGGTGGGTTTTTCCGTCAGCCGACAGGAGGACAAACTGGTGGTCGTCGTCAGGGACGCCGGACCCGGTTTCAGGCCGGAAATGCTCGAATCGTTCGGCAAGCCCTACCAGTCGAGCAAGAACCGGCCGGGCAGCGGGCTTGGCCTGTTTCTTGTCGTCAATGCGGTTCGCAAGCTCGGCGGCATGGTTTCGGCATGCAACAATGCCGGCAAGGGTGCGTCGGTTACCGTAACCCTGCCTCTGGCTGCCCTTTCCGGAACAGGCGGCGATGGATAGCGGCCGCTCCCTGCTGATCGTGGAGGACGATGCGGCTTTCGCGCGTGCGCTGCGCCGCTCGTTCCAGCGGCGCGGATACGAGGTGGAGGTTTGTGAAGGTCTGGAAACCCTGCCGATGGCACTGGAGGGTGCCGCTCCCGATTATGCCGTCGTCGATCTCAAGCTCAGCGTCGGTTCCGGCCTGAAGGCGGTGAAGATGCTCCACGATCGCGCCCCTGAAATGCGCATCGTGGTGCTCACCGGCTATGCCAGCCTTGCCACGGCGGTGGAGGCAATCAAGCTCGGCGCCTGCCACTACCTTGCCAAGCCCGCGAACACCGATGAGATCGAGGCAGCTTTCGGCAAGACCGAGGGCGATGCCGAGGTGGCGCTGACGCCCCGCCGCACCTCGCTGAAGACGCTCGAATGGGAGCGGATTCATGAGACGCTGGTCGAGGCCGACTTCAACATATCGGAAGCCGCGCGCCGGCTGGGCATGCACCGGCGCACGCTGGCACGCAAGCTTGAGAAGCGCCGCGTTTCCTGAAGGCAGGGCTAGTTCACTTTGACAGGCGGGTTGCGCTGGCCACGACATGCCTGCGGAGATCGCCGCAGGCATGCGCTGTCATCAGATGCTGGCCTCTCATCCGGCCTGTATCTTGAATCACAACCTGCAAAAGCTGAATTGCAAAACGATTCCGTCTGCGGATGACAGGCGCCGGTACAGGATCATTCCTGCATGGGCGGTCGCACGACGAGCCAAGTTGACAACGCCCCGCCGGGCTGGCTTAACCGATGGAAGGGGAACTGTCCGCCTGATGCCGAAGACGGCACGGCGGCATATGAAGGATCTGACTTGCGCGTGAGCGATGCGAATCCGGGAGAAGGCGGGGCTTGAGCGCGACGAAGACGTCTCATCCGCGAACGCGCATACAGGCCAAGAGGCGCGCCAGAATACTTGAAGCGGCGCTTGACGTCTTTTCGACGCATGGCTTTCGCGGGGCGACCATCGACCAGATCGCCGAGGCGGCGGACATGTCGAAGCCCAATCTGCTCTATTATTTCCGCAGCAAGGAAGCCATCCATCAGGAGCTTATCCAGCGGCTGCTGGACGACTGGCTGCAACCGTTGCGCGATCTCGACCCTGCCGGCGATCCGCTGGCGGAGTTGCGCGCCTACATAAGGCGCAAGATCGAGATGTCGCGCGACTTTCCGCGTGAAGGCCGCCTGTTCACGAACGAGATCCTGCAGGGTGCGCCGCATACGCTGGGCATGCTGCAGGATGTGCTGAAGCCGCTTGTCGATGAAAAGGTGCAGGTGATTGAAAGCTGGATGAGAGCCGGCCATATCGTGCGCATCGACCCTTATCATCTGATCTTCTCGCTATGGGCGACCACACAGCATTATGCGGATTTCGACGTGCAGGTGCGGGCCGTGCTTGGGCCAGAGCGCGATGGAGACGGACGCTTCGAGGATGCGGCGCGTTTTCTCGAGCAGCTCTATCTCAACGGACTGGCTCCGCGGCAGACCGGAAGGTAACCGGCCGCGCAGGTGGCTCCTGTGCGGCCGGTTCGCCGTTCAGTGCAGTTCAGACGCCGATCGGCATATGCTCGGGCGAGCGGTTGACAGCGCGCGGTGCGGTCAGTTCCTTCCATGTCGACAGAGCCCTGTTGACGGCCTGGAACGGCTCGCGCCTGACAAACTTGCCGCGACCGGGTCGCGGTGTGGCAACGCCATCGCCCCAGACGATCTCGCCGCGCGAAAGCGTGTAACGTGGCAGTCCGGATACCTGCATGCCCTCGAAGACATTGTAGTCGATGATCGACTTCTGGGTCGCGGCCGAGATTGTCTTGCTCGCTTTCGGGTCCCACACCACAAGGTCGGCGTCGGCGCCGGGTACGATGGCGCCCTTGCGTGGGTAGATGTTGAGGATCTTCGCGATGTTCGTGGAGGTTACCGCCACGAACTCGTTCGGTGTCAGCCGGCCTGTTTCGACGCCTCTGGTCCACAGCACGGAAAGGCGATCTTCGACCCCGCCCGTGCCGTTGGGAATCCTGGTGAAGTCGTTGAGGCCAAGGCGCTTCTGCTCCATGGTGAAGGCGGCGTGGTCGGTGGCGACGGTATGCAGCGAGCCCGACTGGAGGCCCGCCCACAGCGACGCCTGGTGACGGGCGTCGCGGAAGGGCGGGGACATGACGCGCTGCGCCGCATGGGCCCAGTCCGGGTTGGCATATTCGCTTTCATCCAGCGTCAGATGCTGGATCAGCGGTTCGCCATAGACGCGGATGCCCTTGTGCTGGGCGCGGCGGATGGCTTCGTGCGCCTGTTCGCAGGAAACATGCACGATGTAGACCGGAACGCGGGCGGCGTCGGCGATGGTTATGGCGCGGTTGACCGCCTCGCCCTCGACGTCCGGCGGCCGCGAATAGGCATGCGCTTCCGGGCCGCTGAGGCCGGAGCTCATCAGCTTCTGCTGCATGGCTGCAACAAGGTCGCCGTTCTCGGCATGGACGAAGGGGATTGCGCCGAGCGCTGCGCATCGCTGGAACGAGGCGAACATCTCATCATCGTTGACCATCAGCGCGCCCTTGTAGGCCATGAAGTGCTTGAACGTGTTCACGCCGCGCCCGACGACGGTTTCCATCTCGTCGAAAATCTTCTTCGACCAGCCGGTGATGGAGACGTGGAAGGAATAGTCGCTGCACGCCTGACGCGCCGCGCGCTCCTCCCACTGGTCGAGCGCAACCAGCAGCCCGTCCTCGCCGGGGATGACGAAATCCACCACCATGGTCGTTCCGCCGGAGACGGCGGCGTAAGTTCCGCTTTCCCAGGTCTCGGCCGTGGTGGTGCCCATGAACGGCATCTCGAAGTGGGTGTGCGGATCGATGCCGCCGGGAATGATCAGTGCGCCCCCGGCATCGATCACCTGATCGCCGCGCAGGTCGGGTCCGATTGCGGCGATGGTCTCGCCCTCGATCAGCACGTCTGCCTCGTAGCTGCGATCGGCGGCAACGACAGTGCCTCCCTTGATTACCTTCGACATTGCTTGAACCTTTCATTTCGATGCGTGTGACGGAGCACGGTATTTGAGCCGGGTCCAACGAGATATGAGAGCGCCTGGCCGATGTGTCGCGCAGGGCGGCCCCGGATCGGGGGAGCCGCCCTGCGCTGCCTGTCAGTCCGTGGTCACGGTGCCGAGCGCGCGGCTCTTGCCGGTGCTCAGCTGGCAATAGATGATCGCCGACAGCGCGACGCCGACAGGCCATGAGAACGGCGTCCATGCACTGATGGCCGGGATGACCGACATGCCGATGGCGATGACGCCTGAGATGACGAGCGCAATGATGGCGTTCGTGTTGTAGCCGCCATTGTAGTAGTATTTGCCGCCGGGCGTGTCGTCGAACAGGGCGTCGGAATCGATCGTCTGGCGCCTGATGATGTAGTAGTCCGCCATCACGATGCCGTAGAGCGGTCCCATCAGGGCCCCGACGCTGCCGATGAAGTGATTGACGATGACCGGGCTGGAGAACAGGTTCCACGGCGTCACGATCACCGAGAGGATGGCCACGACCACGCCCGCCTTGCGGAAGGTGAAGTGACGTGGCCACACATTGATGATGTCGTAAACCGGCGCGACGAAGTTCATGATGATGTTGATGCCGGCCGTGGCCGTGCCGATGGCGATGATGGCGACCAGCAGTATGGCGATGCTGTCGATGTCCTTCATCAGCGCGATCGGATCGTGGATCGCCTCGCCATAGACCTTCACCGAAGCCAGCGCGATGACGATGGAGATGGCGCCGAAGGCTGTAGCGTTCAGCAGCAGGCCCCATGCATTGCCACGGCGAACCGAGGCTTCGTCGGGTGCGTTGCGGGTGAAGTCGGCGAAGTTCAGGGTCGGGCCGGCGAGATAGGCGACCACGATGAACATGGCGGAAGCCATGCCGAAAAAGCCGCTGTTATGCTCCACCGTGCGATAGCTGAAATCGACCGACCAGCCGGCGCGGGCGAGCACCCATATGGCGAGCGCAATCATCGCGATCCAGATGGCGGGTCCCGCGAAGTCGGAGAGGCGACGCACCGCTTCCATGCCGCGCGACAGGACGATGAGCTGTGCGAACGAAAGGATAAGGAAGCAGATCCAGCCCAGGCTCGACAGGCCCAGAATGGAATCCTGCGTCAAGGATTCTGTCGAGGGGAAGACCTTGATGACCAGCAGCATCATTGCGGCCGAGGCGAGATAGGTCTGGATGCCGTACCATGCCACGGCGACGATGGCGCGCAGGATTGCGGGAATATTGGCGCCGTAGACGCCGAAGCTGGCGCGTGCGAAGACCGGGAACGGCACCTTGACGCGCTGTCCGGCCACGCCGCTCATGTTGTTGGTGAAGTAGAGGATGATGATGCCCGCCGTGAATGCGGCGATCATCTGAAATCCGCTCAGGCCCAGTGCGAAGAGGCCGACAGCCATGGTGTAGCCGCCAAGGCTGTGCCAGCCCGACATCCACCAGGCGAACAGGTTCCATGTCTTCCATGTGCCGGTCGCCGTTTCCGGCGACAGCTCGACGTTGAAGAGTCGAGACGATTCATTTGCATGCTTATGCATTAAGCTCCTCCCAGAATGGTTGTGTTGATGTCGCGTCCTGCCCCGGCACCTCCAATGCCGCGCAGGATGCTCCGATTTTCAGCTATCGGTGACGACAGGCTCCCTTGCGATGCAGAGACGGGTCAGTCCGCGTGTCGTGAGGTATGGGGCGCGGTCGATGAGAAATGCAGATGACTGCGCGGTGAGCGCCTTGCCGGTCACATCGGGAACTGCACGCCGACACGTCATGTCGAATATTCTCCCATATGTCTGCCATCGGAGATTCCGGGCCGGATTCTGATGTCCGGTTGAGCGGGTCTCCAATGTCTGATGCCGAAGCCGAGATTTGCGATGGACTCAACCACGGCATCAAAAATTGACGAAACTTCAATTGGTTGCCTTAGCCCGGCATGTCCCGGCTGACGTTTCGTAATCACCCACTTGACATTTTTTTATCATGCAGTCAAATTTTGATCAGACGATAAAAAATGGGAGGAGGAACCCATGAAGCAGGCACTCACCGAAGGTGCAGGCTTGCCAGGGAGGGGGGGCGGGGCAGACGTCCGCGCTGTCTTCGAACAGGGCATTTTTCTGCACGATTTTCTTTCCGCGCCCTTCTGACGGCCGGCGCCATGATGACGATCGACGACGTCTACGCGGCGGATCGCGTGAGCGATGCCGGGCTTGCGCTGTTGCGCCAGCGGGCTTGCGAGATCCGCGACCGGCACTGGGGACGGGAGATCACCTACTCCCGCAAGGTGTTCATCCCCCTCACCAACATGTGCCGCAACACCTGCGGCTACTGTGTCTTCGTCAAGCATCCGGGCGACCCGGCTGCGAACTACCTGACGCCCGACGAGGTGCTCGACATTGCCCGCCGCGGCGAACGTCTCGGCTGCAAGGAAGCGCTGTTTTCACTGGGCGAGCGCCCCGAGCGTCGCTACCCTGAGGCCGTGGCCATTCTGAAGGAACTCGGCCACGCCACCACCGTCGACTATCTGGTCGATGCCTGCCGCCTGGTTCTGGAGCACACCTCGCTGATCCCGCATGTCAATGCGGGCACGCTGACCGAGGCCGAGGTGGAACGGCTTGGCGAGGTCTCGGCCTCGATGGGCATGATGCTGGAAAATGTCAGCAAGCGCCTGTCGAAACCCAGCATGCCGCATCATGCCTGCCCCGACAAGGCGCCGGTGTTGCGCCTGCGCACCATCGAAGCGGCAGGACGTCTTGGCGTTCCCTTCACCACCGGTATCCTGATCGGCATAGGCGAGACATGGGCCGAGCGCATCGACAGCCTCATCGCCATCAACGACATCCATCTGCGCCACGGCAATGTGCAGGAGGTGATCGTCCAGAATTTCCGCGCCAAAGCCGGTACGGCCATGGCCGAATGGATCGAGCCATCCCGCCATGAAATGCTGAAGACGCTGGCTGCGGCCCGCATCGTGCTCGATCCGTCGATCAGCCTCCAGGCCCCGCCCAATCTCGATGAGGAATTCGAGGACTACATCGAATCCGGCATCAACGACTGGGGTGGCATCTCGCCCCTGACGAAGGACCACATCAATCCCGAGCGGGCATGGCCGGCGCTTGGCGAGCTTTCGCGTCGCACCGCCGCCAAGGGTTATCGCCTAGCCGAACGGCTGACCGTCTATCCCCGCTATCTGGCCGAGTGCCGGGAAGCGCTGGTCGGTCCGCTGTCCCGTCTTGCCCGCGCCGACGGTCTGGCGCGCGAACAATTCACGAGCTGAGCCATGAGCATCGACCTCGAAGTCATGAAGCAGTTGGAAAATCGCCCCGATGAGGTGCTGACGCGGGCCTCTTCAAAGGTGCGCGCCATTCTGGAACGGGCACTGGCAGGCGGCGAAATCTCCCGCGAGGCAGGTGAAGTCCTGTTCAATACCGAGGGCGCGGACCTTTCCGCCGTGCTCAAGGTGGCCGATACGGTGCGTCGCGAGCGGGTGGGCGACAGGGTGACATTCGTTACCGTACGCAACATCAACTTCACCAATGTCTGCTACATGGCCTGCCAGTTCTGCAATTTCGGCGTGCGCAAGGAGGCCGGCAGCGCCGAACTGCTGACGCCCGAACAGGTGGCGGTGCGCGCCGAGGAAGCCTGGAACCGGGGCGGCACCGAAGTCTGCATCCAGGGCGGCCTGCATCCCGATATTCCCGGCGACTATTATGTGCAGTTGCTGCGCGCGGTGAAGAAGCGCGTGCCGAAAATGCATGTCCACGCCTTCTCGCCATTCGAGATTTGGTACGGTGTGCGCAAGAGCCGCATGCCGCTCGACGATTTCCTCGCCATGCTGCGCGACGAGGGGCTGGGGTCCATGCCGGGCACCGCAGCCGAGATTCTCGACACCGAAATCCGCCTGCAGCTCACCCGCAACAAGCTTTCCGCCGACGAGTGGGAAAAGATCATCCGCGCCGCGCACCGGCAGAAGATCCCGACCACCTCGACCATCATGTACGGCCATATCGACGGGCCGTCGCACTGGGCCGCCCATATCGACCGCCTGCGCTCGATCCAGAAGGACACCGGCGGCTTCACCGAACTGGTGCCGCTCGGCTTCATTCACGAAAACACCCGCCTTTACCGCAATGTGCCGGGTGTGCGGCCGGGACCTTCCATGACCGAAAACCTGAAGATGCACGCCGTGGCGCGCATCATGCTTCAGGGTTACATCGACAACATCCAGGCATCGTGGGTGAAGCTCGGCCCGGAAATGGCGCAGACCATGCTGGCCTGCGGCGTCAACGATCTTGGCGGCACGCTCATGAACGAGAGCATCTCGCGGGCGGCCGGCGCACAGCACGGGCAGGAGATCACGCCGCTGGAGATGGTGCGCATCATCCGCGCCGCCGGCCGCATCCCCGTGCAGCGCAACACGCTATACCAGACGCTGGAAGACTTCACCGATCACGATCCTCCCGAGATCGAGCCGCTGGTCGAGCGCGCCTGCGGCGCAAGCCCGGTCGCGTTCCTGACGCAGACCGAGCTCCAGCAGGCGGCGAGGAGCTAGCACATGGAGCCTGCGCTTAAAAAAGTGGTCCTGCTGGCCGGTGGCGTCGGTGGCGCACGCATGGCGGAAGGGTTGATGCGCGCCTTGCCGGAAGGGGCGCTCACCGTGATCGTCAATGTCGGCGACGACGACACCTTCTATGGCCTGCTGGTCTGTCCGGATATCGACACCATTCTCTATACGCTCTCCGACCGGATCGACCGGGGGCAGGGCTGGGGCGTCGCCAACGATACGGTGAACGGCCTCAATGTCCTGCGCGATCTTGGCGCGCCGGTGTGGATGAAGCTCGGAGACGCGGATTTCGGCCTGCATATCTGGCGCAACTGGCGCATGTCGCAGGGTGCGTCATTGAGCGAGGTGACGGAAGAATGCGCCACCCGTTTCGGCGTCAGGGCGCGGATCCTGCCGGCTACGGACGATCCCTTGCGCACCAGGCTGATGACGGAGAAGGGCCTGCTCGACTTCCAGAACTGGTTCGTCGGCGAGCGCTGCCAGCCGGCCGTGCGCGAAATCCACTACGCCGGCGCGGAAGAGGCTGCTGCCAGCCCTCAGGCACTTGCCGCCATCAGGGATGCCGATCTGATCGTCTTCGCCCCGTCCAACCCGCTGCTGTCGCTGGAGCCGGTCCTGTCGGTGAAGGCCCTGCGCGAGGCGGTCGCTGCGAGCCATGCGCCCCGCATCGGCGTATCGCCGCTGATCGGCGGCAAGGCGGTTAAAGGCCCGCTCGACAAGCTGCTTGCCGATCTTGGCCAGCCCGGCGGCGCTGCCGGCGTTGCCGCCCGCTACAAGGGTCTGATCGACGGTTTTCTGGTCGACAGCGGCGACGTCAACGACATCGTTGCGATAGAGGCCGGGGGAATCAGGGTCCATGCCACGGACATATTGATGCGCGATCCGGCCGGTGCGGAACGGCTCGCCCGGGAGCTTACCGGTTTCGCTTCAACGCTCGGATCGCGGGCATGACGGTCGCCATCGCCATATTGATGAAGGACCCTTCCGAGGCGAAGACGCGTCTCAAACCTGCGCTTGGCAACGATGCGCGTGAAACGCTGGCGCTGCTCCTGTTCGAGAACACGCTGGACTTCTTTCGCCGCTTCTATGGCGATAATCCGCTGGCGGTGATCACGCCGTCGGAGCGCGTGGCCGAGATCGCGCGCGCTCATGATGCAACTGCGCTCGGCCAGAATGGAAAGGCCGGTATCAACGGGGCGGCGGCACGTGCTGCCGAATGGGCCGGCTCCATCGGCGCCGAAAGGCTTCTCGTCATCCATGCCGATATTCCGACGCTTGAGGCAGCGGAGATTGCCCGCCTCATCGAAGCGGCGGACGAAGCATCTGTCGTCATCGCAGAATCCCATGATGGCGGCACCAATGCCATTCTGCTCTCGCCGCCCGATGCGATCCCGTTCAGCTTCGGGCCGCGCTCGGCGGATGCCCACGAGACAGCGGCAAAGGGTGCGGGCAGGGGCTGCACGCGGCTCACACTTCAAAATCTCTGCCGCGATATCGACACGCCGAACGATCTCTTCGCGGCTTCCACCGCAGGCAGCATTCGCAGGCAAGGGGTGAGCCTGTTCGCGGTGGCCGGCATCCCGGAGATCGCGGCCGGCGACGATCTGTCGGCGGCGATCGCGCAGGCGCTCTCCGACATGGGCAGCGAACTGATGCCGCGCGATATCGTGATCGTTGCCCAGAAGATCGTCTCCAAGAGCGAGGCGCGCATGTTTGCGCTCGACGCCTTCGTGCCGTCGCCGCGCGCCATCGAGATCGCGGCGGAGATCGGCAAGGACGCACGCAAGGTCGAGGCGATCCTGTCGGAATCCTCCGACATCATCCGCGCCAGGCGGCAGGAGCCGGACGGGCTTCTGATCACCCGCCACCGTCAGGGGTGGATCTGCGCCAATGCCGGCATCGACCAGTCCAATCTGGGCGAGGGCAGGGACGACATGCTGCTGCTTCTGCCGGAAGATCCAGACGCCAGCGCCGCCCGCATCAGGGCTGGACTGGAAGAGCGCTATGGCGTGCAGATCGGGGTCGTCATCACCGACACCTTCGGAAGGCCATGGCGTCACGGTCTGGTCAATGTCGCCATCGGGGTGGCCGGCATACCGGCCGTGGTCGACTGGACCGTGCGAGCCGACGCCTATGGGCGTGGACTCAAGGCGACCCTGCCGGCCTTTGCCGATGAACTGGCCGCCGCCTCCGGCCTGCTCATGCAGAAGGATGCCGGCCTTCCCGTGATGATCATACGCGGCCTGCCGTGGAGCGACACGCCCTCGGCCAGCGCCGGCGACTTTCTTCGACCGCTTTCACAGGAGCTGTTTCTATGACCATTGCAATTCTCGGAGGAACCGGCCCGCAGGGGCAGGGGCTGGCGCTCAGGTTTGCGCGCAGCGGCGTGGCCGTGGCGCTGGGTTCGCGCGACGCCGAGCGTGCACGCGCCATCGCCGCAGACCTCAACGCGAAGCTGACGGAAGCAGGCGGATCGTTTACGCCCATTACCGGCGCGGACAATGTGAACGCCGCACAGTCTGCCGAGCGGATGGTGATGCTGGCTGTGCCCTTCGCCGCGCACGATGCCACGCTGGAGGAAGTGCGCGCAGCACTTGACGGCAAGATCCTCGTCGATGTCGTGGTGCCGCTGGAGCAGGGCAATCCGCGCGGCTATGGCCCGCCCCCGGAAGGCTCGGCCACCGAGGCTGCCCAGAAGCTGCTGGGCGAGGGGGTCAGGGTCGTGGGCGCTCTGCACAACGTTTCCGCGCACTCGCTGAACGATCTGCCGACGCCGATCAATTGCGACGTCTTCGTCTGCGGCGACGATCTCGCCGCCAAGGAAGAGGTGCAGGCGCTGATCGGGGGCATCGGCGTGCAGACCTACGATGCCGGTCCCGCCAAAAGCGCGCGCTGCGTCGAGGCCATCACGCCTTTGCTGATCCGCCTCAACATCTCGAAGAAGGTTCCCTTCTCCCATGCGGGCATCCGCATCTGGGCGCCCGGACACTGACGGGCGCGCCACCCAACACCAAGGGGTCTGAAGCGCGGCACCCGATCAAGTCCGCGTCGTTATAAAATGGAGGAAAACAATGGAATTCG
>JAIPUZ010000005.1 GCA_022833215.1 Mesorhizobium sp. | reverse complement strand
TGCGGATCATCCTGTAGCCGCGGATGAGTTCCCCGATGCCGTCGTCGAGGCTCCAGTCCGGCATCCAGCCGGTGCGCTCCAGCTTCTCGTTGGAAACGATGTAGTCGCGCTTGTCGGGGTCCTCGCCGATGGGCGCTTCGAGACAGACGAATTGCGGCACATGCGCCCTTATGCGCTCGCACAGCTCCAGCTTGGAGAGGTTGGCGCTGGACAGGCCCAGATTGTAGGGCCGGCCGCGCATGGCGTCGAAATTGGCCAGCGCGTGCTCGAAGCCCTTCACCACGTCGCGCACATGGATGTAGTTGCGCTTGAAATGGCCCTCGAAGATGACGACGGCGCGGTCGGTCACGGCCCGCCATGTGAAGTCGTTGACCAGCAGGTCGATGCGCATGCGCGGCGACATGCCGAACACCGTCGCCAGCCGCAGCGTCACCCCTTGC
Organism: Mesorhizobium sp.; assembly: GCA_022833215.1. GTDB lineage: Bacteria > Pseudomonadota > Alphaproteobacteria > Rhizobiales > Rhizobiaceae > Mesorhizobium. The sequence goes on along the minus strand of JAIPUZ010000005.1, from coordinate 123,116 downwards.
GCATTCTCCAGCACCGCTGCCTCGGCCTCCACCTTGGTGGTGCCGTAGAGCGAGATCGGGTTGAGCGGCGTTTCCTCGGTGCAGAAAATGCCCTGTTCGCCGATGCCGTAGCCGGAATTGGTGGTGGGGTAAACGATCATCTGCGCCGGCGAGGCGCGTTTCGTCAGCGCAACCACCGCATCCCGGTTCAGGGTCGTGGCGGTGATCGGGTCCTGCCTGCACAGCGGCGCGCCGACAAGGGCGGCGAGCGGGATCACCGCGTCGGCCCTGGGCACCAGCTCGTCGAGAAGCCGCTCGTCGCGCGCGTCGCCGCGAACCGGCTCGAAGCCCGCATGGCGGCAGCAGGGCGCAAGCTCGGTGGTGCCGCGCTCGAAGGTGTCGAGCACGGTCACGCCATGCCCGTGCTCCAGCAGCGTGGGAACCAGAACCGAGCCGATATAGCCGGCCCCGCCGGTAACCAGTATGTGCATCGTCATCCCCCGATAATTCGTGAAAAGAAAAAAGCTGCCCCTGTGTCACGCTGGGCCCGTCACGCTGGACCCGTCACGATGGAAAGGCTTCCTCCACCTCCGGCGCGATCCTGATCATTTCCGCGAAGGCGATCGTCAGGTGATAGAGGCTGGAGGCCGGCACATGGTCCGTCACCGACCGCCGCTCCGCGTCGATCCGGTCCATCCACGTTCCGGGCAGTTTGCGGTCGGGGGAATGGCCCCGATCGAGGAAATGGTCGAACAGCACGCGCGTGCTGCTGGCGAACACCGGGCGCGGGTCGATGCCGAATAGCTCGAACATGGCCACCCCCGCCTGTATGCGCTCGGTGTTTGGCCACACGCGCGAGCCGGCATCCAGAACGACGCCGTCGTCGCGCACCGCGCTCAGCGTCAGCCAGTCGCCATGCTCCACGCCATGGGTCTCCGCGAACCATGTCAGCCCTTCCACGAAGGGCCGCATGTCGCAGCCGGTAAGGCGCTGGTAGCGCGCCAGTATCCATGCCCATTCGAACTGATGGCCGGGCTCGATGGTGCGCCCCGCTGCATTGCGCAGCCGGTTCCACCGCTCGTCGAACTGTTCGCCGAGCGTAGAGGTGCGAGGATCGAAGAAGCGCGTTGCGAACAGTTCGACGATCTCGTCGGCAAGGCGGCGGAAGCGCGCGTCGCCGCTGGCTTCCAGATTGATCAGGGCGGCTTCCAGAAGATGCATGTGCGGGTTCTGGAGCCGCGCGCCGGAGGCCGGCTTCTCCACCAGAAAACCCTGCCCGCCCGGATGGCGCATATGCGTCTCGATGAAGTCGAGCGTGCTGAGCGCCCATTGGTCGACGGTCTCGTCCCCGGAAGCGCGCCGATACCAGCCGAAGGCGTAGAGGATGAAGGCGAGGTCGTAGAGGTCGGGCGTCGCATCCTTCACGCGCCCGTCGGGGGTGAGCAGCCGCGCCCAGCCGCCGTCCGGCCCGAGCCACGCGTTGCGGGTGAGGAAATCATAACCGAAGCGGGCGCATTCGAGCGCGTCTTTCTGGCCGAGCAGGGCCGCATGGCTGAAGACGTAGATCTGCCGCCCGATCACCCGCGTGCGCTTGAAATCGACCGGCCGCGCCGACCCGTCGAAGGCCATCTGCTCGACATAGCCGCCGCGCTTGCGGTCGACCCCGTTTGCGGCCCACAGCGGAATGGCGCAATCGAGCATCCACCGGCTGGCCCGCTGGACGGCGGTATCGGCCTGCCATCCGTGATCGATGGCGATTTTCTGGCGCGTGGCTGTGAGATACGGCATGGTCAACCTGCCTGCATGGCTGGAGTTTCGATGGAAATCGGTGCCGGCGTCGGCGCGCCCGGGGCCGGGCGGACGGCGGCCAGCGCCTGCCGCACCGTGGCGAGCAGGTTGGTGCCGTCGAACAGCATGGCCGGTATGCCGGCCCGGTTCGCGGCCTCGATGTCGCTTTCCCGGTCGCCGATGAGGAAGCTGCCGCGGTCGCGGATGCGCCATTCGCGCTGCGCCTTCAGCAGCATGCCGGGATTGGGCTTGCGGTCGGGATGCGCGGGATGCCTGTACCGGCGGATCGTCGCGTCCGGATGGAAGGGGCAATGATAGAAGGCGTCGATATGAGCGCCCATGTCGGCCAGTTCCGCCTGCATGCGCGCATGGAAGGCATGCACGTCCGCCTCGTGGTAGAAGCCATGGGCGACGCCGGCCTGATTGGTGACCACGAACACCAGATAGCCCGCCTCGTTGAGGGCGAGCACGGCTTCGCGCGCGCCTTCCATCCACCGCAGCTGCTCGGGCCGGTGGGTGTAGCCGTGGTCGATGTTGAGCACGCCGTCGCGGTCGAGGAAGGCGGCTGGGCGCGCCAGCCTCATGGGCAGCTCGCGCCGCGCCTGCGCCAGCGTTTCCGGCAGGCCGATGTCGAGGAAATAGCCGTCGAACACCCGGCCCTCGACGGCGCCTTGCCGTACAAGGGCGGGAAACACGTCCTGCTCGATGGAGCAGGGGCCGGCGATACGGTCGAGAACCGCGCGCCTGAGCAGATAGAGCCCGCCATTGATGAGCCCCGGAACGGGCCCCGATCCGGCGGCGGCCTTCTTTTCGGTGAAGGCGGTGATGCGCCTGCCGTGCAGTTCCACCGAGCCATAGCGCGCCGTGTCCGCCATCGGTCGCAGGGCGATGCGCGCAAGGCCGGTTCGCGGCGGCGCGAGCGTCAGGGCGCGCAGGTTGATGTCGAACCAGGAATCGCCGTTCGCCAGCAGGAACCACGGGTCGAGAATGCCGGCGGCGTGGCGCAGCGCGCCGCCCGTGCCCGCCGGCTCCGGCTCGCGGATCACGCGGACGGTCGCGTCCCTGATCCGGCGGCCGTGATAGAGGCGCTCGACGCTGTCGCCCAGATGGCCGGCCAGAAGCACGATGTCGGTGAAGTCGTGGCGCACCGCCTCCTCGATCAGCAGATCGATGAGCAGCATGTCCGGCGTGATCGGAAGCAACGGCTTCGGTGTGGCGGCCGTCAGCGTGCCGAGCCGCGTTCCCTTGCCCCCGACGAGGAAGACTGCCTGCCTGACAGCCATGCCACGTACCCCCCGTGGTTTGCCGGCAGCGGGTTGCGCGGTCGGCGGATGCTGGTCTGCACGATCAGCTTCCGCGCCTCTCCACGAAGCATCAACGCAACAATAAGGTGTAGCCCCCTCGCCAAGCTGTTGACTTGCTACCTCGGCTGATCGCTTGCCATTGCGCCATCGGCGGCCGCATTCTTGCCGCTGCTCCGCAAGTCCGGTCGGGCAAATGTGCGGCCGGGCGCCAGCGATGGGGGAAAGCCGCAATGGTGCTGAAGCAGCAGGCGAGGTTGGGCGCCTATTGGCTGGTGGGGTCGCAGGTGGTCAACATGGTGACGGCGTTCCTGCTCGCCGTTTTCCTCGCCCGCATCCTCGAAATCTACCAGTTCGGCCTGATGACCCTTTCGACGGTCGTCTTCTTCATCGGCACGCTGGTGACGACCGCCGCGTTTCGCGAAACGCTGATCGTGCGGCAGGACCTCGGCCGGGATACCGTATCGGTGCTGTTCTGGCTGAGCCTCGGCCTGTCCGTCGTCGTCGCCGCCGGATGCGCGCTGGCCGCCGCCCCCGCCGCCCGGCTCCTCGACACGCCCGAATTCGAAACGCTGATGTGGGTCGTGGCCGGCTCCATCCTCGCCAACGGCATCGGCGGCGTTCCGGGCGCGATCCGTATCGTGAAGCGGGACTTCGCCCGCATCGGCATGCAGACGGGCGTGCTGTCGCTGGCGCTCGCCCCGGTCACCGTGGTCATGGCGCTTCAGGGCTACGGTGCCCTCAGTGCGGTCATGACGGCCTTCATCTATCACTGCATCACCTGCGTCCTGAACTGGTACTGCGCCGGCTGGACGCCGCTGTGGCGGGTGTCGCCGCGCGCCATCGGCGCCGCGCGCTCGACCCTGCTGGTCATGCTCGGGCAGCAGGGTCTCGACGTTGCCAATTCGCAGATCGACAGGGGCATCATCGGCTCCATGCTGGGGCCGCATGCGCTCGGCCTCTACTCCATCGGACGGCGGCTCAACGACCTCATGACGGACGCCATCATCGGGCCGTCGGTCAGCGTCACCACGCCGCTGATCGCCTCCATCCAGGGCAATGTCGAGCGGCTGCGCTCCGCCTATGTGCAGACCCTGTCGCTGGCCATGATCATGGCCGTTCCGATGAACCTCGGCCTGCTGGCGGTGGGCGATCTCGCCATTCGCGTGCTGTTCGGCGAGAAATGGCTCGATGCGGCCCCGGTGATGTACGCTTTCGTGTTCATGGGAATGCTGGGCGCGATCAGCGGGGTGCAGCGATCCGTGGTGCAGGGCGGCGGCCGGCCCGACGTCTGGTTCCGCATACAGGTGGTGCACACCGTTGCCAACATGGCCGTCATCGTAGCCGCCGCGTCCTTCGGCATCGTCGCCATCGCCTGCGCCATGCTGCTGAGAGCGGTGCTTCTGAGCCCGCTGGCCTTCATCGCGGCGGGCCAGATGACGGGCGTCGACCGGCGCGAGCATCTTCGCATCATGCGCGCTCCCATAGAGGCCGGAATCGCCATGCTGCTCGCCGTGCTGCTCGTTCGCACGGTGCTGCCAGCCGGCTTCGCTCCCGTCCTTTCACTGGCGGTTCTGGTGTCGGTCGGCGCAGCGGTCTATGTGGGCGCGCTCGCCCTGATCGCCAGAAGCGAGTTCCTGCACGCCTTGTCGCTGGTCATGCCGAAGCGCCTGACGATGAAGCTTCACTCCCTTCGCGGCGGTGCGCCCTGATTCCTTTTTAAAGCCGGGCCCTGACGCTGCGCGGCGTGGCCAGCAGCAGGCTGGTTTCGGAATTTGTGATTCCCGGTATCAGCCGGATGCGCCGCAGCACCTGATCGAACTCGATCAGGTCGGACGTTCCCAGCTCCACCACCAGATCCCATTTTCCGTTGGTCGTGTGGATGGAGCTCACCTCCGAGAATCCGTTCAGCGCTCCGATCACGGAGTCGGCGCTGCGGCCGCCGACCTCGATCATCATGATGCCGCGCACCGGCAGGTCGATGGCATCGGAGCGCAGGATGACGGTGAAGCCGATGATCTCGCCGGTTTTTTTCAGCCGTTCCAGCCGCGCCCTAACGGTGGCGCGGGTGATGCCGAGTTCTGCGGCAAGGTCGGAAAGGCTGCACCGCCCGTCATGACGCAATATGGTGATGAGGCGCTGGTCTGTCGCGTCCATTTCCGTTGTCCATTCTGATCGATATGCCTTGCCATTATGGTAAGTCGTGCGGCCGGATTAGGCAATCTGGTTGCTTCCGCATGCCGCGAAAATTGGGTCTTCTAGAGGGGAGAAGACGACAACGAGGCGGCCATGAACTGCAAGCTGATTTCCGTACCGGTCGAGCAGGGGCAGCCCGTTCCCGGATGCGCGCTCGGTCCGGAGGCGCTGAAAGGGGCGGGGCTTGCCGCTGCCCTGCGCGACCTCGGCCATGAGGTGGTCGACCTCGGCTCCGTTCCGAGGCCGCAGCCGCATACTGTCCCGCATCATCCCAACCATTTGAAATTCCTGCCCGAAATCAGCGCCTGGATCGAGGCGACCGCCGCGGTTGCCTATGAGGCGGGCGCGGATGGCTTCCCGATATTCCTCGGCGGCGACCACAGCATTTCGGCCGGCTCCGTGTCCGGTCTGGCCCGCCGCGCCGCCGAGCAGGGCCGTCCGCTGTTCGTGCTGTGGATGGACGCCCATTCCGATTTCCACACGCTGGACACCACCACCAGCGGCAACCTGCACGGCGTGCCTCTCGCCTATCTGTGCGGCCTGCCCGGCTTCGAAAATTACTTCCCGCCGCTCCCCGCCCCGCTGGCGCAGGAGCGTGTCTGCATCCTGGGGCTGCGCAGCGTGGACAAGGCGGAGCGCGAGGCGCTGGCTGGCTCCCCGGTGCGCGCATATGACATGAGCGCCATCGACCGCAAGGGCATCGGTCCCTTGCTGGAATCGTTCCTCGACGAGGTGCGTGCTGCGAACGGGCTGCTGCATGTCTCGTTCGATGTCGATTTCCTGGACCCGCCGCTGGCGCCGGGCGTCGGCACGCCGGTTCAGGGCGGCGCAACCTTCCGCGAGGCGCATCTGGCCATGGAAATGCTTCACGAAAGCGGGCTGGTCACCAGCCTGGACGTGGTTGAACTGAACCCCACGCTCGACGAGCGTGGCCGCACGGCAGGTCTCGCCATCGAACTGGTGGGCAGCCTGCTCGGCAAGACGATAACGGGCAGGAGGAGGGCCGCCTGAATGGAAAAGCAACTGAATGTCGTGCCGTTTGTCAGCGTCGACCGCATGATGCGACTGGTGCATTCGGTGGGGATAGAGCGCTTTCTCACCGAACTGGCCGGTTATATCGAGGAGGATTTCCGTCGCTGGCAGAGCTTTGACAAGACGCCGCGCATCGCCTCGCACAGCGTCGACGGCGTCATCGAGCTGATGCCTACCAGCGACGGCACCCTCTACGGCTTCAAATATGTCAACGGCCATCCGAAGAACACGCGTGAAGGGCTTCAGACCGTGACCGCCTTCGGGTTGCTGTCGCATGTCTCGACCGGTTACCCCGTGCTGCTGTCCGAAATGACCATGCTGACCGCCCTGCGCACCGCCGCCATGTCGGCCGTGGCCGGCAAATATCTTGCGCCGAAGGGTGCGAGGACCATGGCGGTGATCGGCAATGGCGCGCAGTCCGAATTCCAGGCGCTGGCCTTCAAGGCGCTGCTGGGCGTCGACAGGCTGCGCCTTTATGACATCGACCCGGCAGCGTCGCGCAAATGCGCCGGCAACCTCGCCCGTCAGGGGTTCGCCTCGATCGAGATTTGCGATGCGGCGGCCGAGGCGGTCGAGGGGGCCGCGATCATCACCACCGCCACCGCGGACAAGCAATATGCCACGATCCTTACCGACAACATGGTCGGCCCCGGTGTGCACATCAACGCCGTGGGCGGCGACTGCCCCGGCAAGACCGAGATCCATCGGGATATTCTGTTGCGTTCCGATATCTTCGTGGAATTTCCCCCGCAGACGCGCATTGAGGGCGAAATCCAGCAGTTGCCGCAAGACCATGCCGTAACCGAACTGTGGGACGTGATAGAAGGACACGCCGTCGGCCGGCGCGACGAACGCCAGATCACCCTGTTCGACTCGGTGGGGTTCGCCATCGAGGATTTCTCGGCGCTGCGCTATGTCTACGATTTGACGGTCGGCGGCGATGTGCTCGAATTCCTCGACCTGATTGCCGACCCGGACGATCCGCGCGATCTGTTCGGCATGCTGATGCGCTCGCCGGCGGCACCCGCGCATTAGGCGGATTTCAGGGCAGTTCTGAGCATGCGATAGATGCGCTCGTCGCCGGACTGGGCGACGTTGAAGCGCATGAAGCCGTGCGCGGTCTGCGACAAGCTGAAGGCGTTGCCGGGCGCGAGCACGATGCCCTCGGCCAGCGCATGGCGGGCGACCTTGCCGGCATCGGTCCCTTGCGGCAGGCGGCACCACAGCAACATGCCGGCCTGCGGCATCAGCCACGGCATGATGCCGACCGCCTCCAGCCGCGCCGCCGTCTCCGCCATCGCGCGGGCGAGCTTCGTGCGCAAGCCTTCCAGATGCTTGCGATAGCCGCCATCTGTCAGCAGGGCCAGCACCAGCGCTTCGGCGAAATGGCTGCCGCCGAAGCTGGTGGCGATCCTGAGATCGACCAGCCCCTCGATCCATTCCGGTTTTGCCGCGATGTAACCGCAGCGTAGCGACGCCGACAGGGTCTTGGAGAAGCTGCCGATGGCGATGACGCGCTCCAGCCCGTCGAAAGCTGCAAGGCGGGGTGCCGGCGTCAGTTCGAAGTCGGCGAAGATATCGTCCTCGACGATGATGAGGTCATGCTGCTCGGCAAGCTTCAGCAGCCGGTGCGCGGTCACCGGCGAAAGGCTGGCTCCGGTGGGGTTATGGATGCCGCTGTTGGTCAGATAGAGTCTTGGCCTGTGCTCTTCCAGCACCGTTGCCAGTTGCCCGATGTCCGGTCCATCCGGGCTATAGGGCACCGAAACCACCTTTGCACGGTGTGCACGCAGCAGCGCATGAAAATTGAAATAGCAGGGATCGTCGACCAGCACCGTGTCTCCCGCCTCGAGCATGTAGCGGCAGATCAGGTCGATGGCCTGGGTGCCGGATTCGGTCAGCATGATCTGTTCCGGCCCTGCCGCGATATTGTGCCGGCCCATGCGCCGGGCCAGCAACTCACGCAGCGGCCGCAGGCCAAGTGGCGTGCCGTAGTCGACAAGCGTGGCATCGGTCGTGCGTGAAAGCGAGCGCAGGTTCCGCCGCAACGCCTCATGTGGCATCCAGGACGCCGGGAGCCAGCCGCAACCGGGTTTCAGCATGGTGTCGCCCGCATCGAGCGACTGGCGTGAAATCCATAAGGGATCGACCTCGCGATCCAGCCTCGGGCCGATATCGGAAAGCGAAAGTGGCGCCATGGGTGCAGCGACGTAGAAGCCGGAACCGGGACGGGAGCGGATGACACCCTCGGCGGCCAGTCTTTCATAAGCTTCGACCACCGTCGATTTGGAAACGCCCATGCTTGCAGCCAGCGCGCGGATCGAGGGCAGGCGCATGCCCGGCGTCAGGCTGCGCGAGGTCATGCGCTGGCGTACCGAGGCCATGACCGTGGCAATCAGCGTATCCCCGTGCGCCGGCACCGTCTGCGTCGCGTCCATAGCCATCCGTCCTGCTTTTTGAACCAGTACAGTTTGCTAAAATCGTACTGTACTGTATCTGGAAAATCCATGTCCACCTGTTCGATATCCATGGTCTGGAAAACAGGTGAAGAACATGGACAGGACAGCGGCCGGCTGGTTGAACGGATTTTTGGGCGTTCTGATTTTTTCGGGCTCCCTTCCTGCCACGCGCGTGGCGGTGGCGGACTTCACGCCGGTATTCCTGACCGCGTCGCGGGCGGCGATCGCAGGCGCGATCGCATTGCTGCTGCTGGCCGCATTGGGGGAGCGCCGGCCGGCGCGGGGCGACCTGATGTCGCTCGTCATCGTTTCGCTGGGCGTCGTGGTCGGCTTTCCGCTGCTTACGGCCATTGCCTTGCAGCATATCACCTCCGCGCATTCGATCGTGTTTGTCGGCCTGCTGCCGCTCGCTACCGCCATCTTTGGCGTGGTGCGCGGCGGCGAACGTCCCCGCCCTGCCTTCTGGGCATTTTCCCTGCTCGGCAGCGCGCTGGTCGTGGGTTTTGCGGTTTCGCAGGGCATAACGGCCGCGCCGGCGGGGGATCTGCTGATGGTCGCGGCGATTGTCGTTTGCGGGCTGGGCTATGCCGAGGGCGCGAAGCTGTCGCGCAGGCTAGGCGGATGGCAGGTCATCTGCTGGGCGCTCGTGCTTTCCCTGCCGGTGATGCTGGTCATCGCATTTGCAACCAGACCGGTCACGTTGGCAGGTGTCGGCGGCCCGGCGTGGCTGGGGCTTGCCTATGTGTCGCTGTTTTCCATGCTGATCGGCTTCGTTTTCTGGTATCGCGGCCTTGCGCAGGGCGGCATAGCCGCCGTTGGCCAGCTTCAGCTTCTCCAGCCCTTCTTCGGTCTGGCGCTCGCTGGCCTTCTGCTCCACGAGGAGGTGAATCCAGCAATGATCGGCGTCACCATCGCCATCGTCTTTTGCGTTGCCGGCGCCCGGAAGTTCGCCAGATGAACGCAGGCCAGCCAGATCATCCATAAGGATGGCCGGAACAGGCGGCGGCCACCCAAAGGCGCAGCCTGATGGCCTGACGGGCGCGTTTCATTCTCTCTTGAAGGATTGGCACTGCCGCCTATTGCGGCATCGCCGCATCTCGCTTCTGCGCTTATCGTCGGGAACCGACGGATTCCGGTTCGTCGGTCCGGTCCGCCGAGGCGATCTTGCCGGGCGGTGCCGTCTTGTCGAGAGGGGCAGGGGAGGGACTGCATTGACCGATCCGATCCATACGGGTGCGGGGCCGGCTGCTTCCGGCGAGCAGCCGGGCGAGACCGACGCAGCGCGCAGGGTCATGTTGATGGTCGCCATGCCGGGCGTCGTCTCCACCAGCCTGATCAGGGCGATCGAGCTCGAGTTCCCCTGGGTGGTCGTGGAGCAGCGTTTCGATGTCGCCGCCGCGTGTCAGCCCTTTGACGACCCGCTGGCGCTGATCCTTTGCGAACCGCATACGCTGTCTGTGGTTGAAGCGGTTGCATCCGAGATACTCCGCATCCATCCGCTCGCGAGCGCTGCGGTGATAGAACATGGAGACCGGGAACCGTCGTTGCATCTGAAGGATGCGCTGCGCTCGCGGCTGGTGCGGGGCGTGTTGCCCATGAACCTCAGGCTGGATGTCTGGCTCTCTGTCGTCCGGCTTCTTCTGCATGGCGGGGAATATTTCCCGGCCCGGATGTTCTTCAGCCAGATCGCTGGCGGGACGGTTCCGGGCACTGCATCAGGCATGACTGGTGAATCACGGGCGATTGCGGATGACGACGAACTGGCGACGCTGACGGCGCGGGAACTCCAGATTCTCGAAATGGTCGCACGCGGCCTGCAGAACAGGACGATTGCGGCGGAGTTTTCCCTGTCGGAACATACCGTCAAGGTCCATCTTCACAACATCATCGGCAAGCTGGGCGTCCAGAACCGGTCGGAAGCCGCGGCACGTTTCCGTGAGGGCATCAGTGCCCGGGCGGACGGGATATTCCGGGGTCGGAAATAGCCTGACCCTGCGTGCTGGCAGGGGGGATCAATCCACAGGCATCTGATCGAGATAAGCCATCTCGAAACCCGTTATGGAGGCAGCGCGTTTGATGTCGAGGAACTCGACGATGCCTTCGCGAAAGACGACGATCTTCGCCTCCCGCAACTGGCGCAGCACCCTGTTGATGTGAATTGCGGTCATGCCAAGCGCATCGGCCAGAATGGACTGGGAGATCGGACATGGATAGGTGCAGCCGTCACCGATGCCGACCAGTTTCAGCCGCTCGCCCAGTTCAAGCAGGAAATGCGCGGTACGCTCGAACGCGCCCCGCCGGCCGATGCTTACCAGATGCTCCACCACCATGGCTTCGTCGCGGGATGCCGCCCACATGAGGCCCACCGCAAGCCTTGGAGTCCGGCGGAATACCTCCAGCATACGCTGCCTGTCGAGCCGCGCCACCTCGACATCGGTTATGGTCAGGAAGCTGTGATCGGAAGCCCTGAGCAGCAGGCTGCGGAGCCCGAGGAAATCACCCGGTATCTGTATGTCGATGATCTGTCGGCTGCCATCGCGCAAACGCTTGTAGGAACATGCCCAGCCTTCGCGCAGTATATAGGCTGGATGCGGATATTGTCCCTCGTAGACGACTTCCTTGCCGGATTCTATCAGCGAGCGTAGCTTCTGCAGTTCGCGCAGCATTTCCATGTCTTCGGGCCCCAGGCCCTTGAACGCTTGCAGTTTCCGGGTGAGCGCGTCGTGCCATTCATTCATCCGACACCCCTTTTGTTGCTTCCTCCCCAAAAGTCTCACGCTACGAGTGATTGCTGCTGCAGTACGGTCTTCACCCGCCGAAGCCGAAATGGGCTACCCAAGGTTGTTCAAGGTTAACTTGAATCAATAAATAAAAAAATCCCCTATTCGTCGAAACGGCGATCTATGCCTTTGCCGACGTAGTTTTGTTTCCGTTTAAACTCCAGAAAATGTGTCAATAGAAACACAGTGTGAAAAACATAGCTCATATGAGGTACGCTCAGCCTGTCCGCAGAGTGCCGGACGAGTCGGAAGAGGTATGTGTGTAGGCCGCTTAAGGAATTGATATTCCGTGCTTCCCGCGTGTCCGGTTGCGACTCGTATTCCCTCGGAGGATGAAGTCCTGCCTCCATAAGATGTACTACCCGATTTAGCTTGATTAACGACCAGTTAATCTGGGTTAATTTTACGGTCCACGAAAAACGCTATGGTTGCAGTTGGCTTCGGGGGGGAAATCCCGGCCATGACGTCACAACGGCTGGGATTTTATCGTCGCGAATTACCACTCAGAGCCGATGCCGGAACTTAAAGTTCAAAGGGGATTAAACCTATGAGTATGGGTATCGCTTCCAATGGCGCAAAAGCGTCGATCTCTAAGACACCGATAAATTCTCTGATTTCACCACATGGCATACATGATCCCGGCAATGAGCCCCCCGGTGTGGCTCACGAACTGGATCAGCTCGACCGTACGCTCGTCATCATCGACAGCCGCGCCCTCGAACGCGAATGCTTCGCCCAGAGTCTGATCGCACGGGGTGTGGGACTGGAGGTGCTGCCGGTCGGCAGGATCGAGGACTACACAGCCAGACGCGATCAGGTGCCGCCCGTTTGCGCAATCCTGCTCAATCTTGGTGGCAGACGGGTCGGCGATCCGCAGGTGGGGGATGAAATCCGGCGGCTGTCCGCCGAATTTGGAAAGGTCCCGCTCATCCTTCTGGCTGACACGGATGAACTGCCGCAGATCCTCCAGGCCCTCGAATATGGGGTGCGGGGATTCATTCCCACCTCCGTTGGCATAGATGTCTGCATCGAAGCCATCGGACTGGCCATGGCCGGCGGCGTGTTCGTGCCCGCAAGCAGTGTCATGGCCATGCGCCGGATGGTGGAAGCCGGTTCGGAAGCGCGCCCGCTGTCGGGAATGTTCACCTTGCGTCAGGCCGAAGTGGTCGAGGCGTTGCGGCGGGGCAAGGCCAACAAGATCATCGCCTATGAGCTCAATCTGCGGGAGAGCACCGTCAAGGTTCATATCCGCAACATCATGCGCAAGCTCAAGGCGACCAATCGCACCGAAGTTGCATTCAAGATCAATCACATGTTTCCCGGTTATACGCCGGTTGGCGGATCGCACGCGACGCATCCGCGCTAGCAGGACGAGTGTCCTGACGGGGCATTTTGAGGCACCGGCCGACATTATGGCGGTCAGACGATGGATGCCTCTGAACGTTCAGCCAGAATGCTGCCTGGCATCAGGCAGAACCGGTTCCGGCAGAGGGGCTGCTGCTGAAAAGGAAAGAGAGCCGGAATAGCGTTATCCGTCTGCGCGGATGAACGGCTCCGTTGCCGCGATGGTTCGCTGGAACTCCCGGACCGCCGCACAACGTCGAGGCACACAGGCAGACAGAGCGGCCCGCACGCCCGGAGGCGCGCGGGCCGCAGATCGTCAGGAACCCGCTTCGATCTCGGCGAAAATCTTCTCGGCGGTTTTCTTGGCCTTGCCGGGATATTTCAGCCCCTTGACCGCTTCCAGATTGGTTGGCTGACCGACGACGATGGCGCCGACCATGCCCATGCCCAGATGCGGCGTGCACTGATACATGTAGACCCCCTCGGCGTTCACGGTGACGGTGATCTGCTCGTTGGTCTTGCCTTTCCAGGCGTCGGCGCCCTCGGGCAGCCCGTCCTTCATGCTGGCCGAGTTGTGGCTCTTGTCGGTGGGGATGAAGGTGATGGTGTCGCCGGGCGCGGCCTTAACCACGAGGGGCTCGAACACCATCGGTGTGCCATCCGCCCCCTTGTTCAGCATCTTCACTTCATGGTCCGCGGCAAATGCGGTGAATGGCACGGCCAGACCAATGGCCAGTGCGGCAGCATAGAACGTCTTCAAGATATTCCCTCCAGTAAAAACAAGGACATGGAGCGCGCCGGGACTGCACTTCCGCGTGCATGGATTTCAATATCCGGCATTCGGGTCAATCGGCGAAAAGTCCCAGAGACCATTTGCCCCTTGACTGCGACATCTGTGAGAAGCGTGCCGGCTCTGTCGCGACCGGCACTCCACTCATGGAAACCGTTGTCCACTTCGCAGGGCGGTGCATCGTCTGCACGCCCTTTGCGAACCCGTCGCCGTACAGGTCGGCCTTCCGGGCTCCACCTTGGGGATGATAGTGCAGCAAGCCGGGATCGGTTAGGGCAATGGGCAGCGGCGGATGCCGCGCCCCATTTACCGAAGTCCGAGGCCAGCCATGACCGTGCACACTTTGCCAGCTTTCCCGATCGATCAGGTGCGGAGCCGCTTTCCGGCCATTTCGAAGCTGGCGAACCCGCCTGTCTATTTCGACAACCCGGCCGGCACGCTGGTGCCGCAACAGGTGATCGACGCGGTGGCCGATGCCATGGCGACCGCCACGCACAATCTCGGCGGTTTTTTCGATGGCTCGAAGCGCGCGGAAAGGCTTTGGCTGGATGCACACGAGGCAATGGCGGACATGCTGGGCGCCTCCTCTCATCGCGAGATCGTCATCGGCCAGAGCATGACGGCGCTCACGCTGCATCTGTCCCGCTCCATCGGGCGGCTGTTCAGGCCGGGCGATGAAATCATCCTCACCCGGATGGACCATGAGGGCAACATCTCCCCATGGCTGCTGCTGGCGCGCGATCTCGGCCTGACGGTGAAGTGGCTTCCGTTCAATCGTGAGAGCTGGCGCATCGAGCCGGCCGATCTGGCGCCGCTCCTGAGCGAGCGCACGAGGCTTCTGGCGCTCAACTTCTCCAGCAACATGACCGGTTCGGTCAACGATGTGGCGGCGCTCGCCGGGCTGGCCAGGAAAGCCGGCGCGCTGGTCTATGTCGATGCCGTGCAACTCGTGCCGCATCGCCTGCCGGACGTGCAGTCGCTCGGGTGCGATTTCCTCGCCTGTTCGTCCTACAAGTTCTTTGGCCCGCATCTCGGCGTGCTGTGGGGCAGGGAGGAACTGCTTGCCGGACTGGAAGCCTACAAGGTGCGCTGCGCGACGGAAGAACTGCCCGGCCGCTTCGAGGCCGGCACGCCGCAGACGGAGCTGCTGGCTGGCCTCGCGGCGACGGTCGGTTACATCGAATGGCTGGGCGAGGCGACCGGACATTCGGGTTCGCGTCGCGAAAAGCTGCTGGGAGCCTATCGCAGCTTTGCCGCATACGAGGATGCACTCACCCGCCGCCTGATCGAAGGGCTGCTCGCCCTGCCGGGAGTTGCCGTTCAGGGCATCACCGATCCGGCAGCCCTTGAGCATCGAGTGCCCACCGTTTCCTTTACCCATGCGACGGTTTCCACCCATGTTATCGCCGAAGGGCTCGCCGCGCGTGGCATATGGGCCTGGGCGGGGCACAACTATGCGCTGGAGCCCTCCCGTCTGCTCGGCCTCGATGAGGACGAGGGTGTGGTGCGGCTGGGCATTGCACATTACAATACCAATGCCGAGGTCGAACGTACGCTCGTTGCCCTGTCCGAACTCGTCGCGGGGCAGGTGGGCGTGTCTGCCTGAGGCTTCGAAGGGCCGCCGTTTGTCTGCCGGGGAAAAACGCGCATGATCGCAGAAATCGGGAACGGCGCGGCCGGGTTCAGCGCTCATGCCGCCCGTGCGCTCGACGATTGCGAAAGCGAGCAGGCTCCGAGGTTCCTTCTGGATGCGATAGGGAGTGTCGTGCCCTTTGCCTTCGCAATGTCGGTGGTCTACCGGCGCGAAGGCTTGCCGGATCATGTGGTCGACACCTTCGTCGACCGCGAAGCGAAGCGGGCGCTGCAACTCTATCTGGAAAGCACCTACATCCTCAATCCTGTCTACAATGCCTATCTGGCCGGGCTGAAGGCGGGGGTTCATCGCCTGCGCGAACTGGCGCCCGACAATTATTTCACTTCGGATCATTATCGCCAGTTCAAGGTTCGCCGCCACGACGAGGAGGAGATCGGCTACCGCACACATGGCTGGCCGGCCGGAATGGAAGAGGTGCTGATTGCCGTTGAGTTGCCGCATGGCGAACTTAGCGAGATCTGTCTCTACAGGCAGGCGAGCCGTGGCGGCTTCAGCGAGGAAGATTGCGCCATGCTGCGGCTCATAGAGCCGCTGGTCGGCTCTATCTATCGTCGCATATGGCAACATCGTCCGCGCCGCGCGCAGGAAGGCCGCAAGGCGTCTCCGCTGGACCGTCTGCTGGAAGATTTCGGCAAGGGCCAGCTCAGCCCGCGCGAGCGCGAGGTGGCTCAGATGATCCTGAAAGGCCATTCGAGCGAATCGATCGCCCGCAACCTCGGAATCTCGATCACCACGGTGAAGACGCACCGGCAGAACCTCTACGCCCGGCTTGGCCTCGCCACCCAGCAGGAACTGTTTTCCCTGTTCATCCGCTCGTTGCAGACGAAGGACGCGCTTGCGCCCCGGTAACTCCGCGACGGGCCCTGGCCCGAGCCTTTCCTCCTTTAGGCGGATTACAGCGCCGGCGCATGCGGGCTAGGACTGGTCCCGGAAAATTCGGGAGAATGCTTATGAACGGTCTGGGCGCGGATCAGGATTGGTTGCTCGGGGTGTTGGGGCAGTTCGGTGTCGTTGGGCCGCTCCGGCGGCTCGGAGGCGAGCACGATCTGAATTTCCGTGCCGCGACGGATGAAGGCGACGTCATCGTCAAGGCGATGCGGCCGGGGAGCGATGCGGCATTTGTCGAGCGCCAGTGCAAGGCGATTGCCTTCGCCCGCGCCTCCGATCCCGATCTGCCGCTGCCGCAGGTGATTGCCCTTTCCGATGGCCGGCTGTGGCTGGACGCAAGCGACGACGCCGGGCAAGCCCGGATCGTCTGGGTGCAGCGGGCGCTGGAGGGGATTGCCATGGGCGAGGCGGGGCCGCAGCAGCCTGCCGTTCTGGCCGAACTGGGCGCTTTGGCCGCCCGGCTCGATCTCGCCATGGAGGGGCTCGATCTGGAGTCCATGACCGAGGCTGCCAAATGGGATCTGTTGAGGGCTGGCTGGATCGGAAGCCGCCTCGATGTGCTTGAGGGCAAACGCCGGCAACTCATCGCGGATATCGTGGCCGATTACGAGAAGGCGCTGCCGCATCTGTCGGCCCTGCCGGTACAGGCGCTGCACAACGATCTCAACGATTACAACATCCTCGTCACGCCGGGACTTTCGGTGCCGACACGGATCACCGGCATCATCGACTTTGGCGATATGATGACCGGTCCGCGCGTGTGCAGCCTCGCCATTGCCGGCGCCTATGCCATCCTCGACCATGAGCGGCCGGAAGAGGCGCTGGCGGCACTCGTTGCCGGTTATCATGCCGTATCGCCGCTTGCTGCCGGGGAGATCGCGCTGATCTGGCCGCTTCTTCGCATGAGGCTGGCGGTCAGCGTGGTCAATTCCACCATAGAAGCGGCCGGCCGTCCCGACGATCCTTATGTGACCATCTCGCAGGCGCCTGCCTGGCGGCTGCTGGAAAACCACGCGGTCGATGGTGCGCTGATGGGCGCGCGCCTGCGAACGGCCTGCGGCCTGCCTGCGACCGACAGCTCCGGGCGGATTCTCGACTGGCTCGACCGCAATCGCGGCAGCTTCGCGCCCGTGATCGGCGTTGATCTCGAAAAAGCCGGGGCGGTCAGCCTCGCCGTCGAGGACAGCATCCTGCCGGAAAATCCCTTTGCGGTGCGGCCGGATGAAGCGCGCCGCCTCACCGGCGCCTGCGACGACGCCATTCGTCTTGGCCGCTATGGCGAGCCGCGCCTGATCTATACCGACCATGCGTTCCGCAAGGGTCCCTGGAAGGCATCGAGCCGGCGCACGATCCATATGGCGGTCGACATATTCGCGCCGGCCGGGCAGCCCGTCCACGCGCCGCTGGCCGGCAAGGTGGCGATGGTGGAATACCGCGCCAGTCCGCTGGATTACGGCGGGGTCGTCATTCTGGAGCATCGCACCGGCGATGGTGACGTTTTCTACGCCCTTTACGGCCATCTCGACCCTGCCGTTTGCGAGAGCCTCAAGGTCGGAGACGAGATTGCGGCGGGCGTCGCATTCGCCAGTTTCGGCGAGCCGGAGGGAAATGGCGGCTGGGAGCCGCATCTGCACTTCCAGCTTGCCCTGACGCTCGACGGCATGGGTCACGACTGGCCGGGCGTGGCCGATCCGGACGACTGGGCGCTGTGGCAGGCGTTGTGCCCGAACCCGGCGGCGTTGCTTAACCTGCCCGACGATCGCGTGGCGTGCAAAACCGTCGATACGCAGGCGCTCCTCGCGGAGCGCAAGGCCAGTTTCGGCGCCAATCTCAAGCTCAGCTACCGGCGGCCCGTCACCCTTCTGCGCGGCTGGCGCCACCATCTTTTCGACGAAATGGGCAGGCCCTATCTCGATGCCTACAACAACGTGCCGCATGTCGGCCACGCGCATCCGCGCATCCGCGCCGTGGCCTGCGACCAGCTCGCCCGCATGAACTCCAACACGCGCTATCTGCATCCGGCCCAGATGGCGCTGGCGGAGCGCCTGACGGCGCGGCTGCCGCAGGAACTGGAAATCTGCTTCTTCGTCAATTCCGGTTCGGAAGCCAACGAGCTGGCGCTGCGGCTGGCACGCGCCGCCAGTGGCGGCTACGACATCGTAACGCCCGATCACGGCTATCACGGCAACACCACCGGTGCGATCGACATCTCGGCCTACAAGTTCAACAAGCCGGGCATGCACGGACGCCGCCCCTGGGTTCATCTCATCGATGTGGCGGACGATTATCGCGGGCGTTTCCGTCGCGATGATCCCGACAGGGCAGCGCGCTATGCCCAACAGGTGGATGCTGCGCTGGCGGAAATCGGGGAGAATGGCGGCAAGCTTGCCGGTTTCATCGCCGAGACGTTCCCGAGCGTCGGCGGCCAGATCATTCCGCCTGAGGGCTATCTCGCCGAGGTTTACCGGCGCATCCGCGCCGCGGGCGGAATCTGCATTGCCGACGAAGTGCAGACAGGGCTCGGGCGGCTGGGAGATTACTACTTCGGCTTCGAGCAGCAGAAGGTGCGCCCCGACATCGTGGTTCTTGGCAAGCCGCTGGGCAATGGCCATCCGGTCGGGGCAGTCATCACCACACGGGAGATTGCCGGACGTTTTGCCGAAGGGCCGGAATATTTCTCCACGTTCGGGGGCTCCAACCTGTCGTGCCGGATCGCTTCGGAAGTCCTCGACATCGTCGACGACGAGGGCCTGCAGGACAACGCGGCCACCATGGGCGAACGTCTGCTTCGCGGCATGCGCGAGCTTGGCCTGCGTCACGAAGTGGTCGGCGATGTGCGGGGTATCGGCCTCTTTACGGGCCTCGACCTTGTCACGGATCGCGAGAGCCGGACGCCTGCGACCGGAATTGCGGACTATGTGATGAACCGGCTGCGCGACATGCGCATTCTCGTCGGCCGCGAAGGGCCGGCGGACAACATTCTGAAAATCAGGCCGCCGCTCACCATAGAAGCCGACGATATCGACATGCTTCTTGATCGGCTCGACCTGTGCCTGAAGGAAGCCGGCTCCGTGCTGAGTGCCGGCGGATACTGAGAAATCCGGCAACGTCATGCGACTTTCGTCGCATGACGTTGCGTGCTTTCCCCGGATGTGCAGGGAAAGCTTGCAGCCATGCTGTTGACCGGTACGATTGTGCAAGCCATAGGTTTTCCCCTCAGGCGGCGCCGAGATTCGGGGGAGCGGTGCGCCCGTATCAGGGAGGACTTGCATGGAAGGGCTTCTCGCTCTGTCCCGCGCCATCGACCGCTTCAATGAATTCATCGGCAAGACGGTATCCTGGCTGATCCTGGCATCCATCCTGGTCAGTTCCATCAACGCCGTCGTGCGCAAGACATTCAACATGTCGTCGAATGCGTGGCTTGAACTGCAATGGTATCTGTTTGGCGCAGCCTTCCTGCTGGCCGCCGCCTATACGCTCAAGCAGAACGAGCATATCCGCATCGATATCGTCTACGGCCTGTGGTCGCGCCGCGTGCAGCACTGGATCGACCTCGTCGGCCATATCTTCTTCCTGATGCCGTTTACGCTGCTGATGGTCTATTACCTCGTGCCGTATACGTTGCGTTCGGTCCGCAGCGGGGAAATGTCGACCAATGCAGGTGGCCTCATAATCTGGCCGGCCAAGGCGCTGTTGCTGGCCGGCTTTGTGCTGCTGGCGGTTCAGGGCGTTTCCGAAATCATCAAGAAGATCGCCGTCATGCGCGGCAAAATGGACGATCCCAATCCATTCGTCTCGGCGCATGAACAGGCAGAAATCGACGCGCAAAATCTGGCCGATGAGGTTCGTTCATGATCGAATTCATCGCGCAGAACATGGCGCCGATCATGTTCATCTCGCTGATTTTCTTTTTGTTGTCCGGCTATCCCGTCGCCTTTGCGCTCGCGGCCAACGGGCTGCTGTTCTTCTTTATCGGCGTGGAGCTTGCGCCCTTTTCAGGCGGATCGATCAATCTGGCATGGCCGCTGCTCTATGCGCTGCCTGAACGTTTCTACGGCGGCGTTCTTGCAAACGAAACGCTGCTGGCGGTGCCGTTCTTTACATTCATGGGCATCGTGCTCGAGCGCTCCGGCATGGCCGAGGACCTGCTCGATACGATCGGCCAGCTTTTCGGCCCGGTGCGTGGCGGTCTGGCCTATGCGGTCATTCTGGTCGGTGCGCTGCTGGCGGCAACGACGGGTGTGGTTGCGGCCTCCGTCATCGCCATGGGCCTTATTTCGCTGCCGATCATGCTGCGCTACGGCTATGACAGGAGACTGTCGTCGGGCGTCATCGCGGCGTCGGGCACGCTGGCGCAGATCATCCCGCCATCGCTGGTGCTGATCGTTCTGGCCGACCAGCTCGGCCGCTCGGTCGGCGACATGTACAAGGGCGCGCTGATCCCCGGCTTGGTATTGACCGGTCTCTACATGCTCTACGTGCTGGTGATGTCGTTCATCAGGCCGAACTCCATGCCGGCGCTTCCGCCGGAGGCGCGCACCCTTGGCCATGGCATCACATCGCTGTTGGTTGCCCTGCTGCTGGCGGGCGGCATAGGCTGGGCCGCCTATCGCTATCTGGAGCCGACCCACGGCGCCAATGCGGACATATTGGGTGGCACGGTCGGCGTCGTCGTCATCTACCTCGCCGCCATCGTCGACAAGCGCTTCAGCCTCAACCTGATGTCGAAACTGGCGCAGCAGGTGGTGATCGTGCTGATCCCGCCGCTGGCCCTTATCTTCCTGGTGCTCGGCACCATCTTCCTCGGCATCGCGACGCCGACCGAGGGCGGTGCGATGGGTGCCGTCGGCGCGCTGGTGATGGCCGCCGTCAAGGGCCGCCTGTCGCTCGATCTGGTCCGGCAGGCGCTGGCCTCCACGACCCGGCTGTCATCCTTCGTGCTGTTCATCCTGATCGGTGCGCGCGTCTTCTCGCTGACCTTCTATGGTGTGAACGGACATCTGTGGGTGGAGCACCTGCTCACCTCGCTGCCGGGCGGAGAGCTTGGCTTCCTGATCGTGGTCAGCCTTCTGGTGTTCTTCCTGGCCTTCTTCCTCGACTTTTTCGAGCTTGCCTTCATCATCGTGCCGCTCCTGGCTCCGGCGGCGGAAAAGCTGGGGATCGACCTGATCTGGTTCGGCGTGATTCTGGGCGTCAACATGCAGACCAGCTTCATGCATCCGCCGTTCGGCTTTGCCCTGTTCTTCCTGCGCTCGGTGGCGCCGCGTTCGTCCTATATCGACAAGATCACGCGCCAGAAGATCGCGCCTGTCACCAGCGGCCAGATCTACTGGGGCGCGGTGCCGTTCGTGGGCATCCAGATCTTCATGATTGCGCTGACCATCGCAGTGCCGGCCATGGTCATGCACTACAAGGGCAAGGTGATTGATCCGGGCACTGTCGAAATCAAGATGCCGGACCTGCCGGGACTGGGAGGAGGCGGGCTTGGGCTGCCACCACTTGGCGGGCCGTCGCCGGACCTTGGCGCACCGCCCATCGCGCCGGCTCCGTCCGCCCCCGATCTTTCGCAACCGCCAAGCTTCAACTGAAAAAGCGGTGGCCAAAAGCAAAACCCCGGAGCGGCGCTCCGGGGTTTTCTTGTTGAAGTTCTAGTGGCTTACAGCTTGTTGGCGCGCTGCTGGAGCATCATGAAGGTGTCGAAATTGTATTCGGCCACCTGCGCCCACAGATAGTGATCCTTGCGGAACGCGGCCATTGAATCCCAGATCTTCTTGAATTCCGCATTCTTGGCGGTCATCTCGGCATAGATCTCGTTTGCCGCATCGAAGCAGGCGGACAGGATTTCCTGGCTGAAGGGGCGAAGCTGTGCGCCATTGGCAACCAGCGAGCGCAACGCCTTCGGGTTCAGGTAATCGTAGCGCTGCAGCATGTCGGCGTCCGCCGCGCGGCAGGCCGTGTGCAGCATCGCCTTGTAGGCTGCCGGAAGCTCTTCATACTTGTCCTTGTTGAACATGAAGTGGACGGTCGGGCCGCCTTCCCACCAGCCGGCATAGTAATAGTAGGGCGCAACCTTCTGGAAGCCGAGCTTCTCGTCATCGAAGGGGCCGACCCATTCGGCTGCGTCGATGGTGCCTTTTTCCAGCGAGGGATAGACGTCGCCGCCGGCAAGCTGCTGCGGCACCACGCCAAGCTTCTCCACCACCGCGCCGGCGAATCCGGCGATGCGCATCTTGAGACCTTTGAGGTCATCGAGCGTGTTGATCTCCTTGCGGAACCAGCCGCCCATTTGCGTGCCGGTGTTGCCGCCCGGCAGGCCGAACAGGTTCTGCTTGGCAAGAAACTCATTGTACAGCTCGATGCCGCCGCCATGGTAATGCCAGGCATTGCGGCCGCGCGCGTTGAGCGAGAAGGGAACATCGGAGCCCAGCGCCCATGCCGGATCCTTGCCCCAGTAATAATAGCCAACCGTGTGGGCGACCTCGACCGTGCCGGCGCTGGCCGCATCGGCAGCCTGAAGGCCGGGAACCAGCTCTCCGGCGGCGAAAACCTGAATCTGGAAATTGCCGTCGGTGGCTTCCGACAGCATCTTGGCCATCACCTCGCCACCGCCATAGACGGTTTCCAGCGACTTGGGAAAAGAGGACGCCATGCGCCATGTGATCTTCGGGTTGCTTTGCGCAATCGCCGGAGTCGCAAGCGTGGCGCCGGCGGCAACTGCGCCCACGCCGGCTGTGCCCGCCTTTCTGATGAATGAACGACGATCCATAAATGTCCTCCCTTTGTAGATGTGGTGGCCGGCCGTCCGTCAACGGGAACGTTCCGCTGGAAGCCCTTGATTTCCCACGGCAGGCGCTGGTCAGACAATACACGCGAACCCTTGCGTGTCCAGCGCTACCGGCCGTATCGGCGGTGGGTGGAACGGACTCTGCGACTATAGTCTAATGCATGCGGTCAGGGAGGTTTGGTGCGCAGCGCTGCGACCTTACCGCACATTCCCTGTTGGGAATATTTCCATAAAAGAGGTATTAAATATACTTGTTTAAACGGGCTGCCGCTCGGACAGGAAAGACGGATGTCCTGCGACCGTTACTCCGAAAGCCGGCTCCCGGAAAGGACGGAATCATGCGTTTGACCCTGCATACCGACTATGCGTTGCGCATGCTGATCTATGCGGCAACGCGGCCCGACCGGTCCTGCACGGTCAACGATGTGGCCGAAGCTTACGGGTTGTCGCGAAACCACCTGCTCAAGGTGGCGCAGACGCTGCGCGAACACGGATTCATCGAGACGGTTCGGGGCCGCTCCGGCGGCATAAGGCTGGAGCGTGAAGCAGAAACCATCGGCATCGGTGCACTGGTGCGCCTGATCGAGGAGGATTTATCGCTGGTCGAGTGCATGCAGGCTCAGGGCGGGCAGTGCGTGATCTCGCCCTGCTGCGAATTGAAGAGCATGTTTTCAGAAGCGCTCGGCGCGTGGCTGGCCGTGCTGGACAAATATACGCTCGCCGACATCGTACGCAACAGGAGGCATCTCGGCTTCCTGCTGGGTATCGAAACGATAGCGGCATAGATCGATTCAAAAAACGGTCAGGGAGAAACCCGATGAAAGGACGCCCCGCACCGCAACGTACCATCGTCGTGGATGGCAAGCCGTTGCCGGAGGTGCTGGACGAGGCGATGATTGCCGCCGTGGTCCATGGTTTCTACGACGAGATCCGCAAGGACGACCTGCTCGGCCCGGTTTTCAATGGCGCCATCACGCCGCAGGACTGGCCGCATCACCTCGGCAAGATGTGCGATTTCTGGTCTGCCACGCTGCTGCGCACAGGCCGTTATGAAGGGCGGCCGCTGCCCCCGCATCTGGCGCTGCCGGGGCTTGGCGAGGAGCATTTCCGGCGTTGGCTCACCCTGTTCGCAACAACCGTACACGCCCTGTGTCCGCCGGAGGTGGCCGCATTGTTCCTGGACCGCGCCATGCGCATCGCCCATTCCTTCCGGCTGGCCATCGCCTTCAGCCGTGGCGAGGATACGATGCAGGTCAGGCCGATTCTTCAGGAAACCTTGTGATGGCTGGCGAGGCGAGATCTCTGCCGCTTTCGGCACGGCGCAGGCGCGGCGTGGAAGGGCCTGCCATACTCTCCTACGGTTTCAGGCCATTCTTCCTTCTGGGCGCACTGTGTGCCGGTCTGACAGTGCTGGCCTGGTTGCCGATCCTGAGCGGTTCGATTGAGACTTCGAGCGCATTCGCACCGGTAGACTGGCATGTGCATGAAACGATGTTCGGCTATCTCGCTGCAATCGTCACGGGATTCCTGCTGACCGCCATTCCGAACTGGACGGGGCGTCTGCCGGTGCAGGGCGCGCCGCTTCTGGCGCTTGTCTTGTTATGGGCTGCCGGCCGCTTCGCCGTATTCTTTTCCGCCGGGATCGGCTGGGCGGCTGCGGCGGTCATCGATTGCGCCTTCCTCGCCGCCGTCGCTGCCGCGTCGGCAAAGGAGATCGTCGCCGGACGCAACTGGCGCAACCTCATGGTGCTCGTTCCCGTGAGTGTATTTGCACTTGCCAACATGCTGTTCCACATCGAGGCCGGTCTTGTCGGCTCCAGCGACTACGCCCGGCGGTTGGCCATCGCCGCCGCAATTGTGCTGATCGTCATCATAGGCGGCCGCATCATCCCCAGTTTCACCCGCAACTGGATGGTGCGTGAAAATCCCGGCCGGTTACCGGTGCCGTTCAACAATTTCGACAAGGCAACCCTGCTGGTATCGGTCGCCGCGCTCCTCGCCTGGACGGCGGCGGCCGGGGGCCTTGCAACCGGCCTCCTGCTGTGTGCGGCGGCGCTGCTGAATTTCGTCCGGCTGGCGCGCTGGGCCGGCGACCGGACATTCCGCGATCCGCTCGTGCTGGTTCTTCATGTCGGCTATCTGTTCGTGCCGGCCGGATTGCTGCTGGCCGGTCTCGCGGCATTCGACCCGGCCGGCTTTCCGCCAGTCGCAGCGCTGCACGCATTTGGTGTCGGGGCCATCGGCACCATGACGCTGGCGGTGATGACCCGCGCCACACTCGGTCATACCGGGCGCGACCTGCGGGCGGATGTTGCCACCATGCTGATCTATGTGGCGATCGTGCTTGCGGCACTGATGCGCATCGGCGCAGCGTTCATGCCGGAGCAGACGGCTCTGCTGCATCTTTCGGCCGGCCTCTGGTGCCTTGCCTTTTTCGGCTTTTGCCTGCGCTATGGCAGCATGCTGACAAGGCCCAGGCTGAAACCGAAGTCACCCTCGCAACCGCCGGGGAGGCCCGCATGATGGCTTTTGCCGGGCGGCCGGTGGTAGCGCGGGATTCGGCCGGGGCTTTTACGCTCGATGCAGACATGCTGGCGCGGCATTTCGGCTGGCCGCCCGAAACGCTGCGCGATTTCATGCGTCGCGGGATGGTTTCAAGCACCGTCGAGCGCGGCGAAGGCGACGACGAGGGCAGGTGGCGACTTAGCGTGCGTTGCGGCAACCGCCGGTGGCAGGCCATAGTGGAGCCGGACGGCGCGGTGGTTTCCGAGCATGTCGAATTCGTGCCCCTGCGGCCGGGAAAGGTGGAAGGCATCTGAGGAGCGGAGATTGATGATGGACACAGGCAGCGTCATTGCAACCGAAGCCGACATCGAGGAGATCGCCCGGGAGGGCTATGACCGTTGCCATCCTGACGACAGCTTCGCAGATCTCGTTCATCGTTCCGCCTTCTCGAAGGAGGATCGCTATCTTCTGCGCCAATGGCTCGACTATGCGAGAGCAAAGGCGCGGGCAGCCGGAAAACCATAGGCGAACAGCCGGCATTTTCGGCGCAGACCGCAGCTATTTTCCACCATTTGCAACCGTGCCGGGGAGCGTTGCCGGCGCAGCCAGGCAAGCCCGTGTCGTGCATGAGCCGGCATTGCAGGAATTGCCCTCGTTTCCCTTAGTAGATTGTTTCAGAAGCATAATTTTGATAGAAATTTTCTATCAATCCATTATGTCAGCCCACTTGACCCTGTTTCGGAATGCGCGACTTATGGGGCATGGCTACGACATTCATCGGCAAGAAATCGGCCGCCGCCGGCGGCTGGGGCGCGCTCAAGAGCTGCGGCAGGAAGCTGCTGGAAAGCGGTTCGCCGCTGACGGGCGCGCGCACCATGCTCAAGGCCAACCAGCCGGATGGCTTCGATTGTCCGGGCTGTGCCTGGGGCGATCCGGAGCACGGCTCATCCTTCGAGTTCTGCGAGAACGGCGTCAAGGCGGTCGCCTGGGAAGCGACCGAAAAGCGCGCCACGCCTGAATTTTTCGCCGCCCATACGGTGACGGAACTGCGCGCGCTCTCCGACTACGAGCTGGAGCTGAATGGCCGGCTTACCCATCCCATGCGCTACGATGCGGCAAGCGACCGCTATCTGCCCGTCGACTGGGAGCAGGCTTTCGCCGAGATCGGCACCATCCTGCGCGGGCTCGACAGCCCTGATCGCGCCGAGTTCTACACGTCGGGCCGGGCGAGCAACGAGGCGGCCTTCCTCTACCAGCTCTTCGTGCGCATGTACGGCACCAACAATTTCCCCGACTGCTCCAACATGTGCCATGAGGCGAGCGGCGTGGGCCTGAAACAGGCCATCGGCGTCGGCAAGGGCACCGTGCTGCTGGAAGATTTCGAGGAGGCCGACGCCATCTTCGTCATCGGCCAGAACCCCGGCACCAACCATCCGCGCATGCTGGGTGACCTGCGCCGGGCGGCCATGCGCGGCGCGCGCATCGTGGTCTTCAACCCGATCCGCGAGCGCGGGCTGGAGCGCTTCTCCGACCCGCAGGACAAGATCGAGATGATCCGCGGCGGCTCCACCGACATCGCCAGCCACTACTTCCAGCCGGCGCTGGGTGGCGACATGGCTGCCGTGCGCGGCATGGCCAAGGCGGTGCTGGCGGCCGAGGATGCGGCGGTGGCGGCCGGTGAGCCTTCCGTCCTCGACCACGCTTTCCTTGCCGGGCATTGCGTCGGGTTCGCCGATTATCGCCGCGCCATCGAGGCGACCGGCTGGGACGAGATCGAGGACCAGTCCGGCCTGACGCGCGCCGAGATCGAGCGGGCGGCTCAGGTCTATATGAAGGCCGGGCGCGTCATCTGCACCTGGGCCATGGGGGTCACCCAGCATCTGCATTCGGTCGCCACCATCCGCGAGATCGCGAACTTCATGTTCCTGCGCGGCAATGTCGGCCGGCCGGGAGCGGGACTGTGCCCCGTGCGCGGCCATTCCAACGTTCAGGGCGACCGCACGGTCGGCATCAACGAGAAGCCGCCGGCGGCCTTCCTCGATGCGCTGGAGAAGGAATTCGGCTTCACCGCCCCGCGCAAGGATGGGCACAATGTGCTGGCCGCCATCGGCGCCATGCTGGACGGCAGCGCGCAGGCATTCATCGGGCTCGGCGGCAACTTCGCCCGCGCCACGCCCGACAGCGCGCTGGTCTCGAAGGCGCTCGGCCGGCAGAAGCTGACCGTCAACATCGCCACCAAGCCCAATCATTCGCACCTCATGCCGGGCGAGGTGAGCTTCATCCTGCCCTGTCTTGGCCGCACGGAGATGGACCTGAATTCGAAGGGGCAGTCCCAGCTTGTCAGCGTCGAGGATTCCATGAGCATGGTGCATGGTTCAGGCGGCATCAACCGGCCGGCATCGCGCCACCTGCGCTCGGAAGTGGCGATCATCGCCGGCATCGCCGCTGCCACGGTCGGCTCCGACAAGGTCGACTGGATGGCGCTGGCCGAGGACTACGATCTGATCCGGGATCATATCGCCGCAACGATTCCCGGCTTCGAGGACTACAACAGGCGCCTGCGCAAGCCGCGCGGCTTCCACCTGCGCAACGCTGCCGCGCATCGCGAGTGGGACACGCCTGCCGGCAAGGCAACCTTCTTCACCGGGCCTCTGCCGCAGGAGACCGTGCATCAGCGGGCGCGACGTGAAAACAACCGCTTTGCGTTGCAGACCTTCCGCTCGCACGACCAGTACAACACCACCGTCTACGGCCTCGACGACCGCTACCGCGGCGTTTATGGCGAACGGCAGGTGATCTTCATCAACCCGCAGGATTTGCACGAATTGGGTGCAGAAGCCGGCGATCGCGTCGATGTGCTGGGTGTGCATGACGACGGCATCGAGCGCGTGGCCCGGAACTTCCGCTTCGTGCCCTACGACATCCCGCGCGGCAGCATTGCCGGCTACTACCCCGAGCTGAACGTTCTGGTGCCGCTGGGCAGTGCGGGCGAGGAAAGCGACACGCCGACCTCGAAGTCGATCATGGTCACGTTCCGCGATCGCGAGGCTGCGTGACGCGTGCGGAGCCGGATGCGGAAGCCTTTGTCGCCATGGCGGAAAGGCTGGCCCGTCTCGATCCGCGGCTGAGCATGCTGCAGGCCGGTCTGCTGGCTGCCGTGCATCTCGACATCGCCCATGACAGCCGCAGCTTTGCGCGGCTGCTCGGCATCGGGCATGCGCTCGTGCTGCGCGAGATCACGGCGCTCTGCGAGGCTGGCGACCTGCTTGCTGTCACCCGGCGCGACGAGCGCACGATGCGTACTTTCTTTGCTCTGGGCACCGGGGGCGAGCGCCTGCTTTCTGCTCTGCACAGCGCGGATACCTTGCCGGTTCCTCCCGCTGGGTAAGCTCTTCGCAGCGGAACTTTTCCCTCCAGCGGGTGTTCAGCCATTCTCGGCAACATCTGTTGGAGTTCAGACATGATAGAAGTGACGACGACTCACGAGCACGCTCGTGCGGCTTCGTGGGGTGCGATCATTGCCGGCGCGGTGACCGTGCTGGCGGTTTCCATCCTGCTTTCCATGCTCACCACCTCTCTGGGGCTCGGCATGGTCGATGCGCAGTCCGGCAATCCGCTTGAAGGTGTGGGCACCGCGGTGGGATTTTCCTCGGCCGTGGCCGTGCTGATCAGCCTTGCAGCCGGCGGCTTTGTGGCTGGCCGGCTGGCTGGCCGCGCCGGTTTCACCCATGGTTTCCTGACCTGGGCGGTGTCGATGCTGGTCGCAATCGTGCTCAGCGTCATGGCGGTTACGGGCGCAGCGCGCACCACGGCATCGGCAGTTGGTTCGGTCGCCTCGGCGGCGGGCAGCGTGGCCGGTGCGGCGGGCAATGTGGCCGGCGGTGCGGCTGCCTCTCTGGCTGGCGCCATCGATGACAGGCTGATCGGCGACTTCGATCTCGACCGCACCCGCCGCGACCTGCGCAGCCAGCTCCGCAACACGCAGATCGACGCCTTGCAGCCGGAAAACCTTGAGCCGGTTCTGGAAGGTGCGCGTGATGACGTGACCGGCGCCGCCCGCGAACTGGCTTTCAACCCGGGTGATTTCGGCCGCATTGCCGAGGATCTCGGCAAGAAGCTGAAGGAGCGCGTCGATTCCGTTGCCGGCGATATCAACCGTGACGACGTGATCAATGCGCTGGTCAACAACGGCATGACCCGCGAGGAGGCCGAACAGGCCGCCGACAAGGCCGTCGATACTTACACCGGCGCGCGCGATGCGATTACCGCCCGTATCGATCGGGCTGAGCAGACGCTTGCCAGTGCCCGCCAGCGTCTCGACGAGATGGAAGCGGAGGCCCGCCGTCAGGCAGATGCTGCTGCATCGGCTGCTTCCAGTGCCGCTCTGTGGGGATTCCTCGCTTCGCTGATCGGTGCCGGCGTGGCGGCATTCGCCGGCCTGTTCGGCATGCGCAGCCGCGATCGCTACCACTTCGGCTGATCGGGGTTACGGGCGCGGGCGCTCCCTCAGGTGTCCCGCGCCTTCGCCCATACGCTTCAGCGCATCGTTGAAGTAGGGGCGGAACGCCTGTGGATGCTCCGACATGGGGAAGTGTCCGAGCTCCGGCATGACCGTCAGCGTCGCACCGGCAATGGCATCGGCGGTCCGCCTTGCATCGTCCGGTGTGCAGGTCAGGTCATAGGCTCCCACCAGCAGATGCACCGGCGTGCGGCTGGTGTCGATCATGGCGAGGCGGTCGATCAGGCTCGCATCCTTCGTGTAGAAGGAGAGGTCGCCACGGAACACGCCGGGGCCGGATTGCATGAACATCCACAGAGTCGCCCAGCGGTCCGCCGGCGGCGCGTAGGGTGAAATATTGGTGGAAACGAGGGCTGCCCCCATTTCCCCGCCATGAGCATCTGGCCGGTGGAACCAGTCGATGTCGTACCAGGCCGGCTGGAAATCCGAGGCTTCGATGGCGATGAAACCCGAAAATCGTTCGGGATGCAGCGCCGCAATCTGGAGCGCGATGCGCCCGCCCATCGAGCAGCCGGCGAGAATGGGCCTGTCCAGCGACAGCGCATCGGCGACCGCCAGAACCGTCTCGATATATGCTTCCGTTGTGAGCAGATATTCTTCCGTCTCGAAGCCCTGTGGCGGCAGTGACTTGCCGTGCCATGGCATGTCGAAGGCGAAGAAGCGGTGCGACCCTGTAAGGTCGGCATCGTTCAGGATATGCCGCCATTGCCGTGTGTCCGCACCGGCCGTGTGCAGGCACAGGACGGGACGGCCTTCACCGGCCATCTCGACATAAATGCGCTGCGCGCGTCCGGCGACGGTGACGTGGAGATAGCCTCCCTCGATCGGTTCGAACGTCATGCCGGCTTCTCCTCGCCGGTGGCCGGACGGCCCAGCGCCATGAACTCCTTGAAGAAGCGCAGATTCTTGACCAACGCCAGTATATCGCCGTCGATGCGGCCGCGACCGATCTTCACCAGTCCGAATATGTCGTGGAATCCGGGCCTCGGCACCGGCTCCCAGAAAGCAGCCAGCGCCGCCTTGTCGGTGCGCAGCGCGAAGCGCCAGGGTGTTTTGGCGGAGGGGCCGGGCGTGATCGACACGAGATGCCCGTCGCGGAATTGCAGATAGAATGACAGGTCCTCGACCTCTATGAGCACGGTTTCGCAAAACAGCTTTCCAAGGCGCAGGAGGTGCGGCGAGGCATCG
Source organism: Mesorhizobium sp. (assembly GCA_022833215.1). Classification (GTDB taxonomy): domain Bacteria; phylum Pseudomonadota; class Alphaproteobacteria; order Rhizobiales; family Rhizobiaceae; genus Mesorhizobium. The sequence continues at coordinate 91,909 of JAIPUZ010000005.1, read as the reverse complement.
AGCCGCTGCTGCATCGTCAACAGGGTTTCCAGCATGGTATGTTTGTCCTCCAGGCCGCATCGACGTGTCCGGAGCAATGCGGCATCATTCCATCAAGAGCAGTCGCAGCTCTCTGGCAATGCTGGCCGGGGTATGCCCCGATACCGGTATGCGGCAGGCCCGCAGGGCGGGGGTATCGGGCAATACCGGACGGTGCATTGGCGGGGCCGGGGGTGGCATGAATAGTTGGGACGGTACAGCGGGCAGGCAGGGCCCGTGATCGCAGACCCGGGAGGATAGGCATGCGCAACGTAACCATCGACACAGTCACCGACGCCGTTATCGACTCGCTTGGCAGGCATGGCGAAATCTCGCCGCGTCAGCGCGAGATCATGACGTCGCTGCTCAGGCATCTGCATGGGTTTTGCCGTGACGTGAAGCTTCAGCACCACGAATTCCTTCAGGCCTGCGACTACCTCGCCCGGGCCGGAAAGGTGTGTGACGACAAGCGTCAGGAGTTCATCCTGCTCGGCGACATTCTGGGCGTCGAGGTTCTGGTCGACATGCTGTCCAACCCTATCGACGGCAGCGAGAGCGAATCCACTGTGCTCGGGCCGTTCTACCGTGAGAATCCGCCGGTTCTGCCCAAGGGCGCGTCGACCGTGCAGAAGCATTTCGACGACGAGGAAACCGTGCTCGTCGAAGGCTATGTCACCGATACGGAAGGCAAGCCGCTTGCGGGCGTGACGCTCGATATATGGGAAGACGCGCCGAACGGGCTTTATGAGAACCACGATCCGGACCAGCCCGAATACAATCTGCGCGGCCGTTTCGAGACCGATGAGGATGGCCATTTCGTTCTGCGTGCGGTGCGCCCGGTGCCCTATCCGATCCCGGACAACGAGACCGCGGGCGAACTCATCCGCTATATGGGCCATCACCCGAACCGGCCGGGCCACCTCCACTTCATCCTCGCCAAGGACGGCTACCGCACGCTGGTCAGTCAGGTCTTCGACGCCGACAGCCCGTGGCTGGACGAGGACTCTGTCTTCGCGGTCAAGAACAGCCTTGTCGCGAAGTTCGAGAAGGGCCGGCCGGGCGACGATACCGATCTCTATGTCCGCTTCGACTTCACACTGAAGCCGCACGCCGAGGAGCAGAGACTGGCAGCCGAATAAGCTAATTCCCAAGACAGACTGTTGTGCTGCCACTGCCGCGCCCCAAAGGGCGCGGCTTTTTTTTGCGCTGGCCCGATCCGGCGCGCCCCAAAAGGGCGCGGCATTTTGCGTTGGGAGCGGCCCAGACGCGTGGCTTGCCATGCTCACGGCATTTCGTCAGCTTGGGGCGCAGGGAGCAAACGCATGAACCTGAAGCAGATCGAATATTTCATCGCACTTGCCGAGGAACTGCATTTCGGCCGGGCCGCCGAAAGGCTGGGCATGGCGCAGCCGCCGCTTTCGCGGCAGATCCAGCAGATCGAGGCCGATCTCGGTGCGCAGCTCATCAATCGCGGCCGCAACGCCATTTCGCTGACGCAGGCCGGTGAGCGCTTCTATGAGCGCGGCTCGGCCCTGCTGGCGGAGCTGGGCGACATCAGGCTGGAGATCAGGCGCATCGGACAGGGGGCCGAGGGACGGTTGCGCATCGGCTTCGTCGGTTCGGCCACCTACGGCATGCTGCCGACCATCCTGAAATCGTTCCGCGCCTCCTGGCCGGAGGTGAATCTTTCGCTGGTGCCTATGAACAACGCCCAGCTGCAGCGCTCGCTCATCCGCCGCGACATCGACATCGCCATCGCCCGCCCCGCGCTGAATGACAGCGAAATCGTCACCCGCAAGCTCATCGACGAACCGCTGGTGCTGGCCGCTCCCGATGCGCTGATCACCACGCCCGGCCCGGTTTCGCTGCCCGATCTCGGCCAGCCGAGCTATATTCTTTACCCTGAATATCCGCGCCCATCATTCGCCGATGTGGTCATCGCCGCCTGTGAGAGCGTGGGCGCGGATACCTCGCGCCGGGTCTTCACCATGGATTTCCAGACGGCGATTGCGCTGGTCTCGGTGGGCGAGGGGGTAGCGCTTGTGCCGGCGTCTGTGGGCACGGCGCAGCGTAACGGCGTGCGCTATCACGAGATCGCCGGCCTGACGATACGCACAGGCATTTCCGTCAATCACCGCATCGACGAGCAGGGCATCCACGTCCACAATTTCGTGACGCTTGCGCAAAAGGTGGCGCGCAAGGTCGTCTGATCAGGGAGCGCCGACGGCACGCAAGGTGTCGCTGCGGTCGCGGCGGTAGAATTTCACCTTGTCCGGATCGGGCGCGACGCCGATGCCGGGTGCGGTCGGGACGGCTACGGAGAAGTCGCGATAGTCCAGCGGTTCGGCGAGGATTTCCTCGGTCAGAAGCAGAGGACCGAACAGTTCCGTACCCCATGCCAGTTCCGGCACGGTGGCGAAAAGCTGCACGGCCGCCGCCGTTCCAAGGCCGCTTTCCAGCATGGTGCCGCCATAGAGGCCGATGCCGGCGGCCCGCGCGATGGCGATGACCTCGGCGGCCGGCATCAGCCCGCCCGACTGGCAGACCTTGACGGCGAAGACGTCGGCAGCGCGCTCGGCCGCCACGCGCATGGCGTCTGCGGGGCCTTGCAGCACCTCGTCGGCCATGATGGCTATCTCATAGCCCTGTGTGAGGGCGCGCAAGCCGTCGAGACGTTCGCGCGGCACCGGCTGCTCGACCAGCACGCAGCCGATCTCCTGCAGGCCCTTCACGCCATAGCGGGCTTCGGTCAGGCTCCACGCCTGGTTGACGTCGACGCGGATGGTGCCGCGGTCGCCGACGGCGCGGGCAATGGCCGCGACATGGGCGAGGTCTTCCTTCACCTTGCGCTTGCCGATCTTGAGCTTGAAATCGCGATGCCGGCGTTCGGAAAGCATCTGCTCGGCCTCTGCAATGTCGGTTTCGCTGTTGCCGGAGGCGAGCGTCCAGGCCACCGGCAGCCGCTCGTGGATGCGGCCGCCGAAAAGCTGGGCCACGGATGTGCCGAGGCGGCGGGCAAGGCCGTCCCAGAGCGCGGTTTCGACAGCCGCGCGGGCCGCGTGATTGCCCTTCACCGCCCGCGCCATCAGGCCGGAAGCGGCGGCGATGCGGTCGCCGTCCCTTCCCAGCAGCACCGGGGCGATATAGCTGTCGACGGCCAGCTTGATGCTTTCCACGCTTTCGGGGCCGTAGGAGAGGCCGCCGATGGAGGCACCTTCGCCCCAGCCTTCCGATCCGTCCGAGAAGCGGACACGCACCAGCACGACGGACTGGGTCATCATGGTCGTCATCGACAGGACATGGCCGCGCACCGTCGGCACGTCTATGATGATGCTTTCGATATGGTCGATGGTGATCACGTCGCGCCCGTTTCTTCAATGCAATCGATGCTGCAAGTTTCGAGGTGGCGCGCCGGATTGTCCAATACTCGGCGGGTCTGACGCGATACCGCACTGCATCATGCCGCCGCCTGACCGTTGACGAGGGAGCGTGCGAAGGACCGGGCGAAGTCGAGGAACTTGAACACCTGCGGGCTCTGGTTGTCGGTGCGGGCACAGATCGACAGGTGCGTGCGGGCCTGTTCGTCGCTGAGATGGCAGAAGCTGACGCCCGGCCGGTGCGCGGCCTCGCAGCAGGCCGGCACGATGGAGATGCCCTCGCCAACCGCCACGAGGCTGATCGCGGTCTGGTAGTCCGGTGCCCACACGATCTGCGGCGGCTGGAAGCCGGCCTCGTTGCAAAGGCCCAGCACCATGTCGGCGAAGCAGGGACGCGGCTTGCGTGGAAACAGCACGAAGGGCTGGTCCCTCAACGCCGCGAGGCGAATCGAGCGGCCAAGCTCCTTCGCAGCGCTCTCATGCACGGCCGCCACCAGTGGCTCCTCGACGAAAAGCTGCTGGCGCAAGGTGGCGTCGTCGAGGCTCGGCCGCACCAGAGCCACGTCGATGGCCCGGGTGATGAGCTGCTCGTGGGACTCGGCGTTGTTCATGGCGCTGAGCCGAAGGTCCACTTCGGGAAAAGCGCAGCGGAAGCGCTTGATCAGGGTGGGGAAGGGGCCGTGCGTGGCCGAGCCGACGAACGAGACGCGCAGCACGCCCGAGCCGCCCTTGCCGACGAGGCGCACATCGCGAACGGCGCGCTCGATTTCCTCGGCGATGCAGCTTGCCCGCGTTTTCAGAAGCTCTCCCGCCTGGGTGAGTGCGATCTGGCTGCGGCTGCGGTCGAAGAGCTGCACGTCGAGATCGCGTTCGAGCTGCGCGATCATCCGTGATAGCGGCGGCTGGGCAATGCCCAGCCGGTCGGCCGCACGGCCGAAATGCAGCTCGCGCGCCACGGCGAGGAAGTAGCGCAGCCGCCTTATGTCGAAGGGCTGTGCCGTGTTCGCACCGTCTTCGGCGCTCATCTCGCCCCCGGCATCGTCACGCCACCTCCGGCAGGCAGGCGAAGCGTCCGCCGTGGAAAAGCAGGGGCCGCGCCTGCGGATCGCTGCGCATGGAATGCACATGTCCGACGACGATGACATGGTCGCCTGCCGTCATCTCGCTGTGGACATCGGCAACGAAAACGGTGGCAGCCTCATCGATCACCGGCACCCCGCCAAGTTCGGTGAAGGGCACGGGGCCTTCGATGCGCGGCTTGCCGGCGAAATGCCAGGCGATGTCCTCCATGCCTTCGCGCAGCACGCTGACGGCGAAGGCGCCGGCGGCGCGCAGCCGCGGCAGCATGCGTGCCGTATCGGCAAGCGATATGGCGATGAGCGGCGGGTCGAGCGAGATCGACATGAAGGCGTTGGCGGTCATGGCATGCTCGCCTTCGCCGCAGCGGGTGGAAATCACGGTCACGCCGGTGCTGAAACCGCCGCAGGCATTGCGAAATTCGCGTGCATCGAGAGGGGGGGCGTCGAGCGCTTGGGCCATCGTGGTCACGACAACATCTCCAGATCGAGGGGAGAAAGGTTTTGGGCCGCAGCCTCCTGCACAACAGCAAAGGCGCCGGGCAGAAGGCCGAGCAGGGCGCGCGCCGCCCCGGTCTGGCCGCTGGCGCGCAGGCCGCGTATGCGGGTGGATGAAATGCGCTCGCCTCGTGGGCAGGTGACGCTCTCGGCGGTCGTCACCCTGAAGCGGGTGGCCAGCAGCGCGAGGTCACCGGCACGGCCGTGACCGAAGCGAAAATCCTCGCCGACATAGACTTCCCGCACACCCAGTTCGCTCAGATCGTCGAGGAAGGCTTCGGCGGGGCGGGCGGCATAAGTGGGCGTGAAGCCCGCCACGTGCACCCGGTCGACGCCGAGTGCATAAAGACGCGCCACGCGTTCGGCAAGCGAGCAGATCGGCCGGCCGCGTCCGAACGCCACCCTGGGCAGCGGATCGAAGGTCTGGACAAGCGCGGCCATCCCCTGCGAGCGCGCCCGGCGCAGCATGGAACCGATCACCGCCTGATGACCGAGGTGGACACCGTCGAAGGCACCGATGGCGATGCATGCATCCGAGGGACACGCACCCGAGGTTGGGCATGCTGAAACCGGGGTGCGCGATAGCGATGCTGGCATCCGGACTCCTCCTTCCCGACGCTGGCGGCATGATCGCCGAATGGTTTCAGGCTGACGAAGGAGGCGGTTCGCGGCAATGCCCGTGCAGGTAAGGCACGATACCTTATGGAAGCGCCAGGGTGATGAGAGAGTTCAGCCCGATCCAGCACGGGAGGAAACCTTGGACCAGATCAATCCTGACATCACCGCCGGCCAGACAGACGCCTACACGGGCAGCGAATTCCTCGAAAGCATCCGCGACGGCCGCGAGATCTACATCTATGGCGAGCGCGTCAAGGACGTGACGACGCATCCTGCATTCCGCAATTCGGCGCGCATGGTGGCGCGCTGGTATGACCGCTTTCACGCCAACAAGGCAGAGATCGGCGTGCCTTGCGACAATGGCTCGGGCAAGCTCACCCATCCCTTCTTTCTCGGGTCGAAAACCTCGGAAGACCTCGTGAAATCGAAGGCTGCAATCATGGATCTGCAGCAGCCCGCATTCGGCTGGATGGGCCGTTCACCGGACTACAAGGCGAGTTTCCTGGGAACGCTGGGCGCGAACTCGGCCTTCTACGGCGAATATGCCGCCAACGCGCGCAACTGGTACAACCGCACGCAGCAGCGGCTCGATTACTGGAACCATGCCATCGTCAATCCGCCGATCGACCGCGACCGTCCCATCGAGGAGGTTGCGGACGTGTTCATGCATGTCGAGCGCGAGACCGATGCCGGCGTGATCGTGTCGGGCGCCAAGGTGGTGGCCACCGGCTCGGCGCTCACGCACTACAATTTCATTGCTCACTACGGCATTCCTATCAAGGACAAGAAGTTCGCCCTGATCTTCACCGTTCCGATGGATGCCGATGGCGTCAAGCTCATCGCCCGCCAGTCCTACGAGGCACAGGCCGCGGTGATGGGCAGCCCCTTCGACTATCCGCTGTCGTCGCGCCTCGACGAGAACGATTCCATCCTCGTCTTCGACAAGGTGCTGGTGCCATGGGAGAACATCTTCATCTATGGCGATGCGGAGAAGGTGAACGCCTTCTTCCCGGCCTCCGGCTTCGTGCCGCGCTTCACGCTGCATGGCGTGTCGCGCTTCGCGGTAAAGCTCGATTTCATCGCCGGCCTGTTCTCCATGGCGGTCGATGCGACGGGCTCGTCCACCTTCCGGGGTGTGCAGGCGGCGGTCGGTGAAGCGCTGGCGTGGCGCAACACCTTCCACGGCCTTGCCGATGCAATGGTGAAGTCGCCCATCCCCTGGCATGGCACGGATGGCTACAATCTGCCGAACATGAATTACGGCCTTGCCTATCGTGTGCTGGCCCCGCTCGCCTATCCGAAGATCAAGGAACTGATCGAGCAGCATGTCGCGTCGGGCCTGATCTACCTTCCGTCCTCGGCGGCCGATTTCGAGAGCCCGGCCATCCGGCCCTATCTCGACCGTTTTGTGCGCGGCTCCAACGGCTATGCGGCCATCGACAGGGTGAAGCTGCTGAAGCTGCTCTGGGACGCAATCGGTTCGGAATTCGGTGGCCGCCACGAACTCTACGAGCGCAACTACGCCGGCAACCAGGACAATCTGCGCATCGAGACGCTGCTGACCGCACAGGCCACCGGCGAACTGGAGGTGCTTCAGGACATGGCACGCCGCTGCATGGCCGAGTACGACCTCAAGGGCTGGGTGGCGAAGGACCTCATCAACCCGGGCGACGTCAACGCGCTGCATGCGCTGGCCGGAAAATAATCCGCCGTCTGGATATAAAGCATCGGGAACAGAGCCCGTCGCCGGGTTTCCGGCGGCGGACTTTTGCCGTCTATCTCAGAACGGTACGCAGGTTCGACTGAAGGCCGCGCAGCGCCTCGAAATACAGGGGGACAAGCTCTCCCACGCCGACCTGCATGGCCGGAACGCCGACATTGACGGCTGCGACCACCAGCCCCCGCGCATTGAACAGCGGCACGGCAATGGAGCGCAGGCCAAGTTCCACCTCCTGATCGATCAGCGCATAACCCCGGTCTCTCACACGCTCCAGTTCTGCCAGTATCGCTTCGGGCGCGGTCAGCGTGTGCGGGGTGCGGGCCGGCAAGGGCGTTGACGAAAGAAGCGCGCGCGCCTCATCGCCCGACAGGGCAGCGAGCAGCACCCGGCCCATGGAGGTACAATAGGCGGGCAGGCGTGAGCCGGGCATCAGGGCAATCGACATCACCTTTTTCTGAGCGGCACGAGCCACATACACGATGTCCGTTCCATCGAGGATCGACACGGAGGAGCTTTCGCCGAGCTGTTCGGAAAGCGCATCGAGCAGGGGCTGGACGAGCTGGGGCAGGGGCATGGTGGCGAGACAGGCGGTGCCCAGCCGCAGCACGCGCGGCTTCAGGGTGAAGAACTTGCCATCGTAATCGGCATAACCCAGATGGGCCAGTGTCAGCAGGCAGCGCCGCGCCGTTGCCCGGTCGAGCCCGGAGGCGGCCGAGACTTCCGAGATCGACTGGCGTGGACGATCCGCGGTGAAGGTCTCGATCACCGCCAGCCCCTTGGCCAGACCGCCCATGATGTCGCGCTCCTGAATGGTCATGTCGCGCCTTTCAATTTGTGCGATAAGTCAACAAATACATCATATCGCACAAATGCCATTGCCGGAAGAGGGCGGGCCTGCCTAGTCTGCGCGTGCAGGACCGGGCCGTATTTCGCCCGTCCGGAAAGGATGCTGACATGGACAAGACAGTCGCCGGCCTTCCAGAAGCGATCGCCGGCATCGAGGATGGCATGGCCGTGATGATCGGCGGTTTCGGTGGCGCCGGCGCACCCATCGAGCTGATCCACGCCCTCATTGATCGCTTTCGCGCCACAGGCAGCCCGAAGAATCTGACGGTTATCAACAACAATGCCGGCAACGGCCGCATAGGCATTGCCGCCATGATTGACGGGGGCATGGTGGCGAAGATGGTGTGTTCCTTCCCGCGTTCGTCCGATCCGCGCGCTTTTACGGAAAAATATCTGGCCGGCGAGATCGGGCTGGAACTCGTGCCGCAGGGCACGCTGGCCGAGCGCATCCGCGCCGGAGGTGCGGGCATCCCGGCCTTCTACACGCCTACGACCTATGGAACCGACCTCGCCAAAGGCAAGCCCGTTGCCGAGTTCGAGGGGCGCAACTACGTGCAGGAGCGCTGGCTGAAGGCCGATGTGGCTCTGATCAAGGCCGAACTCGCCGATCCGCATGGCAACCTCACCTATCGCAAGGCGGCGCGCAATTTCTCGCCGCTGATGGCCATGGCTGCCGCCACCACCATTGTGCAGGCGGCCAGAATCGTCGCTGCCGGCGAAATCGAGCCCGAACATGTGGTGACGCCGGGTATCTTCGTCGACCGGGTCGTCGAGGTCCGGGATGCGGCTCAGGAAGAAGCGCTGATCCGCGCGGGAGTGGAATACGCATGACCGGGAAGCTCACCAACGCACAGATCGCCTGGCGTGCAGCGCAGGACATCGAGGACGGGGCCTATGTCAATCTCGGCATCGGCTTTCCCGAAATGGTCGCCAGATACCAGCCGCCCGGCAGGCAGGCGATCTTCCACACCGAAAACGGCATTCTCAATTTCGGCAGGTCTCCGTCGGAAGGCGAGGAGGACTGGGACCTCATCAATGCCGGCAAGAAGGCGGTTACGCTGAACCGCGGCGCCTCCTTCTTCCACCATGCCGACAGTTTCGCAATGGTGCGCGGCGGCCATCTCGATGTCGCGATCCTTGGCGCCTATGAAGTGGCCGAGACCGGCGACCTCGCCAACTGGAGCACGGGGCCCAAAGGCGTGCCGGCCGTGGGCGGGGCCATGGACCTCGTGCATGGCGCCAAGCGCGTCGCCGTCATCACCGATCACGTCACCAAGGACGGGCGTCCGAAACTGGTCAGGGCGTGCAGCCTGCCGCTAACCGGCGTCGGCTGCGTGACGCGCGTCTACACCAGCCTTGCCGTCATCGACATCGTTGCGCAGCGCTTCGTTGTGCGCGAAAAGCTGGCGGCCATAAGTCTTGACGAATTGCAGGGGCTCACCGGAGCCGGACTGGTCGTCGAGGGGACCATTGCCGATCTCGTTGTTCCGGAGCTCTGACATGTCTGAAGCCTATATCTGCGACTATATCCGCACGCCGATCGGCCGTTTTGGCGGTTCGCTTTCGTCGGTGCGCGCCGACGATCTTGGCGCGGTGCCGCTGAAGGCGCTGATGGAGCGCAATGCCTCTGTCGACTGGGAAGCAGTCGACGACGTGCTCTATGGCTGCGCCAATCAGGCGGGCGAGGACAACCGCAACGTGGCGCGCATGGCGCTTCTGCTGGCAGGTTTGCCGCAGGTGGTGCCGGGCGCAACCATCAACCGCCTGTGCGGCTCGGGCATGGATGCGGTGATGAGCGCTGCCCGCGCCATCAAGGCCGGTGAAGCCGAGCTGATGATCGCCGGCGGGGTGGAATCGATGAGCCGCGCGCCCTTCGTCATGCCCAAGGCCGAGACCGCGTTTTCGCGCGCTGCCGAAATCCACGACACCACCATTGGCTGGCGCTTTGTCAATCCGCTGATGAAGAAGCAGTATGGCGTCGATTCCATGCCGGAAACGGCCGAGAACGTGGCTGAGGATTTTGCCGTGAGCCGGGCCGATCAGGATGCCTTCGCCGTGCGCAGTCAGGACAAGGCGGTCGCGGCGCAGGAGAACGGGCGCCTCGCACAGGAGATCGTGCCTGTAACGATTCCTCAGCGCAAGGGCGATGCAGTGGTCGTTTCAAAAGACGAGCATCCGCGCGCCGGCACCACGGTGGAAACGCTGGCCAAGCTGGCGACGCCGTTCAGGAAAGAAGGCGGTACGGTCACCGCCGGCAACGCTTCCGGCGTCAATGACGGTGCCGCAGCGCTCATCGTCGCTTCGGAAGCGGCCGTGAAGCAATATGGCCTTACGCCCATCGCCCGCGTGCTGGGTGGCGCGACCGCCGGCGTTGCTCCGCGCGTCATGGGCATCGGCCCGGCGCCTGCCACGCAGAAGCTGTGCGCGCGGCTGGGTCTCGCGCCCTCGGCCTTTGATGTGATCGAGCTCAACGAAGCCTTCGCCTCGCAGGGGCTTGCAGTTCTGCGTGAGCTTGGCCTGCCTGACGATGCCGCGCATGTGAACCCCAATGGCGGGGCCATCGCGCTCGGACATCCGCTCGGCATGTCGGGCGCGCGCATCACCGGTACGGCGGCTCTGGAACTGAAGCTGCGCGGCGGCAAGCGGGCGCTCGCCACCATGTGCATCGGCGTCGGGCAAGGCATCGCCATCGCCATCGAGGCGGTGTGAGGCGGGCGCACAATTGCTGAAATGAAAACGGCGGGGAATTTCCCCGCCATTTTGCATTGGAGCAGGCTGCTTATGCGCTCAGCCCGCGGTCGATCAATCGGGCGAGGCGCTGCGAAAACGCTTTGGCATCGAGCGGGCGATCACCGTCCAGAACGCGGGCCTCGTCGTAGAGCAGATGCGCCACGTCGCTGCGGAAATCCGGCTCCGCTTCGCCCAGTTTGGCCAGCGCCGCGATGCGCGGATGGCGCGGGTTGATCTCGAGGATCGGCTTCGAGGCTTTGTCCAGCCGGCCGGCGGCGCTGAGCAGCCTCTCGAACTGTCGGTCGAGCGCATCTTCCGGCGCGACGAGGCAGACGGCGCTTTCGGTCAGGCGGTCCGAGGCCCGGACATCCGAAACGTCGTCGCCCAGCGTTTCCTTCACGAAGGCGAGGAAGCCATCGACTTCGGCCGGAGTTTCCGGCTTGTCCTTCGCTTCATCTTCGGTCAGCGCAATCTCGGCCAGATCGGCACCGCCCTGCGTGACCGACTTGAACGGCTTGCCCTCGAATTCCGGGGCGTTGGCGGTCCAGAACGCATCGATTGGATCGGTCAGCAACAGCACCTCGATGCCGCGCGCTTTGAAGCCCTCGATCTGCGGGGAGCCTTCGAGGCGGGCGCGGTCGTCGCCGGTCATGAAGTAGATGGCCTTCTGGCCTTCCTTCATGGCCGCCACATAGTCGGCAAGGCTGCGCGATGCCTCGCCCGAGGTGGTGGAGGTAAAGCGTACCAGCTTCAGGATCTGCTCGCGGCGCTCGAAGTCCTCGTAGAGTCCTTCCTTGATGACCGCGCCGAAATTCTCCCAGATCTTGGAGTAAGCCTCGGCATCGTTCTCGGCCATTTTTGCCAGATCGTTGAACACCCGGCTGGTGACGCCTTTGCGGATGGCGGCCAGCAGCGGGTTCTGCTGGATCATCTCGCGCGAGATGTTGAGCGGCAGGTCGGTGGAATCGACGATGCCCCGCACGAAGCGCAGATAGCGCGGCACAAGCTCGGCATCGTCTGTTATGAAGACGCGCCGCACATAAAGCTTCATGTGGCCGCTGCGGTCGGGGTCGAACAGGTCGAAGGGCCGCGAGCCCGGAATGAAGGCCAGCACGTTGTATTCCTGCCTGCCCTCGGCGCGGAAATGGATGGTGGCGGCGGGCTCGTCATACTGACCGGCTACGCTGCGGTAGAAGTCGGTGTAGTCTTCAGGCTTGATCTCGTTCTTCGACTTGACCCAGAGCGCGGTGCCATCGGCAATCTCGCGCGGCTCCGCGCCGGGCTTTTCCACCAGCGAGACCGGCACCGGAACATGGCCCGAATGCGACTTCACCAGCCGTTCGAGACGGTAGGGCTCGGTGTAGGAGACGGCATCCTCCATCAGGTGCAGCACCACGCGCGTGCCGCGCTGCGGCGCGTCTTCCGGCTTGGCCGGGCCGACCGAATAGGAACCCTTGCCGTCGGAGGTCCAGCGCCACGCTTCTTGCGAGCCCGCCGGGCGCGAGATCACCTCGACCTTTTCGGCCACCATGAAGGCGGAGTAGAAGCCGACGCCGAACTGGCCGACAAGCTCGGCCTTCTCGCCGCCCCTGGCCGCTTCCAGTCGTTCCATGAAGGCACGGGTGCCGGAGCGGGCGATGGTGCCCAGCGCCTCGGTCATTTCCACGCCGTTCATGCCGATGCCATTGTCCTCGATGCCGAGGCGCTTGTTTTCGGCATCCGCGAGAATGGTGATGCGCGGCTTCGGATCGTCGCCCAGCAGTTCGGGCCGGGCGATGGCCTCATAGCGCAGCTTCTCGCAGGCGTCGGCGGCGTTGGAGATCAGCTCGCGCAGGAACACGTCGCGGTCGGAATAGACCGAATGCACCATCATGTGCAGAAGCCGGGCGACATCTGCCTCGAAGCTTTTGGTTTCCATGTCGGTAGTCGTCATTTCGGATTGCCCCTGAATTGTCCGGCTCCCAGATGGCGGCATGGGCGCACATTTTCAAGACTTGAAAGCGGCTGTCCGCGTTCCATGAAAAAGGCGGGCGAATATGGATTCGCCCGCCTTTCCGTCCAGTGTCGGACAGCTTCTGTTACAGCGCCCGGTCGTCGTCGCCTTCGCGCACGCGGGTCGGCAGCCCGATCTTGCCCAGAAGATCGAGGAAAGGACGCGGCGGCAGTTCTTCCACATTAGCCATCTTCTTCACGTCCCATTCGCCGGACGCGATCAGGAGCGCGGCTGCCACGGCCGGCACGCCGGCTGTGTAGGAAATGCCCTGCGAGCCGACTTCCTCATAGGCTTGCCTGTGGTCGGCCACGTTGTAGATGAAGACTTCGCGCTCCTTGCCGTCCTTCACGCCCTTCACCAGATCGCCGATGCAGGTCTTGCCGGTGTAATCGGGAGCCAGCGAGCCCGGATCGGGCAGCACGGCCTTGACCACCTTGAGCGGCACCACTTCCAGCCCTTCCGCCGTTTTCACCGGCTTTTCGGACAGCAGGCCGAGATTGTTCAGCACGGTGAAGACATTGATGTAGTGATCGCCGAAGCCCATCCAGAAGCGCACATTCGGCACCTTCAGGATCTGCGAGATCGAATGCACCTCGTCATGGCCCGTCATATAGGCCTTCTGCGTGCCGACGACGGGCAGGTCCCACTCCTTGCCGATCTCGAACATCCTGTTCTCGGTCCACTTGCTGTCCTGCCAGGACCACACGCGGCCGGTGAACTCGCGGAAATTGATCTCGGGGTCGAAATTGGTCGCGAACCAGCGGCCATGACTGCCGGCATTGATGTCGATGATGTCGATCGAATCGATGCGGTCGAAATAATCGTCATAGGCAAGCTTGGCATAGGCATTGACCACGCCCGGATCGAAGCCCGCACCGAGAATGACGGTTACGCCGGCCTTTTCGGCCTCTTCGCGGCGCTTCCACTCGTAGTTGGCATACCATGGCGGCGTCTCGCACACCTTGGCCGGATCTTCATGGATGGCGGTGTCGATATAGGCCGCGCCGGTTTCGATACAGGCCGACATGACCGACATGTTGAGGAAGGCCGACCCGACATTGATGACGATTTTCGCATCGGTCTTCCCGATGAGCGCCTTGGTGGTCTCGACATCCATGGCGTCGAGCTGGTGGGCCTCGATCACGCCGTCTGTCTTCAGAGCCTTCTTTTCCCGGACGGAGTCCACGATGGACTGGCACTTCGCAAGGGTGCGCGAGGCGATATGGATATCGCCGAGCACATCGTTGTTCTGCGCGCACTTATGCGCCACGACCTGCGCCACGCCGCCGGCGCCGATGATGAGCACGTTCTTTTTCATTCCGGGGGATGTTTCCTTCTGGCTGGAGAGGAGGGTGCGGGCCTCAGGAGAGGCTCTGCTCGTAGTCCGCGAAGCTGAATTCGCGCACCACGTTGATCGATCCGTCCAGTTCGCGGATCGCAATCGCCGGCATCTTCACGCCGTTGAACCAGTTTTTCTTGACCATCGTGTAGCCTGCGGCATCCTGAATGGAAATGCGGTCGCCGATCTTCAGTTCGGCCGGGAAGTCGAACTCGCCGAAAATATCGCCGGCAAGGCAGGACTTTCCGCACACCATGTAGCGGTGCGGGCCCTGGTTCGGCGCCACCCTCGCGCTCTCGCGATAGATCAGCAGGTCGAGCATGTGGGCCTCGATGGAGGAATCCACGATGGCGAGTTGCTTGCCGTTGAACAGCGTATCGAGCACCGAGACTTCCAGCGTCGTGCTTCTGGTGATCGCAGCCTCGCCCGGCTCCAGATAGACCTGGACGCCGAAGCGGTCGGCGAACGCCTTCAGCCGCTCGCAGAAGGCGTCGAGCGGGTAATCGTCGCCGGTGAAATGGATGCCGCCGCCAAGGCTGACCCATTGCGCTCGGCCGAGCAGAGAACCGAACTTCTCCTCGATCTGCGACAGCATCCGGTCGAACAGCGAAAAATCCGAGTTTTCGCAATTGTTGTGGATCATGAAACCGCTGATGCGGTCCATGACCTTCTCCACCTTGCCGGCATCCCATTCGCCCAACCGGCTGAACGGGCGGGCCGGATCGGCGAGATCGAAGGAGGACGACGAAATGCCGGGATTGAGGCGCAGGCCGCGCGCGATGTTGCCGGCGCGGTCTTCGAACCTTTCCATCTGGCCGATGGTGTTGAAGATGATCTTGTCGGCGTGGGACACGACTTCGTCGATCTCGTAATCGGCATAGGCCACCGAATAAGCATGCGTCTCGCCGCCGAATTTCTCGCGCCCGAGCCGGACTTCGTAGAGCGAGGACGAGGTGGTGCCGTCCATATACTGGCGCATGAAGTCGAACACCGACCAGGTGGCGAAGCATTTCAGCGCCAGCAGCGCTTTCGCCCCCGACTTCTCGCGGACATGGGCGATTTTCTCCATGTTGCGGAGAAGGCTTGCCTTGTCGATCAGGTAGTAAGGGGTCTGGATGGTCATTCGGCCTTGCTCGCTGAAGTCCGCCTCGCTGGCTGTCTTCAAAAAAAATCGGGATTTCGGGGAAACGCTTTTTGGAACCTTCCCCGCCGCTCCAAGCGGATTGTTCCAGATTCGTTTGAATGGAAAATGACGACCCGGCGACGCTCGATTTCAGCGTCCGGGCAACACGCCCGCTTACCTCGCGGGCTCCTGTCTGGGTCTCAGGGTCGTCTTCATGGCGCGGAAGTTAATGGACCCCCCCCTGAAGTTCAAGTGACATCTTCGCGACACGGCCCTGCTTGACAAATGGCCAATATGATCCAAGCTATCAGGCATGAGTACCACGTGGGCCCATATCATGTTTCGGAGCCATCCCTTGATGGGATGCTGACCCGGCTCGGGCCGTCCCCCCGAGACCGGGGGAGTTTCATCTTCAAATTTCGCGGTGCAGGACAGCACCAAAACCTTCAACCGGAAGGCCCTGAGGCGGAAACCTTCGGGCTCAACATACCGCCCTTGCGGGCGGCAGAGCGAAGACAGAAAACGCCATGCGCAAACCGAGCATCATCATCAGCAAGGCCGACCACGAACGGCTGACCACACTGGCCAACGGCCTTCTGGAAAAGAAGCCGGAAGTGGCCGACGCGCTGCTCAACGAGCTCGAGCGCGCCAAGGTGGCCTCTGCTGCCGGCTCGCTGCAAGGCACGGTCCAGATGGGAGCAACCGTCGACTACGAATCCGACGATGGCAACAAGCGCCGTGTCACGCTCGTCTACCCGGCCGACGCCGACATCGCGCAGGGCAAGGTGTCCATCCTGACCCCGATCGGCACCGCGCTGCTCGGCCTCAAGGTCGGGCAGTCCATCGACTGGACCGCCAATGACGGTCGCTCGCACCGTCTCACCATCACTTCGGTTGAAGACGTCGTCGAAGCTTCCTGAAGCAGGCTGTGCGGACGCACGCGGTATGGTCTGAACCCATGGCAATGAAGGTGCGCAGGCACCTCGTCTGCGCCGCGCCGCACAGGTTTTTTCCATTATGCGGGCTGCCTCATCGCAGGCTCCTGACCCCTGGTGCGGCCGGTCCGCATCAGGGGAGCGATCCAGAAAGCCATAACGGACTGGCGTCGGAACGGCTTGGCCCCGTTCCTGCGGGAGATTTGCCATGGTGACGGAGCCTCATTTCCAACTGACGACCAGGGATCATGCGATCCTCCAGACCATGCTGGAACGGCACAGAGGGCCCTACGATGCCTTCGCGTCGCTCCTCGAACGCAAGGTGCGGGAAAGCATCATCTGTTTCAGCGACGATATTCCCGCGAATGTGGTGACGCTCAACACGCGGCTGACCTATCTGCTCGACAACATCCGGCATGGGCCGCACACAATCGTGCAGGAAGCGGCGGATGAAGATTCCGGCGCCCTGCCGCTGCATTCGCTGCGCGGTCTTGCCCTGCTGGGGCTGGCGGAGGGTGCAGCGCTCAGTCTCCAAATCGCGGATGGGGTCCCCACGCTTATCCAGGTTCTCAAAATCGAGTCGCAGCCGGAAGCGCAGGCGCGTGCGGCATCCCATCTGGCGCATAACGTGGTGAGCTTCCGGCCGCGTCGCGCCGCGCCGGTTTTCCCTCCGGCCGGCATCGACCCCGACGACGACCCCGGCCCCGGCGCTGCCTGACCGGCGGCGCCGGTCAGGACCCGCACGCGTTCTTCTGTACGGCCTCGATACGCGCCATGCCGCCCACACGGTCGGCAAAACTTTCCCAGACCTTGCGGGCCGGCGCTTCCCATGCCGCGCGATCCGTCACTTCATGGAAGCTCGCCCCGGCTTCGGAAGCCGCCTTCATCGACGTTTTCTCATCGGCCGCCATCAGCGCATTGAAATGACGCGCGCCTTCCGTAGCTGCCTTTTGCAGGACGGAGCGGGCTTCCTCGTCCAGCCCTTTCCAGAAGCGGCCCGAGAAGATGACCGCTCCGGCAGCATGGATATGGCCCGTCAGCGTCACATGCGGCACCACCTCGTAAAGGCGAAACCCCGCATAGGCGGATATGGTCAGGTCCATGGCGTCGACATGGCCGGTGGAGAGCGCGTTGTAAGTTTCAGTGATCGGCAGGGCGATGGGGTGAGCGCCGAAACCTTCCCACAATTGCGCATGCAGAGGGCTCTGGATCACGCGGATGCGCTTTCCCTTCACCTCGTCCGGTGAAAGCACGGGCGCGCGCGCCAGCAGATGACGCGCGCCGTAATTGATGAAGGCGGGAGCGACGATGCCTTCCTTCGCCAGCTTTCCGCCCAGATCGCCGCCGCACGCCCCTTCCAGCGAGGCTTGCAGATGGGCCGCGTCCCGGAACAGGAAGGGCAGGTCGAAAAGCTGGGCTTCCGGCACCCATGTGGACAGGTTGGAAAGTGTCGACAGGCTGGCCTGTATGGAGCCGAGGCGGATGCCTTCGGCGACTTCCTTTTCGCCGCCAAGGGCCGCATTCGGCACGATGTTGAAGGCGAATCGTCCCGGCAGTTCGCGTTCCACCGCCTCCTTTATATGTGTCCACACCAGCGTTTCGGGCTTGTCGTCGCCCAGCAGGGAGGCGGCGACGATGGGTGTCGCCGCATGCGCCCGTTTCAGGGCCGGCATTGCAAGCGGCATTGCGGCAAGTCTGGCAAGGAAGGCGCGGCGGTCGGTTCGCATAGGCTTGGTCCTTTCAGGGGCGAAGGAAAGCGGCATGGGCGGCGATGCCCATGCCGATGCACAGCAGCGCCAGCAAAAGCGCGGCGAGATAGGGGCGGGTGGCGGCAAACAGACGGGTTGCCGGCACACCGGTGGCGGCGCTCGTGACCTGCACCAGGATGCCGACCGGGGGCGTGAGCCCGCCGATCATCAGGTTGACGACCACCACCACGCCGAAGGCGACCGGGTCGATGCCGACCGCAACTGCAACCGGCAGCAGGATCGGCGCAAACAGCAGGATCGCGGCGCCGATGTCGAGCACGAGGCCGACGCCGAGCAGGATCAGATTGGCGGCGAGCATGACCATGAACGGATTTTCGCCGAGCGAGAGTGCAAGGCCGGTGGCCCATGTGCCGATGCCGTCCACCGCCAGCAGGAAGGCGAGGGGCGTCGCCGCGCCGATCAGCATGGTGATGGCGGCGGTTTCCGCCCCGGCCTGTTGCAGTGCGGAGAAGATGCCGGCGCGGCTGTCGCGTCCCCACAGTGCCAGCACAAACGTGTAGGCGGCGGCAAGGGCCGAGGCTTCGGTGGGGCTGACGACGCCAAGGCGGATGCCGGCCACCACGATCAGGCCGAGCCCGAAGACGGGCACCGCCCGCAACGCCAGCCGCCCGCGCGAGGCTCGCGGTTCGCTGATTGCGGAGCCCTTGAGGTCTGCCCGGAAGTGGATGGCCACTGCCAGTGCGGCCGCCAGTGCAAGCCCGGCGAACAGCCCGCCCGTGAGCAGCGGACCGACCGGCAGGCTGGTGGCGGCGGCAAGGATCAGGAAGGCGATGGAGGGCGGGATGATGTTGTCGAGAACGGCGGTGGAGGCGATGATCGCGCCGGCGCGTTCGGGCGTATAGCCGGCCGCGGTCAGCGGTTCCATGAAGGTCTTGGAGCTGAACGCCGCATTGGCGATGGAGGAACCGGATACGCCCGAAAACAGCACGCTTGTCAAAAGCACGGTTTGCCCCAGCCCGGCGCGGCGCCTGCCGACCATGGCGGCGGCGAAGCGCACCAGATCGCCGGCGGCGCCCGAGATGGTCAGCAGGCCGCCGGCCAGCAGGAAGAAGGGGATGGCAAGCAGTAGGTAGCGGCCAATGCCGCCGAGCAGCGACAGGGCCAGAGCCGGCTCGACCAGCATGCTGCCGAAGGCAAGCGCGATATAGCCGGCAAGCACGAAGGCATGGACCAGCGGTGCCCCTACCAGAATGCCGATGCCGATCACGATGAGCGCGGCAGGGCTTGGCTGGAGCATCGATGTCGACAGTCCCACGGCAACCGGCGCAAGGATCAGCGTCGCAACTGCACCTGCGGCAAGCAGAAACCCCATACGTCGCTCGCCGGTGAGCACCAGAACCCGCATGGCAAGTCCCAGCACGCCGGAAAAGCCAAGGGCGGCGGGGCGCAGCCATTCGCCAAGGCCGAGCAGGGTGGACTGCCCACCCACCTCCAGCGCGGCTTTCGCGCCGGCGATTGCCAGCACCGCGCAGGCGGCAAGGGTATAGGCTTCCGCCACGGTCCTGCGCAGGATGCTCCATCTCGTCCTGCGATCAGGTCCGAAAAGATCGACGCGCATTGCCAGTGCGCCATCGGCAATCATGGGGAACCCGAGGCAGGCAAGCAGCAAAAGCAGCCATGTCACCGCTTCCTCCATGCCGAGGAAGCCGGAGCCCAGCAGATAGCGTTGCAGGGTGGTGGCCGTCACCGCCGCCAGCATCAGGGCAAGCACCGCTCCGCAGCCGTGCCCCAGCATGCGCTGGAGACAGCTTCCCCAATGCGCGGCGCGGTTCATTCTAGCGCCACCAGCGATAGAAGTGATGCACCGGCCCGCTGCCCTTGCCGATGGCGAGTGCCGCTCCGGCCTGCAACGCCCCGTGCAGATATTCCCTTGCCTGCGCAACGGCTTCGGCAAGCGGCAGGCCGCGCGCCAGACCGGCGGCGATGGCCGCCGAGAGCGTGCAGCCGGTGCCGTGCGTGTTCGGCGTGTCGATTCGCGGCCGCGAAAGCCGTATCAGGGAATTGCCGTCCAGCAGCAGGTCCGTGCTTTCCGGTCCCGTGCCGTGACCGCCCTTCACCAGAACCGCTCCCGCGCCGGCGCGCAGCAGGATCTCGGCCTGCGCGATCATCTGCGCCTCATCCTTGGCAACCGGCATGCCGCTCAGCAGCGCTGCCTCGGGCAGGTTGGGCGTGACGATGATGGCCTGTGGCAGCAACTCGCTGCGCAGCGCCTCGATGGCGTCCGCCTGCAACAGGCGGTCTCCCGATGTCGCGACCATCACCGGATCGAGCACCGGCCGCACCTTGTGACGGCGCAGGGCGCTGGCGATGGCCGTGATGGTGTCGATGCGCGAGACCATGCCGATCTTGGACGCGCCGATCTCCATGTCCTCGTAGAGCGCATCGATCTGGCCGGCGACGATGCGCGGGCTGATGTCCTCGACATCGCGCACGCCTTGCGTGTTCTGGACGGTGATCGCGGTGATCGCGCTGGTGCCGAAGACGCCGAGCGCCGAGAAGGTTTTCAGATCGGCCTGGATGCCGGCCCCGCCGCCGCTGTCCGAACCGGCGATGGTGAGCGCGATTGCCGTCATGGCTTCTCTCCGGCCCTGTCTCTGGCATCGTCCACGGCTGCCCGCAGTTCGCGGGCGGCGGCGGCAATGTCTTCGGCGCGGAAGATGGCCGAGATCACCGCCACGCCCGATGCGCCTGCCCGCACCACCTCGCCGGCGCGTGCCGTGTCGATGCCGGCAATCGCGCCGACCGGCAGACCGGGTTTTGCTGCGCGGATGCGTGCGCGCAGGGCACGAAATCCGTCGAGCCCGACCGGTGCATCCGGGTTCTTCTTGGAAAGTGTTTCGAACACGCCGCCGATGCAGGCGTAGTCGATGGGAGCGGCGATTGCCGCATCCGCATCCGCTTCGTTCTTCACCGTCAGGCCGATGATGGCATCGGGGCCGAGCAGGCGGCGCGCGGTTTCGGCCGGCATGTCGTCGCGGCCGATGTGGATGCCGTCCGCACCGGCCGCCAGCGCGACGTCCACCCGGTCGTTCACCACCAGAGGCACCCCGGTTCCGGCAAGGGCGGCACGGATTTTCTCTGCCTCCGCAATCATCTGTCGCGTCGAGGCATCCTTGTCGCGGTACTGGATGATCGTTGCGCCGTTGCGCGCGGCGATGCCGGCCAGATCGGCAAGTTTGCCGACCGGGCGCAGCCCGCCGTCGACGATGGCGTTCAGCCTGTAGTCAATCCTGTTCATGATCTGCCTTTGCGAACTGAAGAATGTGAGCGCCTCCGAGATTGGCCAGCGCATCCAGAAGGGCAGGCTCGAAGCTGCCCGGTCCGGTCGCTGTCTCGCCGGCCATTTCCGCCGCAATGCCGAACACGACCATCGCGGCGCCCGCGGCGATGAACGGATCGGCCTCGATGGCGAGGAAGGCGGCGATCACGGCACCGGACAGACACCCGGTTCCCGTGACCATCGCCGTCAGCGGATGGCCGTGGGCTACCGAGAACGCCGCGCCGTTTTGCGCGATGCGATCCTGCTTTCCGGTCCTGACCGCCACGACTCCGGCCGGTACGGAAAGCAGGTCGTATTCGGCCGCATTGGCGCGCAGCACCGCGGGGCCTCGTGCCAGCAGTTCCTGTGCGAATGCGGCGCGCGGTGGCGAGTAATCGCAATGGGCGGGGTCGAGCGCCCATGGCCGGCCCTTTTCATCGGCGACACCCACCGCAATGCCGATGGCCTCGCGGCGCTGCGCGTCCAGCGTGCCGAGATTGACCAGCAGCGAATCCGCCTTGGCGACGAAATGGCCGACCTCCTCCGGTGAAGAGGTCATGGAGGGGATCGCGCCGAGGGCCGAAAGTCCGTCAGCCACGAATTTGGGGACCACGCCGTTCATCAGGCAATGGACGCGGGGGCGACGCTGGCGCACATCGTCCAGCAGCGCTGCCGCACGTTCGGGGAGAGCCGCGTTCATTGCAGTTCCACCGCGATGTCTTCCACCGCCGGGGCCTGCTTGATCAGTCCGCTTTCTTCAAGGAATGCGCCGAAGCGGGCGTAGCGCGCGCGGTCGAGCGCCGCGGGCCGCTTGGCGAAGCGCGGCAGCGTGTCGATCCATGCCTGCCGGTTCAGCTCGTCGTCGAGGTCCGGATGGGCCTTGATGAACAGCTCCCAGCCATCTTCGGGATGGTTGGTGAGGTGGATTGCGCCTTTTTCCACCGCGGCGAGGAAGCGCTTGAGGCGGTCGTCCCCGGCCAGTTCCGGACGGGTGACGAACACCAGTTCGTCATAGACCGGAATGCCATGCTCCTCGGGGAAGAAGGCGCGGCCTTCATGGCCTTCGAGCTTCATCTGGGTGAGCTCGAAATTGCGGTAGCCGCCGATGGTGGCGTCCACCTGCCCGCTGATCAGCGACGGTGACAGGGCAAAATTGACGTTGACCATCTCGATCTTGCTCTTGTCCACCCCGGCATTGCCCAGCATGCGGGAAATGATGGCGTCCTCGAAGCCGGAGACCGAGAAGCCGATCTTCCTGCCTTCGAGGTCCTTCAGTTCTTTTATCGGCCCGTCGGCCAGAACCGTGAGCGTGTTGAGCGGGGTCTCGACCAGCGTGCCGAAGCGCACGAGGGATACGCCGGCGTCATGGTCGAGATAGAGGTTCGGCTGGTAGTGGATGCCGATCTCGGCCTTGCCGGACGCAACCGCGCGCGGCACGATCGAGGGGTCGGCCGGCGGCACCAGTTCCACCTCAAGTCCCGCTTCCCCGAAAAGGCCGAGTTCCTTCGCCACCACCAGCGGCGCGTGGTCGGGATTGACGAACCATTCCAGCATTACGGTGAGCTTGTCGGCCGCATGGGCAGCACCTGCCGTGGCGACGGAAAGAAGAAGCGCGAGCGCACAGGATCGGATCATGAGGATTTCCTTTGCTTGTGATCGGAAGAGAATTCGCCTTCCCGCGCCCACGGCGTGAGAAGGGGTGAAAGTGTGTCGACGGCCCGGCGCAACATGAGGGTGAGAACGGCGATGAAGGCCATGGCCGCGAACATGGTGTCGGTCTGCATGCGGGCATTGGCCTGCACCATGACGAAGCCGAGCCCTGCCGATGCCCCTACCCATTCGCCGATCACCGCGCCCAGCGGGGCAAGGGGAGCGGCGACCCGCAAACCGGAAACCAGTGCCGGAATGGCAAGCGGCACGCGCAGCAGGAACAGTGTCTGGCGATGGCTGGCCGGTGTGAGAGCGGCCGCATCGACGATTTCCGGCGGCGTGCGGCGCAGGCCGTCGGCAAAAGCGGAAGCGACGGGAAAGAAGATGATGAGCGAGGTCATCACCACCTTGGAGGCCATGCCGAATCCGAACCACAGCACCAGCAGGGGCGCGATGACGAAGACCGGAAAGGCTTGCAGGACCAGCACGATGGGCCACACCGCGCGACCAAGGCGTGGAAAGCTGGCGACGCCGAGCGCGGTGACGATGCCGGCCAGCGTGCCCGCCATGAAACCTGCCGCGATCTCGGCCAGGGTCACCAGCGCATTGTCGAGAAGGTAGAGCGGCTGCCGATGAAAGGCGGCGGCCACGTCGAGCGGCGCAGGCAATATGTAGCGCGGCGGGGCGAAGGCGATGACGATCGCCTGCCATGAAGCCACCAGCACCACGGCGGTGCGCAACGCTGCCGGGACAGCACTCATTACGCCGAAGCCTTACGAAAGGGGCTGTGTCGGCGGGTGGAACTCGTATCGATGCTGCATGGCGATCTCCCGACTTGTCATCATGGAGATCCAGGTGTGCGAAGAATTGGCAGGATTGCCCGGAGGCCCTTTTTCCGTTCCTACGCCGGCATAACCCGGATCAGGTTCAAGGGTCCGGCTCACTGCCATCTCAGCGCCGTACGGCGCCCCCCTCGGAATGAAGCCATCTATGTTTCAAGCGCCGGGTTCTGTCAAGCGAAGTGAACTGCCGGGCGCTCCGGCCGGCTTTATCATCAGCCTGTCTGCGAGCTGTCATCGCGCTGTAATGTGCGCGCCCTAGCTAGCGGGTCTCTTTTCGACGCTCACGGAGAACCCGATCATGCGAAGCCTGCTCGCCATTCTGACCGCAACCACCATACTGGTCCCGGCTGTTGCCGGCGCCGCTACGGTCTACCCGCTCGACAGGGCGACCATCCTCACCGCTTCGCCTTTCGACGTGAAGGTGGAGTTCGACGGCATCGTTGCCGGTTCGGACGTCACCGTCACCATCAATGGCAAGCCGGCTGCGGAAGTGCTTGGCAAGGAAGCCACCTTCATCGAGAAGGAAGACGGTGTCGAGGCTTCCGCCGTGCGTCTGGAAGGCGTGACGATTGCCGAACCCGGCACTTACACCGTCATTGCCAAAGCCGGTGATGACGAGAAGACCGTGACCTGGGAAGTTTACGGCACCGCTGCCGAGCCCAAGGCCAAAAACGTCATCTTCCTGATCGCCGACGGTCTGTCGGTCGCGCACCGCACCGCCGCGCGCATCATGTCCAAGGGCATGACCGAGGGCAAGGCCAACGGCCGCCTCAACATGGACGAACTGGATCGCATGGCCTTCATCGGCACCTCGTCCACCGAATCGGTCGCTACCGACAGCGCCAACACCATGTCGGCCTACATGACAGGCCACAAGAGCGCCGTGAACGCGCTTGGCGTCTATGCGGACCGCACCGCCGATCCGTTCGATGACCCGAAGGTCGAGACGCTGGTCGAGGCGCTGCGTCGCCAGACCTCCAAGTCGGTCGGCATCGTCACCACCTCCGAGCTTCAGGACGCGACGCCTGCCGCGCTCTTCGCTCACACCCGCCGCCGCGCCGAGAAGGCCGCCATCAACACGCAGATCTTCGATCTGAAGCCCGAGGTCATCCTTGGCGGCGGTTCGGCCTACTTCCTGCCGCAGTCCGTTGCCGGCTCGAAGCGCAAGGACGACACCGATCACATCGAAGGCTTCAAGGAAGCCGGCTACACGCTGGCCACCACCAAGGGCGAGCTTGAGGCCGCCGCCGGTTCCAACACCGGCAAGGTGCTGGGACTGTTCCACACCGGCAATATGGACACCACCCTCGACCGTGAGTTCCTCAAGAAGGGCACCGTCGACAAGTTCCCCGAGCAGCCCG
Source organism: Mesorhizobium sp. (assembly GCA_022833215.1). Lineage (GTDB taxonomy): Bacteria > Pseudomonadota > Alphaproteobacteria > Rhizobiales > Rhizobiaceae > Mesorhizobium. The sequence continues at coordinate 66,755 of JAIPUZ010000005.1, read as the reverse complement.
GTCTGGTCGACATGACCAAAGCAGCCATCGGCCAGCTTTCGAAGAACGCCGAAGGCTTCGTGCTGATCGTCGAGGCGGCCAATGTCGACAAGATGTCCCACCCGCTCGACTGGGATCGCGCAGTCGTCGACACCATCGAGTTCGACAAGGCGATCGGCGTTGCCCGCGAATTCGCCGAGAAGAACCCGGATACGCTGATCGTCGTGACCGGCGACCACACCCACGGCGTTTCCATCATCGGCACGGTTGACGACGAGAAGCCCGGCGACGAGATGCGCGAGAAGGTCGGCACCTATGCCGAGGCCGGTTTCCCGAACTACGTCGACTCCAACGGCGACGGCTATCCCGACAGCGTCGATGTCTCGCGCCGCCTGTTCCTTGCCGCCAACAATGGCCCGGACCACTACGAAACCTTCCGTCCGAAGCTTGACGGTCCTTTCGTTCCGGCCATTCAGGACGAGAACAAGAAGTACATCGCCAACGAAGCCTACAAGGACGTTCCCGGTGCGGTGTTCGTGGAAGGCAACATTCCGCGCGATGGCGACACCGGCGTCCATGCCGTCGACGACGTGGTTCTGCAGGCCACCGGCCCCGGCTCCGAGAACTTCAGGGGCTACATGGAGCAGAGCGACGTGTATCGCGTGCTGGCCGACGCTCTGGCCCTCGGTTCGAAGCAGACGCAGTAAGCGCGAAAACTTGGGAAACGGGCCCGGAGGTTCTCCGGGCCTGCACCCGTTTCCGCTTCGTGCAGGTTTTGCAAAGGAGGCTGCAATGAATTCCCGCAAGATCGGACGCCGGCAGGCGCTGGCCGCGATGGGCGGTGCGGCGCTTTCGCTGGCCGTGCGCCCGGCATACGCCGCCATCGACACGATTTCCTTCGACGAGCTTTACGGCAAGATCAGCGTTCTCGGCCTCACCTTCTCCGACAAGGTGAAGGCGCTGGAAGGCAAGCCCGTCGCCATGCGCGGCTTCATGGCGCCGCCGCTGAAGGCGGAAGCCAATTTCTTCGTGCTCACCGAAATGCCGATGGCGCTGTGTCCCTTCTGCTCCTCGGATGCGGATTGGCCCGACGACATCATTGTGGTCTATCTCGACCGGACCCAGACCTTCGAGCAGGCCAACGGCATCATCGAGGTTTCGGGCAAGCTCGAGGTCGGCTCCTGGACCGACCCCGAGACCGGTTTCGTCAGCCTGCTGCGCATCGTCGGCGCTGATTTCCGGAGGGTCTGAACGTGCTGGCGCTTTCCGTCGACGGCCTGCAGGTGCGTTATCCGGGATTGCCGGTTCCGGCGCTCGATCTGCCTTCGCTCAGCCTCGCTGCGGGCGAGACGGCGGCGCTTGTCGGCCCCTCGGGTTCTGGCAAGACGACCTTCATCAACATCGTCACCGGCATGGAGCGGGCCGGCTCGGGGTGCGTTGCATGGAATGACGAAAACATCGCCGGATTGCCGGAAGGCGGGCGCGACCGCTGGCGTGCCCGCAATGTGGGTCTCGTCATGCAGGACTTTCATCTCTTTCCCGGTCTGTCCGCCGAGGCGAATGTGCTTCTGCCCCAGCGCCTGTCGCACCTGCGCCTGCCGGCGGGGATGCAGTCGCGGGCCCGGGAATTGCTCGCAAGGGTGGGGATCGAGCGTCCGGAGCAGCTTGTCGGCACCACGTCGCGCGGTCAGATGCAGCGCGTGGCGGTTGCCCGCGCGCTGGTCGGCAGGCCCGGCCTGATCGTGGCCGACGAGCCGACCGCCAGCCTCGATGCCGAATCCGGCGCTGCCGTCGCCGACCTGCTGGTCGAACTGGCACAGGAGGCCGGCTCGACGCTGATCGTTGCCAGCCATGACGGCAGGCTTATCGAACGCATGGGCCGCACCTTGCGGCTGGAGAACGGCCGCCTGGCGGCCTGAGCGGAGAAAGAAGTGTTCCATTTCATTCTTGCCGACCTTCGCCGCAACTGGATCGGCGCGCTGATCCTCGCTCTGCTGATCGCGCTGGCGACGGCGCTCGGCGTATCCGTCACGCTGCAGGAGCGCGCATTGCGGCTGGGCAGCGCCCGTGCCGCAGCCGCCTTCGATCTGGTCGTCGGCGCTGCGGGTTCGGAAACGCAGCTCATCCTGTCGTCGATCTTTCTGCAACCCGCACCGTTGCCTCTGCTGCCGCCTGAAACGCTGGCTGCGCTTCGGGCCGATCCGCGCGTGGAAAATGCCGTTCCCGTCGGCTTCGGCGATTTCGTAGCCGGTTATCCGATCGTGGGCACGACCTCCGACGCGGTTGAGATGCTTGGCGGGCTGGGCGAGGGCGAAGGGTTCAGCCACATGGGCGACGCCATCGTCGGCGCGCAGGTCAGCCGCGCCATCGGCGACAGCTTCCATCCCTTCCACGGGGCGGTTGGCGAAGCCGGCGAGGTGCACTCCCATGTGGAGTATCGGGTGGTCGGCCGCATGGCGCCTACGGGAACGCCGTGGGACCGGGCCATCCTCGTGCCGATCCAGTCGGTGTGGGCCACCCACGCCAATCACGATCACGATCATGGTCATGAGCCGGAGCAGACGGCAGGGCTGGCCGCTGTGGCCAGCGTTCCCCACGATCATGGCCATGACCACGGCCCGGGCTTCGCCGGCGAAGCGGTCGATGAATCCGAATTGCTGCACACGGACAATCCCGGGGTGCCTGCGATTCTCGTGAAGCCGAAGAGCATTGCCGACGCCTACAATCTGCGCCAGCAGTACCGCACGGAAACCACACTGGCCGTCTTTCCCGGTGAAGTGCTGACAAGGCTTTACGGCACCCTGGGCGACGCCCGCCGTATCCTCGGCTTCGTGGCGACCGGTGCGCAGCTGCTGGTCGGGGCGGCGATCCTCATGGTCGTGGCCGTGCATGTGCTCCAGCGCCGCCGCCAGATCGGCGCGCTGAGGGCCTTCGGAGCCCCGCGCCCGGTGGTGATGGGCATGGTCTGGACGGAGGTCTTCATCCTTGTCGCGGCCGGTGTGATCTGCGGGTTCGCCATCGGCTATGCGATCGTGCGGGCCATATCCGGCTATCTGGCCAGAAACAGCGGCGTGGCCATGCCGGTGGAGTTCCAGCCCGCGGACCTGTGGACGCTGCTCTTCCTGCTCGCCGCCTGCGCGGCAGCGACCCTGCTTCCCGCGCTCATCGCTTATCGCCAGACCCCGGCGCAGGCGTTGCGATCCTGATAGGAAAATCCGAAAAGACCAGATCACGATATAAACATTTCTTTATGTGATATTGACAGCGGTGCCTGAAACCACGACACTGCGCCTCGTCGTGGTTCTTCGGGGTATTTTACGCCCTGAAGCTAAGAGGGAAGCCGGTGCCTTTGAAAGGAAAGCCGGCGCTGCCCCCGCAACTGTAGGCGGAGAGCCTGCGTCCATCCATGTCACTGGGGTGAAAGCCCCGGGAAGACGGGCGCAGGCGATGACCCGTGAGCCAGGAGACCTGCCATGACAGAAAACGTCCACGGGCGGGGTGTCCCGATGGCCGCGATGCGTCTGCTTTCCCGGCGGGCGACGACGGCTGTTCCGGTCACCACGCTCCAACCATCGGGGTTATGGAATGGCTATCTCGACAGTTCCCGTCGCAACGCTTGGCGTGCCGCGTATCGGCCGCCGCCGCGAACTCAAGTTCGCTCTCGAAAACTACTGGTCCGGCAAGGATACCGCCGAATCGCTGCTTGAAACGGCAAAGCGCCTGCGCGCCGAAAACTGGCGCCAGCAACACGACAAGGGGGTGACGCGCATCCCCTCGAACGATTTCTCGCTCTACGACCATGTGCTCGACACGGCCGTCATGGTCGGGGCGATCCCGCAGCGCTACGGCTGGACGGGCGGCGAGGTGCCGCTCGACACCTATTTCGCCATGGCGCGGGGCAGCCAGGGCGAGGCGGGTTGCGGCCATCCGGGCCATGTCCACAGCACCTCTGCGCTGGAAATGACCAAGTGGTTCGACACCAACTACCACTACATGGTGTCGGAACTTGCGCCCGAACAGCAGTTCGTGCTCGCCACCGCCAAGCCTGTCGACCATTTCCTTGAAGCGAAGGAACTGGGCATCCACACCCGCCCGGTCATTCTCGGGCCTGTCACATTCCTCAGGCTCGCCAAATCGCGCGGCGAGGAGTTCGACCTGTTGTCGCTGCTGCCCAAGCTGCTGCCGGTCTATTCGGAACTGCTCGGCCGTCTGTACAAGGCCGGCGCCGACTGGGTGCAGATCGACGAGCCGTGCCTTGTCCTCGATCTCGATGACGGTGAGCGTGCCGCGCTGGAAACGGCTTATCGCCATTTCTCCGAGGAGGTGCCAGCGCTCGGCATCATGCTCGCCACCTATTTCGGCGCGCTCGGTGACAATCTGGACCTCGCCCTGTCGCTGCCGGTCTCGGGCCTGCATATCGATCTGGTGCGCGCGCCGGAGCAGCTTGAGCAGGTGGCACGGCTGGCGCCGAAGAATCTGGTGCTGTCGCTCGGGCTGATCGATGGTCGTAACGTCTGGCGTGCCGACCTCACCGCCGCACTCGATTACCTGAAGCCGCTGGTCTGCGGCTGGCCGCTCGACCGCATCGAGATCGCCCCGTCCTGCTCGCTTCTGCATGTGCCGGTCGATCTGGAGCTGGAGACCGCGCTCGATGCGGAACTGAAGTCGTGGCTCGCCTTCGCCACGCAAAAGCTCGATGAGCTCGTGCTTCTGGGCCGGGCATTGTCCGAGGGGCGCGGCGAGGTTGCCGAAGCGCTTCAGGCCAGCGCCGATGCCATCGCCTCGCGCCGCAAATCGCTCCGCGTCCACGATCCGCTGGTCGAGGGCAGGCTGGCCGCCGTGGATGACGCCATGGCACGTCGCAAGAGCGCCTTTGCCGAACGACGCCGCAAGCAGGGCGAGAAGCTGAACCTGCCGAGCTTCCCCACCACCACCATCGGTTCCTTCCCCCAGACGGCCGAGGTGCGCAAGGCCCGCTCCGCCCATGCAAAGGGCGAACTCAGCTTTGCCGATTACGAGGCCTTCCTGCGCAAGCAGACCGAGGCCGCCATTCGCTGGCAGGAGGAAATCGGGCTCGACGTGCTGGTTCACGGCGAGTTCGAGCGCAACGACATGGTGCAGTATTTCGGCGAGCAGCTTTCGGGCTTCGCCTTCACGCAGGCGGGCTGGGTGCAGAGCTACGGCTCGCGCTATGTGCGCCCTCCGATCATCTACGGCGATGTCTCGCGGCCCAACCCGATGACCGTGCGCTGGTGGCAATATGCGCAGTCGCTGACCGACAGGCCGGTCAAGGGCATGCTCACCGGTCCGGTGACGATCCTCAACTGGTCCTTCGTGCGCAACGACATCCCGCGTTCGGAAACCTGCCGCCAGATCGCGCTCGCCATCCGCGACGAGGTGGTCGATCTGGAAAAGGCGGGTGCGGTCATGATCCAGATCGACGAGGCGGCCCTGCGCGAGGGCCTGCCGCTGCGCAAGGCGGAGTGGAAGGCCTATCTCGACTGGGCGGTCGGCAGCTTCCGGCTGGCCGCGTCGGGCGTGGAGGATTCGACCCAGATCCACACCCACATGTGCTATTCGGAGTTCAACGACATCATCGATGCCATCGCCGCGATGGATGCCGATGTCATTTCCATCGAGACCTCGCGCTCGCGCATGGAGTTGCTCGATGCGTTCCGGAACTACAAATATCCGAACGAGATCGGGCCGGGCGTCTACGACATCCATTCGCCGCGCGTTCCGCATACCGGCGAGATGACCGATCTGCTCAAGCTGGCGCGCAAGCGGCTGGCCGACAGCCAGATCTGGATCAATCCCGATTGCGGCCTCAAGACCCGCAAATGGGAGGAGGTTCGGCCGGCTCTGGTGAACATGGTGGCGGCCGCGCGCGAATTGCGGGCGCTGGCCTCATAATCGCCCTGCCTGTCGCCGGCTTCCGGCGGCAGGCGCCGCTTTGGCTGAAAATTGTCAAGGCTAAAGCGCGGCGCGAACTTTCAGATTCGCTTCTTGCGCTTCAGGTTTCTGTTTCGCATGCCGTCGTCCCGAAACCGGTTCTCCCGTTCGGGAGACGTGCTTCAGAGATTGCGGGGCGCGGGGCTCTGCCACTCTCCCTCGCCGGCCACGGCGACCAGCAGCGCGCGCAGGCAGCGCACATCCGGGTGCAGGGTCGGGCGGCTGTCGATCAGTTCGACCTGGCGGCGTGCCTCGTCCTCGAGGCTGGCATGCGGCGGCACCGACATCAGCCAGTCGACAAACACTTCCTCAGGTGGCGGCAGCGGCGAGATTTTCGCCGCCCGTTCCCGGTCGTGCGGTGTGAGGACTACGGCCGCCTCGTCTTTTTCCATGGTCAGGCTTCTATCTCGAGGTCGCACAGGGGTTTGGAGCAGCAGGCGAGGATGAAGCCCTCGGCGATCTCGTCGTCGAGAATGCCGCCATTGTGGTTCATCTCGACCTCGCCCGAGAGCTTCCTGACCTTGCAGGTGCCGCACAGCCCGAATTCGCAGGCCGCCGAAATGCGCACTCCGCTTGCACGCGCTGCCTGAAGAACGGTCTGATCGGGAAGACATTCGCCTTCCACGTCCGAGAGGTTGAACCGTACAGGGACGGCCGCCGCGGCAGCGGCCGCATCGGCGTCCGCATTGGCCGGCAGTTCGGGGAAGGGAGCCGGAACGGGCTCGACCGGCGGCGCTCCGAAGCTTTCCTGATGATAGAAAGCCATGTTGAAGCCGCTGGATTGCAACATCTCGCGCACTGCGCGCATGAACGGTTCGGGACCGCAGCAGAACACCTCCCGCTCGCGGAAGTCCGGCGACAGCAGCGGCAGGCGCACGGCATCGATGCGCCCCATGTGCCCGAACCAGCTTTCGCGCGACGAGCGCTCCTCGATCAGGAACGACAGCGAAAGGCCGGGCATGCGCGAGCCCAAAAGTTCAAGCTCCTTGCGGAATATGATCTCTTCCGGCCGCCTCGCGCAATTGACGAAGGAGACGTCCGTGCCCGGCGCGCAGTCGTTCAGCCAGCGCAGCATCGACATCATCGGCGTGATGCCGGAGCCGGCCGATATGAACAGATATTTTGCGGCCGGGTGGTTGTGGTGGGTGAAATCGCCGCCCGGCCCGAACGCCTTCAGCCGTGTGCCGATGCCCAGATTGTCGAACATCCAGCGGGTGCCGACGCTGCCCGGCTGCGCCTTCACCGTCACCGCGATGGAAAATGGGCGCGACGGCGACGACGACAGCGTGTAGGTGCGCATGATGGGGCCGTCGTCCAGCGGCAGTTCGAGCGTGATGAACTGGCCCGGCTTGTAGCGGAACCATGTCTGGGCATCGGAGCGGAAGGTGAAGGTCTTCACTTCCGGGGCCTCGTCCACGATGCCGATCACCTCCAGAACCTGAAGACGGTCGTTCCACGGCACCATCTCGTCCAGATGGCGGTAGAGGCCGGGATTGGTCATGGCGTTCACCGTCTCCTCCTTCAGGCGACGTTCTTGAGACGGGGCTTCGCAGCCTCGGAAAGCCGCGGCTCCATGAAGTGCGCATACCACTCCACGAACTGGATCACGCCGCCCTCGTGCAGCTCCGAATAGGGGCCGGGCTCGTAGGCGGGCGAACGGATGCCGAAGGCATTCTCTTCCACGATGCGGCGGTCCTGATCGTTGGTCTCCGTCCATACATGGATGAGTTCCTGCAAGTCGTAGTCCACGCCTTCGACCGCATCCTTGTTGACCAGCCATTTGGTGGTCACCGCGGTCTCCTCCGGTCCGAGCGGTATTACGCGGAAGGTCACCGCGTGGTCGATCAGCACATGGTTCCATGTCGCCGGGTAGTGATAGAGCATCAGCGTGCCGATGCGGTCGGCATTCACCCGGTCGGAGAGGTTGCGCTTCACCGATGGCTTGCCGGTCATGGTGTAGCTCACCGCATCGCGCAGCAGCGGCGCGCGGGTGGCGCGGAACTGGCCCGCGTCATCGATGCGGAAGCGCGCCGGCAGGCCGGCGGCCTCGCATTTTTCCCAGTGTTCGACCATCTCCGGGTCGCTTTCGGCTCCGTTGACGCCGGTGACGCTGGGCGCTTCCGGAAAGGTCTTGCAAAGCTCGGGATGGTTGCCGGCGCAGTGGTAGCACTCGCGGTTGTTCTCCCACACCAGCTTCCAGTTGCCCTTCTCGATGATGGTCGATTCATAGGCGACCTTCGCCTCGGAAAGCTTGTGCGGCGCGAAATAGGGCTCCATCAGCGTGCGGAATGGCTGGAAATCGGCCGGCTCATCGGCCAGGCAGATGAAGATGTAGCCGGCCACGCTCTCGCAGGCGACAGGCTTCAGCGAATGGGCAGACGGGTCGAAATCGTCGGCCATCTGGCGGGCGAACAGGAGCTTGCCGTCGAGGTCGTAGGTCCACTGGTGGTAGGGGCAGACGAGCCGCGCCGAGGTGCCTTTGGCGGTCGTGCATACCCGGCTGCCGCGATGGCGGCAGGAATTGTGGAATGCCCTGATTTTTCCTTCACGGTCGCGCACCACCACGACCGGATAGGTGCCGATCTGCACGGTGAAGAAGCTTCCCGGCTTGGCCACCTCGCAATCGTGGCCGACGAACAGCCAGTCGCGATACCAGATCAGCTCCATGTCGAGCCTGAAGAAATCGGGATCGATGTAGAAGGGCTGCTCCAGCGACCAGCCTTGCCTGCGGGAGCGGATCAGCGAGAGCATTTCGTTACGGGCGTCCATGTCCTGTCCTCGTTAAAGGACTGAACTTGGTGGTGATTTGGGGAAGGAACGGCAACCGCCCGACGCCGGAACGGGGTCGCACACCATTCGCTCCTTGACCGCCCACCGCGATCAGTCGAGACCAACGTGCCCAAGGCTGGTTTCCGGGCTCCGGAGCCATCCCTTGCGGGACCGCCTCGACACCTTCCCGGGGCTGTTTCCCCAGTGGCTCACCGTCGAGGTTTGCGCTCCGCTACCGTTGCGGGGGCAGCGCCGGGGTTCCTCCTGCCGAGGGCACCGGCTTCCCAATTCTCCCTTCCGCGGAGGCGGTCGGGCACCTTAAGCATTTCGATCTGAACACCATTCGCGGTGGCGAGGAGCATGAGAAAACGACATCGCCTCGGCGCAAAGACGACAGGCGATGTCCTTCTTCCGTTTATCGTCCCGTCGTCAGTCCCAGGCCAGCGCGCCGCCGTTCTGGTACTCGATGACGCGGGTCTCGAAGAAGTTCTTCTCCTTCTTCAGATCCATGGCCTCGCTCATCCAGGGGAACGGATTTTCGGCCTCGGCGAACACCGGTGCCAGGCCGAGCTGGGCGCAGCGGCGGTTGGCGATGAAGTGCATGTACTGCTCGCACAACGCCGCGTTGAGGCCGAGGAAGCCGCGCGGCATCGTATCGCGGCCATAGGCTGCTTCCAGCTCGGCGGCGTCGAGGATCATGCCGCGCACCTCGTCCTGGAACGCCTTCGTCCACAGGTGCGGGTTTTCCAGCTTGATCTGGTTGATGACGTCAATGCCGAAGTTCAGGTGGATGGACTCGTCGCGCAGGATGTACTGGTACTGCTCGGCGATGCCGACCATCTTGTTGCGGCGGCCGAGCGACAGGATCTGCGCAAAGCCGGTGTAGAACCACATGCCCTCGAAAATGACATAGAAGGCCACGAGATCGCGCAGGAACGACTGGTCGGCTTCCGGCGTGCCGGTCTTGAAGTCGGGATTGTCGAGGTTCTGGGTGTGCTTCAGCGCCCACGCCGCCTTGTCGGTGATCGACGGCACCTCGCGGTACATGTTGAACAGCTCGCCCTCATCGAGAGCGAGGCTTTCCACGATGTACTGGAAGGTGTGGGTGTGGATCGCCTCCTCGAACGCCTGACGCAGCAGGTACTGGCGGCATTCGGGGTTGGTGAGGTGGCGGTAGATGGCCAGCACGATGTTGTTGGCGACCAGCGATTCGGAGGCGGCGAAGAAGCCGAGATTGCGCTTGAGCATGCGCCTCTCGTCCTCGGTCAGCCCGTCCTTCGACTTCCACAGCGCGATGTCCGCCTGCATTGAAACTTCGGTCGGCATCCAGTGGTTGTTGCAGCCGGCGAGATACTTTTCCCACGCCCAGCGGTATTTAAGCGGCAGGAGCTGGTTCACGTCGGCGCGCGCATTGATCATGCGCTTTTCATCGACGGTGACGCGCGCCGCACCACGCTCGATTTCGCCAAGGCCGGTGGCGTCGACGGCAGGCGCATCCTTGCCCGGAAGCGGGATTGAAGGGGTGTTTTTGGGTTCGGACCAGTCGAGCATCTCATTCTCCGGTTAGGCTTGGCGCACCCCATCCCTGACGCTTCAGGCATCGGCCGGAGGCCGGTCGGGATCGCATGAATGGTGATGGCGCGGGATGGGGCGATGTCTCCCCATCCCGGCCTGTCAGCTTTGCCCTCCCCGGCGGGGAGGGGCGGGAGCCTGCTTACTGGCAGGCTTCGCAGTCGGGGTCGTCGATGGCGCAGGCCTTGCCCCATGCCGCGCTTGGGTCGACCACGATCGGCGTCGCAGCTTCCGCTGCCGACACGCTTGCCGGGGAAACGGCGTTGAGCTTGCCGTCGGTGCCCTTGAGCGTCGACTTCTCGACATGAGTGGCCGAGCGCGAACGCAGGTAGTAGGTGGTCTTGAGGCCCTTCTTCCACGCGAAGCGGTAAAGCTCGTCCAGCTTCTTGCCGCTCGGATTGGCGATGTAGAGGTTGAGCGACTGGGCCTGATCGATCCACTTCTGGCGGCGCGAGGCAGCCTCGATCAGCCACGAGGAGTCGATCTCGAAGGCGGTTGCATAGAGCGCCTTGAGGTCGTCGGGGATGCGGTCGATCTGACCCACCGATCCGTCGAAATACTTCATGTCGGAGACCATCACCTCGTCCCACAGGCCACGGGCCTTGAGGTCATGGACGAGTTGCGCGTTCACCACGGTGAAGTCGCCGGACATGTTCGATTTGACGAACAGGTTCTGATAGGCCGGCTCGATCGACTGCGCCACGCCGCAGATGTTGGAGATCGTTGCCGTCGGTGCGATCGCCATGGTGTTGGAGTTGCGCATGCCGGTTGTCCTGACCCGGTCGCGCAGGCTCGCCCAGTCGAGAGTGGACGTGGAATCCATGTCCACGCCGGGGCGCGCTTCCTCCAGAAGCCCGATGGAGTCGATCGGCAGGATGCCCTTCGACCACAGCGAGCCCTCGAAGCTCGGATAGCGGCCGCGCTCGGCGGCGAGGTCCACCGAAGCGGAGATGGCGTGATAGCTGATCGCTTCCATCGAGCGGTCGGCGAACTCGACGGCGCCTTCCGAGGCGTAGGGAATGCGCATGGCCTGAAGCGCGTCCTGGAAGCCCATCAGGCCAAGGCCGACCGGGCGGTGGCGCAGGTTCGAGGCACGGGCTTCCGGGATGGTGTAGAAGTTGATGTCGATGACGTTGTCGAGCATGCGCATCGCCGTGCCCACCGTCCTTGCCAGCCGGTCGAGGTCGAGGCCCTTTTCCGATACGTGATTGGCAAGGTTGACGGAGCCGAGATTGCAGACGGCCACCTCGTCCTTCGACGTGTTGAGCGTGATCTCCGTGCACAGGTTGGAGGAGTGCACCACGCCGACATGGCCCTGCGGCGAACGGATGTTGCACGGGTCCTTGAACGTCACCCACGGATGTCCGGTCTCGAACAGCATGGTCAGCATCTTGCGCCACAGGTCGAGCGCACGGATCTTGCGCCAGACCCGCAACTCGCCGGCCGCGGCCTTGGCCTCATAGGCTTCGTAGGCGGTGCGGAAGGCTGTGCCGTAGAGATCGTGCAGATCCGGAACCTCGTCGGGCGAGAACAATGTCCACTCGCCGTCGGCCTCGACGCGCTCCATGAACAGGTCCGGTACCCAGTTGGCCGTGTTCATGTCATGGGTGCGGCGGCGGTCGTCGCCGGTGTTCTTGCGCAGGTCGAGGAATTCCTCGATGTCCACGTGCCACGTTTCCAGATAGGCGCAGACCGCGCCCTTGCGCTTGCCGCCCTGATTGACGGCGATGGCGGTGTCGTTGGCCACTTTCAGGAACGGCACCACGCCCTGGCTCTCGCCATTGGTGCCCTTGATATGGGCGCCGAGGCCGCGCACCGGGGTCCAGTCATTGCCGAGGCCGCCCGAGTACTTGGCGAGCAGCGCATTGTCCTTCACGCCCTTGAAGATGGCGTCGAGGTCGTCGCCGATGGTGGTGAGGAAGCACGACGAAAGCTGCGGCCTGAGCGTGCCCGAATTGAACAGGGTCGGCGTCGAGCACATGAAGTCGAAGGACGACAACAGGTTGTAGAATTCGATGGCGCGCGCCTCGCGGTCGATCTCGCGGGCGGCGAGCCCCATGGCGACGCGCATGAAGAATGCCTGCGGCAGTTCGAAGCGCTTGCCCTTCGTGTGCAGGAAATAGCGGTCGTAAAGCGTTTGCAGGCCCAGATACTGGAAGTTCAGGTCGCGCTCGGCCTTCAGTGCCGCGCCGATGCGCTTGAGGTCGAAACGCCCGAGTTCGGGATCGATCAGGTCGGCCTCGATGCCGGTGCGAATGAATTCCGGGAAATAGCTGGCGTAGCGCTCGGCCATGTCGGCCTGCGTCGCCTGCTCGGAGCGGCCGGTGACGAAGCTCAGCGCTTCGCGGCGAAGCCGGTCGAGCAGCAGGCGAGCGGAAACGAAGCTGTAGTTCGGTTCGGTCTCGACCAGCGTGCGCGAGGCGAGGATCGGCGCCAGCGACAGTTCGTCCTCGGTGATGCCGTCATAGAGGTTGCGCAGGGCTTCGGTCAGGATCGGCTGCGGGGAGACAGCCTCCAGCCCTTCGCAGGCTTCCTCGACGATGCGGCGGAAACGGGCCTCGTCCAGCGCAACCTTTTCGCCGCTGGTGCGGGTGACGTGGAGCGACGGCGCGGCGGATTCAGGAGCGGCGGCTTTGGCGGCCGCACGCTCGCGGGCGCGCTCTTCGCGATAGAGCACATAGGCGCGCGCGACCTTGTGGTGCTCCGAGCGCATCAGCGCCAGTTCCACCTGGTCCTGCACGTCCTCGATGTGGAAGGTGCGGCCCTCGCCAATGCGGCGCATGAGATTCGACACGACCTGTTCGGTCAGGTCCTTGACCACATCGTGCACGCGGCGCGAGCCGGCCGCCACCGAACCCTCGACAGCCAGAAACGCCTTGGTCAGAGCGACGGTGATCTTGGTCGGATCGAAGGGCGTGACCGACCCGTTGCGGCGGATGATGCGATATCCCGGTTCGGTCGGGGTGGGGGCATCGGTTTCGATGGAAGGCGGAACCTTGTCGGTCCCGTTCGTCTGGAGTGCAGTGGTCGCCGGCATCTTGTCCCCGTGGCGCTGTGGACGGGGAAGCTTGGGGCAACGCATGCCGGAAGGCGCGGTTCAGGCCGCGCTGGCAGGCGCACCTCCGGGACACCCCGCCCGAGTTTCGTGCAACGTCAGGGCAGGTCTCCTGGCTCACGGATCTTCGTCGCTGTCGGGCCTTCCCGGCGCTTTTGGCACCAGTGACACGAAAGAGACAGCGACTCACCGTTTACAGTTGCGGGGGCAGCGCCGGAATTCCCCGAAAGGGCACCGGCTTCCCTCTTAGCCTTTCCGAACCGCAAGCGATCTGAAAGGAACCATGACAACTACATTTAGTATCAGGGTGCTTTTTGCTGTCAACAGCTAGCGTGAAATTTATCGACGCCGGAAGATTTTATCCACGCTATCCAAAGGCTGCCTGTGCATGAACCTTGCGTATGAAAGAACGGACGGCATTCGCGCGCCGCCGTCTTCCTGAAGCATTTCGCTGGCCGGTGGAACACCCGGCAGAAGATAAACATGGGTATAAGTCTGCCGTGGCGGCGGCGGGTTTCCGATCCGCCGCCGCCACGGAATCAGACCGCTTCCAGATAGGTCTCGAACTCGAAATTGTTGACCCGCAGCGCAAAGGTTTCCAGTTCCTGCCTTTTGCACGCGACGAGCCAGCCACGCAGCGCATCGGGGAATATCTCCGCCACGAGGTTGCCGCTTTCGAAACTGGCGATGGCCGAGGCCCAGTCCGGCGGCAGCTTGGGCAGGTCGCGTTCGTAGACATCGGTCGTTGCCGGCTCGCCGGGGTTCAGCTTCTTCTCGATGCCGATGAGCGCTGCCCCCAGGATCGCCGCCAGCACAAGATAGGGGTTGGCGTCGGCTCCGGCCACGCGATGCTCGATGCGGCGCGCCGACGAGGGGCCGCCCGGGATGCGGATGGCCACCATGCGGTTTTCGTAGCCCCAGGCGACGGCGGTCGGTGCGTGGGAGTTGGGGCGCAGGCGGCGGAACGAGTTGAAGTGTGGTGCGAACACCAGCGTGCTTTCGGCCATCGCGGCAAGCTGGCCGCCCACGGCGTGGCGCAATATGTCGGAACCGCGCGCCGTGCCGTCGTCGAAGACATTGTTGCCGTCCTTGTCGATCAGGCTGAAATGGACATGCAGCCCGCTGCCCGAGCGCTTGCCGTAGGGCTTGGCCATGAACGAGGCGATGAAGCCGTGCTTGCGTGCAATGCCCTTCACCGTGCGCTTGAACAGAATGGCGTCGTCGGCGGCGCGCAGCGCATCGTCTACGTGGTTGAGGTTGATCTCGAACTGGCCGACGCCGTTTTCGGCGATGGCCGAGTCGACGGGAATGTCCTGTGCCCGGCAGGCCGCGTACACATCGTGCAGAAAGCCCTCGAAATCGTCGATCTCGTCGATGGACAGCGCCGCGTCGGAATCGAGACGCCGCCCGGTGACGGGCGAGACGGGGCCGCGCGGGCGTTCAGGCTTCGGATCGACCAGATAGAACTCCAGTTCGGTGGCGACCACGGGCGTGAGGTTCAGCGCCTTGTAGCGGTCGAGGATCCGGGCGAGCACACGGCGCGGATCGCCGAGGAACGGCGCGCCGCTCTCGTCGGTGAGCCAGAGCGGGATGAGGGCGGTGGGGTGCGCGGTCCATTCCATCGGCAGGATGCCGCGTCCTGTCCACTGGCAGATGCCATCGGCGTCGCCGGTGGAGAACACCAGCTTGTTGCCGACGATGTCCTCGCCCCATACATCGACGCCACACACCGAAAACGGCATGCGCAGCTTGCCTTCCAGTGCCTTGATCGCCTGATCGACGGGAATACGCTTGCCGCGCATGATGCCGTTCAGGTCGCAGACCGCAGCCCTCAGGCTCTGGACGTCCGGCCGGCCCTTCAGCCAGTCCAGCACTTCCCTGATCGCTTCACTCAATTGATACCTCCGGGCTGATTGAACATGGGGGTGAGGGACGCGGCGGGCTCGCCAGAGCAATTCCGGCAAAGGTGCGAAGCGATTTTGCATTCGGAATTGTGTAAAAACAAAAGGCTGGAGCGTTTCTGCTATTCGAAGAAAAGCGGAAATGCTCCAGAAGCCGCACGCATGCAAGCCGCGCGCCGGCGCGGCAATCCGTGATAATGTCAGGAAGGCAGGAGAGGCGGCGCTGCCTGCGCGCACTGTGTCGGGTCAGCGGTCGTCGGGACCGGAATGTCCTGTTCCCCGGAATTTTGAAACTTGCCCCCATTGAAGCCTGCGGAAGGCTCCCGAGAGCAAGCAAAAACCGTGCGTCCCCCCAGCGCCATCCCTGCGGTTCGTGCGGACCGAACCGTCCCGAGACGACACCATATCGGGAGGATTTCGACTTGCCAAGCCGCGCCGGGCCGGCTGGGAGGTCAGCTCTTCCTGCGCGCCCGGTTGGCGAAGGGATTGTCCGAGGTGCGCAATGCGACCCGGATCGGCACGCCGGGCATGTCGAAGGCTTCGCGAAGATTGTTGACCAGATAGCGCACATAGGATTGCGGCATGGCTTCCGGCCGCGAGCAGGAAACGACGAAGCCCGGCGGGCGCGTCTTGGCCTGCGTGATGTATTTGACCTTCAGCCGGCGTCCGGCCACGGCGGGCGGCGGATGATGGGCGAGGATGCCTTCCAGCCAGCGGTTCAGCCTGCCGGTGGAAACGCGGCTGTTCCACACCTTGTGGGTGCGCACCACCGCATCCATCAGCTTGTCGAGCCCGCGTCCGGTCTCGGCCGAGACCGGCACCGCCTGGATGCCGCGCACCTGCGGCAAAAGCCGCTCGGTCTTTTCGCGCAGTTCCGCCAGAAGCTGCTGGGGGTTGTCGATCAGGTCCCACTTGTTGAAGGCGATGACCGGCGCGCGACCCTCGCGGATGATGAGGTCGGCGATCTGCAAATCCTGCTTCTCGAAGGGGATGGTGGCGTCGAGCACGATGACGACGATTTCGGCGAAGCGGATGGCGCGCAGCCCATCGGCCACGGAAAGCTTCTCCAGCTTCTCCTGCACCTTCGACTTGCGCCGCATGCCGGCGGTGTCGAACAGCTTCATCTGCCGTCCGCGCCATTCCCAGTCGACGGAAATGGAATCGCGGGTGATGCCGGCTTCCGGCCCGGTCAGCAGACGTTCTTCGCCGATCAGCGCGTTGATGAGCGTGGACTTGCCGGCGTTGGGGCGACCCACCACGGCGATGCGCAGCGGCTTGGTCTCGTCATAGGCCGGCGCCTCGGCTTCGGGATCGGCTATGTCCTCGCCGATCAGCACCTCGCTGGCGGCAAGCGCTTCATCTTCTTCCTCATCCTTGCCGAGCGTGCGCTCTTCGCCAAGCGCCTCGACCACGGCGTCGCGCAGGTCCGGCATGCCGACCCCATGCTCGGCCGAGACCGGCACCGGCTCTCCGAGCCCCAGTTCCCACGCTTCCAGCAATCCGCCCTGCGCGCCGCGCGCTTCGGCCTTGTTGGCGACCAGCACCACCGGTTTGCCGGAGCGGCGCACGATGTCGGCGAAGGTGCGGTCGTCGGGCATCAGCCCGGCCTTGGCGTCGACCACGAAGAAGATGACGTCGGCCTCGTCGATGGCGATCTCGGTCTGGGCGCGCATGCGGCCGGGCAGGGTGACTGCGGGCGCATCCTCGAAACCGGCCGTGTCGATCACTTCGAAGGCGAGGTCGTAGAGCCTGGCGGCATGGACGCGGCGGTCGCGGGTCACGCCCGGCGTGTCGTCGACAAGCGCCAGCTTGCGCCCCACCAGCCGGTTGAAGAGCGTGGATTTGCCGACGTTAGGCCGGCCTATGATGGCGGCTTTGAAGCTCATGCATCACGACGCGTCGCCCGAACCGCGGATCAGTTCGGACATGAGAGTGGCGCGCTGGCGAATATTCTGCGGGGACTGCTGGTCTTCCACGATCTGGTCGAACAGCTTCAGCGCATCGGCGGCCTTGCCTTCCTTCCAGGCGGCAAGCCCCAGCGCCTCGCGGGCGGAATGGCGCAGCGCATTGCCATCCACGGCCAGCGCCTCGACGCGGGCGGAAACATCGGTGTAGGAGCCGCTGTCGACCAGAAGCAGGGCGGCGCGCAGCTTCGCCATGTCGCGCAGGCCCTGCGGAATGGCGCTGTCGGCGGCGACTGCATCGAGTTCGGTGACGGCAGCCGCCAGGTCGCCGCTGTCGGCCTTGAAGGTGGCGGCGCGCAGGCGAGCCAGAACCGGATAGGCGCCGTAGCCATCCTTCTGGAGTTCGGCGAGTGCCGCCAGCGCTTCCTCCTCCTTGCCCTCGTTGGCGAGGGTCAGTGCCTGCGAGAAAGCGTCACCCGAGCGATTGGCGCGTCTTTCGTCCCAATGGCGGTAGCCGACAAAGGCAGAGGTCCCCAGCACGACGAGAACGGCGATGCCGATCATCAGCGGGCCGAAACGGTCCCAGACGGCCTTGGCCTGCTCCTTGCGGATCTCTTCGTTGACTTCCCGGATAAAGCTGTCGTCGGCCATTCACTCAAAACCGTTTCTGTGCCGCCGTGGCGGTCGTTTGCCTGCGTTTTAGCTGAATTTCGCCGGCATGGAAGGGGCGCGGCCGAAATTCACCCCGGCTGCGTCGCCTTGCCATGGGCAAGTCGACGCAAACGGCCGGGAAACCTGCTCACGCCAGCTCCTCGACCCCGCCCGCCTCGATGTATTCCTGATCCAGCTTCGGTAGCTCGTCGCCCGACAGCGTGGCCTCGAAAGCATGCAGGCGCTTGTAGACCGACAACAGTTCCACGATGGTCGACCATGAATTGACGAGGAACTGGAAAGAGCTGGTCACCTGCGAGAAGGCGTAGCTGATCTGGTTCATCAGGCCGAGCGTCAGTTTCTGCGCCGCGATCGACGGCACCATGACGAGCAGAGCGAACATGTTGTTGGCTTGCAGGTAGGTGTAACGCACGACGTTGAAATAGACGTAGTGGAAATAGAGCCTGAAATAGTTGCGGCGCACATTGGAGAACAGTTCGGCAAGGGTGGCGGGCTGGGCGCGGTCCTCATGGTCCTCGCCATAGACCAGTTCCTTGCGGTAGGCGGCCTCCACGCGCTGGTTGCGGAACTGGAGGCCCGGCAGCCTGATGCCGGCCACGGCCAGGGCGATCGTTCCGAAAAGCGACCATGCGATGGCCGCCAGAACCAGCGGTTGCGCGACCTCGCCGACGATGGGCAATTCGCCGATGTGTCGGGAGAGATTGATGAGAACCGGCGTGAAGGCGATCAGCGTCATGATCGAATCGACGAAGGCGACGCCGAGGCTCTCCATGATCTGGCTGAAGCGCATCGTGTCTTCCTGAACGCGCTGCGAGGCGCCTTCTATATGGCGCAGCCTCTCCCAGTGGCTGACATAATAATCGTTCATCGCGGTGCGCCAGCGGAATATCCAGTGGCTGACGAAGAACGCGTTCAGCACCGCCACGTTCATGCCCACCAAAGCGAGCCCCGCGAAACTGGCGATCTCGCGGTAAAGCTGTTCCTGCGTGGCGGTCTCGCTCCTGGAAAGGACGGCCTGAATGAGATCGTAGAAGGGCCCGTACCAGGCATTGACCGCCACCGAAACCTGCACCTGGAAATAGACGACGAACAGGATGAGGGCGGAGCCGAGGATCGACCAGCGCAGCCACGGATTGGGCGAATACCAGCGCCAGAAGCCATAGAAGAGCAGCACGCCGAAAAGGAAATAGATGTAGAACCAGATGAAGGGCGGCGACCAGAAGATCGAAACGCCGATGATCGGCGGCGCATCCGGCGCGGCCGGCGGCAGTCCGATCATGGCTCCGAGCTGCGCCCCGCCGAGAAACCATCCGGCAACAAGCACCGCGCTCCACAGCACCACCGACATGAAGAACAGCTTCGGCTTGGGAAAGAAGGATACGAACAAGGGCGGTTCCTTATTGGCGCGCAACGGCGCTATGGCCAGGTGGCGGCCATAAGGTCACATTTCGTCTTGCACGAGCAAGATCAAAATCATGGCGATTTTGGCGCAGCCCACCAGGCCGTCGCGGCCGCCAGGACCAGCACGCCGGCGGCCAGCAGCGAAGCGGAGACATAATTTCCGGACCATTCCACGAGGATGCCGGCGACGAGCGGCCCGACAATCTGGCCAAGCCCGAACGATGCGGTCATGATGGCGAAGACGCGGCGCGTGGCCAGCGGCGCAAGCTGGCGGCCCGCTTGTATGCCGAGGGCCGTCTGGACCATGAATGTGGCGCCGAGCAGCACGCCGCCGATGATCGGCCCCGGCCGCCCGGAAATCATGACGCTTGCGGCGACGCCGACAGCTTCGACGAGGCAGGACAATGCATAGGCGGTGTAGATGCTGCTGCGGTCGGCCAGCTTCTGCCACAGGAACAGGGACGGCACCGCCGCCGCGCCCGTCGCCAGCCATACCAGCGCTTCGAACACCCGCGTCTCCCCGCTCTGGCGCACGATGGCGACAAGAAAGGTTGCGGTGATCACGTAGCCGAAGCCGAAGAGCCCATAGGAGAAGATGATCTTGTAGAGCCCCGGATCGCGCGGCAGGCGCGGTTCCCGGCCCGAGTTGGCGCCGTTGACAGGTCCTTCGTCGGCAAGAACCGCGACGAGACATAGCCCGGCAAGGGAAAGCACCCCGGACCAGTACCAGCCGGCGGTCCAGTGTGCGTGCACGGTGGCCAGAACCATCATCAGCAGGGACGAGACCGCAATGCCGAGGCCGGTGCCGCCGAAATGCAGGGCCTGCAGATCGCTGCGGCGTGCGAGCGCGAGATGGCTGAAGACGATGCTGGTCATGAACACCATCGTCATGGCGCTGGCCACACCCGCGAGGAAGCGGATGACAAGGAAGGGAATGAGCCCTGTGAAAAGCCCCATTGCGACCGCCAGCGCTGCGCTGGCGGCAAGGCTGGCCAGCGCAACCTGCCGCTCGCGTCCGTGCGCCCAGCCGCCGGCTCCCACCAGCGCGCCGACGAGGTAACCCAGATAGTTTGCCGAAGCGATCAGCCCCGCATCCGAGGCCGACATGCCGAGCCCTTCCATCATGCCGGGCAGGATCGGCGTGTAGACGAAACGCCCGATGCCCATGGCAACGGCAAGGGCGATCATGCCGGCAAAGGCAAAGCGCAGGGGAGCCAGACGCAAAGGCGGATCGGATATGACGTTCATGGTTCGCACCATATGTATGCGTGCTGTCGATACAATCCGGCTTTCGTTGGGCCAGAGCAGCAGTGGCGAGGCTTTTGCGCATAAAGCTGGAAAGGCATCCCCGGCGGGTCTATCTAGAAGCTTTGGCACGCTTGAAGCACAGCGCGATCTTCCAGATTCGCTCCTTACGCTTTAAGTACTTTTTGTTGCGCATGTCGTTATGCCGAAACCGGTTCCCGCTTTCGGGCGACATGCACTAGTCTTTAGGGTCTCAAGGAAATGACAGCACACGCTCCCTCGATTGCATCCGCCGGCGATTTTTCCGGCGTCATCGACCCGGTGAAGCTCGACCGGCTGGCCGAGGTTGCGATCAGGGTTGGCCTCCAGCTTCAGCCGGGGCAGGATCTGGTGCTGACCTCGTCCATCGCCGCCCTGCCGCTGACGCGCAGGATCGTGGAGCAGGCCTACAAGGCCGGCGCGGGTCTGGTGACGCCGATCTTTTCCGATGACGAGATCACGCTCGCCCGTTTCCGCTACGGCGCGGACGCCAGCTTCGACCGTGCCGCCGGCTGGCTGCATGAGGGCATGGCCAGGGCCTATTCGCAGAATGCGGCGCGCCTTGCCGTGCGCGGCGACAACCCGTCCCTGCTGTCGGGGCAGGACCCGGCGAAAGTGGCGCGTGCCAACAAGGCCAATTCCACCGCCTACCAGCCCGCTCTCGAGAAGATCACCGGCTTCGACATCAACTGGACCATCCTTGCCTATCCGGAAGTGGAATGGGCACGGCAGGTCTTTCCGGGTGAAACCGACGAGGTCGCTGTCAGGAAGCTTGCCGACGCCATCTTCGCGGCCAGCCGTGTGGACAATGACGATCCGGTGGGCGCATGGCGTGAGCACAATGCAGCCCTTGCAAAGCGCACCGAATGGCTGAACGGCCACCGCTTCCACTCACTCCATTTCAAGGGGCCGGGCACCGATCTGACGCTTGGCCTTGCCGATGGGCATGAATGGATGGGCGGGGCCTCCACCGCGAAGAACGGCATAACCTGCAATCCCAATATCCCGACCGAGGAAGTGTTCACCACGCCGCACCGCCTGCGCGTTTCCGGTCACGTCTCCTCGACCAAGCCCCTTTCCTATCAGGGCACGCTGATCGACGAGATTTCGGTGCGCTTCGAGGATGGGCGCATTGTCGGGGCGACAGCCTCGAAGGGCGCGGATGTTCTCGACAAGGTGCTCGATACGGACGAAGGCGCGCGCCGGCTGGGCGAGGTGGCGCTGGTGCCGCATTCCTCGCCGATCTCGAAGAGCGGCATTCTCTTCTACAATACGCTGTTCGACGAGAACGCTTCCTGCCACATCGCGCTCGGCCAGTGCTACTCGAAGTGCTTCGTCGGCGGCGACAAGCTCACTCCTGAGGAAATAGCGTCGCGCGGCGGCAACAAGAGCCTCATCCACATCGACTGGATGATCGGTTCCGACAAGGTCGACATCGACGGCATCCGCGAGGATGGCAGCACTGTGCCGGTGATGCGCGCCGGCGAGTGGGCCTGAGCCATGGCTGCGCTGGCCGTCAAGCGCGTCTACGAGCCCGTTGCGGACAGCGACGGACAGCGCGTTCTGGTCGACCGGCTGTGGCCGCGGGGTCTGAGCAAGGAGAAGGCGCATCTCGACCTGTGGCTGAAGGATATCGCGCCCAGCGACGAACTGCGCCACTGGTTCGGCCATGATCCCGCGCTCTGGGATGAGTTCCAGAAGCGCTACCGGGCAGAACTGGAAGGCAGGGGGAAAGCGCTGGCCGCGTTGCGTGCCTTGACGGCCAAAGGCAAGGTTACGCTGCTGTTTGCCGCCCATGACGAAGAGCACAACAATGCCGTCGCACTGGCGGCCTATCTCAGGGAGGCCTGATATTTCCCCTCCGAGGTTCCGGAATGCATGCCGGAACCTCGACGGCAAATGCTGCCGGGCGCTACCTACCTACGCCTTTGCGACCTCCGCTGCGTAAATATCGGGCTTGAAGCCGACCAGAACTTTGCCGCCCATGTCCAGCACCGGGCGCTTGATCATCGTCGGGTGGGCAAGCAACAGCTCTTTGACCTTGTCGTCGCCAAGATCCTGTTTTTCGGCCTCGGAAAGGCTTCGAAACGTCGTGCTGGCCTTGTTGAGCAGCACCGGCCAGCCGACCTTGCAGATCCAGCCTTCCAGCGTGCCCCTGTCCAGACCGTCGGCGCGGAAATCGTGGAAGGCATAGGCAATGCCGTGGCCTTCCAGCCAGTTTCGTGCCTTCCTGATCGTGTCGCAATTGGGGATGCCGTACATGGTGATCGTCAATTGACTGCCCTCACACTGAAATGATTGCGCGGACTGAAGCCGATTCGCCCGCACTTGTCAGGCCGGATTTGCGACGGGAAATCCTCTCCCGTTAACCGCCCATCAGAGTTAATTGCAGAACTCTAAGTTGTTATTTTTGTTCGTACTTTTCGTCGTCATACCCGCACCGGTCGGTTGGGTGCGGGAATAGCCTGTTCGCGGCTCGTTCCGCAAGGCGCACTTTGTCGGCCTTTCGAGTGTAGACCTCTGCCATCTTCACGGACGACCATCCGAACATCGCGGTTAGCTCAAAAGCTGTTGCGCCATTGTTGGCGGCGATGGTCGCCCCTGCCTTCCGAAGCCCATGCGCACGCCCCGGCACACCGGCTTCCTCACACCTGTCCGCGAACCAATATCCGAAACTGTTGCTGGCCCATGGACGGCCATGGGTGTTCAGGAGGAATACAAGGTCGCCAGTCTTGGTCGCCTCAATGGATTTCGCGAGCGGGGGCAAAAGAGGGATCGTGATTTCCGCGCCGTTTTTCCCGGCTCGGATGCTGATCTTGTTGCCTCTGATGTGCTGCTTGCCGAGCCTAATTGCGTCAGAGCGGCGAAGTCCGGTGTACAGGAATATGTCCAGCGCCAGTCGGGCCTGAGTGCCAACAGGATGCCGGGCCTGATACCTTTCAACTTCCTCGACTGTCCATGTGTGATAGCCATCAGATTTATCCGGTCGCGCCTTGATGCTGTCGAGAACCGGATTGCTCTTGATCCATCCGCTGTCCTTCGCGAATTCAAACACGGTTCGCATGACGCTGACGTAGGCAAACGCCATGTGCGGGGTTCCCTCACGCCGTACCATCCCCGCGCGAATGTCATCTGGCGTGGTGGCCGCGAACTTCCGCTTCCCACCCGTCTTGCAGATGTTTTCCAGCATAAGGCGGTGGTTCCGCTGCGTGTTCGGCCGCAATTGAGAGAACCGTCCGCTTTCATAATAGCGGTCAACAAGCCATCGCATGGTCGATTGGTGCGGCCTCGGGGAAGCCTCTACAGGCTGCCCGGCGAAGGCTGCATCGTATGCCGCGTTAAACTCCTTTGAGCCAAAAACGCCCGGGAGGCGGATTCGTTTTTCCTTGGCGCGCCGAAAATACCAGACGACCTTTCCGTGTCTGGTTGTTTCTTTCTGGACATATGGCTTCCGAGGGCGGGGCATGCCCTTCATCAGAAGTAACCCTCTCCCTTGTCGTCAATGCTCCCTTCCGGCTGTGGAGGGATAGCGTGTTCTTCGGGGATAAGCCGCACAAGCACGTTGCCAATCTGCACGACTGGTGCATAGCCGGCCTGCCTCGCGCCTTCGCACAAAGCCTTCACCTGCCGTTGGGTTAGGGCAAGCGCTTTACTCATCCTTCCCCTCCGTGAGAGCGGCGCGTATTTCTTTCGCGACAAGGACAAGAGTAGTGGCAACAGCAGCATCAACAATTGCCGCCGCGCCAACTTTCGTTTTGCCTTCGCCGTAGATCGTCAAGCCTTGATCGTGCAGGCGCTCCGCGAGCTTGGCGATAAGGTCACTGCGCATTGGCCATCTCCCAATCGCTGTGCAGGTCACAGGCCGCGGAAATCCAGAATTGACGCTCGCCTGTCTGCGGGTCTGTGCACACACCTCGACCGTGCTGATTGACGATGCCGGGATGCGGTATGTCGCCCCGAAAAGAGCATCGGCCTTCGCCCAAACGCCTTCTGTGCCACGCCACTCCAGCGTCACCACCCGCGCCCCGGCAAGGCGCTGGGCGGCTTCGGCTCGCTTTACGGCCTGCTCATACAGATCGGCGCGGACGTAGGCAGGATATTCCTCAGGATGCTCCAAGTCGCTCAAACGAAATGAGCGGAAGCTTCCCGGCCACCCTTGTTCTTCGGCAGTCATCCAGAGTTTTTCCGGTGCTTCAGACATCTGCGTTGCCTCCTTCACGGGCGCGGCGGGAAGTTTTGATTTTGCGCATGACGCCGCGCCAAGACGCGCGACGGTTCTTGTCGGCGTCCGGCCCATAGAAATTCGAGTTATCGTGTTGCTCCACCGCGCCTACAATCTCCCGCAGTCGCGCATTCTCGGCTTCCAAGGCTTCGAATTTCGTCCTGACCATTTCTGCATGCCGACCTGCGCCTTCCGGTTCAGGAAGGTCGAGTATCGTCGCGACCGTTTCGCATTGTCTGTGCCAATCGCGCGCGCTGTCACGGGCCTCTTCAAGCGCGGCTTCCAAGGCTTCGAGGCGGGCGGAACCACCTGCAGAGAGACGGAGCGCGGTGGCGGCTTGAGATGTCAAGTATTCCTTGACCACTGCCAGCGCGCGTTCGGCATCGCCACGCCATCCGATCTTCCGATCTTCTGACAGCATTTCCCATGGCGTATCGTCTAATACGGTGTCGCCTCGGATGGCATCGGCCATCTTGTCGATCAACTCTCCGGGATTCCCGGATAGTTCATCAGGCGGCGTTGCGGACTCGAGGTAGGCGCGGATGGCAGCCTCTATTTCCGCACCAAAATGCACGCAGCCCATGGATTCAACGGCGACGATAGCCGCTTCCAACGCCTTTTCGTCAATCTGCATGGCGTACCTCTTTGAACATCTGGCGCGGCGGAAGGGCTGGCTTCTGCACGGGCTTTGGGGATTTGGGCGGTGAAGGGATGCGCTGCTTCGGGCGCTTGATGCCCAGATGCTTCTTGGCGATGGCGTCGGTCTTCGCCTTGATCTTCATTTCAGCCGCTGTTTTGGGCTTGTGAAATTCGGACAGGGCGGGAGCCAGGTTGCTTTCGCGGTGTTCGCCGCCGAGGATCAGGGCGACCTTGTGTTCAAGCTCCCATGCCTCGCCGGGGCGAATAGGGCGGCCGGAGAGATAACAGCGGCCTTCATACGCCTTGAAAATGCGGAGACGAACGCGGTCTGGAACTTTGCTATCTGGGGTTTTACCGACCCATTCGGCTACCTTGCGCGCCATCACAGCCTCCCAGCCTTGAGGGCGCGAGCGATGTTCATCGGAAACGTGCGGAAGGCCCTCGCAATATCCCGGTCCACCTTGGCCTCGACCTCGGCAAGCAACTGCGCGGTCTTGGCAGCCTTGACCTTGGCGAAGGGCTTGGCGCGGGTATGGGATTTGACAGTGGTTTCGGTGGAGAGGGTCATGCTGCCTCCGCTCGGGGATCATGGAACCCGCCCTTGATCGTTTCGGTAAGCTGGACGCCATGCATGTCGCAGAACGCGATGGCGTAAGTGATGAGACTGGCAGCGCGGCGAACGGACATGCGCGCCGTGCTTTCCCTGACATTGACGAACTCACCTTCAAGGCCGGGAACAAACTCGATCTCGCCTTCCGTCGCCTTGGTATGACCGGAGACCAGCAGCACCTTCCATTCGTCGGCGTTCCGGCGCTTACCGGCCCATTCCATGTGCGATTTTGCCAGATCGGTGCAGATCGCATGGAATTTGGCGTTCTGGTCGAGACTGCGCGAGGCCGGGCCTACCGTGACGGCGCTGCCGGGTTCGGCGCGCATGATCGCGGTGACGGCGTTGCGCCGCACGAAATCATTGATGAGAATGTAACGCTGGCGCTCGGTTGCCATGTTCTTTCCTCGTTTCTAACCCTCCCCGGACGCGAGACCTGTCGGGGAGGGAGAGCTTGGGGCGCTATCCGGCCATGAGAAGCTTTGCGGCTTCCGGGAGTTCGGGTTCGTATTTGCTGCGGAGGTCGCGGACGATTTCACGAAGCTCGGTCAGGAACTCGGACACGTCCTTTTCAATTGCGGAGATGGCAGCATCGTCGCGCTTCACGCGATCTACAAACAGTCGCATGCTTTCCGGCAGGCGCGGGTCGTAGCTGGCGAAGTCGCACCAGTCCCTGCCAGTGCATGCCATCTGCCACTGCATTTGCAGAAAATACTTCTCCGGCAGCGAGCCTCCACGCAGCGTCTCGATATGCGTCGCGGTGTTCGGGCACTTGATCTCCACGAGACCGTCATCACCTACAAGCCCGTCAGGTGACGCGCCGGTATCGGCAATCGACGGGTGAGGGATAAACCCGACCTGGACGACACGGGCATTGATGTGGAACTGATAGGCCGACCGCGCTTCCGGTTCAGTCTCAGTGCCCCACTGCATCGCCGCATTGGTGAATCCTTCCGTGCGCGTGCCCGAAAGACGCTCGGCTATAAGTTCGGCCATGTAGTTCTTGCGGCTTGCTCCCCATCCGGTTTTCGTCCGGGCACAAACATCAACAATACGTGACGCGGTGACGCGGCCAAGTCGGGCCTGATGCCATTCGGGTGTTCCTTGAGTGACGTTTCCCATCACCGCGCCCCCGCTTTCCGCTTCTGGGCCTGCCAGCGCTTTATCGAGGCTATGGCATCGGGAAAATCGCGTGTCTTAAGATCAGGGAGGGCGTCAATCCGCCACTTTTCGCAGAAAATGGCGATATCAACTCCGGCCTCGGAAATCAGTTCGCGAAGCTCGACAAGCTGCTTTTCGTCAATGGTGCTATCGTCCACGTCTTCGAAGCGGTTCCCGTCGCGGTCATCGCCCGTGCTGATGTTGAACAGCATGCAAAGCAGGTAGCGCCGGCCATAGGTTGCCGTACTGCCGAATGCCTGCGTGCCGGTCTTGTTGACCTTTCCCTGAGAACCGGCCCCATCGACAGGGATTTCGCCAATGCCGTCGCGAGAATGTCCGCCCTCATGGGAGATTTCCCAGCGGATACGAAGCTCGCCCTTGTCGTTGTAGCCGTCCGGCTGGAAGGAGACGGCAAAGCCGTGCTTATGAATAACCGGCATGGCCTGTTCTTCGATGGCCGCCAGATCGGCATAGTTCGACCGGGTGTGATCGTTTTTCTTGTTCTTGACGACGACCGGCAACTCAGCCTGGCACTTGGACATGGCGGCGAAATATTCTTTCTTCGCCTGCCTTTCCTCGTCCTCTCGGGCGCGGTCTTCCATGCGCTCTTTCAGCGCCATCATCTGCTCAAGGCGGTCAATCGGGATTGTCGGATCCATGGCAACCCGCTCGATCATCGATACCATTGGATCGTGATAGCTTGCCGGGGTATCGGCAACGACCTGCCGCCCCTGCGGCTCGTGGATATCAAGCGCGGTGTTCATGGTCAGAACCTCAGTGTGACGTGGGGGATTTCGCCAGCTACAATCGCCAGCACGATCTTCTTGGCGACTTCTTCATCTGCACCAGCCTCGATCAGGGCCGCCTTCGCTTCTCCCATGATTTTGCCGCGATGCTCGCGGTCGGCCTGACGAGCGGCTTCCTCACGCTTGGTGCGCTCGATAGCCTCCTGACGCTCGCGTTCCTCGCGCTCGGCCTTTTCCTTGACGGCGCGGGCCTCTGCCTCCGCCGCCGCTATCTTCGCGGCGGCCTCTCGCTCGACGCGCTCCTGCTCGGCCTTTGCCTTGGCGATCTCAGCAAGGCGGGCTTCTTCCGCAGCGCGCGCGACGTTGGCCTTATATTCTGCCTCAGCCTTGGCCTGACGCTCTTTCTCGGCCCGCTCGCGCTCGGCGGCTTCTTTGGCAAGGCGCTCTTTCTCAATGCGCGCGTTCTCTGCTCGCTGACGCTCTTCTGCCTCGGCCCGAAGCTTTTCCAGTTCGATCCGATCGGCCTCGGCCTTCATGTGCGCTTCGTAAGCGGCCTTCACCTTCTCCAAGGCGATGCGATGCGCCACGCGAGCCTGATCCTCGAACTCGCCAAGCTCGGACGTGATGACGATCTTTTCTTCAAGCTCGCGCAGGAGGATCGGGAAAGGATAGCTCTCGCCGCCAATCAGTCCGTTGCCGCAGTCTTCAATGGCGCGAATGAAGGACTTGCAGTATTCGACGCGGGCTTCTTCCTGCTTTTCCCAGTCAGTGAGGGGCTTGCGGGCAAGCTCGGCAAGAGCGTCGAAATCCTCACGTACCTTCCGGCGCTGCGCATCGACGGCATTGATCTTGGCGCGGGCGTCCTCATTGAGCTTCTTGCCCGCGTTGTCGATGGCGGTCTTCGTCCGCGTGACCTTGTAGGCCAGAGACGCGATTTCCTTGCGGCTCGACGCGGTGGCAAGGTTCGGCTCAAACGCTTCGACTTCCGACTTCACATGATTGTAGAACGTGGAATAGAGCGTTTCGTCGGTAAGGACGGAAACAGGGTTTGCCTCGACCGTCGCAACGATATCGGCAGGCTTGATCTGTTCATGAAGCATCAGAATATCTCCCCGACCTTTCGGCCGCTTCGTTGATGATTTCTGCGATGAGTTCGCGAGCCCGGCCGAAGCCGTATCGGGCCTGCAATTCGCGAAAGACTGTTCTGGCGCGGTAGCGAAGATGACCATCCGTAAGGGTGTCGTCATCGACAGGGCGCGCTCTGACCGCGGTCGTCATGGCTGGCCTCGGGCGGCGAGCATGGCGTCGGCGATCTGGAAAGACCGACCGGCTATGTCTCCGGGGCCGTATGAAACACCAGCGGTTCCGCTGAACGCGGCCATGCCAGAAGCAATATGTGCGGCGAAGAAATCACGGAGCGTCATTCCTGCTTCGGCATACTGGAAATTGGGTTGAACGCTGTTCGGGAACGCTGCGCCGCCATCGTTGATCGTCGGCATCAATAATCCTCCTTGTCGGCGCGAAGATCGCGGAGATAGTCAGGATCGGATTCGTCCTCGGATTCTTCCCAAGGGCAAACTCCGTCCATCTCGTCCTCAAATTCGCAGGAACGTGTCGAGTAAGCGCCGCAGAACGGGCAGAGCTTGCCGCCGCGAGCCTCGTAATCTTCCTCGGGCGTCATGAGCTTCCATGCGTCGTATCCGGGGATTTTCATCTCGGAACTCCATCGAGCGCAGTCACAAGCACCACTGCCGCTATCAGGCAGAGCGAGAACGTGGCGGGGGTTGAGCGATTAGCCAGCCAGTTACAAAGGCGGACAGGGAGAAGGTCGAGGGAGCGGATCATGCTGCCGCCTCGATCTCGGAAGACCACGCACGGAGCGCCAGTTCGTCGTCGTAGATCGCGCTTTCCAGCCAGCGGAAAAGCTGCGCTTCCAGAGACGTATCAGCCTTGGCGGGCTTGTTGATGATGGCGATTGCCGCCTTGCGAGGACGATCCCCGAACAGAGTGGGGCGGGCAAACTTGTCCGGTGTGGTTCCGTCGAGACGAATGCTCTTGACGCAGAACTGGTATCCCGGATCGGCCGCAAGCTCGGCCACACCACTGATGTAGATGTCCAGACGGACGCCGCCGATTGATGGCTGCAATTCCTTGAACTCAAACTCGATGCTGTGCTGATCGCTGATGGCGTTCATGGTCGTCTCCGTCAGGCGGCATCAATCAGGAGGCGCGCCTCATCAGCGGTCATACGTTCGCCAGTCTCGGCGCTCACGTACTCGCCGGTCTCATCATCTACCCACCACTCATCGGGTGCTTCAGGTGCCGGGCTTCCAGTCCATTCAGTGATCGTTGCCATCATCATCTCCTGTCCTTTGGCTCAGCGCAGATCGGCGGGGTGTCCGGGCGCTGTTGATGATGAATGTATCCGCAATAGAGGATATGTCAAGCACAATTATCCGCGATAGAGGATATTTTTCTTGGCCCGCCTCGAATCATCTGCCACATTGCCCATGCCGAAACGCAAGAAGCCCCCGCACTGGGCGAGGGCTTCGAGGGTCAGAGCAACACTTTCAGGATGGCCGCGATGCCAAAGAGGCAAGGGGCCAGGTTGATCGTGATGGTGACTCGGATCGTGGTTCTTTTCCACATGGGTAAAGCCCTCGATCCCGTGGCCACGGAACCAGAAGGTTTCGTGTTCGCGTCGGGCAGAGTGGATAAGCCGCCACTTCCCGATGTACCGGCCCGCTTCGTGGTGAGCGCTTCACCTCTTGGCGGCCCTGCGAGGTGTCCGGTTCCTCAAGCGCCACTGGCGAGTGAGGATTGTCGGCGCAGGATGCGGTTGTGCCTCCCCAGCGTTCTCGAGCCACCAACTCGGCGCGAGGGGAGGGCCGCAGCCGGATTTGAGCGTGAAGCGGGTGAGTTGTCGAGTCCCGCGCAAAAAAGAACCCCGGCGGGATGATCCGACCGGGGCACGACAGCAAGTTTAAAGGTAGTTTGCTTCTACCAGTATTGTTCACTGCAAGCAAACGAAAACTGCTGTCGTGTGTCGATTTTGGTGAACGATCTGTGTCTGCTCGGAGGTTCCCGGCAGATCGTGATCCAAGAACGGCCAAGGCGACGGTCTTCAGGGGATTTTGCCCCGTCGCGCCGATCATCAGGTGCATGAAAGTCTCAATCGGTGATCCGATGCCGATCTCATCGGAACTGGTACGGCGGGAACTTTGCCCGAAAGGGATTTCCGACCGCTCGAATGGCGACACGGCCTGAGAGAAAACCACGACCTCGAACCCCCCTTTAGTATTTGCGTGGGGGAGCGCCTGACCGAGCGATATCCGGTATCGTGGCTATACTGTACCTTGAAAGTGTCACTCCCAATTCCGCGTCCCTGCTGAGGTAGGGGGAGTTTCGCGGAAAGCGGACCTGTGCCTGAAGCCTAGATATAGGGCTCTGAGGGGGAGTGTTATAGAACTAGGGGGAGGAACGAGTTTTGATTGACGGAACAGCCGACAAGGCACGAATATGACCCATGCTTGGGGATTTAGAATGGCATCGGTTCGCCAATGGAGATTTTTCTACGCCAATCAGGGCATGCCGCCTCGCAGGGCATCTGGTAGCGCATCTAGGTGTTGAGGATGACAGAGTCCTAGTTCATCCCCAGTACGCACCCAAATTCATCCTGAAGCATCGTATCACGCCACAGCAGTTGCCCATGCTGCCGATGGCTATCGAATTCGGGACGGTATTGCAGGATAGGGACAAAACGCTGTCGTTCTTCTACGAAGACGATATTGTTTTCGGGAAAATATTCCACGCTGCGGTTAAAACTACCGGACAGCGACATGAGATCTGGGTTCGAACCTTTCACAAGGTCACAACCGGCGACATGAACCGTAGGATCAGGCGCGGCCTTGTTCTCCGCAGACAAGTTTAAGGGGCACCGAAGCGCCCCTTTTGCGAGGTAAGGACTCCAGATTTGTCCCTTACATAGCACCTGCCCATACGCGTCTAGGGCAGGCTACGGCATGGAGATTCACCGTGTCGCTCGCACCAAATAATGTAGGGCTATTGACTCCCGAGGTCAACGAAGTTAATCGCGAGGCGCGAGCGATTAACTTCTTGCTCCCGAATCGGTTGTCTGACCCCGAAAAAATCAACGATATGCATAGGTCGTTCCCATCTCCGATCACAGCCAAGCGCCGCGAGGGCGCACCGGCACAGATCGGAGACCATTATGCATCACAAACGGAAAAAGCCCAAGAACGCTAGGGCTGGCTGCCTTCTCTGCAAGCCTCACAAAGCCAACGGCATGTGCCCGCGCCACAAGAATATGCGGGCCGGAAATCTGCGCAGATACCAGTCGGCAAGCTATCAGCTTCGATGCGAGGGGATAAAGGCGTAGATCTACGCCGCCCCACCGCCGCCTTCTTCCTCGATCTCATGCTTGATTTCGAGCAACGTGCGCGCCGCCTTGATCGTCGCCACCGCTTCCAGCAGCGTTTTGCTGACTTCCTCCGCGCTGAACAGATCGATCAGCCTAGCCATTTCCGACAATTCATGCGCCACATCGTTCGGGCCGCCATCATTCGCGGGCGTCTCGGAATAGTCGATCTGGTGGCGGTAGTCTCGAAGCGTGGCCGCGCACCGCTGTAGCAGGCGCGCACTCTCGGCTTTCGTCAGCCGGTCAGTCTCGTTCGCAGCGCGGATAAGCTCGGAGATGAACGGGGCGACAGGATCGGGCATGGCTACCTATTCGGGCCTTTTGGCCGCAAAGCCCTCCTGGCGACCTTCAGGGCCTCGAGCTGCATTCTCGATTGCTCATCGAGCTGGCCAAGGATGATTGATTTCATGCCGGACGGAGGGGAGAAGAATTCAACCGCCCAAGGAAGCCATATCGTCTTGTCCAGATCAAACCGCGTGGCCTTTTGAAGGTTGCAAGCCTCAATGGACCGGAGGTTCTGGATCTGAAGGTCGAGAGATCGATTTTCCTTCAGGCGACCTGTGCCATACGTGATGTTGACCAGCGCTTTTGTCTGGTCACGATTCAGCGCAATACCCCTGACAAGTGCAGGGCGCCTCTTGGGGCCGGGATCATGTGGTGCCACATCTTGAGGGAAGCGACACCACACTATGTCTAGAGATTTCGGGAGGGTAGTTAAAGGGTGGTAAGTGAAGCGCTTACCACGCTGGGCCATCAACGATAGTCCATTCGTCGCTGTCGATTTCGGCGGCTACCTGCTTGGCAAGCGCGTCCAGCTGCTCGTAGGAAACCTCTTCGTCGCAGTCAGTCTGCGCCGGCGCGTGAATGCTTTTATGATCGAATGGCTCAAACTGAGCCTCGCGGATTTTCAATGCACCCATGACTTCCTCTCCCCCAGCTATCCCCGAGTAAACATTGTCGGGTCTATCCTAGCAAGGGCTTTCTTTCCGTGGCGTATATACGCCTGAAGTGTATGGCTTCAATGCGGCAAATGGGTAACGGTTCCGTCATCGCCGCCAGACGCAGGCACCACCCTCCCATGTTCTTGATTTGTTCTCATATCCGAGTCACTGTTGGAAATGGGAGGCTGGTATGAGAGTATCCGAGTTCCTTAATCTGATGCAGGGCCTTTCGCCTCATGAGAAGGCAAGAGCCTTGTTTCGTTTTCATTCTGAAGAAACTGCAAAAGACCATTCCGGCGCTCGGGAGAAGTGCTCTCAAGCGCGCGGACGATATCCTCGGTTTCCCGAGAAATCTCGAAGCCGAAAAGAACGTAGGCAAGGCTAAGATTTGCGGCCCGGCACACGAGAATTAAGTTCTCGATCGTCGGATCCTTGCCCTCCTTGAGCAAGGAATTGACATAGCCAGGGCCTCTCCCGGCGGCGAGGGATACCTCCCGCTGGGACTTTCCTTGTGCCTCAATGCCTTTGATTAGGCGCGACTTCCAATTGTCTTTTGACATACCCGGAATATCCGCGATTTCGGATACCCGTGCACGTCTTTGATAGAGGATGCTTGACATATCCGCTATAGAGGATAAATTGTCAGGCATGAACAACGAACTCCTTTCCGATATTCGAGAATTCCTAACCGAGACCGGTATGGGCCAGTCCTATTTCGGGAAAGCGGCTTGCGGGAATTCAGAGGTTGTTGGCCGCCTGGAAAGCGGACGCACGATCACGCTTGAGACAGCCGAGAAGATCAAGGCGTTCATCGCCTCTCGTTCCTCCCGCCCCTCCAAGCTGGAGAAGAGCGCATGAGGTCACCGCATCCAATCATCTGGTCCATAAGAAGCAGCCTGTCTCGGGGGCTCATAAATCCCTGCCTCAAGGCGGGAGCCGCAAGCTCTGCATTCGTAAACCGTCAGGCCGTTTCCGCGCGCTGTAATGTGAAGAAGGCTTTTTCGATTGTTATTGTAGCAATCGGCACAAATGTCGTGGGGTGGCTCTGTTCCCCGCTGATCTTCCTTCACCGAGTAAATGTTGATTCCCGGTACAAGCCGTTTCAATTCATAGCGGGCCTTGTCTTCGCCCCACTCTTTAAGCTGAATCACTTCTTTTTTCGTGACCTCGTATTCAGATTGGGCGATCTGGAATGCCGTCTGAAGGGCTATAAGCTGGCTGAGCAATTCTGCTTCTGCCTTAACCCGTTTCGTTGGGTCCGCTATATCCTTCAGTGTGGAAATTCCGCTGGCTACGGAATTGAACGCTCCGGCAGCGCTGGCAAGCGCATCTATCATGAATATCCCCTCCCCAAGCACCGCGACCGCGTGCGGCGCGAATGGGAGAATATGCGTGCCGCTGCATCGGGAGTCGAGTCATGACCGGTGAAGATGTCTCCATCATCATCGGTGCTGTCCTTGGCATTCTCGTTGCCGGATATGCGCTCGTCTACGCTCCCATGAAGGAGAATTACGAACGCCGTGGCTGTGTCTGGCTTCACTGCGAGGCCGCGCAATGACCGTCTCCGAGAAGCACATCGCCGCTGCCATCGATCTTGTCGATAGCGAAACGTTCAAGGGCCTCATGGCTGTGGATCGCATAGGCAAATGCGCTGAGATGATCGCCGCCGCCCTCGCCGCCGCAGAGCGTGAAGGGCGAGAGGACGAGCGTAGGCGGTGCATCCGTGAGCTTCGCGACGAGCTTGTCGAGATATACGAGGACAGCCCGGAGATCGACGTCGAGTGCAACAATCTCATTAGACGGGTCGAAGGCTGCATCCTCTCCCAAGCAAACACCCATTCGGTAGCGCTCCTTCCTCCCGGCGCAACCGAGGCCGGATCGGTCCAACCCTCCGCCGATCCGGCCACCCATCACGCCTCCCGAGATGGTCGAGGCGAACAATGAGCGTCATTCTCATTCGCCGCAACCAGCTTGGCCGGACGCCGACCCGAGGAAAGTCGTACGCCCGGCCTCTCTCCAGCGGCATGGAGATTATCAATTTCACAAGACACGCGGGGCG
Organism: Mesorhizobium sp.; assembly: GCA_022833215.1. Classification (GTDB taxonomy): domain Bacteria; phylum Pseudomonadota; class Alphaproteobacteria; order Rhizobiales; family Rhizobiaceae; genus Mesorhizobium. The sequence goes on along the minus strand of JAIPUZ010000005.1, from coordinate 31,453 downwards.
TTGGACGCCCATCCTTCGCGATCTTTCGGGTATCAGCTTCGCCCGCGTCAGGGGTGTGGTGGCTGGTATGCAACACCCGGGTCACCGCACCTCGTTCCTTTTCTCTGGCCTTTCGCGCTTCCAAGCCTGCAAGCAATCGTCGCGCGGCGTCTGCCAGTGTTTCCAAGTAGTCCGTTCCTTCCGTTCTCCTGTCTGTAAATATGAGACAGGAGCCGTCCAAGGTGTCGGAAATCTTACCCAAGCAAACGGAAACTCCACCCATGAGCGACACTGAGTATGCCGCATCATTGTTGGATGAGGTTATTGGCACGCGCGGTATTCGCGAGCCCATCAAATCAATGCTGGAACGTGCGTATTCATCGCTTTCAGCCCGTAATAACGCGTGGACGAGGCGGCGTGTGCGGGCCGTCTTCCACAAGGAAGCCAACAGGATTGATCACCGCGAAATCGCTGAAATGCGCGCCGTGATCGAAGCGAGGAAAGCCCATGCCGCATACCGCGAAGAAACCACCCGTCTTGTTGCGATGGCTCTCGACAGAGAAGCGGCTCGTGCTGGCCGGGATGGTTCGGAACGTCGCGGCGTCAATAGCCGAGTGGATCGCCCCAGAACTGAAAGGTGACGGCCAATGAAGAAGCTTCGCGTTCTCGTTGCTTGTGAGCGGTCCGGCGTGGTCCGCTCTGCATTCCGCTCCCTCGGGCACGACGCTTGGTCGAATGATATTGTCCCGGCAGATGACGGAAGCCCGTATCATATCCAGGGCGATGCGATCCATGCGGCCTATACCGGCCAATGGGACCTGATCATTGCTCATCCCGAATGCACCTATCTGGCCAACAGCGGAGCAAAGCACCTTTACGCCGGCATGAACAAGGTGAACGGCCCCGAGCCGGATCGATGGGCAAAAATGGGAGCTGCGGCGCAATTCTTTCTCTCCCTGCTCAACGCGCCGGCACCGGCAGTATGCGTCGAAAACCCGATCATGCTCGGCCACCCCAAACGGCTTTTCGATATTCCTGATCCAGCCCAAATCATTCAGCCATACCAGTTCGGCCACGGTGAGACGAAGGCGACCGGGCTATGGCTGCGCGGGCTGATGCCATTGCGCCCGACAGATGTTGTCGAAGGTCGGGAGCAGCGTGTGTTCCGCATGCCGCCCGGTCCTGAACGCAAGAGGCTGCGCAGCCGCACCTACGAAGGGATTGCTCTCGCCATGGCAGATCAGTGGGGCGGGGACGTTCTCGATGCCAGGAGGGCCGCATGACCCACCGCCCCGACTGGCACGACTACGAGGTAGAGCCTGACCGCATCGTCAGGCGCGGTGTCTCTGCTGACCAGATGATTTCCAATGCTGCTGTGATTGCCGTTGCGTTTGCTGCGACGCTTGGGGCGATCTGCGTGGCTCTGCTGATCTGGGGGTGGTGATGACCAGCTACGCTGAATTTCTTGAGCACAAGCGCATGATCGATCCGATGACAGGCATGTCGTCGGTTCCTGACCTGCCCGGCTTCTTGTTCCCTCACCAGCGCGACATTATCGCATGGGCGCTGCGCCGTGGCAGGGCTGCAATCTTTGCCGGAACGGGTCTTGGCAAGACGGCAATGGAACTGGTCTGGTCCGATGCCGTCGCACAGCATACCGGCAAGCCCGTCCTGATCTTCGCGCCGCTCGCCGTGTCGCAGCAGCACATTCGAGAGGCGCAGAAGTTCGGCCTTTCGGCCCGGATCGTCAAGGCGCAGGATGAATGCGCCCCCGGCGTCAACGTCACGAATTATCAGAAGATCGATCATTTCGATCTATCAGCGTTTGGCGGCATCGTCCTTGACGAGAGCAGTATCCTCAAAAGCACGGACGGGCATTACCGGACCCGCATTATCGAAGAATGCGCATCGATACCGTTTCGGCTTGCAGCGACGGCTACTCCGGCTCCGAATGATTTCATGGAACTCGGCAACCATGCTGAATTTCTTGGTGTCATGTCATACACCGACATGCTGGCAACGTTCTTTGTGCACGATGGCGGCGATACACAGAAATGGCGATTGAAGGGCCATGCCGAGGATGAATTCTGGAAGTGGATGGCGTCGTGGGCCGTCATGCTTCGCCAGCCTGCCGATCTTGGCTATCCGAACGATGGTTATGATCTGCCGCCACTCAAGCAGACGCAGCACCACGTTGCCGTCGATTATGCGCCGTCGCTCGACACCGGCCTGTTGTTTCCGATGGAGGCGTCCAGCCTTCAAGAGCGTATTGCGGCTCGACGCGATACCGTCGAGGAACGTGTTTCCCTTGCCGCATCCATCACGCCGGCTGATCGGCCTTTCGTGTGGTGGTGCAACCTCAACGCTGAAGCCGACGCGCTGACAAAGGCAATCCCCGGCGCGATCAATCTGCATGGCGGCCTGAAAGACACCGACAAAGAGCGCATTCTCAACGATTTCACCGAAGGTAATATCCGCGTTCTGGTCACCAAGGCGTCGCTCGCCGGGTTCGGCATGAATTGGCAGCACTGTGCTGACACTGGCTTTGTCGGCCTGAATGACAGCTTCGAGCAGGTATTCCAGGCCATCCGCCGTTTCTGGCGGTTCGGCCAGACCAGGTCCGTGAACGTCCATTTTATCGCGGCGGAAACCGAAGGCGCGGTCGTCGCAAACATTCGCCGCAAGGAGGCCGACGCCGAGCGTATGGCGGCGGCTATGGTCAAGCATATGGCTGATCTTTCGTCGGCAGAGGTTCGCGGCATGGTCCGCACAGTCGCCGACTACAACCCGACAAAGCCAGTAATCATCCCCGAATTTCTGCGGAGGGCAGCATGAACCAGCATGAAAGCATCATGGCGGTCGATCAGGTCGTTACGCCTGACTATGCGATCTATCAGGGCGACGCCTGCGATCTGATCCGCGCCATCCCCGGCGACAGCATCCATTTCGGCATCCATAGCCCGCCGTTCGAGGGCCTGTACAAATTCAGCAACTTCGACCGCGACATATCGAATAACGAGGGCGATGGGTTCTGGCAGCACTATGCGTTTTTGATACAGGAACTCTTGCGCGTCACGATGCCGGGCCGGCTTCACGCTGTTCACGTCATGCAGCTTCCCACATCGAAAATCCGGCACGGCTTCATCGGCATGCGGGATTTTCGGGGCGAGGTTATCCGGGCATACGAAGATGCCGGCTGGATCTTCCATAGCGAGGTCTGCATCTGGAAAGACCCCGTTGTCGCGCAGCAGCGCACAAAATCAATCCGGCTTTTGCACAAGCAGATTGTCAAGGACAGCACGATCAGCGGGCAGGGGCTTGCCGACTACATCGTGACGTTCCGCAAACCAGGCGAAAACCCGGCTCCGGTCGCTGGATGCTTCAACCGCTATGTCGGCGATGGTGTCGGGCCGGATCGGTCGAAGTACACCACACCAACCGATGGCCGGAATTGGTATTCGATCGAAGTCTGGCAGCGATACGCATCGCCAGTCTGGATGGATATCAACCAGACGCGCACGTTGCAGTATCGCAGCGCCAGAGACGAGAAGGACGAGGTCCATATCTCGCCGCTCCAGCTCGACGTCATCGAGCGGTGTATCGATCTTTGGAGCAATCCTGGCGATGTGGTGCTGACGCCCTTCCTTGGCATTGGCAGTGAGGTTTATGGCGCCGTCTCCGCCGGCAGGAAGGGCATCGGGTTCGAACTCAAGCCGTCCTATTTCGCTCAGGCGGTCAAGAACATCGCGGAACTGCATCGGGCTCGCACGGATGATCTGTTCGCGGAGGCATCATGACCCCGCTCTCTGTCGATCTCCCTTGGCCCTCCCGTACGCTGCACCCGAATGCTCGTGTCCACTGGGCGCGAAAGGCGAAGGCAACGAAAGCCGCTAAGATGGACGCAGGTATCGCAGCGCGTAAGGCGCAGATACCGCGGATAGATGCCGAGGCCCTGAAGGTCACCGCCATCTTCTCCCCGCCAGACAATCGCGTCCGCGATATCGACGGGATGCTTTCGAGCATTAAAGCCTATCTCGACGGCATTTCCGTGGTCGTTGGCATTGATGACAGCAAATTCAACATCGAGCTTTGCCGGGGCCTGCCAGTCCAAGGCGGAAACGTCCGGCTTATTCTGGAGGCACTATGAGCGGGGAGCGCATTCCGAGCCTCGACTTGGCCGTCCTGAAACGAGCAGCATTCGAATACCGCGCCTCGGCGGAGCGCGCAGGCATCAGGAGAGAAGCATGAGAAAGGTGCGAACACCAGAGCCGGAGTTGTTCCCGGAGTTTTGGGCCGTGTGGCTTCCCATCGCCCGCCATACTGACGGAAGGGGTCTGGCCCGAGAAACATTTCGCAAGCACGTCCTGAATGGCGCTGAGCCGCAGGACATCATTGACGGGGCCAAGTGGTTTATCCGCTCCATGAGCGACCGTGACCGCCAGTATGTGCCTCTGTCATCGACCTGGCTGAATCGGGAAGCCTATCTCGACGGCTGCCACAAGGAACGCGCCTATCAAGCCCGCCTCGCCGGTATGGAGCAATCCGCCAACGTGGTCAGCATGAAGCCCGCGCCCCGGCCAGCCAATCATTTCCTGAGCAAGTTGGAGCGCGGCGAGGTCAAGCTCGCGTCTGGGGGGTAGGTCATGACCGCCACCGCTTTCCATCCCCTTTCCATTTCCGCCCAAGCCTTGGCCCTGTTCCGCGCTGGCGACGACACCAAGACCATAGCCGGAAAGCTGCGCCTTCGAGAATGGACCATCGAGCGTCTTATCACCGATGCCCGTTCCCGCGAGCTTGGACTTCCCAATCCCTACTACGGATCCGAAACATGAGCATCCACCCGACATTGAAAAAGCCTTGGTTCCGCATGGTTCTGGATGAGCCGAAGTCCGAGCCTGCGCCGAAGCGGGAAGTCCTTCACGACGGCGATCCGAGCTTCGGGGTTGTCGAGGCGACACAGGCGGAGGCCCGCCGCATCCGCGACCGCGAGAAGAAGCGCAGGCAACGTGCCCGGCAGCGGAATGAGGCAGGCCGGTTTGTCGCCAAGGCCCCGCCTCTCGTGCCCGCGATTGGCGAGGTGTTCGATACCGCCCACGGCCCGGCCTATCGGGTTGATGGCTCATACATTTGCGGCGGCGGCACGGCCCATACATCAATCACCCTGCCGTATGTCTCGATCTTGGGAGGCTCGCATGTCTGAGATGGTGGAGAAAGTAAGAGCCGCGCTCGCAACAGATCAGATGCGGTCAACGCTTGCTGCGGCAGGTCTCGAATTCGAGCCGGCGCAGGACGCCTTTCTGGAAGTGTACGCACGCGCCGCGATCAAGGCGATGCGCGAGCCGACGGAGGCGATGATCGAAGCCGTAGAGGGCATTTCAGTTGGCGGACCATATCTTGGTCCTCTGGATGCCGATGATATCTATGGCCAGATGATCGATGCTGCCCTGATCGAGGTGGAGGGATGAGCGCTCGCTACCGCGTCGTTAGAGACAATTACGCTGGATATGAGGTTCAAATCTGGCGTTGGTGGTGGCCGTTCTGGGTGCCAGCCAGTCCCTGCAACACCCACATTAGCGTCGAGAGAGCCGAAGAATGGGCGCGGGGGCATGCAGGTGACGTAGTCAAATATCTTGGGCCGATAACCGGCAACTGATCGAGGAAAGCATGGCAACAAAAGCGGCAAAGCGCAGGGCTAAGAGAGGGAGGCCAAGATTGCAGGTGTTATATCGGGAGCCGAATGGGCGTCCGTCTCGGGCAAACGAGCCGGCTGATAAGCTGGCACTGGAAGCCCGCGCCAAGATGCTCGGCCTGAGTGTGATCAGTGCCAAGGACCCGCTTGCAGCCTCATTCATTGGCCGCCTGCATATGCAGCACCTGGCTTGGGAGAAAAAGGCGGTATCCGATGAGCGGCGGCCAGTCGAAAGCCTTTCCACCGCGGAATACGAAGCGGCAGCCCGCTATCTCGAAATCCATAATGACCACGCCAAGGCAGTACAGTCAGAAGGCGCGATCTATGACGGGGAAGGGGGTGGCAGCGGAGACCCAGAAGCACACGCCGTCTGGTGCAAGTCCGCAATCGCCAGATACGACGCTGCGCGTAAGGCAATCATGGAGGCGCAACGGGAGGCGAGATACGACAATCTATGGGCCGCTCTCGACCTTTGCATTCTCCGGGACCAGCCAATGTCGCATATGATCTGGTCCCTGCGCATCCTGTGCAATGCTCTTGCTCGCCATTTCAGGACCTGTTGACATTTGAACGAATTAATGACATAGGTTTTCACGCTGGGCGTGAAACGTCCTAACAAGAGGCTGCTTCGGCGGCCTTTTCTTGTCTAAGACCTGACAACAGGCCAGCCGGGTTGATCGCCGGCTGTAGATATTCACGAGAACAGCACCTGCCACGCCTCTCTACAGAAGCGCACCCCGGCGGGTCACTCGTTCCCGCAAGGGAATAGCGAGGCGGCGCGCTTGCTGCGACCGTGACAAGGACAGCAAGCCGAACGTCACGGGAGTCGGTTAAACGGCAGGGGAAACCCGCGTAGACTGCCACCCTTCGGGGCCGACTACGGTGCGCCTCGCAGCATCATGACGGCTTAGGCCGCTAGACCGATAAGGCAAGCTTATCACTCATTGCCCCTCTTTCTCCGCATGTGCGGTTAAGAGCGCGGGCAGAGGCAAATCCGTATCCCGAGGAATGTGATGTCTGAACGTGGAAGGCCGACAGCCTACCGGCCAGAGTATGCCGAGCAGGCCGCTAAGCTGTGCGCGCTTGGTGCTACCGACTACGAGCTGGCTGATTTCTTCAAGGTGGACACCCGCACAATCTACCGCTGGAAGAACGCGCATGAAGATTTTTGTCAGGCCCTCATCGCGGGGAAGGAAAATGCAGACACCCGTGTAGAGCGGGCGCTGTACAATCGGGCAGTGGGCTACACCTTCGAGAGCGAGAAGGTTTTCCAGTTTCAGGGCCAGATCGTGCGTGCGGATACGGTTGAGCATGTGCCACCTGATCCATCTGCCGCCAAGCTCTGGCTGACCAACCGCAAGCCGGAAGACTGGCGCGACAAGCAGGAGCACAGCCATTCGGGACAGGTCATGCTGACCCCAACCATCAATTTCAATGGCAAGCCAGAGTAGCGCCGCCCTAGACATCAACCTGCACGAAAAGCAGCAGGTAGCATTCTGGAGCGAGGCCACAGAGATTTTATACGGCGGCGCGGCCGGGGGCGGCAAAAGCCATCTCATGCGTATGGCCGCCATTACGTGGTGCTCGGAGATACCGGGCCTTCAGGTCTATCTATTTCGCCGCATTCGCGACGATCTGGTCAAAAACCATATGGAGGGTCCGAGCGGGTTCCGCGAATTCCTGGCTGGGTGGGTAGAGTGCGGGTTTGCCCAGATAGTTGAGGACGAAATCCGGTTCTGGAATGGCAGCAAGATTTATCTCTGCCACTGCAAGGACGAGAAGGACCGATTTAAATATCAGGGTGCCGAAATCCACGTCCTGCTTATCGATGAGTTGACGCACTTCACCGAAACTATCTATCGGTTCCTACGCAATCGCGTCCGCATGGTCGGCATCACGCTCCCGGAGAAGTATCGGGGCAAGTTCCCACGCATAGTGTGCGGTGCCAACCCCGGCGGCATCGGGCATCAGTTCGTCAAGATGACATTCATCGACGGCGTTGAGCCGCTGAAAGTCATTGAGGCCCCCGCCAACGAAGGCGGAATGCAGAGGCAGTACATACCAGCGCGGCTAGAGGACAACCCGTCCATGGCTGAAAGCGATCCGGGCTATGAGCTTCGGCTGGCTGGGCTTGGTAGCGAGAGCCTTGTCCGTGCTATGCGGTGGGGTGATTGGGATGTTGTTGAGGGTGCATTCTTCGACAATTTCGACCAGCGCCGGCATGTTGTGCGTCCGTTCGCCATTCCGGATCATTGGATGCGGTTCAGGGCCGGGGACTGGGGCAGCGCCAAGCCGTTCTCAATCGGCTGGTACGCCGTAGCATCAGACGACATGATTGTCGGGGCCGGCCAAGTCATTCCGCGCGGCGCACTGGTTAAATACCGGGAATGGTACGGGTGCGTAGCAGGGCGGCCTAATACTGGCCTTAAGCTCACGGCAGAGCAGGTAGCGGACGGGATCAAGGAACGCGAAAAAGAAACCGTCGAATACGGGGTTTTGGATCCCGCCGCCTTCGCTGAAGATGGAGGCCCGTCAATTGCTCATCGCATGATGGATAGGGGTATCTTCTTCCGTCCGGCGGACAACAAGCGCGTTACCCAGCGCGGAGCAATGGGCGGATGGGATCAGATGCGGTCTCGCCTAAATGGCGATGAAGAAGGACGCCCAATGCTGGTGTTTTTCTCAACTTGCGTTGACAGCATCAGGACCATCCCGGCGCTCCAGCACGACCCCGACCGCCCTGAAGACCTTGACACTACCGCAGAAGACCATGCGGCGGATGAGACGCGTTATGCCTGTATGTCCCGGCCGTGGACCCCAGTGACGCAGGCTGCAAACAGCGCATCAAGAGGCGATTATCGCCCAAGCAATGATGCTCCCGAGGCTGGCGATTGGATGACGTACTGATGGCAAGCACCGGATATTCTCAGGGGTCAGGAGCGGCGCAGGGTATAACTGCGACAGAAGGCGGCATTTCCCACGACGACCTGAAGAAACAGTATCTCTCCTACCTCGAAACCAAGAACGAGGAAATCAAGGAGCAGCAGGACTCACGTCGCTACTATCATGGCGCACAGTGGACCGCAGCCCAGATCAAGGCACTGAACAAGCGCCGGCAGCCGGTCGTCACGTACAATCGCATCGGGCGCAAGATCAATGCTATTGTTGGCCTGCTGGAGCGCCAGAAATCCGACCCGAAGGGCTTTCCCCGGACGCCTAAGCACGAAGAAGGTGCGGAGATTGCGACCGCAGTGCTCCGCTATGTCTGCGACGAGCAGGAATGGCAGTCGATATCTCTCGTCTCCGGTCTCAATGGTGCGGTTGACGGCATTGGCGGCGTGGAATTGTTGCTTGAGCAGGGCGACAATGAGGACATCGAGGTCGGGCTAGAGGAAGTTGACCCGTCTTCCTTCTTCTACGATCCACGCTCGCTGAAAGCTGATTTCTCCGATGCCCGGTATATGGGTATTTCGAAGTGGGCCGATATCGAGGATGCGATCGAACTGGCCCCGGACAAGGAGGCCGAAATCCGCGCCTCGGTGGAGTCTGGTTCCGATCTGACCACCAATCCAGACTACGAGAATAAATGGTTCTCTACCTCGGACAATGGCCGCAAGATCAGGATTGTCGATCACTGGTATCGCCGGGGCGGCAAATGGCACTGGTCGCTGTACACAGGTTCGGTGCTGCTTCAGAGCGGCGAGAGCTACCTTGTCGATAACAAGGGCCGCTCCGAATGCAAGTACATCATGTACTCGGCAAATGTGGACCATGATGGGGACCGATACGGCTTCATCCGCAACATGAAGTCCAGCCAGGACGAGGTGAACCAGCGTCGGTCGAAGGGGCTCCACCTGCTCAACTCTCGCCGGATGATTATCGCCAATGGGCAGGCGAGCGACGTTGAGAGAATAAGAGCAGAGGCTGCACGGCCAGACGGCGTGATTGAATATCATCCGGGAACGGAGCCGCCTCAGTTCGATGACGCGGCAAAGAATGCCGAGCTGACCGGTCAGCTCCAGTTCCTTCAGGACGCAAAAGACGAAATCGAAAACTACGGGTTCAATCCGGCCCTCATGGGGCAGGGCGTGCAGGACATGTCGGGCCGGGCAATTGCCTTGCAGCAGCAGGCAGGCGTGGCAGAGCTTGGCCCGTATCTCCTTGCCTTCCGGGGATGGAAACTCCGCGTTTATCGCGCCATCTGGAATGCGGTGCAGCAGCATTGGACTTCGGAGCGCTGGATCAGGGTCACCGATGACGATCAGGTTGCGCAGTTCTTCGCCATCAACCAGATGCAGGTCGGGCCGGATGGGATGCCAGCATTGGTAAACGCAATCGGGTCGCTCGATGTGGACATCATAATCGATGAAGGCCCCGACGTGATCAACATGCAGGCCGACGCCTACGACACGTTGTCGATCATGGCGACCAAAGGCCAGCAGGTGCCTCCGCAGGTGCTTATCGAGCTCTCGCCGCTGGCAGGTTCCGTCAAGAAGAAGGTGCTGGAAATTCTGGAGCAGGCCAGCCAGCCCAGCCCGGAACAGCAGCAGGCCGCAGCCCTCCAGATGCAGGGCGCACAAGCCGAGGTGCAGGAGCGTCAGGCTTCCGCCTTCCTGAAGCAGGCTCAGGGGCAAAAGGCACTCGCAGACGCCGGAACCGGTGGCGATCAGGGGCCAAGCGAAATCGATCTGGCGAAGGCTCTCGCGGACATCAGGCAGGCGCAGGCCAATACCGCCAAGACAGTTGCCGAAACCGAGCGGACGCAAGTCGAAACCGCGTTGAAGCCAATGGAAATGGCCAACCAGCAGCGTGAGCAGGAACTGGCCCGCGAAGAGCGGTTTGCCTTCAAGCAGGCCGATATTGATCAGGCCGCAAGCCTGCCGGTCTAAGGAGATACCACCATGAGACGAGTAAGTGGCGATCTGGCCGGCGTGGTCGGGTCGATAGGCGAACTGACGATTGACGCGGCAACAGGTCGGCTGAGGGTCGATGCTGGCTCGGGTGGCGGGTCCATCCCGAACCCGCTGCCAATCCAGGCAGACTCCGCAGGCGATGCCTTCGCGGTGACCCCGAGCGACAGCACCATCATCAACGCGGTTGCGCTCTATGTCGGCACCGGTGGCAATGTGGTGATCGAAACCCGGAACGGCAATCCGGTCACCTTTGCGAACGTCCCGGACGGATCAATCCTGCCGGTGTTTGCCGTCAAGGTCATGGCTACGACCACGGCGACCGGCATTGTCGGGCTGACCTACTGATGTTCTTCATGCCGCCCATGTCGCTCGGCCTCACGCGGTATTCGCGGGCTGGTGGGAGCGGCATTCCCTTCGACCCCTCCATCCTCTTCTCCAACGGCGAGCGGGGCGCATGGTACGACCCGAGCGACCTGACGACGCTGTTTCAGGATGCGGAGGGGACGATCCCCGTCACGGCGGATGGCGATCCGGTGGGGCTGATGCTCGACAAGTCGGGCAATGGCAATCATCTGGTTCAGCCCGCTACAGCATCGCGCCCAACGTATCGCACTGACGGCGCACTGCACTGGCTTGAGTTCGATGGCGCTGATGATTGGCTGTCCTGTGCAGAATTTTATCTGGCCGGATCGGACAAGCTGACAGTGATCAGTGGCGTGTACAAACGCAATGCTGGCACTACCGGATCGGTCTATGAAAGCGGCACTGCTACTATGGACTCACAGCACGGAACATTCGGTATGCGTGTGGTGAATAGTGGTCGGTGGTACGCCGCAGCGCGGGGCACAACTCCTACGTCGCATAACCCGAACACTGTGGCTAACATATACGATGTAGTATTCCCTGACCTCGCTGTTCTCACCGCTCAACATGACCTTTCTGACGTGCTGTCTACAATTCGCAGAAACGGAGTTCCCGGTGGTGCATCTACTCTGAATGAAGGATCAGGAAATTTTGTCACTCGACCGCTGTACATTGGCAACCGGGGCAATATGCAAATGCCATTCCCCGGAAGCGTGTACGGACTGATCATCCGTCTTGCCCTGACCGAAGGTGCAGACCTTACGGGTGCCGAACGTTGGATAGCCGCAAAGGCAGGAGTGACGCTATGACCGGCTGGACCCTCTCCATCGTCATGATCGTCCCGGCAGCGCTACAGGACACCGCCAACCGGCTTTCCTGTGCGTTGGGCCACGATGTTCTGCCGGGCAACACGTTCTCCGTCCCGCTCTCGTCGGATGGTTCCGAGCCCGCCACGCACTACGGCTGCCGCACCGCCGTCAAGCAGGAGTTTGTCGATATCCTGACGAACGCTGGTGCAGGTGACCTGCCTGAGATTGAGTGGGCCGATTACGGCCTGACCGTCGAGGACATCGCCCCGGTGCTGGCCGCGCTCATTGTTGATGTTCGTTCGGCAGGGCAGGCCAGCGGGCATTTCGATGATGCGGCGGAAGACAGCGATCTCCGTCGCATTGTTCCCGAGGAATTAGCGGTCTGACCGCAATCGACCGCGCCACGTAACGGCGCATCACAGGTGCCGCCGACCTCAAAGGGCGAATGAGCCGCCATCATCAAGGGCGAGATGCCGCCGCCGGGCCGAACCGGGCGAACGTGACCTCCAACAGGAATCGGAGATACCATCATGACCGGCAACGAGCTGGACGAAATCCTTGCGTCCGATGACGTACAGGAAATCATACAGGAGCAGCAGCCCGAGACGGAAAGCGCAGGCCAGACCCGCGACGAGCAGGGACGTTTTGCCACCAAGGCAGAGCAGCCCGAGCAGCAGCAGGATCAGCCTGAGGTGACTGACGATGAGCCCGAGCCCGAGCAGGGCAAGGTCCCCCAGCAGGCACTTCACGCCGCCCGTCAGAAGGCAAAGGAAGCGACAACCGAAGCCGAGCAGTTGAGGCAGCAGCTTGCCCAGATGCAGGCCCAGATTCAGCTTCTCAATCAGCGTCAGGCACCGCAGCCTCAGAAGGCCGAGGACGCGGCAAAGCCTGTCGATTTCTGGGAAAGCCCCGATAGCTTTCTCGAAAGCAAGCTGTCTCCATTCCAGCAGCAGATACAGCAGCAGCGCGAGCAGTTTTCCAAGATGCTCGCCATGCAGGCCCATGGCAGTGAAACTGTGGACAATGCCTACAACGCCTTTGTCGAGGCGGCGCGGGCGAACCCGCAGGCATACGCTGCCGAATATCAGTCCATCATGGCGTCGGAGCATCCTTACGATGCTCTTGTCTCATGGCATAAGCGCCAAGAGAACCTGCGCATTGTGGGAAATGACCCCCATGCGTGGCTTGAAGCCGAGATGGAGAAGCGCCTCGCGGACCCCGCCTATCAGGCGAAGGTTCTGGAGCGCATCAAGGGCACTGCTGCCGCCAACAGCCGGTCAAACCCCGTCACAAGCCTCCCGCCTTCTCTCTCTCGTCTGCCAGCCGGTGGCAACACTGCTGCCGACGAGGACCTGAGCGATGCGGGTATCTTCAGCCATGCAATGCGGTCCTGACCGCCTGAAAGGAAACGACCATGGCCACTACGGTCATTCAGGACAACAACAAGCTTGTCCGCTACACCAAGGAAATCAACCGCGAGTTCGTGCGCGAGAACCTGTTCTCGCCGTACATGTCGCAGGACCTCAACGCCATCATTCGCATTCGGCAGGAGCTGAAGCAGGGCGGCGAGCAGATGAACATCCCGCTCGTCACCAAGCTTCGCGGCAAGGGGCGCGGTTCCGGCACGCTCGTCGGCAACGAGGAAAAGATCGATAACTACGGCATGCGCCTGTGGGTCGATTGGGCTCGTCACGCCGTCACGACCAAGAAATCGGAGGAACAGAAGGACTCTGCCGACATCTTCGGTGAAGCCCGCCCGCTTCTGTCCGATTGGGGTAAGGAGCGCCAGCGCGATGACCTCATTGAGGCGTTCATGGCCCTCCCGTCCGAAAGCGCCCCTGCCGGCCTCGGCACTGACGATGGCGATACCGTCAACGGCATTCGCTATGAGGCGGCTTCTCCGGCACAGCGCAATGCGTGGAACGCCGCGAACTCTGATCGGGTCCTGTTTGGCGATACGGTCAGCAACTACAGCGCCACCCATGCCACGGCTCTAGGCAATATCGCGGTGACGGAACGTCTGTCAGGCGCAATCGTGTCGCTCGCCAAGCGCCGCGCTATGAATGCCCAGCCGGCCATCAAGCCGTACAAGACCAAGAGCGGGTACGAATATTTCGTGGTCTTTTGCGGCACGAACGCTTTCCGTGACTTCAAGCTGGACCCGGCAGTCTACGAGGCCAACAAGGACGCGCGCGCCCGCGATGTCTCGACCAACCCCATCTTCCAGGATGGCGACCTCATCTATGATGGCGTCATTGTCCGACAGGTGCCAGAGATTTCCAACTACGTCACCGATGTGTGGACCTCTCTGACCACGGCAGGCGGCAGTGGTGGGCGTGTCGAGCCGTACTTCCTCTGCGGCCAGCAGGCGGCGGTTCTCGGATGGGGCCAGATGGCCAAGCCGACCTTCCGCAAGGAGGACGACTACGGGTTCATCAAGGGCGTCGGAACCGAGATGTGCTTCGGCGTTTCCAAGATGTTCAAGAAACACCCGATGGACGGCGGCCCGCTCAAGCAGTGGGGCATGGTTACCGGCTTCGTCGCCGCCCCGCTCGATGCCTGATCCGGCAGGGCGGCTTCCGGGCCGCCCATCCTCTCCCCAATCTTGAAAGGATAAGGCCATGGGCCTCAATCGCGAAATCCCGGCGCGGGACGCCGGCTATCAGAATATCCAGTATCTGCGCAAAGACATCACCTTTGCCGATGCTGGCCCTGTTGTTGTCGGCACGCTGCCGGCGGGCGCTGTGATCGTAAAGCCGATTTCCGGCGTTGCGGTTCATGTGGCGTTCAACAACGCCACCACGAACACGCTCAACATCGGCACGGAAGCTGATGGCGACTTCTACGCTACGGCGATTGCTACCGGTGCGATTGCCTATGTGGCGCTGGATGAAGCCGTTTCCGGCAAGGTGGACGTGGACACGACCATCACCGCCACTCAGGCGGTGTCGGGCGCTGCGGCCACCGCCGGTTCGGCATCCGTCATCATCGCCTATATCCCGGCGAACTGACAAAGGCTCGCTCAGATGAAAAGCCGGCAGGAACTCGTCGTCAGAGCTTTGCAGAAACTGAAGGTCTTGGCTGCTGGTCAGGCACCGTCAGCGGAAGATGCCAAGGTGGTTGACGATGAGGTCGTGCCGGTTCTGAGCGACCTTTCCAAGCGTCAAATTTACCCGTTTGGTGACCCCGACAATATCGAGGATGACGCGTTCGTGCATCTGGCCGATATCCTCGCAAATTCGGTTGCCGCCGATTTTGGCCGGGACCAGAGCGAGGAATTGCGCCTGATGGCGGAGGCTCGCCTTCGTGAACTTGGAGCACAAACCCTGTCCGGCCAGCCGCAGCAGACAGAATACTTCTGATGCAGATCATTTTCCCGACCTCGACAGCGCCATCGATCAACCCGACCGAGAACGGTGGCCGGCTGATCAACTGCTATATCGAGCAAGCACCGGAAGGATCGCGCAGCCAGTTTCTGTATCGGCGCGCGCCCGGTTGCGACTTTGCATTCGAGGCGGGATTGACGGCCCCAAGGGGTGCGCTGCTCGTCGGCGTGGTGCTCTACATCGTCAACGGCGACAAGTGCTATACGGCCACGAAAGCAGGCGACAATTACACTGTCACCGCTCTCGGTGGCACGGTGGGCGGCGACGGGCCTGTGTTCATCGCGCACAACATGCGCCAGCCGGCCAATCAGATACTCATCCACCATTCCAGCGGCATTGAGAAGATTGAAAGCGGTGTCGTCACTCCGTTCACGGATGGCGACCTCCCGGCCACGAACTCTCTGACGTTTCAGGACGGATATTTCTTCTTCACGACCGCATTCGGTCAGTGCTTCAACTCCGAATTGAACAACACGGACGTGAAGTCCGACAACTACATCACTGCCGAGGCGCAGCCAGACGGCTTGCTACGGGCCATTCCCTTTCGCCGCGAACTCTTGCTGTTCGGGGATAGCTCGACCGAGTTCTGGCAGAACGTAGGCAATGCGACGGGCTTTCCTTATTCGCGCGGCGTCGTCCTGAATGTTGGCCTGTGGGGGCCTTATGCGGTTGCCGGCCATGAGGCATCGTTCCCCGGCCCGCTGATCTGGGTGGCCAGCGACGGGACCGTTCGAATGCTGGATGGATACTCTCCTGACCGGATCTCAACGCCCCATATCGAGCGCCTGATAGATGGCGAGAAGGACAGGACGAAACTTCGTGCCAGCGTCCACAATGCTGCCGGACATCAGTTCTGGGTTTTGAAGTCGGACAATTGGACGCTGGTTTACGACATCTCGACCGGTGGATGGTCGGAGCGCGCCACAATCGGCAAGAAGACATGGCGCATGGCTTTCGGCGTCTACGCCTTCAACGAATGGCTGGTGTTCGATGAGGACGGGCCTTCGGTCTACCGCATCAACGAAAGGTCGCGACGGGAGGCCGGCAAGCCGCTGGTTATGGATATCCGCTCCACCCAACAGCACAACTTCCCAGCCCGCACGGCGGTTGACCGGGCCTCATTCGATTTTGTCGTGGGCGTTGGTCTGGATCGCGGTATCTCTCCCATCGAAACCACGCCTCGCGCGTCTATCTCATGGTCAGACGATGGAGGCGTGACCTTCGGGAACGCGCTCCTTCGCGATCTGGGCACGCAGGGTGAGTTCGTTGCCATCGATATCTGGCGCACAGGGCTGACAAGCCGGCTCGGGAGGCAATGGCGCATTCAGGTGAGCGATCCGGTTGAGGTCTCTTTCCTTGGCGGATCGATGTTCGGTGAGGGCAGGGCAGTATGAGCACTGACAATCCCAGCCAGCTCCCCGATGTCCATTTTCGCTGGTTCATTGACGGCAAGCCGACGCCGGAATTTTACGCCTACATGCGCGCCATGGACAAAACCATGCGCGCGGCGGTCGGGGTGATTAATACGCCTGACGCGCCGCTGCCGGCCGATCTGTGGAACGAATATCTGGAAGTTGCTTGTTCCGATGAGGTGGCCCCACTGTCAGCGGGGACGGCCAAGGTCACGTTTCGGATGCCCTATGCGATGGAGGTTTCCGAAGTTCGCGCCTCATTGAAGACGGAGCAGGCGTCGGGCTCCGTTCTTACGGTGGACATCAATCAGGGCGGGGCGTCCATCCTTTCGACCCCGATCACCATCGATAACGGTCAGCGCACATCAATGACTGCCACCGTGCCGCCCGTTGTCTCAACCGCCTCGCTTGCGGATGATGCCGAAATGACCGTTGATATTGATCAGGTTGGTGATGGGACGGCCTTGGGCCTGAAAATCATCCTCATCGGCTCACGGCCCTCGCCATGATGCTGGTCGATCCGTTCCGGTTCGCGGGGTCGAACCCGGCAACGCTTGAGTTCCTAAATTTTGAGCCGCTTCCGACCCCTCCGGGGACTGAAACCTCACTCCTTATCCCGAACTATCCGATAGGGGACCCCAGAGATGACAGGCGCGTATTCATAGCGGTACATCTCTATCGCCCTGTACCGCTTCCCGACCCTGTAGGGGGCATGATCGGAGCGGAGCCGCTGCTCATACATGCCTATCAGACTACGACCTTAGGGGGTGTCTCCCCTATTTATGGGCAGGCGCTGATCGCATCCGCCAGAGCCCCATCGGGAACAGTCGCGGACATCACGGTAGACTTTTCTGGCACAGTAGGTGGAGGCGCTTTCATAGCCGCGTATCGCGCAACCGACTTGCGGCAAGATGCTGCTTACGATGCGCGTCAGATGGTTGGGAACACGCCATCGAACGCATACCCGATGGTCATATCCACCCCGCAAGATGGCTTTGTGATCGCAGCCGCAGCGGTGCGATTGGCCGGCGATGGGGGTGAAGTTCTGGGGACAACAACCCAATATTCGCGAGCGGCTGGTGGTTATAGCCAGTTTGGCGGGGGCGATCTGACTGCTGACGATCCAGCACACCAACTCACATTCAGCATGGTCGGTGGCCCCAGCTTCGGGACAATGGAAGGCGCATTCGTCGCGGCCTCATTCCGATAAGGAAATCAGATATGGTTCTAGGACTTGTTGGCGGCATGCTCGGCGGGCTGGGTGGTATTTTTGGCGGCAATGAAGCCAAGAAGGCCGCAAAGCAGAATGCGGCCTTGGCAAATCAGTACAAGACCGAGGGCCTTGGCTACATCGATCAGGGCCACAATCAGGCGTCGGGCTACCTCTCTGATGTGGGCGACATCTGGAAGAACTACACCGATCAGACGGGGGGCCTTTCGGGTCTCAAAATGCTCGGCAACGCGCTGGGCATCAACGGGGCGGATGGCAACGCGGCGGCGGTCAATGCATTCCAGACCGGGCCGGGATACCAGTTCCAGCTTGATCAGGGGCTTGGAGCTCTGGAGCGCCGTGCGGCCTCTCAGGGCAGGCTATCCAGCGGCCAGACCGGCCTCGACACCATCAACTATGCGCAGGGCCTCGCCAACAGCGAATACCAGAACTGGTTGAGCAACCTGTCAGGGTTCGGGAATACACAGGCGGGCCTCTACACCACCGGGACCACCGGGCAGGCCGGTGCCCTGAGCGATCTGGCCAATCTCTCCACCAACACAGCCGGACAGAAGGTCGGCCTGATCGGTGATGTGACCTCGGCGCTCATGGGCGCGAACAACCAGCGCGCCCAAGGAGCTCAGCAGCAGATACAGGGCGGCTTGGGCGGACTGGCCAACATGTTCGGCACCGCATCTGGCAGCGGACTTTTCGGAGGTTACCTCTGATGGCACTTCGATATCCCTCCATGCCATCCGGTGGAGTTGATGCCGGCTCCATCATCGACATGTTCAACTCGGGCTATGACCGCTCGAAAGCGCGCGCCGATGAGCGTAAGGCAGTTGATGCGTTTGGCGGGTATCTCGACAGCGTTTACACGAACCAAGGCGCACCGCAGTCATTGGCAGCGCTTGGAGGGCTGTTGCAGTCTCCCGCCGCTGGACAGGTGCAGCGCTCTCCGCTCCCCACACCTACGGACCCGGCCACCGCCCGCGTGGAGCAGGCATTTGCCGCTCAGGGACAGGGCAGAGCGCCAACAGACTTGAACAGCAATGCGATTGCCGGGCGTTTCCTGAAGACGATCCGGGATGGCGGTGTCACTAATCCCTATGCCCTTGCAGCCATTGCAGCGACCGGAAAACGAGAAAGCGGATTCGACCCGAAGAACGCCGTTCGCACATGGTCCGATCCCAGCCAGTCGGGGCAGGCGGGAACGGCTGGCGGCATCATGTCATGGCGGAACGAACGCTTGCAGGCACTCCAACAGTTCGCGCAACAGAACGGCGACGATCCGCGTGCGCCGTCGCCGGAGACGCAGGCGAAATTCCTGTTGGCAGAAGACCCCACGCTTATCCAGAAGCTTCAGAACGCCGGCTCCGCAGAGGAAGCCCAGCAGTTGATGAACAATGCCTGGCGCTATGCCGGTTACAATCAGCAGGGCGGCGAGACGGCGGAGCGGATGGCGCTCGCAGGCCAGTATGCCCAGCAGTTCGGCGGCTCCCCCTCGCAGCAGGCGCTTGAGGGGATGGCTGTCGGCCAGTCCATGCCGATGGGGCAGGGCGTGCAGATGGCTGATGCGTCCGGGCAGATGATGCTGCAGGGTCAGTTGCCACCTCTGCCTGACCGGGAAACCATGCTCCAGCTATTCGCCAACCCGATCACAAGGCCGCTCGCCATTCAGGCGGCACAGTCCCGGATCGAGGCGATGCAGGGGCAGAACGATCCGATGAAGCGGCTTCAGTACCAGAAGGCGGTTCTGGAGTTGGAAAACCTACGGAACCCGCGGGCAAAGCCGACTGACGATATGCGCGAATATGAGTTGGCCCGTAGTCAGGGATTTGGCGGCACATTCCAAGATTACATGATCGGCATGAAGCGCGCCGGTGCGACGAACGTGAATGTCGGCGCAGGCGAAAAGGCTTGGGACACGGAAAGCGCCAAGCTTTTCGCCAAGCGCTATGACGACATCTCCGCAGCGGCTGGCAACGCTCAGCAGATGCTCGGTATGTATGACTTGGCCGAAGAAGCCATGAATACCGGCATTCGAACCGGCATCGGTGGAGAGGCGGAATTGACCCTACGGCAGATAGGGGCGGCTATGGGCATGGACACTGACCCGAAAAAGCTGGCCGGCGGTGAGCTTATTCGGGCAGTTCAGAACCGGATGGCGCTCACCATGCGCTCGCCGGATGGCGGCATGGGTATGCCGGGTGCATTGTCTGACCGGGACATCAAGTTCCTGAAGGATTCGCAGATCGGCATTGATCGGTCCCCCGAGGGCAATAGGCGAATGCTCACGGCATTCCGGGCCATGGAGCAGCGCAAGATGGAAATCGCGCAGTTGGCGGATGAATATGTCGAGGCAAATGGCCGTCTCGATGCCGGCTTCAATCGGACGGTGCGCGAGTACGCGAAGAACAATCCTCTTTTCGCAGACGAGCAAGGAAAGAGCGATAGATCTCCGCGCAAGATCACCTCTCCAGACGAGTTTAATGCTTTGCCTTCCGGCACAGAGTTCATCGCCCCGGATGGATCAATAAGGAGAAAGCCATGAAAACGAAATGCGAAAACGGGGTATATTTCGTTGAGCCCGAAACGAGCGATGAAGAGAAGGAGCTACTTTCTCTCATCGCTCGATTAAGCAGGCGCGGCCTCACTGCGGCAGGTGCTTTTCCAGCCAATCATTCACGTCTTTCGTCCCCTGCCCATAGTATGGCCGGTGCAGGCTGATGACGTAAAAACTGTCGTTGTTGTCCAGCATTTTTGAGAAACGGTCGTAAACCTGTTTCGGAGTTTCAGTAGTCGATATAGCGTATGACGATTCCGACAACTTCGCCCATCCGGGGGATTTCTTGATCTCTCCCGTTATGTTCGGGCGAGTTGTTTCCTTGTTCAAGTCATAAGTCACGATGTATGCGGCCATTGCCATCCTCCCTTTTTAACCCACCCCATCATTGAATCGTTTCTGACCGGAGTCCAGCATGGCTAATTGGTGGGAATCCGCCCCGCTTGTCGAGCAGCCTGCTCAGCAACAGGGTAACTGGTGGGAGAGCGCGCCGCTCGTAGAGCAAGGCGAGGCAACTACCGCTGAAAAGACCGACAGGCTTCCGCAGGCTTATGGCGGGAGTGTTTTCGACGCCGCAACGGAGGGCTCTCATGCCGGCTTGATGTTCGGCTTTGACGACGAAATCACAGCCGGCATGCTTGCCCCAGTCAACGCCGCGATAGATTGGGCCAAGGGGGATGGCTTCGACATGGGCCGGGCATATACGCAGTTGCAGCAGAAACTTGACGCCCGGAAAGACGCACGTCGATCTGAGCGGCCTTATTCGTCCATTGCTGGAGAGCTGGCCGGTGGCTTGGCTGTTCCCGGCGTTGGCAGGGCCGCGGGGTCTTCGGTTTCAGGGGCCGGCAGCATCATGTCCGGCATCGGCAAAGGCGCTCTCCAAGGTGCAGGCTATGGCGCTTTAGCGGGCGCTGGCGAGGCCGATCCGGGTGAACGACTTGCCGGGGCTCTGGAAGGTGGAGCTATTGGAGCGGTAACGGGCGGCGTCGTTGGCGGTGTCGGAAGCGCTATCGCCAATCGCGCATCCCGCAAGGCCGCGAACGCTATGGCACCGTCAACAGACGATCTGGCGCAGGCTTCCCGCCGTCTTTATGAGGCTTCCGAGGCGGAAGGGGTCCGCTTTTCCGGCCCATCCGTGGAGCGATTGAAAAATAAGCTGAAATTCGCGGCTGGCGGAATAAATGACAAGTTGCGCCCCAAGACCTCGGGTGTCGTTGATGAAATCGACAGGATGTTCGGAAGCCCGCTTTCCCTAGAGGCAATAGACGAGTTTCGTCAGGGGGTCGGCCTTGACCTTAAAACGGCTTCCGGGTCCGACAAATTGCGCTTGACGCGCATGAAGCAGGCCCTGGACGAGTTTGTCGAGCGCGTCTCTCCGCAGGACATAACGGGCGGCCAGAAGGGGATCGAATATCTTGGTGAGGCTCGAAAGATGTGGGCGCAGCACAAGAAGGCCGAGGTGATTGATAATATCCTCGACATGGCCGATGTGAAAACCGGCCAGTACACACAGTCCGGCCTCGCGAACACCATCAAGACCCAGATGCGTCAGTTGTATGCAGGCATCATGAAGGGAAAGGCGCAGGGCTGGACGAAGGAAGAGGTCGATCTCGTGCGCCAAATGGCTAAGGGCGGCTCTCCGTCATCGATGGTCAACTTCTTCGCCAAGTTTGCTCCGCGCGGGATCGTATCGATAGCTGGTGGTCAGCTTGTCGGCTCTGCTATTCCAGTCGTCGGAAACTTTGCGATGCCTATCGCTGGGCATGTTGCAGGGAAGGCAGCAGATCGCGGCGCAATGCAGGCTTTGGAAACGCTTAGAAATGCGGCTGCGGCAGGGGTTTCGCCGGCAGCGCTCCCGCAGGTGCCCAACAAGTTGATGCCTCTTATTCCAGCAGTGACCGGAGCCAGTACGGCCAATATCCGGCAATGATGCGAGTGGCTATGGCATTGGCCAGAAACCCGACTACGAAAAGGATCGCTACCGTCTTTGCGTTGAAGCCCCAGAACGGCTGCTGCCTGTCTGCCGGCCCGTATTCGCTGGGCTCCAGATCGAACTGCTTATCGTAGTCTTTGGGCGGTTCTCTCATGGATAATTATCCATCAATTCCAGCTCATATACAGGTTCGCGGCAAGGAGGATGGCAATCGCCCATACGCCTACCTCAATATTGTTGAGGCGGCGTCTTATCCCGACCAAGTTGAAGTTAGTTACTTCGTGATCTGATTTATCACCCTTTTCCAGCAACTTCTCAACGCGCCGGTCATGGCTGTCAGACCAATCGCCGAATATCATTCGCCCTTCCCCATAGGACCACTGTCGCAGCTTGGCTTGCTGATCTCGCCGCAGTTGCTCACAAATCGTCAGTAGCCTTGCGCTTCTGGTCTGTCATCCCGGCGTAGTAGCCGATCAGAAAGAACAGAACCGCACCAAAGGCGGCACCATACAGAAATTCATCCCCCCACGAAGTCAGCATCCAGCGCAGCCCGAGCATGAACGCAAGGAACAGCGTCGAGCAGATAATGATGTAGGCCAGTTGCCTCATTCTCCTGGATGCATCCGGTCTTTGTGGCTGAAATGCTTGTCGTAGGCCAGCCAGCCGAAGACGCCGACTGCGATAACCAGCGGGAAAACATACCAGAAAAGAAATGCCTCGCTCATGGCCTCAATCTCCCGAGTAGCCGCCTTGCCATCAAATGTAATGCAATCGCGGCCAGAATCCAAGCGATAGGGCTGATGAGGTTGGCCCAGAAGCCATACTGTGGCGGCAGGGAAAGCGCCCTCCCCAGAACGCCAACAGCGATGCAAGCCGTTGAAATGCGGTCAATCGAATTCGCCAGAAGTTTTGTGCGCTCGTTGTGGATGAGGGTCATTCCTCGCCCATAGCCTTTTCCATCTCCTTCAACAAGCCGTCCTCCGGGGCGGCTTTTTCTATGAGGCATACCCATGGCAATTCTCTGGGATAAATCGCTCATCCCTTGGACAGATCGGAACGGCGACCCCTATGCCGGCGCAAAGGCGTATTTCTTCGACGCGCAGACCACGACGCCGCAGATCGTCTACAAGGAAGCCGATCTATCCATCCCGCACGATCACCCGGTTGTGGCAAATGCCGATGGCGAGTTCCCTCCCATCTTCCTCATAGAGGAAACGGTGCATCGCGTCAGGATCACGACTGCCGATGATGTGACCATATGGGACGTGGACGGGGTGAGCGTTCCGACCACCGTGCCGCCCGATCCGCCATCGGGTGATACCCCGGAGGAACTGCTGTTTCGTACCGGCGACATCAAGATGGCATGGCGCACCAGCGCTCCATCCGGGTTTGTCCGCTGCAATGGCCGGTCGATTGGCGCTCCGTCTTCGGGCGCATCCGAACGGGCAAATGCGGATTGCGAAGACCTATTCAAGTTCCTCTGGAACAACGATTTCAATCTGGCCGTATCCGGTGGGCGCGGGGCGACCGCTGACGGCGACTGGGCGGCCGCGAAGCGGATAGATTTGCCCGACTTCAGGGGGCGCGTGCCCCTCGGCATGGACGGCATGGGCAACGCCGACGCTGGCCGCGTTACCGATGCGCAGCTTGGGCAGGATAGCAATGTTCTGGGCAGTGCTGGCGGGTCATCCACGCATACGCTGACCGAGGCGGAAATGCCGGGCCATGAACACGCCGTCAGCGGCGAGACATCTGAGGATGGCGAGCACTACCATTCTACCAGAGTGCAAACCAGTTCAGGTGGCACATCGGCTCGCGATGGCGGCAATGGCGGCAACGAGGTTCCGACCACGCCGGCCGGCAAGCACAAGCACACCGTCACCGGCACCGCCGCATCGACCGGGGGCGGGGGGGCGCACAACAACCTCCAGCCCTCCATCGTCGTCCCCTTCTTCATCAAGCTCTGAGCCATGTACGATATCAAATTCGCAACTCCCTCGGGCGCGGATTGGGCGGAAATCATCGAGATTATCGATGACGACACCAATCTGCCGCTCACGCAGATTGATGACGCACTTATCGAGCTACAGGTGCAGGACCGCTGCAATGCTCCTGTGCTGAACGCCTCGACCGAGGACGGGACAATCACCCGCCCCGCGCCGGGAAAATTCCAGTGGCTGTTTTCCAAAGAGCAGATGTCGGGTCTTTGCATCGGAACGACCTATCGGGTCGGTTGCCGGGCAACCATTGACGGCAAGACGACGATGCTTTTCACGGGCGATTTGGCCTATATCGATGGAGAATTTACGTGGTGCTGACATCTCCTATCCGCATCCGCGTCATTCCCCAGCGGAAGATGCGTATTCGTGTTGTCCCTCGACTTATCCCGACTGACGGCAAGGACGGCGCTCCCAATGTGCTTGCCATAGGCACCGTTCAGGGAGGCGATACCGCCGCAGCGTCGATCACTGGAAGTTCTCCTAGCCAGGTGCTCAATCTGGTGCTGCCGAAAGGCGACAAGGGCGACAAAGGAGACCCTGGCCCGCATGGTGAAGAAGGCCCTGCCGGCGCTCAAGGGGATCAGGGGCCGAAAGGCGACAAGGGAGATACTGGGGATACGGGACCTAAGGGCGACAAGGGAGACAAAGGAGACAAAGGAGACAAGGGCGATCCGGGTGACGTAGGGCCGTCCGGCACGATCACCGGCGCTACGGCGACTGGTCTCGCGGCAGGCGCTGCCCCAACTGTCACGCTGGGCGGCACACCGCAGGCCCGCACATTCGCATTCGGCATTCCAAAGGGAGACAAGGGCGACAAGGGCGATCAGGGAGACGTAGGGCCAAAGGGCGACAAGGGCGACGCCGGCGATGACGGATGGACGCCAGTGTTTGCCGTGGTCGCAGATGGTGACCGCTATGTGCAGCAGGTTGTAGACTGGACTGGCGGCACGGGCACAAAGCCGACCACAGGGCAATATGTGGGGCCATCCGGGTTTGTCTCCGTCATCGCCAACGCGGTCAATATCCGTGGTGCGTCCGGCTCAGGCACCGGCGACATGCTTGCCAGTGTCTATGACCCTGCCAATAAGGCGGGTGATGCTTTTGCCATGGACAACATGGTCGAGGGCACTGACACCAAGATCATGACTGCGGCAGAGCGTGCGGCGATATCAGCCAATACCGCTGCGCGTCATACCCACAGCAATAAGGCTATCCTCGACGGGACGCAGCAGTCGTTCACCACGGCGCTCAAGAACAAGCTGGATGGGGTCGAGACCGGGGCAGACAAGACACCTGACCTGTCAGGCTTTGCCACCACGGCACAGCTTACGGCGGGGCTGTCTGGCAAGTTCGACAACCCGACCGGCACCACGTCTCAGTATATCCGCGGCGATGGCAGCCTAGCGACCTTTCCGGCCATCCCTGCTGGCACCGTCACCAGTGTCGGCCTGTCAGCACCGACAGGCTTTACCGTCTCGGGCAGCCCCGTTACCGGCTCCGGCACGCTCACGTTTGCCTATGCCTCGGGCTACACCGGCTTTACGACGACACTGAAAAACAAGCTCGACGGCATTGAAACAGGGGCGCAGGTCAATACCGTCACATCCGTTGCCGGGAAGACCGGTGCGGTGACACTTGCAAAAGGCGATGTCGGCCTCGGCAACGTGGATAACACCTCAGACGCCGACAAGCCTGTATCGAGTGCGCAGGCGGCGGCGCTCGCGGGCAAAGAAACCCTAGGCGAGCAGGCGGGCATCAACACCCAGACCGGCACCGCCTATACGTTGGCACTGGCCGACAAGGGCAAGGTCGTGGAGATGAACAATGGCTCGGCCAACACCCTGACCATCCCAGCAAATTCGGACGTTGCCTTTCCGGTAAATTCCCGCGTCGATATTGTGCAGTACGGCGCTGGCCAGACGACGATCACTGGTGCGTCCGGCGTCGTCATCTACTCATCGGACGGCAACACCAAGCTCAACAAGCAATACTCCGGGGCCACGCTCTACAAGCGCAGCACGAATGGCTGGGTGCTGATCGGGGATTTGGTGGCATGAAGACTGGGCTTGGCTTCTGGAAGGCATCGGGCGGCGGACCGGACACGGATACCCGTCTGTTGCTCCACCTCGACGGAGACCTGACCGACGCGTCAATGTACGCTCACCCCATGAGCCGGACCGGGCCGGGGTTTTCGTACAGTGCGACGGCGATGTTCGGTCAGTCGCTTCAGACGGTTAATGGCAATCTGGCGTACATTTCAACGCCGGCCAGTCCCAATCTCAACTTCGGCACCGGCGATTTCACGATTGATTTCTGGTATCAATTTACCTCAGGGACAACGAGCAGCAACCGTCGCTTTTCCATCGGGTCCATCGGCGGGTCCACCGGTCTCTATGTCACGGTGGCGTCAGCAGCCTCCAACACCTACATCGCCGCAGTCCAGAGCAACAATACAACGATAAAATCGGTATCTTTCCCGACTCTTGCCGGAACATGGAGGCACGTGGCCGTTGTCCGTAGCGCTGGCGACATCACGATCTATGTTGACGGCGAAGCCCTTGGTGGCGGCACATATGCCGGGACTGTGAACTCCACGGGTGGGTGCATGTTCTGGGAGCGGACTAACGCAAACATGACCGCTCTATGGGACGAGTTTCGAATTTCGTCCGTAGCCCGGTGGACCTCTGATTTCACGCCGCCCAGTGCCCCTTATGCGGGCTGACCGGCTCTAACCGCATTGACAGGCCATAATGATTCGCGAGTCTAACCATCTGAAATAGCGCGATTAATCGGCCAATTACGGGAAAATCCCGCAAAACGATTCATACTAGGAGAACTGACATGACGAACGTGCCAAATGGTGCGGGCGACCGCTATTACGTGTATCGCCCCGTCCTCGACCTGCTTGGCCTCTCGGAAGGCACCGACAAAGCCCGAGGCTACAACGAGACGCTGGCCTATGGCGCATACACGGGTGGCCCGGTCGATCTGGTCAAGATGACGCTCAAGCAGGTTGATGACTTGCAGGGCAAGATGCTGGCTCACCCGAAAAACAAGTGGAATTCCTCGGCAGTCGGGCGTTACCAGATCGTACGCACCACGCGGCGCAATATCCAGAAGGCTCTCAGCATACCGGCGAGCGCCCTGTTCGACCGCGACATGCAGGATCGAATGGCCTGCTTCCTTCTGGGCCAGCGCGGTATCGACAAGTGGCTGGCGGGTCGGCTATCGCTCAACTCTCTGCTCGACAATCTGGCGCGCGAATGGGCCTCGCTGCCGACCTCCAAGGGCAAGGGCTATTACAGCGGTCAGAATGCATCCGTTTCCGTCATGCAGGTCACGGCGGCTCTCTCCGAGGTTAAGCGCCGGCATGAGGCGGGGCAGCCCAAGATTGAGTTGCCCGTCGAGGTCGAAAAGCCAGTGGTCCCCGAGGCCGTCGAAACCAAGGTGAAAAAGGAAACCGGCCTGTGGGGCTGGCTGACCACTGGGGCCGGCACGGTGGGCGGTGTGATCGCATGGCTGCGGGATAGCGAAATCTCGGACATTGCCGCTTTCGGTGGCGTGGCGGTAGTCGGGCTGCTCATACTGACGTTCCTCGGGCCAAGGCTGGCGGCATCAATCCGCAAGATCAGGGAGGAACTGGCGTGATCGCCGTCCTCGCATCGCCCCTTGGCCGCGTTCTGGGCGCTCTCGCGGTCGCAGCCTCTCTCATGGGCCTGTCATGGCTCCACGGCCACCAGCGGGGCGCGGCATCCGAACGGCAGGCCATCCTCACCCGATCCGTTGAAGTCTTGCGCGAAAGGACAAAGGTCGATGACCAGATACGCGACATGGATGCTCATCAGCTTTGCTCCGCTCTTGGCGGCATGCCAGACGAGTGCGCCGGCCTCGGTCTGTGACGGCTGGCGGCGCGTGCCGGTGACGGCGGCTGGCGCAGTCAAGCTGGCGGGCGATCCTGATTTGCGCGTCACAGGCGAGGGCGTGGCGGCTCATAACCAATTTGGCAAGCAGCGGGGATGCTGGGAATGAGCGATGCAAAGCGGTTTGACGATCTGCCGGACGATACCAAGGAGTTTCTGACGGACCTCAGCCCAGATGATGTGCGCACCATCAGGGCTGGTCTACCAATCGTCAGGGCCATAATTGGCTTTGGCAAGGTGACGAAGTGGATAGCAATCGCGGCGCTTGGAGTTCTCGGCGGCATCGTCATGCTTGGAGAGAGCGTGGCGAAGATCGTCGCCTGGTTTCGACCGTAAAAAGGTGCGGGGCCGAGGCGGGTTTATTCAATGATTTCAAGAGTCCGATTTTAAGCCAAGGTGCGGGCAAAGATTTACGAAAAGTTAATAAAAACAAAGCGTAAAAACACACGGCGTTAACAACCCATCAAGGTTAATGCATCATTTTCACCTCCAGTGGGTTCCGTAGCGTTCTGGAGAGTTTTCGTGCATCGACGTGTGTTGACGCGGCCGCTGGCCGCCGCCGGTGGCAGGCAGCGTTCTTTCCTTGCGCCTCTGGTCGTCGGGCTTGGCATATGGGTCGGCTCCCCGACCGTCACCGCCTTTCAGGATATGACCAGCCTCGTTTCGGGGCTCGACGCCAATGCGCGATGGAACGCCTATATCGAGAAATCCGTCGTCGGCTCGACACAGGCTGCCGAAATGCCGTTCCAGGCGTCCGCCGCTTCGGCCGGGGCCGCCGCCTCGTTCTCCGGTTCGGGCGTGGCGCTGCCGGGCGTTGGCAAGGTGGCCTTCCGCTCCAAAAGCGGCATCATCGACGAAACGCCGGACGAGGATCGCATCGTGAGGCAGGGCAAGAGCGGCCGGCTGGTCAACATTGCGCCCGTTGCCCCTCCGAAGAACTTCAGCGCCGGTTCGATTTTCCAGCGCACATCCTCGCTGTTGCGCCCGGGACTCGACGGCGGCATGAAGATGGCCTTCGCCAAGCCGAAGATCAAAGGCAAGGAAGTGCAGATCGCGTCGGCCTTCCACCTGCGCGAGGAGCCGAAGCCGGCCAGGGGCGTTTCGAGCATGCTGGCAAGCCTCGTCACCAACGACAAGCCCGACATTCTGGCCACCGCCTATGCGCCGGCCGAAGTGGATTATGCCAAATCCTCTCCGTTCAAGGCGTTGTTGCAGGAAGAGGAGCCCGGCGGCGGCCGCTTCATCCCGCCGATGAGCAAGGGCGATCATGCCTGGATGCGCAATCCGCTTCCTGCATCGGTATTCTCCAGGGCGGAACAGAAATGTCTCGCCAACGCCATCTATTTCGAGGCGCGCAGCGAATCCCTGCGCGGTCAGGCCGCCGTGGCGCAGGTCGTGCTCAACAGGGTGCGCAACCCGAGCTACCCGGCATCGATCTGCGGTGTCGTCTATCAGAACGACCACTGGCTCAACCGCTGCCAGTTCTCCTTCGCCTGCGATGGCCGCAAGAAGCGCGTGACAGAGCCGCGTCACTACAAGGTTGCGGAAGAAATCGCCCTTGCCGTGACGGCCGGCAAGATCTTCCTGCCGGAGGTCGGATCGGCAACCCATTACTACGCCAGCTACGTCAATCCGGGCTGGGCGCGCAGCATGAAGAAGATGACCAAGATCGGTCTCCATATCTTCTATCGCACCTATGGGGGTGGCTGGAGCTGAGGCGCTTCCCGCCGGCGGCAGGAGGGGGAGATTCTCCCTCCCATATCGCCCCCCTGTTGATGGGCAGTATGTCGCATCTTCGTAAGTTACTGATTTTACAGGCTGAATACTTTGCTTTTGAAAACCTCTGCGTGGCTTGACGGGCGGGAGGGCTGTAACTATGTTGCGCGCCAACTGGATGCAGACCGACGGCGGACTTGACGTTGGGCAGGGAGGTTACGATGGCCGGCAGCAATGGGCCAGACGGAACCGGAGAGACCGGCCCTCGGAATGACCGCAAAGGCGACATCCGCGACGACGAACTTGAGCGCCGTCGGCGTGAGCTTGGGGCATCTCTGGCAGCACGGCATCCGAAGGCGTTTGAGGGGGAAGACAACGCGCAAGCGGGCGGTTCGACTGGTTACGGCCAGGCGTTCAAGCTGTCCAGCGAGTTCATCGCCGGTGTGGTGGTGGGCATCGGCATTGGCTGGATGGTGGATCACCTTGCCGGAACCTCGCCATGGGGTCTCATAGTCTTCCTGCTTGTCGGATTTGCGGCTGGCGTGCTCAACGTTCTGCGCTCCGCAGGCTTGATGGCCGGTTTTGGGCAGGGTAAGCCCCCAGCCGGTCCGAAGGATGAGTAGGCGCCTCGGGCGCGAAGGCAATTTAAGGCAAGGCCGCAAGCGGCCGTATGAGGACTGAACGTGGCAGCTGCTGACAAGGTCGACCCGATCCACCAGTTCCATATCAACAAGATCGTCCCGATCGAGATCGGCGGCTACGATCTTTCCTTTACCAATTCCTCGCTGTTCATGGTCGTGACCGTCGTCGTGGCCTCGGCGTTCCTCTACCTCGCCACCTCCGGCCGCCATCTGGTGCCGACGCGCTGGCAGTCTTCGGCCGAGCTGACCTACGAGTTCATCGCCAACATGCTGAAGGATTCGGCGGGCAGCCAGGGCATGCGCTTCTTCCCGTTCGTGTTCTCGCTGTTCATGTTCGTTCTGGTCGCGAACCTGCTTGGCCTGTTCCCCTATTTCTTCACCGTCACCAGCCACATCATCGTCACCTTCGCTCTGTCGGTGCTGGTTATCGGCGTGGTGCTGGTTTACGGTCTCGCCAAGCACGGCCTCGGCTTCTTCAAGCTGTTTGCGCCAAGCGGCGTTCCCGCAATTCTCATTCCGCTGGTCGCGATCATCGAGGTGGTCTCCTTCCTTTCGCGCCCCGTCAGCCTCTCCGTGCGTCTTTTCGCCAACATGCTGGCTGGCCACATCACGCTGAAGGTGTTCGCCGGCTTCATCGTGTCGCTGGGCGCGATGGGCGGGGTGGGTGTCGCCGGCGCCGTGCTTCCGCTGATCATGACGGTCGCGATCACCGGCCTTGAAGTGCTGGTCGCCTGCCTGCAGGCCTATGTGTTCGCCATCCTGACCTGCATGTATCTCAACGACGCCCTGCACCCGGGGCACTGACGAAATCGCTCGCAGACGGTCTGCGTCGACGAAACCTGAAAAGCCATTCCACAAGGAGTTGAAGAAATGGAAGCTGAAGCAGCAAAGTACATCGGTGCCGGTATCGCGTGCC
>JAIPUZ010000004.1 GCA_022833215.1 Mesorhizobium sp. | reverse complement strand
CCGTGGTGCGCCGGGACTTCGACGGGTCCGTCATTTCCGCCCGGCGGGCATCGCTCGCCTCTGCGTCGATGCTGCCGTCCTCATGGAGGACCAGCCGTCCCGCCGCCTTCGCCTTCTGGATCGCGCCCCGCGAGAGACCGACGCGCGCGGCGTATTGGCGCTCGCTCATCCCCTGCATGGCGTTCCCAGATTATTGTTCAAATTCAGGTGCTTATCGAGTTGATAAGCGGTTCGGACAGAGCGAACGTGGCTTTCAAGACCACGCTGCAACTCGCCACGAGGAGCCACAGAGATGACCCGACGCGCCACCGACAGCTCGAAGGCACTCGACGCCTTCATCGCCGCCAAGCTGGAGATCGACAGCATGCTGGAACGCCTCAAGGCGCTCAGCGACGACCACTTCGAAACCAGTCCCGACGAGATCAACTGGGGCCATGTCGGCACCCTGAGCCACTACCGCGACAAGCTGCGCGAGATCACCGACCTGGCGTTCCGCGAGAGCGAGCACGCCGGGTGAAATTCTGCGCCTGCCTGAACTCCGGCCGCGCCGTGCCGCGCGGCTTGGGGTCGTAGAAGGGCCGCGACGGTCGCGGTTCAACAAGGAGACGACCCCATGACCAAGCTCACCGACACGCAAGCCGTAATTCTCAGCGCCGCCGCTCAGCGCGACAGCTACAATGTCCTGCCGCTTCCCGGTTCCCTGCGCGGAGGCGCCGCCGCCAAGGTGGTGGAAACGATGATCGCCAAAGGCTTCATCGAAGAAGTCGATGCCGACGTCCGCAAGGGCGAGCTTGTCTGGCGCGAGACCCGGGACGGTCACGGCACCACGCTGGTGGCGACCGACGCAGGTCTCGCCGCCATCGGCATCGAGCCCAAGGATGCGAACACCGCGCCTGAGGGTGCGCCGGACACACCCAGTCAGCAAAGGGATGCGCCCACGACGCGAACACCGCGCGAAGGCACCAAGCAGGCCGCGCTGATCGCGATGCTCCGTGCGCCGGGAGGTGCGACCATTGCAGAGATTGTCGCGGCCACTGGCTGGCAGCCGCATACAGTGCGCGGCGCGATGGCGGGCGCTCTCAAGAAAAAGTTCGGTCTCGAAGTGGCCTCCGAGAAGATTGATGACCGCGGGCGGGTGTACAGCCTCCCGCCGGCTTGAAGGCGATACATCTTCCAAGCTTGATACCGCCGCCCAATCCGGGCGGCGGTTTTCATCTGGCATCGCGCAACCGGATTTCCTCGAACAGCCGACGCAGCGCGTAGGAACGTCCAATGCTGACCACCGTGAAAATGCCACCCATCATGAGATTCTGCGCCAGTGTGGTGTGCAGCCCGAAAATCGGGAAGATCAGGATCTGGGTCACCACCGCCACGCCGTAGCCAACGGCGACATTGGCAAGGGACTCGACGAGAGACATGGCGCGGCTCTGTTTCATGCTGCATCCGTTTCGGCTGAAGCAGGACTGAGCCGCTCGTCCTTCACCTCGACGAAGGTCCGGCCGTCGCCGTCGAGGATGGCCTCCTTGCCCGTCTCCGCCTGCCAGCGCTCGACCGCGACATCGACATAGGCGGGGCTGATTTCCATCGCGAAGACGCGGCGGCCGTTGGCCTCGCCTGCCATGATCTGCGAGCCGGAGCCAGAGAATGGCTCGTAGCAGAGCCCGCCGCGAGCCACATGCTGGCGCATCGGTATCCCGAAGGCGTCGAGCGGTTTCGGCGTCGGGTGGTCGGGGCGCTCATCCTTGGCGAAGGACGGCATTTCCCACGTCGAGGGCAGCGTCTCCTCGGCGACCTTCGGCGGACGGTTCGGGCGGCGCCAGCCCATGAAGCAGGGCTCGTGCTTCCAAAGGTAATGGGACCGGGTCAGGACGCCGCGGTCCTTCACCCAGATGATCTGCTGATGGACGAAGGCGCCGGCCTTCTCCCAGCAAGCCTCCAGCATCGCTTGGCGGCGAGAGGCGTGCCAGCAATACCAGGCGGCATCCTCGGTGATCGCCTCGGCCACTGCGGCGGCTATGAAGCCGTCGTAAAGCTCCGCGCCCTGCGAACTGTCGTCCCAGGTGACGCCGTAGGATTGGCTCCAATCCTTGTTCCGCGTCGGGTGGTTCGAGCCGTCGTAGTCCACGAGATACGGCGGGTCGGTGGCGAACAGGACCGCACGCTCGCCGTTCATCAGACGGCGTACATCCTGATGGTTCGTACTGTCGCCGCAGAGCAGCCGGTGATCGCCGAGGATCCATAGATCGCCCGTGCGCGAGGCCGGATTGCGCGGCGGCTCGGGGATGGTCACGGGCGGCACCGAGCCGCCAACCCCGCCGTCTTCATCGTCCGCGTCCGGATCGAGCGCGAGGAGCTTGTCGAGTTCGCCGTCGGAGAATCCGACCAGCGACAGATCGAAGTCCTCGGCCAGCAGTCCCTGCAGCTCGGCGGACAGCAACGCCTCGTCCCAGCTTCCGAGTTCCGTCAGCTTGTTGTCCGCGATGCGGTAGGCCCGGCGCTGCGCCTCGGTCAGATGACCGAGCACGATCACCGGTGCCTCCGTCAGCCCCAGCTGCGTCGCGGCAAGCACGCGCCCATGGCCTGCGATCAGCTCCCCGTCCTCGGCCACGAGGCAGGGCACGGTCCAGCCGAACTCGGCCATGCTGGCGGCAATCTTGGCGACCTGGTCCGCGCCGTGCACCTTCGCGTTCTTGGCGTAGGGCTGGAGGCGCGCAAGCGGCCAGGTCTCGATCCGCTCGGGGGCGAAGCTCAGCGTCATGTGTCGGATGGGTCCGTGGATCGAAGTGGACACCTGTGGTCCTGGACTCCGGATGCCGCGCTGGACTCCGTGAGGGGTCCAGCGGGCGCGACGGGCGTCCGGCCATCAGGCGCGTGTTCGTTGGTGGTTTCTCGGGATCTGCATGGATCCGGATGCCGGGTGGCTTCCCAAAAATCCGGCCCTGTCGCTGGCGATCCATCGCGCTTCGCCCGCCAGCATACGATTTCCGCCAGGAAGGACCCGCGAACTCGTATGCTCGGGCGATGTTGGCGTGAGCGGGCATCGATCCGTAACGAAAGGATCAGTGCGGATCCTTTACTTGGATCGGTTCCAGCGAAAGGATCCGTGCGCTCGTGATCGCGACGCGCGCCTCTCCCGAGGATAGCCAGAATCTACCCGAGAACTGGGGTTTTCGTCTCTTCGAAAAGTGTCCGGCGGACACTTTCCGCTTCGCTTCGCGAGCTTGCGATCATTCGCCGAGGAGCGCTCGCAGATCTTTCATCAGCAGGAAGAGATGATAGGGGTCGGTCGGACTTGGCTCGAAGTCGAACTGCTCGTACCAGGCGCGCGCTTCATCGTCCTTGGCATGAACGAGAAGCGCTCGGATACCTGCTATTTCGGCAGCTTGAGCCGTGCGCAGCAGTGCATCCTTGAGCAATGCTTTGCCCAGCCCCTTTCCCTGCTCGGCTCGGTCGATGGCAAGCCGCGCGAGGAGCATTACCGGGATCGGATGACGGGCAAGCCCTTTGCCGACACGACCGGGAGCGTCGGCATGTTCAACGGCGCCGACCGCGAGGCTGTAATAGCCCGCGACACGCTGCTCCCTGCGGCACACGACATAGGTCTGAGCGCTGCCCGCTTTCTGGTTGACCAGAGCGTGGCGTTGCAGGAATCGATCCAGAGTTTCCTTGCCGCAATCAAACGCGTCGACCTCGTGGGAGGCATCGAGCTTTTGGACGGAAGAGAACGATTGGTTCCCCGCCGTCACTCAAGCACGCTCTTCTCGGCAAGCAGTCTGGCGAGGCGCGGCTTGCTCTGGACGGGGCGGTCGAGGACATCCTGGAAGGCTTGCCACTGGGCGTCATCCAGCCGGAACATGCGCCGATCGATGAGCGCTTCCTCGGCGGCATGAATGCCCGCCTCGAGCAGGAACTCCGTCACGTTCTTGTGCGAAAACGTGGCTGCACGTTGCAGCAGCGCCTTCATGGTCGGCGTGGTGCGCACCTCGATACGTTCGGACTTGGCTTCGGCTACGGGCATGGCTGATCTCCTGTCCCAATTTCTGTATCATACGGACAACGTACGGACAAGAAGTTAATTGGGGTGACTGGTCGGGTCCTCGCAAGCCCCTTTGACCATTTCAATCACGTAGCGGCGCGACCGGAGCCGGGGGACTTTGCGCTGGTTAAGCCGCCATGCGATCACGCAGAGCGCGTAGAGCCAGTGCTCGTGAGCCGCCGACCGCTGCAATCCGACAGTCCAGCAGATGGTTTTCCAGCGCTCGCCGTAGGCGCGCAGCCAGACGATCTTGCCGTCGATCGGATCCAGTCCCACCGTCCAGGTCAGCGTCTCCTCCATCCGGCTGATCGCGGCGGGTGACGGGATGACGCGCATCGGCTTCGGCTCCTGTCCGACCTTGTCGGCGAAGCTATGGATGACCTCCGGCCAGACGCTGAAGTATCCCTGCCGCCGGGGTTCGGGCAAGCGCTTGAGCACGAAGGCCGCTTCCGCGAGACGTTCCTCGACGAGGCTCGGTGTCCAGCCACTCATCGCACACCGCCTGCGGTTTCCATCACCCACAGCAACAGCGCGATGGCATCGGCCTCGTTGTCGTCGGCGGGGCTGAAGCCACGCGCACGAACGGCGGCGATCATTGCCGCCTTGTCGGCATTGCCCCTGGCGGTCGCATGGCGCTTGATCGTGCCGACTGGCACACCCTGATAGGGCACGCCACGCAGCTCCGCCCATGCGGTGAGCGTCGCCATCAAGCCGCCGTAGACGTGGGCGGCGTCTGTACCGGCGTGACGACGGACCTCCTCGAACCAGATCGCGGCGATCGGTCCCGACAGCCGATCGATCTCGGTCAGCCAGTTGGTGAAACGCAGGTAGCGCATGCCGCCACCGTCGAAGCGCCCGGGGCGGAACGAAACGGTGCCGCTGGTGATCAGGCCGTCATGGCCGCGCAGCGCCCAGCCTGTGGTGGTGCCGAGGTCGAGGGCGAGGATCGGGCGATGGTGGGCCATCGCGACGGGGAGTGCGGGGATTGCGCTGTGATCCGCAATGCGCAGAGTCGGGTCAGCCATGGGTGGTCTCCTTCTCGGGTTGGCTGCTCTGGTGGAAGACGACGGCGGTCTGGTGCCTGGCAGTACGGGACCGCCGTCGTTGGATCGGGGAACTGGGTGGGCGCTGATCTCGCGCGCAAAACCCCTGGGGTGGGAGTGGGAGAACCCGCTTGGCGCGGTTCTCCCCCCCCCCCCGTAGGGGTGGGTTTCGCCCCCCTATACTTGTTGAGTGGCTCAAGGCATTGATATGACGGATGTATTTCCAGTTTCGGATGCGCCAGACAGCGTAACCGGCCGAATCTGGTTGCAGCGAAACGGATCTGGCTCGCGCGTAATCCTGAAGGGGTAGTTTCGGCAGCGAACTCAATCTGGTCGCAACGGGGCTGGTCGTAGGTCCGCGCAGGAATGACGGGGCGGTTTCGGAATTGCGTCCCATCTGGTTCAAACTGGCCAGAACGCAATTCTGCGGGGCGCGGTCTGTCGGAACGTTCATGTCCGCTCGCCCTCCGGATAGACCCAGACGAGTGGGTTCTCGACCTCGAGAAGGGCTCCGGTCTGCGGTGATTTGTAGTGGGTCGGCAACACGGAGATGCTGGTCGTCGCTACCTCGCCGGTGATGGGGTCAACCGCCTCACCGTCGACGGGGATGGTCATGCCCTCGACGCACAGGAAACCGTAGCGGGACCGCGATGGCCCAAGGCCGTAAGGTGCTCCGTCGCGCACGAACTTGATGAAACCCTTGGTGGCCTGAACGCTGATCCGCTCGCGGATCACGTCCTTGCCTCCGAGCCCAGCAATATTCTCGAACGCTTCGGCAAACTGGTTGATGGTATAGAGCCGTCCGTCAGCCGCTTCCTCGAGCAGGATGTCGATAATGACGTCCTTCTTGCGCACGCGCTCGGCGTCGTATCTGGCGCCAACCTCGGCGCGGACCAGCCGTTCGTTCATCGGGTTGAGCTCGACCCAGCGACCATTCACCTTGTCGACCAGCTTGGCTGGCAGCGCCGGGCCATTGCGCAGTTCGATCTCGAGGCGGCGCTGGGAAATCTCCTCGTCAGGCCGGTGCAGAATGAGGCCGGTGGTGTAAAAGCCTCGCAGGGCGCTGGCGCCGGAGAGTGCCAGGAAGGGATCGTCCT
>JAIPUZ010000003.1 GCA_022833215.1 Mesorhizobium sp. | reverse complement strand
CCGTGGTGCGCCGGGACTTCGACGGGTCCGTCATTTCCGCCCGGCGGGCATCGCTCGCCTCTGCGTCGATGCTGCCGTCCTCATGGAGGACCAGCCGTCCCGCCGCCTTCGCCTTGCCGGTGCGGACGGTGCGCGCGTCCTCGAAGGCGGAGCGGATGTGGCTCGGCCAGGCCGCGAACTTGCGCTCGGGCACCTTGATCGCGACATCGACGTATTCGGTGGGGTCGTCGCCCTCGGCCCGGATGCGTTCGACGAGAGCGGCGAGCTTGTCCTGGTCCCAGTCGACGCGCTTCGGCAGGTCGGCGACTACGGTGACCGCGCCGTCGTCGAAGCGGATGGTCCCGGTGTCTTTGCCGGCGGCCTGGCGTGCGGCGTGGGCACGATCGCCGTACTTGAGCGCGACGGCCCCATCGAGCCAGTCGCAGACGGTCTTGGCGCGGCGCAGAGCGTCGGCGGCCTCGTCCTGCAGGAGGGCGAGCTGCTCGGCGGGCAGAGCGGCGATGTCGCCGACGGCCATGCGCCGGAGCTCATCGAGGGAGATGCAGTTGGAGATCGTCATCACCACCCCCTCATGCCGCAGGCTTGCTGGGGTGGTCGGCGGTGCTCGCCCGGATCTGCTCGCGCTCGTACTCCTCGACGTCTTCGAGGCGATACACGACGCGACCGCCGAGCTTGACGAAGCGCGGCCCTTCGCCCGTCCAGCGCCAGCGCTCAAGCGTGCGGTGGCTGATGTTCCAGCGCGCAGCCAGGTCGATCTGGTTGAGGTGTTTCGTAGCCATCTGTTTCTCCTTCGGTTTTGGTCGAAAACCTGCGGAGACGATGGACGAGGCCGGGGGAGGAGCCGGGGAGGAGCCAGGGAGGAGATACGGGAGGAATGCAGTCCGAGTGGCCAAAAACCAAAAAGGCCGCCCCGAAGGACGGCCTAGTTTCGAGAGGCTTTCAGTGTCACACCTCGAGCCAGCAGTTGGATCCGCTCTCTCTGATCACCTCTTGCCAGGTGGGGTGGCCACCGAAGAGATCCTTCAATCGCTTCACCGATGGCCCGCACTCGGCTTCCTCCAGGATGCGCGCGACGGGCAGCACGGGGTCGCCGCCCAGCCAGGCTTCGGCGAGCATGGCCACGGCGATCTTCTGTTTACCGCCAGTGAACTCATGCCACGTGCCATGCACGATCAGCACGCCGCCATCGCCGGAGACCCAGACGGGCCCTTTGTGCGAAGGCCCCTTCAGCAGGCGTGCGGCCAGGACTTCCGGTGCGACAGCGAGGCCATCCTCGTGATCGACGACATTCGCCAGCGCGACGAACTCATGGCCCCTTATGAAGCTGAGGCGATGCCGATCCGGAGGATCGAGGAAAAGGACCACGCGCAGGCCTTCGGGGGGACGGCGCATGACGAGTTGACGGAACTCCTCGAAAACCGCCGGCGCCGTCAGACCTCGGGCGACCCAGATCCCAGCGCGCGCCCTGCGCTTCGGCAGCCGCGCCGTCCCAAAGTCCATCACCGCACCATCAAGGGATGGCACGGGGTCATCACCGAGCGAGCAGTCGAGCCGGGCGGCCACTCGCCGGGCTGTGGCCGACATGTCCAGCGCATAGACCCGGCGACGGGCAGTGAAGTGCTCATCCTGCCACGCCTCATTGCCGAGATGCCCATGACGCCCCGTGATCGGGTGAACGATGACGGACGTCGGGGTGTCGTCTAGATCGTCCTCGGCGACGACGGCCATGGTGCTGCCGCGCGGCACGAGCAGTCCCGCTTCGATCAGCTGCTTTCCGGCGCCGCGCTTGACCCTGAACATCCTCCTCAGCTTCGCGCAGTTCGAGCGGGAGGTGATCGGCGAGCGCATCCGCGACAAGGTCGCGGCATCCCGCAAGCGCGGCATGTGGATGGGCGGTCACGTCCCGCTGGGCTACGACGTGCGCGACCGCAAGCTGGTGGTCAACGAGGCCGAGGCCGCGACGGTCCGGCTGATCTTCGAGCGCTTCGTCGCCATCGGCTCCGCCACGACGCTGGCGAAAGCGCTCGCGGCCGAGGGCGTTCTGAACAAGCGCGGCAAGCCGATCGACAAGGGCTTCCTCTACAAACTAATCAACAACCGGGTCTACCTCGGGGAAGCCGTGCACAAGGGCACGGCCTATCCCGGCGAGCACGAGGCCATCATCGATCAGGCCCTCTGGGACAAGGTTCACAGCATCCTGCAGGAGAGCCCGCGCCTGCGGGCGAAGAACACCCGCCGCCAGACGCCAGCCCTGCTGAAGGGGATCATCTTCACCGAGACGGGCACGGCGATGACGCCGACGGCGACGAAGAAGGGCACGCGCCTCTACCGCTACTATGCGTCGATGGACCTGATCCGAAACCGCCCCACCGGCGAGACTTCCGGCCCGCTGCGCTTGCCCGCCGGCATGGTCGAGAACGCCGTCGTCGGCGAAATCCGCCGCATGGTCCGCGCGCCCGAGATAGCGGCGCGGACGATCAAGGCCCTTCGCGAAGAGAGCCCGACGGTCGATGAGAAGGCGGTCGTCCAGGCGCTCGGCGAGTTCGACCAGCTCTGGGCGGCGCTCTATCCGGCGGAGCAGACCCGCATCGTCCAGCTGCTGGTCGAACGGGTGACCGTCGGCGAAGAAGGCATCGCCGTCGATTTGCGCCATGAGGGGCTGAGCTCGGTCCTGCGGGACATGATGGCCGCCCACCAGACGGAGGCCTGTGCATGACCGACTCGACGAAGACCATCCGGGTCGTCATCCCCCTGACGATCCGCAAACGCAATGGGCGACCGAAGATCCTGCCGCCCGACGAGGTAACTTTACGGGATGGGCGGACGCAGGATCCGCATGTGCTGCGCGCCATCGCCCGCGCTTGGAACTGGCGGCGGCAGCTGGAATCCGGTGTCGCTTCCACCATTCAGGATATCGCCGCGGCCGAAAAGGTCTCCGACCGGTTCGTGAGCCGCATGATGCGGCTCGCCTATCTGTCGCCGGAGGTGCTCGAACACCTCGTCATCAGGCGCGTACCGCCGGCGCTTTCGCTGAACGACCTTGTCGCTGTCGCCGACCGACCATGGGCGGAGCAGATGCGGCGCGTTTTCGATTGAGCCGACCGCGCTTGGAGGGATGGCGCACGTAACGCCGTCAAGGCATAAAGAACGGGTCGCACTCGAACAGTGAGCCGTCGCTTCATGTCTCTTGCTAAAAGACCGCCGCCTGCCGTTGACGAGAAAAAGGTCCGCGCTCTACTCGAAGCCTACGCGTGCCCGGTTCCGTTTCACGAAGTCAGAACACGATTCCTGGGAAATATTGCGACGCCATCTATGTCGGCCTCGCCGATCGCCGTCGTGAAGAACCTGTGGGGCGGCGAACTTCCCGAGTTCGAAAGCCTCGATGCAGTCAACGAGCTGATCGGCGTGCTCGTAAATGGCCTCTGGAACTCCCTCACGCGTCACCAGAGGCGCAGCGAGCCCTTCCGCCTGGTTCGACCCACGGTGCAGGAAAGCAGGGTCGGGCTCGCAGGATTGGCGCTGATACGTCGGCAGGAACTCGACGGGTTCGTCGAGGGGCTTTTCAACGGCGCGGAAGTCCTCGACCTGCCACAGAAGGCATCCGCCTCGCTCGACATCCTCGGTGAGATGCGCGCCCTATTCGCGGGCATCCACGAGGTCGCCAGCGATGCCGCCAAGCCTGCGGAGTCATCCGAAATCGCCACGACGATGAAGCACCTGCGGGAAATGACCCGGATCGCGGATACCGAGATTAATCGCGTCGTTCTGGACTGCACACGCGCTCGGCGGCAGCTGATGGGCACGGTAGGCACGGCCAAGCCGACACGCCATTGAGGGTGTGTGGGTTTACCCAGACGCTCGCATCGAAACACAGCACTATGCCCACCACGGGCTGTCTCTCTCGGCCCGCCTGCCGACGCAAGCGCCGGAAACCCATCAGGTGGAGCCATAAGCCAGGCGATTGAGAAAACTGTGCTTTCATTGACCGAACCGGGCCGGGCGAGGTTCGCTCGGTTAGAGACGGAGGGCTGTTCGGA
Organism: Mesorhizobium sp.; assembly: GCA_022833215.1. Lineage (GTDB taxonomy): Bacteria > Pseudomonadota > Alphaproteobacteria > Rhizobiales > Rhizobiaceae > Mesorhizobium. The sequence goes on along the minus strand of JAIPUZ010000003.1, from coordinate 35,887 downwards.
GACAGAAAGTGGACCCGGCGCCAGTCTCCGAGGTTCGGGCGTCTCGGCTAAGCGCCTTTGAAACAAAAAGAAAAAGGCCCCCAACGGGAGCCTCATCTCGGGTTCGCTACAGGATAATGGCGGAGGACGGCGACCTCCCGACAAACTCTCTCATAGTGCGCCTTCTGGATGCCCCATATTCCTGAGAAAAGCTCGGGAAATCAGAGGCTACGCAGCAACATGTTGCCAACGCGATGGTTTCACGACAAGTCGAAATCATCCCGGAACCGCTCGATCTGATGCATCCGCTGATGGAGGATCGTAACGATGCCGATATTGCCGCTCGAGAGGCGGCGCCAATAGACAAAATGCTGCTCGTAGCGGAAAAAATATCCGTCGACGCCAAATTCTGCTGGAACCGGCCGGGACACCACGCCACGGCTCTCGATCTTCTCGAACGCTTCGAACATCCCCGTGATGTAGCGATCCGCTTGTTCGGCGCCCCATCGATCGCGGGTGTATCGATAGATGTCGTCGAGACGGTGGGATGCCGCCTCCTGGATGCGTACGCCAGCCATGTCAGGTTCGGTTGCGAGCGATGACGTCAGCCGCAGTCAGCGGCTGATAGGCCGTCTCCGGAGCCGCATAGGCATGGGTCAGTTCAGCTTTCAGGCGATCGAAGGCTTCCTGCTCCGCGCGATCCTTGTCGCGGCGGATCAGATCGCGGATGTACTCACTGACGTTCTCGTATGAGCCGCTCTCGCTGACATTGGCAGCGACGAAGTCGCTGAGCGCGCCGCTAAGGCGAACCGTCATCGTGGTCGTTCGAGACATCGGGGCGCTCCTTTCTCGCAGTTGACGTATTCAATATAACCAAAAACGAACGCAGTTCAATGCGTGGTGTTGTTGGTCGAGCGATGCGGGCCACGTCGGCTGTGGTTCCTCCCGGAGAATGGTCGCGTCCTAAACATATGACTTGATAGTGTTTTTCACCCACGCCTTCGTCGTGTCGCAGTCAATGTGGTCAACGCGAAAGGAAACGGAAATGGAAGCAACACATCTGAACCAGATCGAACTGGCGGTACGTTGGCGGGTCAGCCATCGCACTCTGGAGCGTTGGCGTTGGACTGGCGAAGGTCCGCGCTTCGTCAAGCTCGGCGGGAGGGTCGTCTACCGATTGTCGGACATCGAGGAGTACGAGCAGGCGATGATCCGATCCAGCACTCCTGCCAATGGCCGCCTGCAGCAACCGACCGTCTGATCAGAAACTCGGTGGCGGTTATGCCGCTCACCGGTATCCGACACACATCACGTAATCACGAAGCAACTGCTCTTCATACTCGACATCTTCGAGCAAACCCTGGAGCACGTCCCGGGCGTTCAGTATCCCGACAGGTACGGAGTTTTCATCTACGACCGGGACGTTTTTCAGACCTCGTTCCTTGATGATCGACCACACGTCCTTCATCCAATCTCCCGGTCGACAAGATGCGACCTCCTTGGTCATCACGTCCGCCGCTGCCATGGTACAGCTGCACCCAGTACAATGACTGATGCGACTGACCACGTCGGTCTTGCTGATAACTCCCGTCATTTTTCCTGTGTCGTTACAAACCACAACGAGGTTGAATTGTGATCCGTTCAGTAACCTGGCCGCATCGATCAGCAGGCCGTCGGCACTGATCGTTACTAACCGCTTCTGCGCCGCCGGCAAGATATTGCTTATTTTCTTCATGTCCTCGCTTCTCCCTGTCGGCCTTGGGTTTCAGGCGGGAAAAGAATCGTCAGGAGCAGAGATGTGTCTTCGATCCCCTTGATTGAATGCGGCACGCCTCCTTCGAGGAATACCCATTGTCCCCCTGAGAGCTCCAATGATGCTTCGGGTAAACCGAGAAGCGCACGCCCTTCCAAGCAATGAAGGGTAATAGGCCCGTCGACCTTGTGTGTCTTGATGTCCACGTCAGCATGAACGACGAGGTGAACGGCCTCGAATGCACCTGATTTGACGATTGCAGTCGTTCGAGCAGTCTTCAGATTCGTGCCTAAAGGTTTCAGATCGAAAATCTCACCGGGCCCGACACGATGCATCGCCATTACAACGACCTCCCTCGCTGGTTTCGCGCAAAAGCACCGCGAACATCATGCTCTATACTCCACGATGCACGCAGAGGCGCAAGAGCCGAAGCGGGTCTTCGTGCCAATACTCCTTGAACTTGCCATCCGAGAAACAGCAGAATCGGTCAAAAATCTGGTGACTGCCGGCTTACATTCTCGTTCTCCGTCAGGCCCCGAACGGCGATCAATAGGTCCATGATCGCCTGCTCGGCCGCAGCAAGCTTGGTCGCCGCCATCAGATCCTGCCGCCCCGCCATCACCAAAAAAGCATTGAGCACTTCGTCGGAGTGCCGAACGAGCACAGCAAGATGTTCACCGCTGGGACCGTAGCGCCCGGCAAACCAGTTCTTCACGGTTTTCTCGTTGGCGCCGGTCCAGCCTGCCACAGTCTTTACGCCGGCACCAGTCGGCCCAAGCGAACGGCGTAGCGCAGCAGCGATTTCGTCCGCGAAACACGTTCGACCTTGATCACTATAGCCATGATCATGTCCGTTGCCAGCTGGAAAGAACTTGCCCTTTTTCGGAAACGACATTCCACCCTCCTTGGATTTAAAACGGCAGGGAGAGTTGAACCGGAGGCGTTGCAGGAACGACGAGTTACGCCCGGAATAGCGTGAGGACGATCTGTTGAGTGGGCGCTACTCGGAAAGCCGGCCTGGAGCCGATGAGAAACGCGATGACGACATCCCGGCCGTCGCCTATGTCCGGATGTCGACGGATCACCAGAAATACTCGACCGAGAACCAGCTCGACGTCATCCGCAAATATGCATCGGATCGCGGTCTTGAGATCCTGCGCGTCTTCGAGGATTCCGGCCGAAGCGGGTTACGCCTCGACGGCCGCGAAGCATTGCAGAACCTGATGGCCGAGGTTCAGTCCGGTCAGGCCGACTTCAAGGCAATCCTCGTCTATGACGTCAGTCGATGGGGCCGGTTTCAGGATGCCGACGAAGGCGCCTACCATGAGCATGTCTGCTCGCGCGCCGGGATCCGCGTCCACTATTGCGGTGAACAGTTCGAGAATGACGGCAGTATCGGCTCGAACCTGCTGAAGACCGTCAAGCGGGTCATGGCTGGCGAATACAGCCGCGAACTCTCGGTGAAAGTCTTCGCTGGCCAGTGCCGCCTGGTCGAACTCGGCTTCCGCCAGGGCGGCGCGCCCGGATACGGCTTGCGCCGGGTGCTGATCGACGAGCATGGCAATCCCAAGGGCGAGCTGTCCCGCGGCGAACAGAAAAGCCTGCAAACTGACAGGGTCATTCTCGTTCCAGGTCCCCAGCATGAGCAGGATGTCGTCCGGCGCATGTACCGCATGTTCGTCGAGGATGGTCGATCCGAGCGGGAGATCGCGGATGTCCTCAATGCCGACGGACTGCGCACCGATCTCGGACGGCCGTGGACGCGGGCAACGGTTCATCAGGTTCTGACCAACGAGAAGTACATCGGCAACAACGTCTTCAACAAGATCTCGTTCAAGCTGAAGCAGCGCCGGGTGATGAATCCCCGCGAGATGTGGATCCGCGCCGAGGGCGCCTATCCGGCTATCGTCGATGAGGCACTGTTTCTGCGCGCCCGTGAAATCGTCGATGCGCGCAGCCGTCATCTTTCCGACCAGGACCTGCTGGACGTACTTCGGGCGCTGCTTGCCAGCAAGGGTTTCCTTTCCGGACTGGTCATCGACGAGCACGAGGACACGCCGTCATCGAGCGCGTTCCGGTCCCGGTTCGGCAGCCTGCTGCGCGCCTACGAGATGGTCGGCTATCAGCCCGACCGGGACTACCGGTACATCGAGATCAACCGCAAGCTCCGCGAGGCTCATCCACAGATCGTCGCGGGTGTCATCGCAGGGATCGAGAGTGCCGGTGGCCTCGCCGTTCAGGATCCCCGGACCGAGCTTCTGACCGTCAATGGCGAATTCACGGCATCGGTCGTGCTGTCGCGATGCTTCGAAACCGCGGCCGGCTCGTTGCGCTGGCGCATCCGTCTCGACACGGGGCTCTTGCCGGACATCACCATCGCCATACGCATGGACGAGCTGAACGCGGCGCCACGCGACTACTACGTCCTCCCGAGCATCGACATGACCGCAGATCGGCTTCGACTCGCCGAGCAGAACGGCCTGTCTCTCGATGCCTATCGCTTCGACACGCTCGATTTCTTCTTCTCGATGGCCGGCAGGGCCAGATTCTTGGAGGTGGCCTGATGCCCGATGACATCCCAACCGATGCCCACAAGCATGTGACCCTCATCTCGACCGACGTGATCCGGATCCTCAATCCGCGTGTGCGCAACCGGCGAACGTTCGAGGAAATGGTCGAGAGCATTGCGCGGATCGGCCTCAAGCGCCCGATCACGGTGACCCGGCGCGCGGGCACGGAGCCTGCGGAATATGACCTTGTCTGCGGCCAAGGGCGGCTCGAAGCCTTCATTGAACTGAAACAGCACACGATCCCTGCCATCGTGATCGACGCCGATGAGAGCGATTGCCTGGTCATGAGCCTCGTCGAGAACTGCGCCAGGCGCCAGCACAGGGCGATCGACCTGATGCAGGAAATTGGCACCCTGCGGAAGCGCGGCTACAACGACCGGGCGATTGCCGACAAGATTGGGGTCAGCCCCGAATACGTCAACATGATCGCCGGGCTGCTAGAGCGCGGTGAGCAGCGTCTGGTGACTGCGGTCGAGACCGGCCTCATGCCACTGAACCTCGCGATCGAAATCTCCCGAGCGGACGACGAAGGTGCCCAGCGCGCGCTGATGGAGGCTTATACGGAGAAGAAGCTGCGTGGAAAGAAATTCGCGGCCGTACGGCGTCTGCTCGACCGACGCCAGCGCCATGGGCCGCGTGTCGATGAGACCCCCTTCGGCCGTGAGGTGAACCGCACAAGACGCCCGCTGACGAGCGATGCCCTGGTGCGTGCCTATCAGCAGGAGGCCAATCGCCAGAAGCTGATGATCAAGAAGGCGGAATTGGCGCAGGGCCGGCTACTGTTCGTCACAGAGGCATTCCGCGCGCTCCGGAGTGACGAGAACTTCCTGACGCTGCTGCGTGCCGAAAGCCTCGAGGCTATGCCCACCTACCTAGAGCACCATGCGAGGGCGGCCCCATGACGCGGAAAGATCACCGTCGCACCGATGTGGTCGCTCATGGTTTTGAAGACGACTGCGTGACCCTGGCCGTCGACGCCCTTCTCCCGGTGAAGGTGCTCCGGGCTGCTACGAAGTCTAGCAAGAAATACCAGCAGATCACCGCTTCGATCCGCGAAGTCGGCCTCGTTGAGCCGCCCGTGGTCGCTCGCGATCCCGCGAATCCAGGCACCTTCCTGCTGCTGGACGGCCATGTTCGCATCGAGGTGTTGAAGGATCTTGGCATCGAGCGGGTCGAATGCCTGGTCTCCACCGACGACGAAGCATTCACCTACAACAAGCGGATCAGCCGGTTGTCGCCGGTCCAGGAACACAAAATGATCCGGCGCGCGATCGAGCGCGGCGTTCCGGAAGAAAAGATCGCCAAGGCGCTGGACATCAATCCCCAGAGCGTCCGCCGCAAGGTCCGCATGCTGAACGGCATCTGCGATGAGACGGTCGCCATCCTCAAGGACAAGCCTTGTCCGATGGCTGTGTTCGAGATCCTGCGGAAAATGAAGCCACTGCGCCAGCTCGAGGCCGCCGAGCTGCTGGTCAATGCCAACAACTACTCGGTCGCTTACGTTTCGGCGATCCTGGCCGGCACCCCGCAGACGCAGCTTGCGGAAGGTGCGAAGCCCAAGCGCATCAAGGGTATCACGCCCGAAGCCATGGCCCGGATGGAGAGCGAGCTGGCGCGCCTTCAGGAGTCGATCACCTCCATTCAGGAGACCTACGGTCAGGATCACCTGCATCTGACCGTCATCAAGGGCTACCTCACGAAGTTGCTCGGGAATGCCCGGGTGGTTCGCTACCTCATGCAGCATCGTCCCGAATTCCTGACCGAGTTCCAGGCGATCGCCGAGCTGACATCCACGCTGCCGCCCGAGGCAACCTGACAGGGTCGTGACGACCGATGGGGACCCGGACCCGATAAGCGCGGGGACCGTGGGAGACGCTGGACTGTGGGCCAGATCGAGCGCGGCGGTGGGGATGGCGGCGAACCCGCTCGGAGCCCACTTGGTCGGCTCGAGTTTTCGCCGGCCGCGTGGCCGCATAGGCGGTTGCGTCACTGTTCGGGCGTGTCGAGGCTTGGCTCGCTTCGACACGCCCATCTCCCTCTGGAGTTCACTAACCAATTCCACGAGTTCGTTTCATTTACTTCACGTTTTATTTCGATTGCACGCGTCCTTGTCGCCCGATAGCTTAAGATAAGCCCAGAAAATGGGCGCGCATAGTTTCCATGCGCATCAGAGGCTGGGGGGCCGTAGGTGGGCAACGAAAGGGCCGAACTTCGCTGGGGAATCGAGCAACGGCTCGAGTTCATAGAGTTCCGCCTGTTCTGGGAGGGACATGTGAACCGCAGCGACCTGATGGAGCAGTTCGGAGTCTCGGTGAACCAGGCGTCCACCGACCTGAACCGTTACATCGGCTTTGCTCCGGACAATATCGTCTACGACAAGAGCGCGCGGACCTATGTCCGGGGCTCGAGTTTCAAGCCGCAGTTCCTCGAACCTGACGCAAGTCGCTACCTAGCCCAGCTTCGGTCGGTGGCGGACGGGATTCTGGACCGCGAGGATTCGTGGATTGCAGAACTCCCGGCCTTCTCGTCCGCGCCGACGCCTGTGCGTGGCGTCAACCCGGAGACGCTCCGGTCAGTGGTGGATGCCATTCGGCGGTCCGAGGCGATCGAGGTGAAGTACCAGTCCCTCTCCAGCGCCGAGCCCCGCTGGCGCTGGATCGCACCCCATGCCATCGCATTCGACGGGTTCCGCTGGCACACGCGTGCGTTCTGCATGACCGATGACTGCTTCAAGGATTTCCTTCTCTCTCGGATCCTCGACATCCGAGGGTCGCGAGAGAGCGAAACGTCGGCCAGCAATGATCGCGACTGGAATTCCGAGGTCACGCTGGACATCGGCCCTCACCCAGAACTGTCGGATACGCAGGCGAAGGTCATCGCGCTCGACTACGGCATGCGAGGCGGCAAGGCGAAGATCAAGGTGAGGCGTGCGCTGCTTTACTATGCGCTCAGGCGGCTCGGGCTCGATACTGATCCAAGCGCAAGGAAGCCGCAGGATCAGCAGATTGTGCTTCTCAACAGGGAGGTCGTCCATGAAGATCATGGATAGGCTGTCCCGCATCCTCGGCGGTCACGTCCAGTCCGCAAGCGGACCGGAAGGGCATGTTCTTGACCCCGTCGAGGTCCGGCTGATCGCCGAAGGGAAGCTCGAGAGACTCACCGATTTCGCGGCATCCCCTCGTCTTCATTTGGCCGATCCGAAGGGAGACACGCCGCTTCATCTTGCGGCGCGCATGGGGAATCTTGCCCTTTGCGATCTCTTCATTCGGTCGGGTGCCCATCCCGGATCACTGAACCATGATCGGCAGACACCTGCTGATGTCGCATTTGCCGAGGGCCACAGTTTGGCAGCGCGGCTGCTCTCTTCGCCCATTGCAAGCTCGCCGGAGCCGGTCGATGGACACGAAAATGTATCGGTGAAGAAGATCGCCACGGCCGAGATCGATGCAGTTCCAGAGCATCGTTTCACAGTAATCCAAGAAACGCAGCCGGATGACGCAACTGACGATCTGGATGAGTTCCTGAGCTTCGAGGCGGAGGAAGGGCCAGAGGAATTCTTCGGCCAGTATCCGGGCGAAACAGCTTCAGGGACATTCGTCGCGCTCGTCAATTCGGCACCTGCGGTTTTGGATGGTGAGGACGGGGATTGGGATCTCGACCTTTCACCAGCACAGATTGCCGGAGAGGGCATCGGATCCAACGCCGCAGCAACCGCTGATCACGGTGCAGAGCATGACTTCCTGAAGGTCCGCAACCGCGGCCGGCAGTCGGTCAAACGCGCTGTCGTCCAGACCAGCACGCGGATGTCGATCGATCCGGAGATCTGCATCACCTGGGCAGAGGAAATTCTGGCGAAGGGTTTGTGCTCCTTTGATGATATCGACCGCTTGATCGCCCATTGCGAGGGGAATGGTGATCTCGAGGAACTGCGCATCAATTTACAGCGCAATCTCGAAGCTGCGGGCTTCAATCTCGATCAGGCGACCGGATATGATGCCGGGCTCTGGGACGCCAGATCGGAAACTTCGTCCGATGACCTCGCCGACGCAATCGAAGCAGCCCTTACGCGTCGGACGCGGCTTCCCGGGACACAGCGATTCGTCATGGACAAATCAGAAGAGCTTCAGTTGCTGGAGCCAATGATGCGGGCCAAGCAGGAACTCCAGCTGGGCATCCTGGCCTCCGAGACCGCCGTCGAAACGATCCTCGACGTCATGGACCGCATCCGCGAAGGTTCGCGAGACCCCGGCTCGGTCTCCCTGAGAACCATTATTCCCTCGCGACCGGGCCATGCGGAGACGTCCGAAGTAATGGCCGCCGCGGACGCCCTGAGGTCGTGGCACACTACTGGCCGGGTAATGGACGGCAAACGACGAAGAGAGGCACTTGCTGCGCTAGAGGCATTGGAACTCTCTCTCGCATTCCACAAGGAGTTGGTCCGCAGACTGGAGCAGTTCCCAGGGTGCCAAGTCGAGGCCAGTCAGCTGGAAGCCGAAATCCTGGTGTCCGAATCCGCTACCGAACACCTTATCCGCGAGCACCTGCCTTACGTGCGGCGGTTTGCCTCGCGGAACGTGGAGGAAGGCGAGGATCCGGAGGACGTGTTCCAAGTCGCGTTCATGGGTCTGCAGCGTTCCACAAGGCGATTTGATCCCGAGCGTGGTTATCGCTTCCTCATCTACGCCACTTATTGGATGCGACAGGCCATTACGCGATGGCGTTCTGATGAAGGCGCGGCGATCCGCATCCCCGTGCATCGAAACGAGAAGATCACCAAGCTCGATCGCGCCTTCGAGAGACTGGACGTTCGGGTCAGTGGTGCCGTCTCCGACCTCGAACTCGCCGAAGAGCTCGAATGGACAATCGACGAAGTCAGACAGTTCCGCAGCATCCCGCGTGAAGCCGAATATCCCGAAAGCCTTGACGACTGGGACGACCTGCTGCCCGAGCCTTCGGGAGAGGATGTCTTCGACGAGGCAGAAACCGAAAGGATCGTGACAGAAGCACTGGCTGATCTGCCGGAACGTCAGGCTGATGTGATTCGGATGCGCTTTGGTATCGGGCGCGATTCTGACATGACCCTCGAGGAAATCGGTCAGATCTACGGCGTGACGCGCGAGCGCATTCGTCAGATTGAAGCGAAAGGCCTCGATCGTCTTTCCCATCCGGGCCGCAAGCGTCGGCTCCAGGAATTTCTGGGGTTGTGACGGGATGGGTGTAAGAAATGCTCCCCCTCACGCCGGGTCGATGCTCGAGTCCCTTCGGGGACTCGGCTACGCGCCTCCCACCGCACTTGCCGATCTGGTCGACAATTCCATCGCCGCAAAAGCGCACGACGTCGCCGTTCATCTTGAGTGGGCCGGTCCAGAGAGCTGGGTAAGAATCGTCGATGACGGCGACGGCATGGACGACGCGGCTCTGGAGGCCGGCATGCGCCTTGGCGCTCGCGATCCGAGGGCTGAACGCGCCGCCACCGATCTCGGGCGCTTCGGGCTGGGCCTGAAGACGGCCAGCTTCTCCCAGGCCCGTCGCCTCACCGTCGCCAGTCGGAAGGAAGGTGGACCGGTCGTCTGCCTTCGCTGGGACCTCGATCTCATCGGTCAGGAACCCGGGGCCGATTGGCCGCTCTTCGAGGGACCGGCGCCGGGATCAGAGCATTTGCTCGCGCCGCTGGACCAGATGGCCCACGGCACCGTCGTGCTCTGGGAGAAACTGGACCGTATCGTGATGGATGGCTTCGCAGCCACCGACATGATCGAGCTCGCGGATCGCGTGGAGGCGCATCTTGCGATGACCTTTCATCGCCTCATCGATGGCCAACTGCCCATGCTGCGCCTCTCGCTCAATGGCAGAGGGTTGAAGCCTTGGGATCCGTACCTCATCGGTCATCCCGGCAAGGCGCTCGAAAGCCCCGAGTATCGGATCCTCCACACCACAGGTGTGACCGTGCAATGCCACGTCCTTCCGCATCGCGACATGCTCAAGCCTGCCGAGCAGGAAGCGGCGGCGGGGCCCGGAGGATGGACGCAACAGGAGGGCTTCTACGTCTACCGCAACAAGCGTCTCCTTCTCGCTGGGGGGTGGCTTGGCCTCGGCGATGGCGGCAAGCCATGGCCGCGCGATGAAGCCCACAGGCTCGCTCGTATCCGGCTAGATATACCGAACAGCGCGGATTCCGATTGGAAGATCAATGTCCTGAAATCGACGGCCAGCCCCCCGGTGCGCCTGCGATCCCAGCTTCATCGTCTTGCAACAGAAACACGCGACACGGCGCGGCGGGTCTTCGCCCACCGGGGACACGTGACCCCGGCCTCAGGCACGCGCCCGAACGCAGTCGCCGAAGCCTGGCAAGTGCGGCGTTCGGCACAAGGAACGTCTTACCGGATCGCTCGTGACCATGATCTCCTCGCCTCGATCCTCGATCGCGCCGGCCCACTCAAGCCCGACATCCTCGCTCTTTTGAGGCTGATCGAAGAGACAGTGCCCGTGCAGCGTATCTGGCTGGATACGGCGGAAGACAAGGAGACGCCGAGAACTGGTTTCACCGGAGCGGCCGAGAACGAGGTGATGGAGACCCTGTCCTCGATGTTTGAAGCACTGGTGAAGTTCCGCGATCTCAGCCCGGCCGAGGCGCGCGAGCGGCTCGGTCGCACGCCCCCATTCGACCGGCACCTCGATCTGGTTGCAGCCCTTGAAGCGAAAGACACGCAATGACGATTTCAAACCAGAAGGCCTTCGATTCAATCCTTTCCATGGCCCAGAACATGCTCCGCCTTGCTGCAGAACGCGCTCAGAGCCCTGTCTCTCCGGAAATGATCGAGAAGGAGCTGACGAAGCTGTCGATCATGATGGAGGACGATTTCGCCCTTGTTGATCGGGACGCGCTCGTTGACGAACTGATCCGCCGGTCAAGCCGCACGGTGGGCGAGAACGCCACCCTGTCGAGCGGTGAGGACCATGTGGCCTGGCTTGATGCAGAAAGGAAGAAGGGCTGGACCTATTGGCAGCGCTACTCGGAGTACATGGAAGCACGCATCCCCTGGACGGCCCTCGATGCTCTCGACGTCGCCACGGACGAAGTCCTTTCGCAGCTCGAGGACCCGACCCGGGAAGGCGCCTGGGATCGTCGCGGCCTAGTCGTGGGCCACGTCCAGTCGGGGAAGACAGGCAACTATACCGGACTGATCTGCAAGGCAGCCGACGCCGGTTACAAGATCATCATCGTGCTCGCCGGCCTGCACAACAACCTGAGAGCACAGACCCAGATCCGCTTGGACGAGGGGTTTCTCGGCTTTGCCACCATCACGGATGCTGACGAGCTCCCGGCAGTGGGGGTCGGACTGATCGATAAGGACATGTCGGTCCGTCCCAATGCTGCAACGAATCGGAGCGACAAGGGCGACTTCAATACGGCCGTTGCCGCGAAGATGAACATCAGCCCAGAACAGCGACCGTGGTTGTTCGTCGTCAAGAAGAACAAGACGGTTTTGGAGCGCCTGCTGCACTGGATTCGCAACCGTGTGGCCAATCACGTCGACCCCGAAACAGGTCGCAAACTCGTCACCAACCTGCCTCTCCTAGTGATCGACGACGAGTCCGATCACGGATCCGTCGACACCGGTGAAGATGTCGTGGACGAGTTCGGCAACCCGGATCTCGAACACGAGCCCAAGACGATCAACAGGTTGATCCGGTCGATCCTCCACCATTTCTCGCGGAAGGCCTATGTCGGCTACACGGCGACACCCTTTGCGAACATCTTCATTCATGACCGCGGGGAGACTCAGGAGCACGGACCGGACCTCTTCCCCGCAGCCTTCATCACCAGCCTTGCGGCACCATCGAATTATGTCGGACCGGGCCGTGTCTTCGGATCAGCTTCCAGCACGCCGGAAGACCTGCCTCTGGTGCGCCCGCTTTCGGACGATGAGTTCCAGCCGTGGATGCCGCCACGACACAAGAACGGATACCGGCCACGATGGCGGGGGGAGGACCGTGCGCCGGACTCGCTCGCAGAAGCGATCCGCTCCTTCGTCTATGCCTGTGCCGTGAGGAAGCTGAGAAGACAGGGCAGCAAGCACTCCTCGATGCTCATCCACGTCACCCGCTTCACCTCGGTACAGAACGCTGTCGTCAACCAGGTCGCAGAGTACGTGCGGGATCTGAAGGGCCGCTACACCCGCGGCATCGAGCTCGAGAACCTCGAGGCGTCTATGCGCAAGGAATATGAAGAGACCTTCCTGCTAGGCATGAAGGGAATTCGCTCTGCCCTCGTCGAAGGAGAAACGCTGGAGGACTTCTCGTGGGCGGACATTCGTGGCGTCCTCCCCGACGTCCTGTCAGACATTCGCGTGCGCGAAATCAACGGGACGGCGAAAGACGCACTCGACTACGCCGAGAATGATGGCACCGGCCTCAAGGTGATTGCCATCGGCGGCGACAAGCTGGCGCGCGGTCTGACGCTCGAAGGTCTCTGCACGAGCTACTTCCTTCGAACTGCACGCATGTACGACACACTCATGCAGATGGGGCGCTGGTTCGGCTACCGCGACGGCTACCTCGATGTCTGCCGCCTCTACACATCGCAGGAAATGGTGGAGTGGTTTGGCCATATCGCCGATGCCGCCGAAGAGTTGCGTCAGGAGTTCGACAACATGGTCGCGGCCGGCGCCACGCCCAAACAGTTCGGCCTGCGCGTAAAATCGCACTCCGTTCTGACCGTGACTTCGCGGGCGAAGATGAGGAACGCTCGCGCTATGCAGCTGACCTATTCGGGCGATCTTCTACAGACTATCGTGTTTCCCAACCGCAAGGATGACATCACGGCGAACTTCGAGGCTACGGATCGGTTCATCGGTGCACTTGGCCCATCGAAGGACCTGAACCATCAGCACTTCGTGCCGGATCGTCAAAAGTGGAACGGTCACCTGTGGCGCAACGTGCCAGCCCTGAGCGTAATCTCATTCCTCCGGGATTACAGGACCCATCCCGCCAGCTTCCGGATAATGAGTCCGCTGATCGCGGACTTCATCGAGGAGATGAACAAGGATCGTGAGCTGACCAACTGGACGGTCGCACTGATCGGGAAGGACAGCGGCCCGGACGACAAGCACCGCACGGTAGGCGGTTTTTCGGTCAACATGCTCCAGCGCAAGCGCACGACCGAGCATGCGGATCGATACTCGATCAAGACCCTGATCTCGCCTCGCGATCAGGCCATCGATCTGACCGAGGCAGAATGGAAGGCAGCGCTCGATCTCAGCCAGAAGACCTGGCGCAACGACACGGATCGAAACGAAGGCAAGGAGCCGCCGTCCGAACCGAGAGGTCCACAGATCCGTCATGTACTCGGAGAAGGCGTCGCCGAAGAGGGTATTCCATCTCGCCGGGAACGCGGCCTGCTCATGCTCTATCTGCTCGATCCCGAGGGTGCGGGCGTCGATGAACTGAAGAATGCCGATCCGGTCGTCGCCTGGGCAATCAGTTTTCCGTCAAGCAACTCCGAGAGAAGGGTCTCCAATTCGAGGTACATCGCCAACAGCGTACTTTGGGGAGGCCTCAATGAGTGGGTGGACTGAAGATGGGATTGCGCGTGCCTGGCGAGCGCTCGCGCGCCAAGAAGCGGCGGAAGACTGGCGATTTGTCCACCTCACTGGGATGGGCGCCGTCTCTGTTGAAGCAGGCTGTCACTTCCCGCTCGGACGGGAGGCGTTGATCGTCTCCTTTCCGGGATCGTGGCCGGTGAACCCGGCAAGGCTTCCTGAGGGCAAGGGTTTCGATGTCTCCTGCATCGAGGGTCAAACCGTATTCGCGGGCAAGACGGCGATCGCCCTCGTGAGGCGGCCAGAGGGTTCACCCGACATCTTCGCCATCATGGTCGTGGATGTCTTGAGAACGCTGGAGACTGCAGCCAACAGCGCGAGCCGCGACGTTGTGGAAGCCTTCCTCGAACGGGTCAGGGAGTGGCAGGCTTTCATGGCCCGAACGCACCGTCCTCTTTCGTCCGATGCGCAGATCGGCCTGCTCGGCGAACTCTGGATGCTCAGGCTGCTCACGGACACCTCCCTCGGAGCCGGTGCTCTCGACTGCTGGCAGGGGCCGTTGCGGGCTGCACAGGATTTCCACGTTCGGGGTGGCGCGATAGAGGTGAAGAGCACGGTCCGGACCGGCAGCTTCCTCGCGCGGATCAACAGCATCGAACAGCTGGATGGTGACCGGGCGCCCAACTTCCTGTGCGGCTTTCGCTTCGAAGAGAATACCGATGGGGTCTCGCTCGTCCGTCTTGTGACTGAGCTCCGAGAGAGGTTCGGACTGGCCGGAGTGCAACGCGGGTTCGAAGCACTGCTCATGGTGATGGGGTACCTCGACGAGCATGCAGCGCTCTACGGGCGCACACTGACATTGAAGGACGCAAGGGCGTTCCGCGCGGAAGGTGACATGCCGCGTCTCACGCGCGCGGCGCTTCCAGCCGCCATCCGCTCAGCTGCCTATGTGCTCGACCTCGACGCGCTCGAAGTTCCCTCGATCGGACTTTCGGAGCTGATCAAAGAACTTGGACTGGATTGACATGAGCCTCGATGATTTTCACCGCAACTTTCGTTCCGATCTGCAGACCATCATCGCCGAGCGCGTAGAGGCCGGCGAAGGCCCATTTCCTTCGGATGAGCTCGTTTTTGCGGAAATGGTCATGGAGCACGTCGCGGAAACCGGGATCTGCGAGGCACCAACCGTTTGCCACTGGAGCGGCAAGGTCGGCAACGCGAAGCTCCGCATTACGGGCTATGCGCTCAGCTCCGATGAAACGGCTCTCGACCTCTTCGTGACCCACTATTTCGGGACAGAAGAACTGAACGATCTCAGGGACTCGGATGCCACCGCAACTGCAAGCGAAGGCGTTCGCTTTCTCTTTCGAGCGGCAAGCGGCAACCTCGACGCAAGGATCGATCCAACGCATCCCGTCAGGGATCTGGTCGCCACTATTCGTTCTCGCTGGGGCGACATCGACCGACTTCGAGTGTTCGTGATCACCGATGGCAAGACCAAAACCAAACGGTTCTCGAACAAGGAGGTTCACCAGAAGATGGTGGCCGTCGAGGCCATGGATATGGAGAGGCTGTTCCGCCACACCGAGGGCAAACCGCGAGACGAACTGGCCGTAAGTTTCGTCCAGTCGATCGGTCGGGCACTCCCCTGCGTACATGTTCCAGACCCCGATGCTGACTACGAGTATGCCCTAACAGCCATTCCAGGGCAGCTCATTCGAGATCTCTATCTGCGCCACGGGACGACGCTGCTCGAAGCCAATATTCGCACCTTTCTGGGGAACAAGCGCGCGGTCAACAAGGGCATCGTCGAAACGCTGCGGAAGGAACCGGAGCACTTCCTCGCCTTCAACAATGGCCTTGTGCTTGTCTGCGACGAAGCGGCCTTCGAGCGGACCGACGACGGTAATCTGGGCCTGTCCTTCCTGAAGGGTCTGCAGATCGTGAACGGCGGCCAGACAACCTCGACCATCTACTTCTCATCCCGCGATGATCGTACCATCGATCTCAGCCATGTCATGGTCCCGGCCAAGATCATCATCCTGAAGGGATCGCAAGACGAAGCGCGCGAGAGACTGATCAGCAACGTGTCACGGTATGCGAACAGTCAGAACGCGGTGAAGATGTCCGACCTGTCGGCGAATCGCCCGTTCCATCGAGAGCTCGAGAAACTCGCGAACGACACGTGGTGCCCCGACGGTGCAACGCGATGGTTCTACGAGCGCGCAGCTGGCGCCTACAACGTCATGCTGCTGAGGGAAGGCACCACGCCGGCCAAAAGGCGAAACCTGAAGGAGATGATCCCGCCGAAACGCAAGCTGACCAAGAACGACATCGCCAAGTACCATGAAGCCTGGCGCTGCAAGCCGAACCAGGTCGCCATGGCTGGCGAGAAGAACTTCGCGGCCTTCATGGCTGCTCTCGATGACGATCCGACGATTGTGCCCAGCCCACTCGATGCCCGCTGGTATCGGGCGATGATCGCCAAGGTCATCCTGTTCAAGGCGATCGAGAGCATGATCAAGACAAAGGAAGCAAAGGAGGTGTTTCGCCAAGGATGGGTCAACATTGCGACTTACGTCGTATCGGTGGTAGCCGATCGACTTGGTGACCGGCTCGACCTCGAGCAGATATGGATGCGGCAAGGGATTTCAGCTGGCCTGCGAGACCTGCTCTGGGACTGGGCCGTCGTCGTAAACGCCGAGTTCAACAGGATCGCCCCGGGTCAGCAAATTTCGGAGGTGGCGAAGCGCGCGGACACGTGGGCGAAGGTAAGAGCCGCTGAATTCCCAGTTCCGCGGGGTTCAATCCAAGAGGTGCGACAATCATGATGCCCGACATCGGTGTTGTCGCATTTAATGCGTCGAACACCTCATGACAGATCGGTAGTGTTCACCGTTTCAGCGTAGATAGCACGAGCGCTGCAATCTGCCTTGCAAGAAACGGCGGCACGGCATTTCCAACTTGGACATATTGCTGCGTTCGGTTGCCGAGAAACAGGTAATCGTCGGGAAAGGTCTGCAGACGAGCAGCTTCGCGAACCGTCAGGCTACGGCACTGGATCGGATCGGGGTGAATGAAGTAGTGGCCATCCTTCGAGATGTGGCTCGTGACCGTGGTCGATGCCTCGTCCGCCAGCTGAACCCGGAAGCGGTCATTGAAGACACCACTGTGCCAGTTGCGGTGATCAGGGCTGAGCAACAGAGGGAAATCGGCCGCCTTCGGGCTGTAGTGATGGACGGTTCCGAACACGGCAGCAAACAGGTAGCGGCCCAGATCCGACGCCATGTGCCCACGCGTCTCGTGCTGGGCGATCGCGCGAAGTTCCGGTCGCTCGATCCACTGCAGTAGCTCATCGTTCGAAGTGCCGTAGCCGTCTGGCAACCGTGACGCAGCCCGAACGGTAGTCGGGTTTTCCTCCACTTGCTCCGAAACGCTCAGGAACGCCTCACGGAGCGCCCGGTTGTCCTCACCCTTGGAAAGGCCGGCTAGCATGTTTGCGGCTTCGAGGACTTCTCCTCGCCAAGCCGCCGCGTCGTCGAGCCCGCGGCTGATGCCGCTTCGCAAGGCGGGCATTGTTTCGATGACATCGCGGACGGTACGTGCCATCCCCGATACAGCGATCTCCGCATCGGCGGCACGTCCTGCGAGGTCAGAGCGGATGCCGACGATGATCACCCTGTGGCGACGCTGCGGGACTCCGAACGCCTCGGCGCGCACGATGAAATCCGAGGGCAGCGCCGCCTCCTGCAGGCTGGCCTTGCCATCCTCTACCCGGACGGCACGAAGTTCGTAGTGATGGGCGTGACCCGTGCCGAGCGAGGAAAGATCCTCCATCAGCATCTCGAAGACAAGCCGGCTTTCGACTGTCGACGAAAGCATGCCCTTGACGTTTTCCATAACAAAGGCGGCCGGGCGAAGCTTGTCGAGGACCCGGATGTACTCCCGAAAGAGGTAGTGCCGCGCATCCTCCTCCGGGACGTAGCCGACCTTGCCTCTGGAGCGGACGCGCCCCACCAGGGAATATGCCTGACAGGGCGGGCCGCCGATCAGGATCGTGTCGTCGTATTTTGCTTTCAGCGTCGCGATGGCGCCATTTATGGCGGTCGCCGCAGCCCCGGTGCCCAGCTCAAGCGCGCGGGCTTCGTCGATGGCATGCTGCCACGCTTCGGCATCGACGGCTGACCAGTCCGGTTCGGATGCCAGCCCGGCATGGAAATCGATGAACTCTTTCGGCAAGACGCCATGACGTGCACGGTACTCGCGCAGAAAGGCACGCAGCGTCAGGGTCCGATGGGCCGACGCCTCCTTCTCGACCGAAATGCCGATCCGGAACGGCGCATGGCCGTCCTCGACGAGGGAAGCGAACCCCTCGCCAAGTCCGCCCGGACCGGCAAACAGATCGACAACGCCGAAAGTGGATGGCAAATCAGGCTCCTGACGAAGTTCATTCAGCCGATGTATACCAGGTTCAGGAACGAAAACCAGGGCGCACGTGACCGATATCGTGGACCAGCAGACCCGCTCCCGGATGATGGCCGGGATCAGGGGAAAGAACACGAAGCCCGAGTTGCTTCTCAGGCGGGCGCTGCACGCGCGCGGCTTTCGCTTCCGTATTCATTCCAGCAAGGTTTACGGACGGCCGGACATCGTTCTTCCGAAACATCGCGCCGTGATCTTCGTACACGGCTGTTTCTGGCATCGGCACGAGGGCTGTCGCTACACCACCAGCCCATCGACTCGCCCGGAGTTCTGGCAGGCGAAGTTCGAGGCCAACGTTGCTCGGGACAGTGACGTTCGCGCAACGCTTCTGGAAAGGGGATGGCGCGTGGCTACGGTGTGGGAGTGTGCTCTGCGGAAGCTAGGCCAGGTTGCTACGTCGGTCGAATTCCTGTCGGGCTGGCTTCTGTCGGACAAAGGCCAGATCGAGATCGGAGAGAAAGGCATGCGCTCCTTGTGAGCCCGATTTTTGGTGCAAACGGTCACTCACCCGACCTTGCATCCCCAGAAGGAAGTATGGTCGGCGGAGAAATACCCATCCGCCACGCGGAACGTGCCCTGCAGCTCGACGGTGTTGCCCGCATTGAGCGTCACCATCGTCTGCAGCCAGAGCGTGGTGGCCTCGGAGACATGTGTGCCGGAGATTTCGCCGCGCGCCCCCCGGATTTCGGTCGAGCCGTTCAGCACCAGCCGCCCGCGCATACGTGCCGTGGTGCTGGAGTTGACCTTGTACATGAGCGCCGCGCCGAACAGGTAGGTACCGGCGACCGGCGCGACGAAGCGGTTGTTGGCGGCATCGAAGGCGCCCTGATCGTTGTAGTCGGTATTGTTGATGCCGATCTTCGTCCAGGTGTCGACGGCGACATAATTGTCATAGTTGGTATAGCCCTTGAAGCGCGGCAGGCGCGGCTGGTCGACGATACCGTTGGTGTTGTCGACAATCAGCCCGTCGAAGAAAGTGCTGCCATCGGCCGAGACCGCCAAGCGGAACTTGTCCGAGCCGAACAGGCCGACGAGGGCCTTGGTGACGTAGCCGGTCTGCAGCGTGAGACCAAGATCGTCGCCGGCGGCCTCCTTGTTCATGGTGTAGAACAGATCACCGGTGCCGCCTTCCGCGATCGTTTTCGCGGTCCACAGCGCGGCGTTCAGTTTAGCCGAAAACGGATTGGCGGCATCGGCCGTGGTGCCGAGTCCGAGCAGGGCAAGGTTCTGCAACGTCGCCGGTGTGGTGCCGACCCACGCCGAACCGTTGTAGACTAGGAGCAGCCCTTCGTCCTCGACCCATGCCCGCCAGCCGCTACGCGGCGGCAGACGAAGCCAGGCGCCGTCGACCCAGAGCGTAATGTTCAGATCCCAACCGGCCCAAACACCGGTGGCGCCGGATGCCACGATGTAGCGGTCGCCATCGGCGGGGCTTGCCGGCGGTGCGGTCAGATCGCGATCCTTGACCGACAGCTGCACCAGCCCATCGAGCAGGCGCAGCGCCTCGTTGTGGGTGACGTGCTTCTGGGCCTGCGCGGCCATGATGAAGGGCAACGCCAGAAGCGCCGTGGTGTCGGACATGGAAAATGTCTCCTGATCAGAACCAGAGTGTGGTGACGGATGCGGCACCGGCACCGTAGAGCTGCCCAAGCTGGGTGATACGCACCGTGAGGGAGTCACCGGGCCCGAGCGGCGCGCCCCAGTCGCCAATCTGGTCGGCTTCGGTGTAGACGGCGCTGGTTGTAGCAGTGGTCAGGGATCGCTTGACGACTGGACCGTCAAGGATGTCGACCACATAGGTTTCAGTCGCCTCGCTCATCGGCACTTCGGCGGCATTCCAGCTGTCGGCGGCGAGAGAACGATCCCGCCGCGTCCAACGAATGGCGAGATCACCGGACACGCGCGCCTTGCGCCATGGCTGTTCGACATGCACCGGCGCGAAGGGCCGGAGCCCGATGCCTACGGGCGCAAAACTCCGCGCAACATAGGTCTCGTCGCTGACCGGCTTCGAGGCCGGGCCGATGCGCCAGTTCCACGGAATGCCGAGATAGGCCTCGGCGACCGGCAGATCGGCGAGCAGGCTGTCGAGCACCACGACGCGCGCACCGGCCGGCGTCGGATCGCCCATCGCCTGTTCCGTGCCGCGCTGACCGCGCAGCAAGCGTGTCAGGCGATAGCGACCCGGCGCGATCAGTTCCGCCGATCCGGCCTGCAGGATTTCCCAGGTGCTGGGGGCGCTTTCCATTGCCAGAACATTGGCACCACCGAACAGCGCCATGTCGGTGACGCTTTCCAGCGTGCCGGAGACGAGATCGACGATCATGACATTGCCATGGTCGAAGCGCGAGACCGGCCCTGACCAGAGATCGTTTACCAGGGTGCCGATGCGGGCACGGGTGCCGAAGACGGTGACGAGTTCGAACCCGTCGCTACCGGGACTGCGGAACACCGCCATCTGACCCGGCCATGGCACAGCATGGGCGGCGATCAGCGGATGATGAGGGATATGATTTTCCGTCAGCTGCGGCAAGTCGAGCATCGCCACCTCCGGTGCACCGAAGGCGACGATCTTTGCCGGCGTCGCCGGTCGTGCCGCGCCGGGTGGCAGGTCGTAGTCCTGTCGATCCTGGCGGAGCGCCTCGATGGAACGGGATTCGGCATCGGCGATGGACACGAGCCGGAAACCGAGCTGCCGGCCATCGTGATCGAGCCGGACCACATCGGCGGGATCGAGCGCCAACCGCGATGGCGGCAGGCGAAAGACGGCGCTCTCGCGCCCGGTCCAGGTTTCCATCAGGGCGCGACGACAGCGACGTTCGGCTTCTTCCGGCGGCACGGCAAAGGGGAAGGTTTCGGAGGAGATGCGAGATGCCTCAACGGTGATGCGGCGGGCTTCCACCACGGCGGCATCATAGTCCTCATCGGCACGCGCGACCTGCCATTTGAGCGCCTGAGGCAGCTCGGTTTCCTGACCACGGGTCAGTTCCAGCACCTCATCCTGACCGGATGCCACAATGGCATCGATCGAGATGGTAGAAACTGCTGCCCGTCCACGCATGACAAAGCGAATCTTGCCCTCGCTCTCGACGGCATCGAAGCCGAAGTGCCGGGCAAGGCTCGAGATCGAGGCGCGTGGGCTTTCCAGCGCGCCGATCACGTAGCCTTCGAGTGCGCCCCAGAGGCCGGAAACGTCGACGCGGGCTTCCGGTAGATCGGCACGCAGGCAGAGATGCCGCACCAGTGCCGCCAGCGACACGGCGCCGAGCCGCCCGCTCAGCCAGTGGCCGAGCCGCCAGTTGGGGCCGTCCGTCCAGACATTGGTGAGTTCGGGGAAGAATGGGTATGGCCGCGCGTCCCAGGTCCAGGCGGCGCATTCGGGGACATGGACCATCCGGCCGCCATAGACGGTGGAGATCGGGTTGTTCGCGGCCTCGCCCCACCAGAGCCAGGTGGCTTCGAGATAGGCGCGCTGGATGGCGTCATCGCGCCAGCCGCGCGAAAAGTACGGTGTAAAACTCTCGGAGGACTTGGGGTCGAAGAAGACGTTGGGCTGGTTCGTGCCGCGATCGATGGCCGGGCAGCCGAGTTCGGTGAACCAGATCGGTTTGGATTGCGGGACCCATGCCGTCGGGGTGGCGCTTTCGGTCCCGCCGGGGCGATCAAAATGCAGGTTCGACCACCAGGCGCGCAGATCCTTGTAGCGGAAGACCCATGGCTTCCCCGCAGCACCATCGGTGATCGGCGTTCGGACCTGGTTCAACCGGTCGACATCGGAGGCGTAGAACCAGTCGAACCCTTCACTGCCGGCGATGTTGGACTGCAGGTAGGCGCGGTCGTGGATGGCGGGCCAGCCGGCTTGTGCGTCGAGATGGTCGAAACCATCGCGCCAGTCGGAGAGCGGCATGTAGTTGTCGATGCCGATGAAGTCGATATTGGCATCGACCCAGAGCGGATCGAGGTGAAAGAAGACATCGCCGGATCCATCCGCCGGTTGATGCCCGAAATATTCGTTCCAGTCGGCGGCGTAACCGATCTTCGTGCCTGGCCCAAGAATCGCGCGGACATCGGCGGCGAGGCTCTTCAACGCCATAACGGCTGGATAGCTTGCCGCGCCGGAGCGGATCGTGGTGAGCCCGCGCAGTTCCGAACCGATGATGAAGGCATCGACACCACCGGCGGCCTGGCACAGATGCGCGTAATGAAGCACCATGCGCCGGAAACCCCAATCGCCGGCCGGACCGATCCAGCTGACGCTTTCGCCCGAGACGGCGAAGCTGGTGGACGTCGCTGCGCCAAAGAAGCTTGCGGCCTGCGATGCAGCAGCAGCGGTCTTGTCGACGCTGCCGGCGTAGCCGGCCGCTGGCGAACAGGTGATGCGGCCACGCCATGGGAAGGTCGGCTGGCCAAGGTCTGCGGCATGGTCGCTATACGGGTCCGGCAGCGTATTGCTGGGCGGCACGTCCATCAGGATGAAGGGATAGAAGGTGACGCGCAGTCCGCGCGCCTTCATCTCCTTGATCGCCTGCACCACCGCGAAATCCGCAGGCGTGCCGCCATAGACGGGGCGGTTCTCGGCATCGCGGCTGACCAGATGCGCATTGGCGCGGGCAACGCCGTTCACGGTCCACGTCTTCGGGCGGGTGGCCTTGACCAGAACCTCGACGCCCGGCCTGATCGTGCAGTTTCCGGCGCGCAGATCATTGCCGAACCAGGCCACCACCAGCGAGACGCTCTCGACGTTCGGCGCCATGGCCTGCAGCCGGTCGAGCGCCACCACCATGTCGGCAGTGTCGGAGATCGCGTTGAGGTTTTCCGCCTGCTGTGCGCCGCTGTCGCCCTTGCGGATGGCTTGCGTTGCATAGGTGAACTCGCCCGAGGCCGGGATCATGGTAACAGCCTGCGTCAGACCCTCGGCGGTATCGGGATCGGCGAGCGGCCGGAACACCTCGAAGGAGAGTTGCGGAAGGCGGTTGCCATAGTCCGTCAGCGGCAGTTCCTCGAACACAACATAGGCGGTGCCGCGATAGGATGGCGTGCTGGCGGTACCCATCTTCGCGGCGATGAAGGGATCGGCGCTCTGGCTTTCGTCGCCGGGATACCAGCGCCAGGTGATGCCGGCGATGTCCATGAGTTTGCCATCGGCCCAGATGCGGCCGATGCCGGTGATCGGACCCTCGCACAGGGCGACGGCGAAGCTCGAATAGTAGAGATACTCCGTCGTCTTGACCTTGCCGCCACCGCCGCCCTTGCCACCACCTTGGGTGGTGGTTCGGGTCTCCTCGCGGAAATCCGTCGCCCAGATGATATTGCCGCCGATGCGCATGCGGCCATAGAGCCGGGGAATGACAGCACCCTCCGTCGAGGAGGTGATGCGCAGGGAGTCGAGGCGCGGGCCTTCGATGCGCTGGGTCGGCGCCAGCGAGGAGATGATCCAGCTGTCGACCACCGAACCCACCGTCGAGCCGATGAAGCCGCCGATGGTGGCCGCACTGACGCCAAGGATCGTGCCGCCGATCGAGCCGCCAATGGCCGCGCCGGCAACGCCGAGAACGAGGGTGGCCATGGATCAGGGTTTCTTCTTGTAGCGGGGGCTCGCCGGCCGTGGAAACAGGAAAGCGAAGGCGATGCGCCGCCGCCAGGGTTGCGTGAGCGGCTCCTCGATCACGCCGAGCCGCTCATAGGCGTGGATGAAGGTTACCGCGTCGGTCAGGATGCCGACATGCTTGGCGATGGCGCGGCGCTCCATGCGGAAGATCAGGAGCGCGCCCGGAACCGCATCGTCCGGCGCAATCTCGAGCATGGCGCCGCGCGCGCCCTCGGCCAGGACTTCATGCGGGCCGGTCTCGCCCCAATCGCGGCTGTAAGGTGGGATGATGAACGGCTCGCCGCCCACCACCTCGCGCCAGACTCCGCGCGCGAGGCCGAGGCAGTCGCAGCCGACACCCTTGAGGCTCGCCTGGTCGTGATAGGGCGTGCCGAGCCAGGCGCGCGCGGCGGCAATGACCTTTCTGGCAGCGGCGGGTTTCACAGCACCGCTCCATCATGGCCGCCATTGCGTGTCGCATAACGCAGCACGGCATCCTGACCGGGGATATGCGGAAAGCCACGAAAATTGGCGACGTTGGAAAATTTCGCCGAGCATGTGGCGAGCCGCTTGTCGCAGCCGGCGCGGATGATGAAGGTGTCCGTTTCGGCAATCGGCCGTACCGGGGCTTCGAGCAGCGTCAGGATGGCGATGCCATCCGTCAGGTCATGAGACAGAACTTCGGCCCGGCGTCCCGCATTGGCGCCGCTGGTCCAGGTCACCGTACCGTAGGCAAACCAACCCGCCACAAAACTCCCAAGGCCGGAAGCGGTAAAAGCACGATCGCGCAACTTGTCGATCACCGCACCATTGCCCTTGAAGGCCGGCGCATCGAGATTGACCCGGCAGCGCCCATCGCCGAGTTCGGCGTCGCAGGTCGCCTGGAACAGGCGGCCGACAGTCTGGCTCAGCACATGCGCCTGGCTGCGCATTTCGGCGACGAAGGCGAGCCGGCCGCGCCGGATCTGGCCAATGGCGCCACGGCGTAGCAGGACGCGCTGTGTGGTGTCGGCCCAGTTCACCCGCCAGACCTCGACTTGCGCCGCGTCCCAGCGGCCGTCGAGAATGTCGGTTTCTGTGATGCGGTCGGACGACAGCACGCCTTGCGCATCCTGTGCGTCGACGGAGAGGTCGGAGCTCGAACGTACCTCGGAGGCGGTCAAGCCGCTTTCCGGCTCGAACATCGCGCCGTCGAACTGGAGCGTGCGATCATGATCGGTGAAGCCGAAGACGGTTCCGTCGGCACGGGTGATGCGCCAGCACCAGCAAAGCGTCGTCGTGCCCGCGTCGAGATGGGCTTGCAGGGCTGGAGAGAAGGATTTCACCATAACGACCGCGCCGACCATTTGACGGCCAGATCCTTCAGCGTATGGCCGCCCATGTAGAGGCCCATGAACCAGGCAGTCAGCGTCATCATGGTGGAGAGATCCACGGACGCTGCGATATCGGAGCCGATGGCGGCATCGGCAATTGGCACCAGCACCAACCGGAACAGGAAGAGAAAGCCGAGGAACCACATCCATACTGGCCGCCAGGCCCAAGTCCACCAGCTTTCGCTCTTGTCCAGCTCGGCCAGCATCAGCCGGTTGGCCTCGCGCTGCTGTTCGACCCATGCGGCAACGAGTTGCGGCGTTTCCACCTCGGTGGCGACTATGGCGGCTTCCAGGTCCTTGGCTGAAACCGAAGGCAGATCGTCCGGCTGTACACCGGCCTTGCCGGCAATGGTGTCGATGATCATTCCGCCGATCTCGCTGGCGGTGCCACCAACGTATTTCTCGAGCAGACCCTTGATGATCGGTGCGCCGACTCTGGCCGCAGCCTCGATCAGGATGAAGGCAAGAACGGTGTTCACGACACGACCCTTTCCGCTTCGGCGGCATAGGCCGAAGCACGCTGGCGGTGAATGATGGCGCGGATGATGAGGATGGCGGCGACAACCGCCCCGGCCGCCAGCAGGCCGCCCAGCACCCAGCCGGCGATCTGGTCGGCATGCTGGGGATTGAAGAGCGCATCGCCACCGCCCGCAGTGGTCGCGGTACCAGCCGTGCCAGCGCCGACGGTCTGCTTCCTGGATGTGGAACTGGCGGCCGTCGCTTCCTTCTCCAACTGCTCGCGGGCCTGAGCGGGACCGGACGACTGAGCCAATGCCCATGCCACACCCTTGGCCTCGATCTCGGCGACGCGCCGCGACCAGCCCTCGCCAAAGGTCTTCCAGATGGCGAGCGAGCGCATGAAGCCGAGACGCCTGGCGCACAGCTTCTTGACCGTCTCATGGTCGGGCCCACCGATCGACGCCATCAGCCATTGTTTCGCCCGCGCGGGACCAGAGTTCACCCCGGCATCGAAGGTGGCGAGATCAACACCGGCAGCGAGCCGATCACCACCAACCGGCTCCCAGTATCCGGCGCGGTAGATGGCCTCGACGTCCTTCGCCGGGATGTTGCGCAACTGGGTTTTCGTGGCGCCCGGCCTGTAGCGGCGATAGGTGGCAAGCGTGATGCCCTTCATGGTGGCGCCGCCGGGATCGGAAGGATGATCGGACCAGCCGCCCTCGTAGCCCAGCGTCACCGCCAGGCTGCTTTTGAAATTCCCGTTCATGGATTTACCTCAGGAGAAGGACGATCAGGATGAGAAGTGCAACGCCGGTTCCGACCCGCAGGCGATGAACGAAAGCCTCGCGCGGATCGGGACTGTCGCAACGAAGCTGACGGGCAAGGCGCAAAAGCTCACGCATCGTGATCGCCCCCCTTCGAGCCGCGCAGCCGGGCCAATGCGACCTCGATGAAGGCGGGACCGAAGACGCCGACGAGATAGGCGGCGGACCCTGCAGCACCGCCGGCCGGGATCGCTTCGGTCGGCAGGCCGAGCCATCTTGTGACCAGCGCCATGGAAAAACTGCCCATGCCGGCGGCGATGATGCCGCCGAGCAGGATATGGCGCAGCGCATCGCGCAGCCGCATACGGGTGGTCAGCGCATTGGTGGCGCCGCCAAGCGCACCCCAGGCGGCAAGGTTTACCGCCGTCGAGACGCCAAGGTCGCGCAGCACGCCAGCGATGAAACCGGGTTCATCGTTCATCTTCGGATCTCCACAAGGGGAATGGAGGTGATCGAGC
Source organism: Mesorhizobium sp. (assembly GCA_022833215.1). GTDB lineage: Bacteria > Pseudomonadota > Alphaproteobacteria > Rhizobiales > Rhizobiaceae > Mesorhizobium. Next base: position 8,863 of record JAIPUZ010000003.1, on the reverse strand, counting down.
CGAGTCGCTCGAGGTCGAGGGTGATGTCGAGCAGATCGGTGTCGAAGCGGACCGGCACGTCGAATTCGAAGCCGGCAGTGATGGCCACGCTCACAGCGGGTGCTGTGCTGAACGTGACGACGCCGGTTGTGGTATCGACCGACCAGCCGGAGGGCTTTGGTGTGCCGGCGAGCGCGATCTTGATGCTGCCCGCGACGGGTTTGCCGATGCTCCGTACCCAGCTCTGGCTTCCCGAGCTGTAGCGCTTGACCAGCTGGAACACCCTGGTGCTGCCATCGCCGGTACCGATCAGCTGATCGGTGGCAGCGGGTGCTGCCGACGGCAGGCAGGATTTGTAGTCGGCCCAGTCCTTGAAGCGAAAACCGTGGAGCCGTCCATTCCTCGCCTCGAAGAAGGCGACGACCGCCGCGAGATCATCGGCGCGGCGGATGCCATAGGCGACATCGTAACGGCGACGGGAGTTGGCCCAGCTGGCATTGCGCTCCTCGTCGCCCGAGGCGAGCTCAACGATCTGCGTGCGCCGTTCCGGCCCGCCGCGTGCGCCGCGCGAGATATCGTCCGGAAACCGGACCTCGTGGAAAGCCATTTTTTGCAAAGACCTCAGAGACCGCGCCGACCGAGCGACACTGCACGCGCTATGTCGGCGGCGACCTGCGTGCGCGATTGCCGGAAGCTCTCCGCGTCGCGGGCCATGATCGTGACATTGACAGCCGGAGCAGCCGATCCACGCGCCGCCGCCGCTGCCTCACGACGGGAGAGCACCCGCTCACCGCGCTGCAGGATGGCCGGCACTTCGTCGGGCCTGAGACCCGCCCAGCCGCCCGAATGCATGCGGGGTGCTGTGGCGAAGGCCATGGCCGGCACCATGCGACCGGGACCGGGCGCGCCGACCATGCCGCCGGCATGAAGGATGTTGGCGAACAGCCCGCCCGCGCTGCCGAGAACGCCGGAGAGCGCATTGGCAATGGGACCGAGGATGAAGCGCCGGGCGGCGAGCTTGGCGAGATCGGCAATGAGCGAAGTGACCAGATCGCCGAACTTCAGCTTGCCGGTCTTGACGAATTCGCCGATGGCGTTCTCGGCACCCTGAAACGCATTGACCAGCGCATTGCCGATATCGGCACCGATGTCACGGGCCTTGGTTGCATAGTCGGTGAGGCTTTTGACGACTGCATCCCAGCCGGTCACGGCTTCTTCGGATGCCTTCTTGTTGGCCTTGCCGACCTTGTTCGCCGCCGCCGCCGAACGGTCGAGCGCATCGGTCACGCGGCCAGCCGCTGCTGCGGCATCGTCGAGCGATGCGGCGCTGTCAGCACCCCTGATGGCGTCGCCAAGCGCCTGTGCGGCGGGACCGACGACATCAAAGGCATGAGCGCGCGTGTCCTGTGCCCGCTGACGATAGCGATCCGCCATGACGCCGGCATTGCTGACGGCATGGTCGAGCATCGAGGCGTAGGACTGCGTTCCGAACCAGTCGATCCGGGCATCCGTGCCGAGTGTTTCGGCAACATTGTTGAAGGTCGGGCCGATGGTGGCGAGAAAGTCGGCCCATTTGTTGGAGAGGAACGCCATCAGCTTGAGCCAGAGCTGTTCGACGCTGGCCTTGATCGAGCGGAAATCGTCGACGAAGGACGAGGCAACCGCCTTGATGCCGTCCCAGACAGCGCCGGCCAGATTGCCCATCAGCTCGAGCGCGCGCCCGAAACCGCCGGCCCCCTTCACCAGCTGGCCAAACCAGTAGATCAGTTCACCGGCGCCGACGATCAGCGCGCCGATGCCGGTGCGGATGATGACGCCGCGCAGCAGCGCCAGCGCGCCTGACAGGCTGAAGGTGGCAATCCGCGCCGCGACGAAGGCTGCAACCCAGCGCCCGGCCATGAAGCCGGCAAAGGCGACGCCGATCGCGGCCAGGTGTTCGAGATTGTCGGCGAGCAGGATGATCGCTCCCGCCACCATGGACGAGGCACCCGCCATCGTGTCCCAGGAGCCGACCAGCTGCAGGGCGGCATTGGACAAAAGCGTGAAGGCATCGCCGATAGTGGCCGGCATTGAGTCGGCTTCCTCGCGCAGGCGTTCGAGATTGCCGACCAGTGCACGGCGGATGACGTCGCCGGTGATCGTGCCTTCGGCTCCCAGCTCTCGCAGCTGGTTGACATTGACACCCAGCTCGGTCGCCAGCAGCTCGGCGACCCGGCCGCCGCTGGCAATCACCGTGTTGAGATTGTCGCCGGAGAGTTTTCCCAGTGCCATGGCCTTGGACAGCGCATTCTGCACCGACGCCGCCCGTTCACCCTTGGCGCCCGAGACCACCATGGCATTGTTGAGCGCCTCCGTGAAATCCAGGCTCTCCTTGGTCGACAGCCCGAGCTCCCTGAGCGCCGTGGCATTGGCGAGCCAGGACTCCGTCGTCTGTTCGATGCCCGAATAGGTGCGCCGCGCCATCGCAGCGAGCCGCTCCATGACGGCCGCGCCCTTTTCCTGGGAACCGGTGGCGAGATCGACCCGCGAGCGCAGATCGGTCCAGCTGTTGGTGTAGGTGACGAGCTGCTGGACGCTGATCGCCGCACCAAGCACGCCCATGACGCGGCGCACCACCTTGCCGGTGATGTCGGCCTGTGTCTCGATGCGCTTGAAGCTCTTCTCGCCAGCTTCGCCAACCCCCTGAAACTCGGACCTGACCAGCCGACCGCCCTCGGCGACCAGCCGGACGGAGACACGCTTTTCGGCCATGCTTGAATTGAACCTCGTCGGATCAGCCGCGTTCGGCCGCCATCTGTTCGTTGAGCTTGCGCACCATCACCGCCTCGATCCCCGGCAGGCATTCGGCGGCGATCAGCGGATCGACCCCGAGCGCCTGCGCCATGGCGAGCGTCGCCGTCATGTCCCAGCCGATGACAACCGTGGCGCCCATGCCGCCTGCAATGCGCAATTGTCCGGTCAGGCGCAGGACGAGATCCCAGACCTGCCAACCCTCCGGAGTTTCCGGATGGTTCAGCCGCGCCGGGCAGTCTTCGCACGCGCCTTCGCAGGCCGCGCAATAGCTTTCGCCCCCGCCGAAGTGCCATTCGGCAAGGGCGACGAGACGTTTTTTTCCGCGTCCAGCATCAGGTGCGGCGCCAGGCAACGGGTCTGGAAGGCCTCGAACACCGGCCAGATGTCGAGAGCCGCGTCGATGCCTTCGGGCGTGACCGGCACGGGCTTTCCATCGGCATCGCCGACGCCATCCCAATCGGTGACCACGCGCCGGGCGACGGCCTTGGCCATGACTACGGCCATCTGCTCCTGGCTGGCGTCCTTGGGCAGCGCCTCGACTGCCGGATCGTTGCGGGCAGCAACCATGATGGCCGTGGTCACCGGCAGGACATGCAGGCGCAGTCCGTGGCCGAGGTCGAGCCAGCGTGGTTTGGTGGAAAGATCGAGACGGATCATGGTCAGTAGTCCTCCACATCATTGACGAGAACGGCGGTGCACATGCGCCCGAGCGTGGCGTCGCGGGCGGCCTGCCAGTCGAACGAGGCCTGCACGCCTTGCGGTCCGGAAATCTCGATGCGTGGCCGCGGTAGATAGACGGCATGCGCCGTGAAGGTGAAACTCTCGCCGGAGATGAGTGTGTAGGAGAATTCCAGCTCGCACGGCGTGCCGTTGATGGCCTGCGTCACCAATGTGCTGTCGGCAAAGCGCACCTCGGTGCGGCCGGTAAGTGCGGCAATGGACGGATCGGCGCCGTCGATCATGCCGTCAGCACGAATGGTCTCGATCCTGTCGAGATTGTTGGCATAGGTGATCTCGGTCGAGATCACGTTGCCGAGCGCCGTGCCGTTGCGTTTGATCGAGCCGTTGAAGTGGCCGAAACGGATGAGGTCCAGCTCTGCTGATGTTCCCGTGCCACTGGTCGTGGCCACCGTCTCGCCCTGCGCCACCAGCCGCGCTGTCGCGGTCAGCAAGCCCGACCGCTGCATCTGCCATGTCAGCTGATCGAGCACCACGCCGGAATACATGGCGTAGCGCGGCACCTCGGGCATGGCCGTCTCGATCGCCATGCTGGGGAGCGTCCAGCTGCCGGACTGGAAGGTATGGGTGAACGGACCCGGTGCGGTACCGGTGGTCGTCGGTGAGCCGAACGCGGCTTTCAGCCAGAAGCCGAAGGCCTCGGCATCGATCGGCACGACCACATCGCCATCGGCGGTCACCGCATCCTTGACCGGCGATAGAGGATCGCGGCCATAGCCCAGAAGCTCCGAGTTCAGCAGAGGCTGCTCGGACCCCAGCGTCGTGCTGGCGAAGGGTATGCGCGTGAAGCCGCTGCCGGGCGGTGTGCCATAGGTCGTTTCGAAGGCGAGCGCCATTTGCGCCCGCGCCCCCTGGGCTCGTGCCATGTCGATCTCCTGTTGTCGGTTGGATCAGGCCAGTGGATCGGCCGTCGAATAATGCAGCACCACCGGAATGACGGCCGCCTTCAGGCTGGCCGCGCCGTCCACCGGCAGATCGACCGGCTGCGGGGCTTCCGCCTCGACCCAATCGCAGAGTCCGCCCAGCGTGCGGTCGGCGGCGAGCGCCGTGCCAACAGTGGCGCAGAGCGTGTCGAAACCCGTGTCGCGGCCTGCACCCTGCACCACGGCCTCGATCTCGGCGCGGTGCTGGTAGTGATAGCGTAGGGGCGACAGCGTCACCTCGGGCTCGCCCGGATCGCCGTCGCGCAGGATCAGCAGGCCGGCCGCGGGCACACGCTCCGGCAACACGTCACCGCGCAGCACGGTGGCGGACAGTGCCAAGAGCCGCGTGTGCAGCGCGGCGAGGATGGTTTCGCGTATGGTTGCCATTAGGCGTTTCCCAAGACACTTATGGAATTGGTGCGGTGTCCCTGGTTTAGGGTTGTCTCTCTGCCCAACAACTGTATTTTTTGCTGCTGGGGATAGGTCAGATGGCGGTAGGACGACTTTGGGCTGGCCGAGCTTACGGCACAAACACAGGCAACCTATTTGCCAAGCTGGACGGCGATGATGATGCACTGAACGGCACGCTTCATCTCAACGAACCGGGCGTCGGCGTGGTGGTCTATGCTATTCAAGGTTCCTTTGACGGGAATCAGCTCACACTAACCGGCCAGCCGCAGACGCAGATCGAAGGAGTTGCGTTCGGTCAACTCACCGCGACTGCGAGCTTGGGCGCGAGGGGAGCGCTCACCGGCGAGTGGGCAACCAGTATCGGCTCCGCCGGCACCTTCGTCTTATTCTCGCACGACCAAACCCAAGCCGTCGAAGCCGATCCCAGCAAGCTGCCAGATCAACTGCACACCGTCCGGCACCATTTCCAAGCTGTAGAAGTGGACCGCCAGCAGATTACTGCCATAGCCGACGAGATTCAGCGTGATTTCAAGAACGCTCAGGTGGTTGTCACTGTAACGGCGGACACGGAGCAATCCCGGTTCCTATCCGATTTCAAGACGTTCAACTTCAGTGCAGACCGGGCCGCCGTATTAAAGCTGTATGTGCGAGAGCCCGAAGGCAGTGGCTTGGACAGGATCGCCTTGATCGAATTCGGCCCCCAGATCAACATGGCGATGACCCAAGGCGGCGATGAGGCCTGGGTGTTGGGTATGCTTGAGAAGCTGAAGCGTAGCATCCGGCCGTTGGAGCGGAGCTATACGACGAACTTCAAGAGGTTGGGCTTCGGAATCAATCAACTCCTTGTAGTCGGCGCAATTATTTTCCTGCCCGGTCTCGGCAGCCTCCGGGATCGAGCGATCCTCATGGCCGCCGTCCTTGCACTGACTTTCGCGATCAACTGGCTGCATGGCCGCTACCTTCCGTTCGCAGCGATCTATCTCGGGAAGAAGCCCACGGGCCTTTTCGCGAGGATTGCCCCGACCGCCGCTTCATGGTTCATCGCGGCAACTGCGAGTATGGTGGCCGCATTGGTGGCCGCGTATCTCCAAGGCTGGCTGGCAATCCCCTCAGCGAGAGGGTGAATCGGAGACGGCGCGCTACAGCCGACTTCTTACCTCCACCCAGTTCGCCACGATCAGCGCCGGCAGCGCGTTCTCGACCGCTCGCGCATCCCGCGCCAGTTCGAGACGCTTGGGCAGTTTCACCTGCGGTACCAGCAGAAAGATCACGGCGGTCGCCCGGCCTTGCAGCCGGCTCGAGACGCGTCCGTCCTTGTGCCGGGTGATGTTTTCACGCACGCGGCCGGACTTGCTGACACGAACATTGTCGGCGACCAGCAGGCTCGGACCCGTCCGACGATAGACAAAGCGCAGCCGCATGCCAGTGCGACGCTCCCATTCGCCGGGCGTGATCCTGCCGCCGCGAAGTGATTTGCCCGCCGCCGGCATCGGGATCGCCAGCCAGAAGCCGGTCTTGGAACGGATCAGCGGGCCGGTGTCGTGCGCGCCGACAATGACTGGCGCCTTCGACCAGACCAGCGCCGCGGCATTGAGGCTTGGTCGGCCTTTCGGGTACTGCTCGGAGCGAATGGTGCGGGCGAGCCGGCTCCCGAGGCCCGCGCCGGTGACCTGCGCCCGCCAAGCGGATTTCAGTCCGGTTCCGGCCTCGCGCATTGCCGCCGAGACCGCCTTTTCTCCGGCGCGGGTTTCCGCTTCCATGATCCGGGCGATGTCGCCGACGATGTTGATGCCGAGCCTCATGCGGGCCTCAGGTCCACGGTCCAGACGAGCCGTTCGCGATCACGGATGGGTTCACCCTGAATGAGGAAGGCGTCGCCATCAATGTCGATCCGATCGCCGGGACGCGGGTTTGGAACCTCGGCCACGCGCAGGTCGATCCGCGTCGTTTCCGACCAGAGCCGCGCTTCACCGAAGCCGGTGACCTCGTCCGCTCGTCGGGCGATGATGCGCACCGGCACGGGCGTGCCGCCATCGGGTGTGTGGACCGCATCCCTGCCGATATTGGGGTCGGCAAAGAGCAGATCCACGGCGGCGGCAAAGGCGCTCATCAGAACGCGCCGTTCAACCGGACCCGGCCGATGGTGTCGCCGGCGCCACCGGCAACCGCCGCAACGGCGACGCCGATCAGCGTGTTCGAGGTCGCAGTCTTGGTCGCTTCCTTGGCGGTGTTGTCCCAATAGACCTTGTCACCGGCGGACCATGCTTGGCTGGCGGTCTTCTTGAGGTCGAACACACCGACAAGCGCGGTCTCGATGCTTTCGCCGCTGGCCGCATCGGTGGAGGCGATGCCGAAGATGGAGCCGACCAGCAGACCGTCGCCGGAAGCAACGGCAGAGGGCGCGGTCAGCGTGATGGTGTTGCCGGGCTGGACGTAGTTTTTCATGGGGAGGATCCTCGTGCAAAGACAAAGGGCGGCTCGATTGGACCGCCCGCATGTTCGGGTTCATGGAAGGAGACCCCGGTGGCTCACGCACCCGGGTTCTTGTAGAGGCCGCGCCAGTCGATGGCCTTGGCGCCGAAGTCGAGGCGGCACTTGATCTCGACGCCGTCGACGTCGAAGCCGTTGCGGGTCTCGATATAGGCGCCTTGCTGGCCCTCGAGATAGGCGTACTCGATGGTGTCGATCTGGTTCGGGCTGGCCGCCAGATACCAGCCGGTTTCGCTGGCGGCATCCAGGCGCGGCTCGCTGATGGGGCTGAGCGTGCGGATCGACTGCGGCACTACGTTCGCGGTTGCAGCGGGGATCAGGTTCTGGGCGACCAGCTGCTCGGCCTTCAGTTCCAGCGCGGCGGGCACGATCAGGAAGGCGGGGCGGATGTTCAGCACCGTCTTCTTGTCGAGCCCGGTCTGTTTCGCCATCGCCGCGCGGGCAGCACCCACGCTGGTGACGTCCAGCGCCGCGCCGGTGCTCGCGAGGTTCCTGTGGTTGGCATGGAACAGCGCCGTGCCGTCGGCCATCGCCGGGTTGGAGGTGACGATCCCCCAGACGACGTCGGATTCCAGCTGCGCGATGGAGTTCCCATACATCGCCGGGATCCGGGTGAAGGCGTCGAGGTCGTCGTTGATCAGCACCTGGCGGGTGATCGCGACAACCCGACCATAGGTCTTGACCTTGTAGCTCTCCTTCGACTCGCCGAGCGTGCCGCGCTTGAACTCGCCGCTCTCCCCGACCTCCAGAAGCTGCGGTGCCTCGCCGAGCTGCACCCGGTGCATCGCCTTGAAGTCGGTGGCGAGCACCTGGCGGCAGAACAGCATGAAGGTGCGGGGATAGGCCTCATAGGCCTGGCGCAGCGTCTTGTTGGTGACGGCGGCGAGGATCTCGGGGAAGTCGGACGTCGAATGCAACGCCCGCGTCGCCACCTCGTCGCGCGACAGGCCGCGCGTGTTCACACCGGCATTGCCGAGGCTTTCGCGGGCGAGTTCCAGAAGCGTCATGCCGCGATACTGGCGCGCGGCATCTTCGAGCGGGAACAGCGTCGGGCTGTAGCGGTGCAGCAGGGCATTCGCCACCGCGTCGCGGCGGGTGATGCGCTCGTCCCGGCCGCCAAGGGGGACCGAGACATGCGGGAAGGTCCGGGTCTCGTCCGACTTGGCGGCGACCTGATCGAGGATCAGACGGCGGGACTCGTCGACCGTGACGCCGCGTTTGACCAGATCCTCGGCGAAGCTGCGCTCGAGGTTCAGGCGGCCCGCGAGATCGTAGATGGTCGAGACGCGGTCGCGCTCGGCCTCGCGGGCGCGGGTCGCTATGGCCTCGGTGTCGGGCGCTTCCGGTTTCGCCGATGCGGTCCTTTGGTTCGAGGTCCCGGGCTGGCTGCGCGTGTCGGCGGCATGGGCCTGCGCCTCGGCCGCGCCGATCTTTCCGTCGGTCATGGTGGTCTCCTCGGTCGCTGCCGTCTCGTTGGTCTGGTCGGCCGGAGCGGCCGGGGTCTTGTCGGTCATCGGGGATGCTCCTTG
>JAIPUZ010000002.1 GCA_022833215.1 Mesorhizobium sp. | reverse complement strand
TGCAAAGCTCAAGCAGTTCAGACGCGTCGCAACCCGCTACGACAAACTCCTCGCAAACTTCCGAGGCTTCGTCCTCATCGCTGCCATAGCCATCTGGATCAAATAGTTAAATCGTCACCACAGCCTAGGGAACGGTGAACAGCACCGGCAGGATTGCGGCCATCTGCGCGCCGTCGATGGATTCGAAAACCGGCATGGCCAGCAGGAACACCAGCCCGTCGAGCAGCGTGGTCTTCAGCAGGCGCGGCCTGAACGAGCCCGTGTTGCCCTCGTGATAGAGCGAGAGATCCGGGATGAAGCGCGGAACGCGGGCAAGGTAGGCTTCATATGGCGCGCCAAGCTCCTGCCTGAGAAAGCGCTCCTCGCGCAGGATCACGAAATGAAAGGCGAACGCGCACAGGAACGCGAAGCCGAACATGGCCGTCAGCGAGCCCATCTGCGCGCCGACGCCGGCAGCCGCCAGCGTCGAAAACACATAGAGCGGATTGCGGGTGACCGAATAGGGCCCGCCCGTCACCACCTCGGCCGATTTGCGCCCGCCAATATAGAGCGTGGCCCACAGCCGCCCGACTATGCCGAGAAAGATCAGCAGCACGCCGAACATTTCTATGGTTTCGTGGACAACGGTTTCGGGCGGAAAGACGGACTGGCCGAAGAGCAGCAGGCTGCACAGAAGCACCACCAGAAGCGCAAGCACATGGCGGCGCATGCGCTGGTAGCTGCTGAGGCCGGACCCTCCTGGCGCTGCATCCTGCGGGGTATGTGCCGCGCCCTCGCCCATGACGGTCTCCGCTCGCGATGTTCGTGAGCTGTCATGAGCACGCGGTTGCGGCGGGATCATGGCACCGCGCGATCCGCGATGCCACAAATCTGCCGGGACGATGGTTTTCCAACGCCGCGCTTCAGCGCGGCGCCAGCACCATCATCATCTGACGACCTTCGAGCTTGGGCTCGGCCTCGACCTTGGCGATCGCCGCCGTTTCCTCGCGCACCTTGTTGAGGAGCTGCATGCCCAGTTCCATATGCGCCATCTCGCGGCCGCGGAAGCGCAGCGTGACCTTGACCTTGTCGCCTTCCTCGAAGAACCGGCGGGCCGAACGCATCTTGACCTCGTAATCGTGGTCGTCGATGTTCGGGCGCATCTTGATCTCCTTGATCTCGATGACCTTCTGGTTCTTGCGGGCTTCGGCCGCCTTCTTCTGGGTGGCGTATTTCAGCTTGCCCAGATCGAGGATCTTGGTGACCGGCGGATTGGCATTGGGAGAAATCTCAACGAGGTCCAGCCCGGCCTCTTCGGCGAGCTGGAGGGCTTCGCTGGTGGCAATTTCGCCGCGGTTGTTGCCGTCGGCATCGATAAGCTGGACGCGGGGGACCTTGATGTCCCGGTTAGCGCGCGGCCCTTCCTTGACGGGCGCTGCTGCTTTGAAAGGTCTGCGAATGGTCGTATTCTCCTCGAATTGTTGATATGGCAGATGCGGAGGCGCCTATGTGGGAAGCGCGTGCGCGGTGTCAATAGCACAGCGGGCAATGAAAATCACCACAATCCGCGATCCCAGCCGGCCATTCATATCCGCCTGTTGCAAATCCGGAAATCGCAATGCGGCTTTTCCAGCCGGTCGGCCTGTGCCACAACACGCGGCCTGAACAGGAGCATATCATGACTGCATCGCAAGTCGAGTTTCTGGATGTGGACGGCGTGGAAATCGCCGTGCGCCGCCAGGAGGGCGATACGCCCGGCCTGGTGTGGCTGGGCGGGTACAAGTCCGACATGCTCGGGACCAAGGCAGAAGCGCTGGCAGAGTGGGCAGCCGGACAGGGCCGCGCCTTCCTAAGGCACGACTATTCCGGCCACGGCGAATCAGGCGGGGAGTTCGCGGACGGCACGATCTCGAAATGGCTGCGCGAAAGCCTGGCGGTCTTCGCCCGTTATACGCGCGGGCCACAGGTTCTTGTCGGCTCCTCCATGGGCGGATGGATCGCGCTGCGGATGGTGCAGGAACTGCTCAAGGCCGGCGAGAACCGCGTCAGGGGGCTGGTGCTTATCGCCCCGGCGCCCGATTTCACCGCCGAACTGGTGGAGCCGGAGATGACGGACACCCAGCGCGCCGAATTGGCAAGCAGGGGCTATTTCCAGATTCCCTCAGAATATGTGGATGAGCCCTATATCTACACACGCGCGCTGATCGGGGACGGACGCGACAATCTGGTCATGAACGGCCCCATCGACACCCATTGCCCGGTTCACATTCTGCAAGGCATGCAGGACGAGTCGGTGCCGCACGCCCATGCGCTCAGGCTGGTCAGCCTTCTTCCCGCAGACGATGTCACGCTCTCCCTGGTGCCCGACGGCGACCACCGCCTGTCGCGGGCACAGGACATCGAGCTGCTGATTTCGGCGGTAAACGGCATGGCCGCGCGGGCCGGCTGACGCAACGACCGACTTCCTCTTTCACACGAGCTCTCTCAAGATGCGCATATCCATCCCGGTGTCGGCCTTCGTGGCCGCGATCGTCGGTTTCGGCGGAACGCTCGCCATCGTCATCGCGGCAGCGGGCGCCGTCGGCGCGACCCAGTTGCAGACGGCGAGCTGGGTCACGGCGCTGTGCCTTGCCATGGCCTGCGAGACGGCATGGCTGTCATGGCGCACGAAAATGCCGGTCATCACCGCATGGTCTACCCCGGGCGTGGCGCTGATCGCCGCCTCCAGCGGCTTTTCCATGGGCGAGGCCGCAGGCGCATTCCTCGTCACCGGCGCGCTTCTGGTGCTGACGGCGCTGTTCCGGCCGCTGACCATGCTGATCGCGCGCATTCCGGCCTCTGTCGCTTCGGGGATGCTGGCAGGCATCGTCGTCACCTTTGCCACCGACGCGGCGAAGACAGTGCCCGTCGATCCATGGCTGATCATACCGCTGATCGCCGCCTTCTTCGTGCTCAGGCTGGTAAATCCGGCAATTTCCGTTCTGGCCGTGCTGATCGGCGGCGGGGCGGCCGCCTTCCTGACCGGGCGCGTCGGCGGCCTGCCGACCCCCGAGCTTTCGACGCTGACCTGGATCTGGCCTGAATTTTCGGCCGGGGCGATCGTCGGCCTCGCCGTTCCGCTTTATCTGGTCACCATGGCTTCGCAGAACCTGTCCGGGCTGGCGGTGCTGCGCGCCTCGGGCTACGAGCCGGACCCTGCCCCGCTGATCGGCGTGACCGGGCTGTTCTCGGTCCTGACCGCGCCGTTCGGCGCTTCGACCACCAACCTCGCCGCGATCTCCGCTGCCATCTGCACCGGTCCCGACGTGCATCCCGATCCTGCCGAGCGCTGGAAAACGGGACCTTTCTACGCGCTCGCCTACCTCGTCTTCGCCATTTTCGGCGCCTCGCTGGTGGCGATCTTCGCCGTGCTGCCGCAAAGCCTGATCGTGCTGGTCGCGGGGCTGGCGCTGCTCGGGCCTCTCGCAAACGCGCTCGGCATCGCGCTCCGGAACGACGAGGAGCGGATGGCTGCCACCGTTACTTTCGCGGTCACCGCCTCCGGGCTCGTGCTGTTCGGCATCGGCTCTGCGTTCTGGGGGCTCATCGCCGGGCTCGTCGTCCTGTTCCTCGACAGACTCAAAAAATCCTAAAGGATCGGATCGGAAAGCGGAATCCGGTTTTCGGAGATTCTGATGCTCTGTCAATAATTTAGATCGCCCTTTGTGCGTCCTGAAGGACACACCGCGATCTGCGCGATGCCAGCCAATTGAGCGTTTCGTTCCGATTTTGTCTTGAATCGCCTTTTTTCGCTTCCCATTTCGATTGCAGGCAGCCGGACCGGCTGGCTCCAACTGAAGGAACGCGAAGAACATGAACACGACTGCACTGATCCGCCCGGCATGGACGCCGGCGACCATCGCGCTGATGGTGATCGGCTTCATGGTGTTCTGGCCGCTCGGCCTTGCCATGCTCGCCTACATCATCTGGGGCGACCGGCTGGAAGGCTTCAAGAAGGACGTCAACCGCGCGACCGACGGCATCTTCGCCGGCTGCCGCCGCGGCGCTGACAAGGCCCAGCGCTGGGGCCACACCCGCACTGGCCACACCCCCACTGGCCACACCCGCACTGGCAACGTCGCCTTCGACGACTGGCGCGAGAAGGAACTGGCCCGTCTCGACGAAGAGCGCCGCAAGCTCGACGAGATGCTGAACGAGTTCGACGAATATGCGCGCGAGCTGCGCCGCGCCAAGGACCAGGAAGAGTTCGACCGCTTCATGGCCGAGCGCAACCGCGCCACCGCGCCCACCACCACAACGCCGGCCGGGCCGGCACCGAAGAAGCGCGGCAAGCCCAACGACAATCTGCTCGACGACTGAACGGGGAGTTCTTCCCCCCACCGCAAAGCGGCGCCGCCAAATCAGCGGCGCCGTTTGTCTTATGCAGTTCCGCTTGCCTGATCCGGCCAGCACTTCATCCCATCCATCCCGCCGGCGAATCGCCTATGGTAGGGTCATGTCCTTCGGCTTCTTTCGAAATCTCAACAAAGCCGCGAAGCCCGCTCCACAGCCGGTCGAGTTGCGCGAGCATACGGTCGCGGGCCGCACGCTGCCGCTGCGCATCGTGGAAAACGGGCGTGCGCGCCGCCTCACCCTGCGCATCGACGCAGGCGGACAGGGCCTGCGCATCACCGTACCGCCCGGCCTGCGCGGCGGCGAGGTCGACAATTTCCTGACCCGCCATCAGGGCTGGCTGGAGGAAAGGCTGGCGAAGCTGCCGGACCGCCCGCAGGTGCGCCCCGGCATCAAGCTGCCGCTCTACGGCGTGCCGCACAGGATCGTGCATGAGCCGGGCAAGCGCGGGACGGTCACGGTCGGCAAGGATGAAACCGGCCCGCTGCTGGTCGTCCATGGCGAGCGCGCCCATCTGCCGAGACGCGTGGCGGACTTCCTCAAGCGCGAGGCGCGGCGCGAGATCGGCGCGCTGGTCGAAAAGCATTCGGCTGCGGTCGGCCGCAAGGCGAAGGCGGTGCGCTTCAAGGACACGTCGAGCCGCTGGGGGTCCTGCACCGCCGACGGCACGCTGTCCTTCTCGTGGCGCATCATGATGGCGCCGCGCCCGGTCATCGACTACCTCGTCGCGCATGAGGTGGCGCATCTGCGCGAGATGAATCACGGTCCGAAATTCTGGAAGCTGTGCGCAGAGCTGTGCCCCGACACCGAACGGTGCAAGAACTGGCTGAAGCGCAACGGATCGGCGCTTCAGGCAATCCTGTTCGAATAGCCCCGGCCGCGCTCAGTCGTCGTTGGTGGCGTTCAGCTCGTCCGGATGCAGCGATTCGCCCGTATGGCGCGGCCATGGCAGGAAATCGCGGTCGAAGGCATCGCCGCTGAAATAATCCAGCGCGCGCTGGCCCTCGGCTCCGTCCTTGCCGGCGCGCTGTAACAGCCACGCGATAACCTCACGCGCCTGCGCCAGCTTTTCCTTCGCTTCGCGGATGCTGTCGTCGTTCATCGCCACTCCAGCCCGATCGGGACATGTCCCGATATTATCCCCGCTTCGCCTCCACGCAATCCCAGAACAGGGCGGCGATGTCGGCGCCACCGAAACGCTTCACCTCACGAATGCCGGTCGGCGAGGTGACGTTGATCTCCGTCATATAGTCGCCGATGACGTCGATGCCGACCAGTATGAATCCGCGCGCCTTCAGCGAAGGGCCGATCGCGTCGCAGATCTCGCGCTCGCGAGCGGTCAGCTCGGTCTTCTCGGCGCGCCCGCCCACATGCATGTTGGAGCGCGATTCATGGTCGGCCGGCACCCGGTTGATGGCTCCGACCGGCTCGCCATCGATGAGGAGGATGCGCTTGTCGCCCTTGCGCACGTCTTTCAGATAACGCTGGACGATGAAGGGCTCGCGGAACATCTGCGAGAACATTTCGAGCAGCGACGACAGGTTCTGGTCGTCGTCGCGCAGATGGAAGATGCCCGCGCCGCCATTGCCGTAGAGCGGCTTGATGATGATGTCGCCGAACTGGCGGCGGAAGGCAGCGACCTCGCCGGGATCCTTGGTGATCAGCGTCTCCGGCATCAGGTCGGCGAATTCGGTGACGAAGATCTTCTCCGGGCTGTTGCGCACCCAGGCCGGATCGTTGACCACCAGCGTCGCCGGATGGATGCGCTCGAGCATGTGGGTGGTGGTGATGTAGTTCATGTCGAAAGGCGGGTCCTGGCGCAGCAGGATGACGTCCATCTCCGACAGATCGGTGCGCACCGGCTCGCCCAGCGTGAAATGGCTGCCCTTCTCGTCGCGCACCGTCATCTCCTCGACGCGGGCGAACACCTTGCCGTCGAGCAGCGACAGGCGGTCGGGCGTGTAGTGATAGAGAGAATGGCCACGCCGCTGCGCCTCCAGCGACAGCGCGAATGTGGTGTCACCGGCAATCGACACGGTGGAGATATGGTCCATCTGGACCGCGATCCTGAGCGGCATGGGGGAAGTCTCCGAAGTCCTGAGGCGCGAGATATAGGCAAGTTGGCACTGCCTGCCAATGCGGCGACGGAACGAAGAGTGCGGCCGGGGCGAAATAACGTTCCATCGATACCTTTCCTAAAGGGTTTGATGCCATGGTCCGCCACGACGATTTTTTTGTTCATTTTCAGGAAGCGCGATGCACATGCCGTTTGGCGGCCGGCAAGTCAGCGGAGACGGCAACGACCTCGCGTCCACCGATGCACTGACAGGTCTCGGCAATCACCGGCGCTTCTGCGACCGGGTGGACCGGCTGATCCGCGACCGCGCCGACGACCCCGCTCCTTTCGCCATCGGCATTCTCGATCTCGACGGCTTCAAGCCGATCAACGATCTGTTCGGCTATCAGGCCGGCGACGACATACTCGCCCAGATCGCCATGCGCCTTCGCGCCTCCATGGACAGCCACTCGCTGGTTTGCCGCATCGGCGCCGACGAGTTCGCCTTTCTGTGTCCCCTGGTGTTCAGCGAGGAGGCGGCAGCCGAAAAGGCGCGTACGCTGATCGAGATCCTGTCGGCTCCCTACGATGTCGGCGAGCGCACGGCGCGCCTGTCGGCCTCGGCCGGCTGCTCGCTGTTCTATTCGCAGGATGAAACCACCGGCATTTTGCTCAGCAAGGCCGAAACCGCGCTCTATCATGCCAAGCGCTCCGGGCGCGGACAGGTCATGGTCTACACGCGCGAAATGGAGGAAGCCGCGAGGCGCCTCACCCATATCGAGCAGGCGCTGCGGCGCGCGGTCTCGACCGGCGAGGTGGAGCCGCACTTCCAGCCCATAGTCGACCTGCCGACGCGGCGCATCATCGGCTTTGAGACGCTGGCCAGATGGACAGACCCCGATCTGGGGCACGTCTCTCCCGCCATGTTCATCCCCATCGCCGAGGAGCGCGGCATCATCGGGCCGCTGTCGCAACTCGTGCTTCGCAAGGCAGCCGAAGCGGCCCGGGCCTGGCCGGACGACCTGTTCCTGTCCTTCAACCTTTCGCCGTCGCAACTCGTCGACCAGAACACCGGCCATCATATCCTGGCCATGCTGGAACGCACCGGGCTCAATCCGCACCGGCTGGAGGTCGAGATCACCGAAACCGGCCTGATGAGCGATTCAGCCTCGGTCGCCAAGATCATCGACGAGTTGCGCCGCCATGGCATCCGCATCGCGCTCGACGATTTCGGCACGGGACAGTCCTCGCTCAGCCGTTTGCGCGAATTTCCGTTCGACAAGCTCAAGATCGACCGCGCCTTCGTCTCCTCCATGCTGAAGGACCGGCCCTCGCAGCACATCATCCGCGCCATATTGTCGATGTGCGACGGCCTCGGCATCCATGTCGTCGCCGAAGGCATCGAAGAGGAGGAGCAGGCCGAGTGCCTGCTCGAACTCGGCTGTCAGGCCGGGCAGGGCTTCCTGTTCGGAAAGCCGGTGGACGCCAGCTCCACGCTGGCCCTGCTGCGCGGGCTGATGCGCAACATCCCGCAATCCGCGGCGATCTGAAACGCCTGCCGCGCCGCGCTTGTGGGCACCCCCATGCCGGGCGGCGCATGTCGGGGGACTTCTCATCGTGGAGATGCGGGTTTTCCGGCAGCCGTATATCCTTCGCAAGGCTGATGCTCCCGGTCCGGCGGCCTGTCGCCGGGGCTTTCGGGAGGGCCGCCACAAAGCTGCAACATATTCCGTGATCCAATCCGCAACAGCTTCCGCTGCGGCATGCAGATTCGCCCGGCCCTCTCAAAATTGACGTTTACGCAAACGTCAATACTTGCTATGTCTGGGCCATTATCGGATTCAGTGCGCTGCGCGCGCCCGCATCATTCCCACGGGTGGAGGAACTGCATGCCCATCTACCAGTCGCCGGTCCAGGACACGCTCTATCTTCTCAACGACGTGCTGGGTTATCCCGACCACACCAGCCTGCCCGGCTTCGCCGACGCCTCGCCCGACGTGCTGGAGGCCATTCTGGCCGAGGGCGCGAAGCTCGCCGAAAACGTCATGTTGCCGCTCAATCGCGTTGGCGACCTCGAGGGCTGCACGCGTCATGACGATGGCTCGGTGACGACGCCGAAAGGGTTCAAGGCTGCCTATCAGCAATATCGCGAAGGCGGCTGGATGGGTCTGTCCACGCCGGCCGAGTATGGCGGACAGGGCCTGCCCTACACCATTCATGCTGCCGTCGGGGAATATCTGTCGTCCACCAACATGGCGCTGATGATGTATCCGGGCCTGACGCAGGGGGCGATCGCCGCCATTCTCGTCCACGGCAACGAGCAGCAGAAGCAGACCTTCCTGCCGAAGATGATCGAGGGCTCATGGACTGGCACCATGAACCTGACCGAGCCGCATTGCGGCACCGATCTCGGCCTGCTGCGCACCAGGGCGGTGCCCAACGGCGACGGCACCTACCGCATCTCCGGCCAGAAGATATTCATCTCCGCCGGCGACCATGACATGAGCGACAACATCATCCATCTGGTGCTGGCCCGCATCGAGGGCGCGCCGGAAGGCGTGAAGGGCATTTCGCTGTTCATCGTGCCGAAGTTCAGGCTCGATGCAGAGGGCAATCCGGGCGCGGCCAACGGCGTGTCCTGCGGCTCGCTTGAAGAGAAGATGGGCATCCACGGCAACGCCACCTGCGTCATGAACTATGACGAGGCCGAGGGCACGCTGCTCGGCGCCGAGAACGGTGGCCTCAAGGCCATGTTCGTGATGATGAACGAAGCCCGCCTCGGCGTCGGCCTGCAGGGCCTGTCGATTTCGGAGATCGCCTACCAGAACGCCGTCGCCTATGCCCGCGAACGCCTTCAGGGCCGCTCGCTGAGCGGACCGAAGAACCCGAACGGCAAGGCCGATCCGATCATCGTCCACCCCGATATCCGCCGCGCGCTGATGACCATGCGCGCCTTTAACGAGGCCGGCCGTGCGCTGGTGCTGTGGACCGCGCTCAACTCCGACATCGCCCACCGCTCGGACGACGAGAAGGCGCGGCAGGCAGCCGACGACATGCTTGGCCTGATGACCCCGGTCATTAAGGGCGTGCTCACCGACAAGGGCTTCGAGCATGCGGTGATGGCGCAGCAGGTGTTCGGCGGCCACGGCTACATCGAAGAGCACGGCATGAGCCAGTTCGTGCGCGATGCCCGCATCGCCATGATCTACGAGGGCGCCAACGGCATCCAGGCGCTCGACCTCGTCGGCCGCAAGCTGGCGCTGAACGGCGGCCGCGCCGTGCAGGCGTTCTTCAAGGAAGTGGGCGAGTTCTGCGAGCAGAACCGCTCGGACGAGAAGCTCGCGCCGTTCACCAAGGGCATCAAGAAGGGCCTCAACGATCTTCAGGCCGCCACCATGTGGCTGATGCAGAACGCCATGGCCAAGCCCGACAATGCAGGTGCGGCCTCGACCGACTACCTGCATCTCTTCGGCCTCGTCGCGCTCGGCTACATGTGGGGCCGCATGGTCAAGTCTTCACACGAGAAGCTCGCCGAAGGCGCCGCCGATGCCGCCTTCCACGAGAACAAGATCGTCATCGCCCGCTATTTCATGGAGCGCGTGATGCCGGAGACGAGCGCGCATCTCGCCCGCATCTCCACCGGCGCCGACACGATGATGGCGCTGCCAGCGGAGGCGTTCTAGAGCATTTCTGCGAGCAGGAATGCTCTAACCCTTTGTTTTGACGCAATTCCGGACGCAAAACCGCTTCGCAGTCTTGCTGGAATTGTTCTGGGGTTTCAGGATTGGATCGTCCCCCTCCGGTTTTCTCATGAGGGGGATGCTGGAGGAAAAGCATGACCAGTCCCGCCGAAATTCTGTCCGTTCCGAAGCCCGGCTGGGCGCAGGAAGACGTCGCCATGCTCTACGACATGGCCCACCGCTTCATGTCGGACGAGATCGCGCCGCACTACGACGCCTACGAGAAGAACGAGATCGTCGATCGTTCCGCATGGGAAAAGGCCGGCGCGGCCGGCCTGCTCTGCCCCTCCATGCCGGAGGAATATGGCGGGGCCGGCGGCAGCTTCGCCCATGAGAGCGCGATCATCGAGGCCATCGGCCATGTCGGTGTCGACGGTTTCGGCATCGGCCTGCACAACGCGATCGTGGCCCCCTACATCCTGCACTACGGCTCGGAAGAGCAGAAGAAGAAGTGGCTGCCGAAGCTGGCCAGCGGCGAGCTGATCGGCGCCATCGCCATGACCGAGCCCGGCGCGGGGTCGGACCTTCAGGGCGTGCGCACCCGCGCCGACAAGGATGGCAACCAGTACTGCATCAACGGCTCCAAGACCTTCATCACCAATGGCCAGCTTGCCAACCTGATCATCGTCGTCGCCAAGACCGACCCGGACAAGGGCGCCAGGGGAACCTCGCTGATCGTGGTCGAGACCGACGGGGCGGAAGGCTTCGAGCGCGGCCGCAACCTCGACAAGATCGGGCTCAAGGCCAACGACACGTCGGAACTGTTCTTCAACGACCTGCGCGTTCCCACCTCCAACCTTCTGGGCACGGAGGAAGGCCAGGGCTTCGTCCAGCTCATGCAGCAATTGCCGCAGGAGCGGCTGATGATCGGCACCACGGCGATTGCGATGGCCGAGCGGGCGCTGGCGCTGACCATCGACTATGTGAAGGAACGCAAGGCTTTCGGCCAGCCGATCCTCAATTTCCAGAACACCCAGTTCAGGCTGGCGGAGCTGAAGACCGAGATCACCATCGGCCGCGTCTTCTACAACGACTGCGTGAAGCGCCATATCGAGGGCGGACTCGATCCGGCCACCGCGTCCATGGCCAAGTACTGGCTCTCCGACCTTCAGGGCAAGGTCATGGACGAGTGCCTGCAACTGCATGGTGGCTATGGCTACATGAACGAATATCCGATCGCGCGCATGTGGCGCGATGCCCGGGTGCAGCGCATCTATGGCGGCACCAACGAGATCATGAAACTGCTGATCGCGCGGAGCCTGTGAGGACCGGAATGTCTACCTATGTCGCCGAGATCGAATGGAGCGCCAATCCGGAGGAGGATTTCCGGAGAGGCCGCTATTCGCGCGTGCATGAAATCCGTTTCGACAACGGTCTGGCCGTGCGCGCATCCGCCTCGCCCTCCGTCGTGCCGCAGCCTTTTGCCGATCCATCCGCCGTCGATCCGGAAGAACTGATGGTGGCGGCGCTTTCGTCCTGCCACATGATGTCCTTCCTCGATCTGGCCCGTCGCGCCGGCGTCACCGTACGTGCCTATCACGACATGGCGGAGGGCATTCTGGAGAAGAACGCGGAAGGCCGCGTTGCGCTGACAACCGTCACGCTGCGGCCCCGCATCGACTGTGACGCCGACCGCGCCACGCTCGATGGATTGCATCACAAGGCGCATGAAGTCTGCTTCATCGCCAATTCCGTCAGGACCGACGTGCGCGTCGAGCCCGTTTTCGAACCTACAGGGAAGGAAGCACATCATGGCTGAAGCCTATGTCTATGACGCGGTACGCACACCGCGCGGGCGCGGCAAGAAGGACGGCTCGCTGCACGAAGTGCCGGCAGTCCGGCTTGCCGCGAAGACGCTGGAAGCGATCCGCGACCGCAACGAACTGGACACCGGACTGGTGGACGACATCATCTTCGGCTGCGTCGATCCGGTCGGCGAAGCGGGTGCGGTGATCCCGCGCGCCGCGGCCTTCGAGGCCGGCTATGACGACAAGGCCCCCGGCATCCAGCTCTCGCGCTTCTGCGCCTCCGGTCTCGACGCCATCAATCTGGGTGCGGCCAAGATCGCGCAGGGCGCCGACGACATCGTGATTGCCGGCGGCGTGGAATCGATGAGCCGCATCGGCATGGGCGCGGCCGGCGGCGCGTGGTTCATGGATCCGTCGGTGGGCTTCCCCGGCTGGTTCGTGCCGCAGGGCATTTCGGCAGACCTGATCGCCACCAAATACGGCTTCTCGCGCGACGACGTCGACGCCTATGCGGTGGAAAGCCAGAAGCGCGCCGCCCATTCGTGGAAAAAGGGCTGGTTCAAAAATTCGGTCATTCCGGTCAGGGACCAGAACGGCCTCGTCATTCTCGACCATGACGAGCATATGCGCCCCGACACCGACATGCAGGCGCTGGGTTCCCTCAACCCCTCCTTCGTCATGCCGGGCGAGATGGGCGGCTTCGATGCCGTGGCCGTGCAGAAGCATCCGGAGATCGAAGCGGTCAACCACGTCCATCACGCCGGAAACTCCTCAGGCATCGTCGATGGCGCCGCCGCCGTGCTGCTCGGCTCGAAGAAGGCCGGCAAGGCGATCGGCATCAAGCCGCGCGCCCGCATCCGCGCCTTCGCCAATATCGGCTCCGAGCCGGTGCTGATGCTGACCGGTCCCGTGGACGTCACCGAAAAGCTGCTCAAGCAGGCCCGCATGAAAATCTCGGACATCGACCTGTTCGAGCTGAACGAAGCCTTCGCCTCGGTGGTGCTGCGCTACTGCCAAGCTTTCGACATTTCGCACGACAAGATGAACGTGGCCGGCGGCGCCATCGCCATGGGCCATCCGCTGGGAGCCACCGGCGCGATGATCCTTGGCACGGTGCTGGACGAACTGGAGCGGCGCGACCTCAACACCGCGCTGGTGACGCTGTGCATCGGTGCGGGCATGGGCACCGCCACCATCATCGAACGCGTCTGATCGGAGGGCAGGACAAATGACCTACAAGAATTTCACCGTCGAAACCGATGCGGACGGCATTGCGCTCGTCACCTGGGATATGCCCGACCGTTCGATGAACGTGTTCACCGAAGAGGCGATGCGCGAGCTTGACAGCATCGTGGATCGCGTCACCGGCGATGCATCGATCAAGGGCGCGGTCATCACCTCCGGCAAAGACACGTTCTCCGGCGGCGCCGACATCACCATGCTGCAGAAGATGCTCTCCATCTTCGCGCAGGAGAAGGCGAGCGATCCGGTCAAGGCGACGCAGAAGCTGTTCGAGGCAGCCGGCTATATGACCGGGCTTTTCCGCAAGCTCGAAACCTGCGGCAAGCCGTGGGTCTCGGCCATCAATGGCACCTGCATGGGCGGCGCGTTCGAGCTCTCGCTCGCCTGTCACGCCCGCGTCGCCGCTGACAGCGACAAGGTGAAGATGGCGCTTCCCGAAGTCAAGATCGGCATCTTCCCGGGCGCCGGCGGCACCCAGCGCGTGCCGCGGCTGACCGACCAGCAGCAGGCCCTGCAGATGCTGACCACCGGCCAGACACTGACGCCGAAGAAGGCCAAATCCATGGGCCTCATCACCGAGGTCGCCGAGCCGGCGAAACTGGTCGAAGCAGCCAAGGGCCTCATCAGGAATGGCCTCTCCGCAGTGCAGCCATGGGACCAAAAGGGCTTCAAGCTGCCCGGCGGGCCGATCTACTCGGCGGCTGGCGCCAATCTGTGGCCGCCGGCAATCGCCATCCTGCGCCGCGAAACCTACGGCAACTATCCGGCAGCGGCCGCGATCCTGAAATGTGTCTATGAGGGGCTGCTGGTGCCGTTCGACACGGCGCTGCGCATCGAACAACGCTATTTCACGCAGATCATGCAGAGCCAGGAAGCGGCTTCGATGATCCGCTCGCTGTTCATCTCGCTGCAGGAACTGAACAAGGGCGCGCGCCGCCCCGAGGGCGTGCCGGAAACGAAGTTCAGGAAGATCGGCGTCATCGGCGCCGGCTTCATGGGCGCGGGCATCGCCTATGTCACGGCCAAGGCCGGCATTCCGGTGGTGCTGCTCGACCGCGATCAGGCGGGAGCCGAAAAGGGCAAGGCCCATTCCGAAAGCCTGATGGACGGCGCGATCAGGAAGGGCCGCGCCACGCAGGCCGACAAGGAAAAGCTGCTCGCGCTGATCACGCCGAGCGCCGATTATGCCGACCTCAACGGCTGCGACCTCGTGGTCGAGGCGGTGTTCGAGGATTCGGGCGTCAAGAAGGCGGCAACCGAGCAGGCGGAAGCCGTGCTGAAGCCAGCCGCAGTGTTCGCCTCCAACACCTCGACCATTCCGATCACCTCGCTGGCGAAGAACTCGGCGCGCCCGAAGAACTTCGTCGGCATCCACTTCTTCTCGCCGGTCGACAAGATGATGCTGGTCGAGATCATCCTCGGCAAGAAGACCGGCGACAAGGCGCTGGCCGTGGCGATCGACTATGTGCGGGCCATCAGGAAGACGCCGATCGTCGTCAACGACACGCGCGGCTTCTTCGTCAACCGCTGCGTGCTGCGCTATATCGGCGAAGCCTACAAGATGCTCATCGAGGGCGTTCCCGCCCCGATGATCGAGAATGCCGCCAAGGCTGCCGGCATGCCGGTCGGCCCGCTGTCGCTCAACGACGAGACGGCCATCGACCTTGCCCAGAAGATCATGAAGCAGACCATCCGCGACCTGGGCGAGAAGGCCGTCGATCCCCGGCAGATGGAGCTGGTCGACACCATGGTCGACAAGCACGGGCGCCTCGGACGCAAGAACGGCAAGGGCTTCTACGACTACCCGGAAAAGCCGGCCAAGAAGCATCTGTGGGCGGGCCTGAAGGACCTCTATCCGCAGCAGGACGCCGACAAGATCGACTTCGAGGAACTGAAGCAGCGCTTCCTGTTCGTCATTGCGCTGGAAGCGGCGCGGGTGATGGAGGAAAAGATCGTCACCGATCCGCGCGAGGCGGATGTCGGCTCGATCCTCGCCTTCGGCTTCGCGCCCTACACCGGCGGCGTGCTCTCCTACATCGACGGCATCGGCGTGGCGAAGTTCGTCAAGATCGCCAAAAAGCTGCAGAAGAAATACGGAGCCGAGTTCAAGGCGCCGAAGCTGCTGCTTGAAATGGCGGACAAGG
>JAIPUZ010000001.1 GCA_022833215.1 Mesorhizobium sp. | reverse complement strand
GGGTCTTGTCGACCACGAGGATCGACTGGCCGGCGGCCTTCAGCTTGCGGATCGCCGCCCAGATGTCCTGCCTGATCACCGGGGCGAGCCCCTCCGTCGCCTCATCGAGGATCAGAAGGCGCGGATTGGTCATCAGCGCCCGGCCGATGGCCAGCATCTGCTGCTCGCCGCCCGACAGCGTGTTGGCATACTGGCCCCGCCGCTCGCCGAGGCGTGGAAAGAGTTCCGTCACCCGCTCCAGCGTCCATTCATTGCCGCGCGCCGCCACCAGCAGGTTTTCCTCGACAGTGAGGTTCGGGAAGCAGCGCCGCCCCTCTGGCACGAGGCCAAGCCCCAGCCGCGCGATGCGATGCGGACGCAGGCCCGCCAGTTCCTTCCCGGCAAAGCGGATCGAGCCCGCACGCGGCCGCACAAGGCCGAGGATGGAATTGATGGTCGTGGTCTTGCCCATGCCGTTGCGGCCCATCAGCGCCACCACCTCGCCGTCCTCGACCGTCAGGCTGACGCCGAACAGCGCCTGCGAGGCGCCATAGAAGCTTTCAACGTCTTTGAGGACGAGCAGGCTCATGCCGCGTCTCCGAGATAGGCCCGGCGCACTTCAGGGTCGGAGCGGATTTCGGCCACGGTGCCGGTGGCGATGATGCGGCCATAGACCAGCACCGAGATGCGGTCGGCCAGCGCGAAGACGGCATCCATGTCGTGCTCGACCAGCAGGATCGGCGCTTCGTGACGCAGGCCGTCGAGAAATCCGGTCAGCCGCTTGGAGCCTTCCGGCCCGAGCCCTGCCATCGGCTCGTCGAACAGGAAGGCTTTCGGCCCCAGCGCCAGAGCGATGGCGATTTCGAGCTGGCGGCGCTCGCCATGCGACAGTTCCGCCGCCGGCACTTTTGCACGCGCCTCGAGCCCGACGCGTTCCAGCATGGTCATGGCGGGTCCGGTCAGGCTGCCATCGCTCGCCACCGGACGCAGGAAGCGGAAGCTCGAACCCTGCCGCGCCTGCACGGCCAGCATGACGTTGCGCAGAGCGGAAAATTCCGGCGCCAGCGAGGAGATCTGGAAGCTGCGTCCGAGCCCCCTGCGCACGCGCGCCGCCATGTCGAGCCCGGCCATATCCTCGCCCAGGAAGCGGATGGTGCCGCTGTCGGGCCGGATCGAGCCACAGATCTGGTGGATCAGCGTGCTCTTGCCGGCCCCGTTCGGACCGATCAGCGCGTGGATTTCGCCTCCGCGCAGGTCGAGGCTCACGCCGTCGGTGGCCTTGAGCGCACCAAAGCTCTTCCGCAGATCGGAAAGCTGGAGGACCGGCTCAGCCATGGCGCGCCTTTCCGGCCAGAAGCCCGAGAAGTCCCCCGCGCGCGAAGAGCACGACGCCGAGCAGGATCAGACCGAGGAAGAACTGCCAGCGCTCGGTGATGCCTCCAAGCGCATATTCGAACAGCACATAGACCATGGCCCCGGCCAGCGGACCGAACAGGCGGCCCTTGCCGCCGAGGATGATAAGCACGATCAGCTCGCCCGACATGTGCCAGGACAGCATCGAGGGGCTGACGAAGCGGTTGAGATCGGCAAACAGCGCACCCGCAAGCCCGGTCACCATAGCCGAGACGGCGAAGGCCACCAGCCTGATGCCGAAGGGCGCGATGCCCACCGCCGCAAGCCGCGTCGGGTTCTGCCGCGAGGCTTCCAGCGCCGTGCCGAAGCGCGAGCCCTTGATGAGCTGGAACAGCACCAGCCCGGCCACAAGAACGCCGAGGCAGAGCAGGAAGTAAGGCAGCGGCTGCGCCGTATTCAGGCCCGGAAAACTGTTGCGCACATAGATCGACAGCCCGTCCTCACCGCCATAGCTCGGCCAGGAGACGGCGAAATAATAGATCATCTGCGCAAAGGCCAGCGTGATCATGATGAAGTAGACGCCCGAGGTGCGCAGACTGATCGCCCCGATCGGCAGCGCCACCAGCCCGCACAGCGCCATGGCGCTCAGCCAGATCACCGGCATCGAGGTCGTTGCCGCAAGGCCGAACGGCAGCGGCTCGCCATTGAAGGCATGGGTGGCGAAAATGCCGGCGACATAGCCACCGAGGCCAAAGAAGGCGGCGTGCCCGAACGACACCAGCCCGCCGAGGCCGAGCGCGATGTTGAGCCCCACCGCCGCCAGCGCCAGAATGGCGATCCGGGTGGCGAGCGTCACATAGAACGGTTCGCCGACCATCGTCGCCGCCACGGGAATGGCGACCAGCAGCACCAGCAGCAGCGCGCTGACCAGCGTTTCACGAGACAAGGCCGTCATGCCTGCCCCGCAAACAGGCCGCGCGGCCGCAATGCCAGGATCAGCGCCATGACGATGTAGATCAGCATCGAGGCAAGGGCTGCCCCCACCAGATTGGCCTGCGAAGCGGGCATGGTCAGCGCCAGCAGCTTGGGCAGCAGGAAGCGCCCCATCGTATCGACCACGCCGACCAGGATGGCCCCGACCAGCGCGCCCTTGATGGAGCCGATGCCGCCTATGACGATGACCACGAAGGCAAGGATCAGCGCCGGCTCGCCCATGCCCACCTGCACCGATTGCAGCGCACCGACCAGCGCGCCGGCAAGGCCGGCAAGGGCCGCCCCCAGCGCAAACACCACCGTGTAGAGCGTGCGGATATCGACGCCGAGTGCGGCGATCATCTCGCGGTCGCTTTCGCCCGCACGGATGCGCATGCCGAGCCTTGTGCGCGAGATCAGGAGGTAGAGGCCAACCGCCACGACGATGCCGACGCCGATGATCGCCAGCCGGTAGAGCTGGTATTGCCCGCCGCCCGGCAGCGGCACCGCGCCCTGCAACAGCGGCGGAATGTCGAGATAGAGCGGGAAGGAGCCGAACAGCCAGCGCGTGCCTTCCGACAGGATGAGGATCAGCGCGAAGGTCGCCAGCACCTGGTCGAGGTGGTCGCGCTCATAGAGCCGGCGGATGATGGCGACCTCCATCAGCGCCCCGGCGGCGGCCGCGGCTCCAAGGCTCGCCGCCAGCCCCAGCCAGAACGAGCCGGTGGCGGCAGCGACGGCGGCGCAGGCGAAAGCCCCGATCATGTAGAGCGAGCCATGGGCGAGGTTGATCAGCCCCATGACGCCGAAAATGAGCGTCAGCCCGGCGGCGATCAGGAACAGCATGACCCCGAGCTGGAGGCCGTTCAGAAGCTGTTCGATCAGCAGGGCAGCGGACAAAAGGCGGATTCCGGGTGTGGTTTCAGGAAAGGGTCGTCAGCACAATATGCAGGGCATGGGGCGACTGGCCGCCAGCCGCCCCGGAAGCAATCCTACATCTTGCACTGCTCGACATAGGCGTCGCCGTGCTTCTCGAAGGCGGTGCCGATGATCTTGTTGGTCAGCACGTCGCCTTCCTTCACCACCTCGCGCACATAGATGTTCTGGATCGGGTGCTGGTTGGTGTTGAAGGTGAACTCGCCGCGCACCGATTTGAAATCGGCTTCCTTCAGCGCCGCGCGGAAGGCATCCTTGTCCTTGACGTCGGCCTTGGCGAGCGCCGACAGGATGAGGTTCGCCGTATCCCAGCTCTGCGCGGCGTAGATCGACGGCAGGCGGCCATACTCGGCCTGGAAGGCTTCGACGAATTCCTTGCTGGCCTCGTTGTCGAGGTCCTTCGACCAGCTCGCCGAGTTCTTCACGCCAAGCGCGGCGTCACCCACGGCCGGCAGCACGTCCTGAGAGAAGGAGAAGCTCGGGCCCAGAACCGGCAGTCCGACGCCCGACTGCGCATATTGCTTCATGAAGGCGATGCCCATGCCGCCCGGCAGGAAGAAGAACACCGAATCCGCGCCGGAAGCGCGAATCTGCGCGATTTCGGCCGCATAGTCGGTCTGGCCGACCTGCGTGTAGAGCTCGCCGGCCAGTTCACCCTTGTAGTAGCGCTTGAAGCCGGTCAGCGAATCCTTGCCGGCCGGATAGTTGGGGGCGAGGATGAAGGTCTTCTTGTAGTCCTGATTGGCGTACTGCCCCATCGCCTCGTGGAAATTGTCGTTCTGATAGGCGACGTTGAAATAGTTCTTGTGGCAGTTGGCGCCGGCCAGCGCCGAGGGGCCTGCGTTGGGCGAGAGATAGATCACGTCCTGCGCCACCGTGTTCGGCACCACCGCCATGGCGAGGTTAGACCAGATGATGCCGGTCATCAGATCGACCTTGTCGCTCTGGATCATCTTCTCTGCGATCTGCACGGCCAGTTCCGGCTTCTGCGCATCGTCCTCGATGACCAGTTCGACATCCGTGTTGCCGGACTTCCTGAACGCCAGAACGAGGGCATCGCGCGTGTCGACGCCAAGCCCCGCGCCGCCGCCTGAAAGCGTCGTGATCACGCCGATCTTGACCGGATCGGCCAGTGCTGCGCCGGCGGCCGTCATCGAAAGCGCGAGCAGGCTCGCCGTCAGAATTTTTCTCATCTTGTTCTCCTCCCAGAGTTCCCCGTCCGCAGACGTTTTCTACAGCCGTGTCCGAACTTTCCAGAGTTCCGGAAACAGTTCAACCTCCAGCATACGTTTCAGGTAGGAAACGCCGCCGGTTCCCCCCGTGCCGCGCTTCAGGCCGATCACCCGCTCCACCGTGGTGACGTGGTTGAAGCGCCAGCGGCGGAAATAGTCCTCGAAATCGACCAGCTTCTCGGCCAGCTCGTAAAGCTCCCAGTAGCGGTTCGGCTCGTGATAGACCGCCCGCCACGCCTCCAGAACCGCCTCGCTTTCGGTGCGCGTTTCGCGCCAGCCGGTGCGCTGGCCGTCCGCGCCGATGTCGAAGCCGTTGCGCCCAAGCAGCAGTATCGCCTCGTCATAGAGCGAGGGCTGGCCAAGAATCTCCTCAAGCTTCGCCACCACATCGGGGCGATGGTTGTGCGGCCCCAGCATGGCGAGGTTGCGGTTGCCAGCAAGGAACTCGATCGCCCGATACTGCCATGACTGGAACCCGGACGACTGGCCGAGCGAATCGCGGAATTCGGTGTATTCGCTGGGCGTCATGGTGCGCAGCACGTCCCAGGCGCTGTTGAGCTGCTCGAAGATGCGCGCCACCCGCGTCAGCATCTTGAAGCAGGGCCGCACCTCGCCCCGCCGCACGCAGGCGATGGCCGAGCTCAGTTCGTGCAGCGCCAGCTTCATCCACAGTTCGGACGTCTGGTGCTGGATGATGAACAGCATCTCGTCATGGGCGTCGGAAAGCGGCGCCTGCGCGTCGAGCACCTTGTCCAGCCGCAGATAGTCGCCATAGGACATGCGCCCCCGAAAGGACATCTGCGCGCCCTCGGCGGACGGATCGTACGGCTTGTCGCTCATTGGCGTTCCACTCTCAGCCTGAAGCGCTGGATCTTTCCGGTCTGCGTCTTGGGCAGGGCATCGAGGAAGCGGATCGAGCGCGGATATTTGTAGGGAGCGATAGTCGCCTTGACGTG